>NZ_LXHZ01000022.1 GCF_001888055.1 Rappaport israeli
AGCAAGCGCAGCAAGCGCAACAGGCGCAACAAACGCAAGCCACAGAATCCAAAGCGCTGAGCGAACAACAACAGCGCTTAGAAGCCGCTAAAGCACGCGCACAAGCACGCCGTCAAGCGCGTCAACAAAATAAAAAAGACCCCACTTGATCAACGCATAAAAAAATCCCCATAAATGCAAATATTTATGAGGAAAATGCGTTCTATCTAATGACAACTTTGCAAAATTAGGCGTGTGATTTGATTTCTAGTTTTACCTTAGCTTTTAATCATTGAGCCTCTAGCCCCTATACACGCCCCATCACCAGTAGTAATACCGCCACAATAGCCGCAATTACGCCATAGACCAGCATTGGTGCAAATGTCTTACGCAATACAGCGCCTTCTTGATTATTCACATCCAGCACCCCACACACAGCGATAATATTATTTAAACACACCATATTCCCCATCGCACCGCCTACTGATTGTAATGCCAATACTAACGGCACAGATAAGCTGGTTGCCTCTGCAATAGACAACTGAATGCCCCCAAATGTTAAGTTTGACACGGTATTTGAGCCTGAGAAAAATGCGCCAATCGCGCCTAAATAAGAGGCAAAATAAGTCCATTTATCCCCTGCAAAGCCAGCAAAGCTCTCACCAATGATAACTACCATTGAGCGTTCTCCCCCTGCCAACATCAATTTCACCATGATTAATGCCCCTAAAAGCGCTAAAAATGGTTTTCTCACCTGTGCAAAACTTTGTGAGAAAATTTGTCGCGCCTGCCCACGTGGTAGCTTATAAATAAACACCGACACCGCCACCGTCACCACAAAAGGAATCAACGCTGGCACATACAGCGTTTTATAATCTGCGCTCACGCCCTGCGATAAAATATCTTTCCAAACCACAATCAAAGATTGACTCACTTCAATCTGCCCCAAAGCGCCTAAATTAAGCGCAAACCAACGCGTGACATCTATGAGTAATCCCTTAATGCCTAATTGTGGAATGCGCGTGACCACTAAAATCACAATCAACATAAAAATCGGCAATAATGCTCGCATTACCACAGCAAAATCAACAGGTTGTTCTGAGGCACGCTCAATGCGCTCAAGCCCAACCCCTTTATTGGCAAGCACCACCGATAAAAGCAAACCAATCGCCCCACCCACCAAAGAAGGAAATTCATAATTGACCTGCGCTAAAAGATAATAGGGCACCGTACACGCCAACACACTCAAATACACATACAACCAATTGCGCTTCACACTCTGCCAACTGACAATTAAAGTTAAAGCCAACGGCGCAATCACCAACGCCGCTACAAAGTGAATGAGCGCCGATAATTGCCCCACCTCTAAAATAACCGCCTCAGATAATTTCAACGGCTCAAAGCCAAACCACGTCGGCGTTCCCACCGCCCCAAACGACACTGGCACACTATTCATCACCAAAGTAAACACCGCCACCTTAAAAGGCGGATAACCCAGCGACATTAAAATAGGAGCAGCAATTGCCGTTGGTGTCCCAAAGCCACTTGCGCCCTCAATCATAAAAGCAAAAGCCCAGCCAATAATCATCAACTGCGCCACAGGATTTGGACTAATATTGCCCAACCAACGTTGTAACACCGAAATATTGCCCGAGGCCGCCATCATTTGATTAAACAATACCGCCCCAAAAATAATTGTAATTGGCGTAAGCGTTGCGATCATTCCAGCCAATACATTGGCATTAAGCACCATAAACGCATTAGAAAAATAGCCCAACTGCAACACATACACCAAAAGCGCAATCGCTGGTAACGCCACATACGACGGCCAGCCCTTAGGTTTAACCATCAGATAAATCAATAACGCAATTGGTAGCACGCTGAGTAACAACGCCATAAAATCCTCCATTAGTAATTGTATTATTTAATAAATTATAAAATCATCAAACTATCATTGTTAACGCGGCAAGGTCTCCTTAATCAAGAAATTTTGTAAATCATTCACCGTTGGACAATTGAGCTGCTCCATCACCTGCTGAAATTCGCGTTTTAAAATCGCTGCAACTTGGTCTCCCCCCTCACTGCCTAAAGCGCCTGTGCCATACATAAACGGACGCCCCAAAAACACAAATTCCGCACCCGCTGCTAATGCACGCGCAATATCAGGGCCTGTGCGCATTCCGCTATCCATCATAATGCTAAATTTGCCTTTAAATTCTTCTACAATGGGCGTAAGCGTCTTAATCGTTGAAGGGCCAGCATCCAACTGACGCCCACCATGATTAGAAACAATAATGCCATCTACGCCCAAATCAGCCGCCTTAGCGGCATCTTCCACGCTTGCAATGCCCTTAATCACAATCTTACCTGGCCATTTATCTTGTAATGCTTTTACACGGTCGCACGTCAAGCGCCCATCAAACGTCTCATCCATAAACACCCCTAACCGACGCAAATCCATTCCCTCAGGCATATATTTTTCCATCGTCTTAAAGCGTGGCATCCCACCATTTAAAAGCGTTTCAAATGCCCACGTCGGACAACGCATTGCCTCAAAAATATTACGCAACATCATCTTAGGCGGCATCCCCAAACCATTGTAAATATCCCGCGGACGATAGCCAAAACTCGGCACATCGGATAACAACACCAACACCTCACAACCATTATCATGCGCTCTTTTTAAGATATCGTCGCGAATCTCCTCCTTTGCAGGGTGATACAACTGAAACCAAAAATTCCCATTTGTAATTTTTGCTGTCTCTTCAATTGAAATCGTTGTAACCGTTGAGAGCATAAAAGGAATATTGTAATCCACAGAGGTTTTCGCCAAATATTCCGCCGTTTTTGGCCACATTAGCGACTGCAACCCCACCGCTGTAATCCCAAATGGCACATCATACGTTTTACCAAAAAGCGACTGCGTAAGCGAGACAGACAACTGATCATTTAAATACTGCGGCATCAACTCAATTTGACGCAATTCACTGGTATTTTTATCTACATTGATATCGTCATTACAGCCCTCAATCAAATAATCATAAGCAAAGCGTGGCATACGCTTTTTTGCCTGCTGACGTAAATGCTCAACTGAAGGAAAATCCGTATTAATATTAAAAGTCATCACAATCTCCTATGAAAAAATATCAAACGGTAGATTAACAAAAAATTAACGCTTAAACCATCTCTCTATCTAACACAACCCATTTTCACCCCCACCCCAGAGCCTACCCACCACTATAAAAAACCATCCTAACGCCAACAGCTATATAAAACCGCCGCCATCACCCCAGCCAACACATCATCTAACAAAATTCCAAGCCCCCCACCCACACGCCGATCAGCCCAACCAATTGGAAAAGGTTTTAACACATCAAACAAACGAAACAACACAAACGGCAACAACAAAAACCCTCCTGCTATCCCCCCCTGCATCCACATCCCCTTCTCAAAAGACACCTGCATCATCAGCCACAACATCTGCCCCCACCAATCCTCATTGTGAAATCCTCCCCCCTCAGGCAAAGACACCGCCACATGCGCGCACATCGTCAACGGCAACATCGCAATCCACATCCCCACCCATTCATCAAACACAATATGCGCATTATCATGCCCCCCCATCAACTGCGACGTCTTCCCGCACACCCAAGCCCCTACCGCCATTCCCATGATCGTCAACCCCCAAAACCCTTGCGGATACAACAACAAAGGACATGCCAACACAAACGCCGCCAAACTTCCCCAAGTCCCAGGGGCAACACGTGGCAACCCAGATCCCAAACCAATCCCCAAAATATACGCCAAACGCTCCCACCAACGCGCTGAGACTGGACAAGGCGGACAATCCACCCCCTGCCCTTTACTCACTCCTCGCCCTTGTGCCATACCGCCTCCTATTCACTGATAAAAAATCATCCCACTATACAACAACCCCATCGGCAAATCTTGCTACAATAGCGCCTAATTTCCTAATTCCAATCCAACCATGCCCACCCCACCTCTTCAAAGCTCCCCCTTCATTCACCTCGCCTTTTCCCTTCGCTACATGATGTGGCAAGTTCTACTCGCCCTCCTCCCCGCCCTTAGCTTCTTCTTTACTACCAAGGCAGCCGCTGGCTTTTTCAACTGGCACTAAGCGCTGTAGTTGCCTTAAGCGTTGAAGCGCTCATGCTCATCATCAGACAAAAACCACGCAAACTACAGACATTAAGCGATGCCAGCGCCTTACTCACCGCCTTTCTTCTCGCACTATCTGCCCCAATTACCCTCTCACCTTGGCTCCTTAGCCTCGGTATTGCCTTTGCGCTTATCTTTGGCAAACACCTATACGGTGGCATTGGCATGAACCTCTTCAACCCCGCCATGCTGGGCTACACCTTCCTCCTACTCAGCTTCCCCGCACAAATGAGCGTCCATCTTCCCCTAGATGCTGGCATAGACGCCACCACCGCCGCCACCCTCTTAGACCATAGCCGCGCACTTCGCATCGAACAAACCCCATTGCCCGACTACCCAATCTCCCCTCCCACCCATCTCCTTAACCTCGCATGGCTAACTGGCGGCGCCTATCTTGTTTGGCGACGTTGTGCGACTATCGACTCATCATCTCTGTGTTGCTCGGCATCCTCATCACCGCCAGCCTCTTTTACGCCATCAACCCACAAAACTACCTAAGCCCCTCCTACACTTAACCAGTGGCGCAAGCTCTTTGGCGCATGTTTTATCGCCACCGACCCCGTCAGTGCCGCTACCACCCCACGCGGACGCTGGATTTACGGACTCCTTATCGGACTACTCACCGTCTGCATCAGAAACCTCGGCAACTTCCCCGACGGCTTCGCCTTTGCCATCTTACTTGCCAATGCACTGGTTATCTTCCTTGACCCCCTAACCCAACCCCGCTACCGCTAATGAACCATCCAAGCCTACAAAGCGCCCGCAATCTCGCCCTCTTCGCCCTAATTAGCATCAGCTTAGTGAGCCTTATCTACCTTAGCATGCAACAACGCATTGAGCGCCAAACCACCAACGCCACCCTCGCCCAATTTCGCGCCCTAGCCCCAAACCACCCCATAAACGCCGAATTACTAGACAGCGCCCAACCCCTCACCCTAGGCAAGCACAACGTTATACATTACCCTGCCAGCGCCAACCGCCCCATCGATTTTTTCCAAGCCACCACCTCTAAAGGCTACAGTGGCAACATCACCCTTCTTATTGCCATCAGTGCCGACAAACAAACCCTCCTTGGCGCACGCACCCTAAGCCACAGCGAAACCCCTGGGCTAGGCGATAAAATTGACACCAACATCTCCCCATGGATACTCAACTTCAACCAACTCAACATCGCCCAAACCCACTTCGCCGTTGACAAAGACGGCGGAGAATTCGACAGCTTCACCGGCGCAACCATCACCCCACGCGCCGTAACCACCCTAATTGGCACAATCGCCCACAACTGGCAAACCCACACGGAGCCCTCCCATGACCCCCAACCATAAAAAAATCCTCCTAAACGGACTTTGGCACAACAACCCAGCGCTCGTCCAAATCCTCGGACTTTGCCCCCTGCTAGCCGTCTCCAATAACGCCATTAACGCCCTTGGGCTAGGCATTGCCACCTTATTTGTCATGCTCACCTCAAACCTACTCGTCTGCGCCAGCCGCCACTGGATTCGCACAGAAATCCGCATACCCGTCTTCGTTCTACTCATCGCCAGCGCCGTAACCGTCGCCGAGCTACTCATCAAAGCCTTTGCCTATTCACTCTATCAATCCCTAGGCATCTACCTCGCCCTTATCGTAACCAACTGCGCCATCATCGCGCGCGCCGAAGCCTTTGCCATCAAAAACCCCCTAAAAGACGCCGCACTCGATGGATTTGCAATGGGTTTAGGCTTTGCCATCGTCTTATTCATTTTAGGCTCAATGCGCGAAATCATCGCCACAGGTAGCCTTTTTGCAGGCGCAGAGCGCCTCTTTGGCTCATCCGCCAGCGCCCTTAAAATTGAAATTTGGTCAAGTGATTACGGCGTTTTACTCGCAGCACTCCCAGCAGGAGCATTCATCGCCTACGCCCTTCTCATCGCCTTAAAAAATGCCTTTGACGACCGCCAAAAACAACATGCCCAAAGCGCCAACCCCTACCACCAAAGCCCCGAAGCCGCCGCCCACACCAAACCCTAACGCTTACGCACCCGCCCCACCCACAACAACATCCCAACAAACCCCACCAACAACCCCAACAACACCACAAAATAGCGCCCATAATCACTTACCGACCCACCCAACTGATTGAGCCCCACACCAGCATGAATCGCCGCCGTACTCGGCAACCCCCAACGCAACCACTGCAACACCCAAGCAACTGCGCCACAGGCCAAGAAAACCCACTAACAAAAAACATCGGTAACGCTGAGAAAATCAACCATTGCATCGTCCGCTCACGGTCTTTAAACCACAGCCCAAACAAACACCCCAATGCCGCCACACACGGCGAAAACAGCGCAATCAACACAGCATTACCCCCAGCCATTCCCCCCGCGCGCATAGCCCCAAAATACAAACATCCAACCCGTATACCCCAAACACACCACAGCATGCAATCCTGCCAAACTCACTAAACGCGCCAACCACACCCGCACCCCAGCAAAAGCCTGCCCCCGCTCCGCCCACGTTGCCACCATCATCGCCGCTGCCATTAACAACGTCTGTTGCAAAATCAACCAAGCCACCGCCGAAACCACATATTGCCCATAGCCCTCATTCACATTCCCCAGCGTCTGCACCGCCAACCCCAACGGCTCACGCACCACCTCCATCGTCGCCCGCCCCAACCCCATACGCGCCAACTGTTGTAACTCAATCCCAGCAGATAAAGTGCCAATCGCCTCCGCCATCGCCTGTTGAGCATTTTTCCCACCCAACACATACCCCCCATGCCCTTGCATAGGCAAACGCACCGACTCGCCTGCCAACACACGCTGTTGCAAATCATGCGGAATCAGCAAAATCGCCAACACCTCACCCCGTTGAAGCGCCCCTACCGCCTCATCTATACTTAGCGACTGCTCCAAAGCCAACACAGGCGACGCCTGCAACATCAACACCAAGCGACGCGACAACCCATCTCGCGCCTCATCCACCACCGCCACAGGCAAATTGCGCGTTAACTGCGAAGCATACGGCCACGGATAATACAACCCATATAAAATCGGCGCGATAAGCAAAATCAACATCACCCCCCTATCACGCACAATCACCTTAAACGAGCGCCACACCAAATGCCAAAATCCCTCTTGTCTGCTCATCGACGTCCCCACCGCAAACGCAAGCGCAACGCCCGTTGCAACAACCTCCCAGCAAGTAACATCAACCCCACACCAGCAACAGATAAGCCGATTAACGGCTTAAACGCCACCATCGGTGGCGCACCTGCCTGCAAAAGCGCCACCTGAACCTTCAAATAATGCGTTAATGGCAACCCCATCGCTACCATCTTAGCCCCCCAAGGCATCGCCGCCAAAGGGTAAGTTATCCCAGAAAAAGCAAAAGCTGGCGCGGTTAAAATCCCAGCACCAGAAAGCCCCATCCGCATCGACAACGTCCCCAGCGCCAACACCACCCCCAACCACAGACTCAACCCCAACAGCGCCCACAAACACAACACCACCATCACCAGCGCCTGCAAACTCACCCCCGCCCCCTGCGCCATCAACATCACCGCCACTAACGCCCACACCGCCAACGCCAGCATCTGCCAAGTCAATTCCCCATCAACGCCCAAATCCCCAACCAAAACCCCTCACGCCCCTGAGCCACCCAAACAAACCACCGCCCCAACGTACGATGACGCAACTCCAACCCCACAGCCCCCACCCCCATCACCGTTGCCAAAATATGCAACAACGCCACAATCACGCCTGAGGCTAAAAATTTTTGATAACTCAACTCAGGATTAAACGCCATATCCGCTACAGGCAACAACGGCATCACCGTCCCCGACGCCCCCAAAGACAAGCGCAACCGCCCCTCCATTCCAGCTGAAAGCGCGCGCACTGCCGAACTCACCGCCGCCTGAACCACCCCTGAATGCGTTCCATATTGCGCATTTACCCACAGCGACACCACTGCACCTTCAACTCGCATCACCTGTCTTTCAAACCCACGCGCAATCCACACCACCCCAAAAACCTCCCCACGACGCAACGCGCCCTCCGCCTCCTGCTTATCAACAAAGCCAACCACCTCCACCGCCACCGTCGCATCCACCATCCGCACCAACTGCCGCGATAATGACGACCCATCCTCATCTATCACCCCAACCGCCAACCCCTGCACCTGCGCGCTAGAAAAATCCACCACATCATGCCAATCGCCAATGCTGGCAACCCAATTAGCAACCCCCACTCAAACCCACTCGCTGCCAACACCCGCCCCTGCCAGCGCCACGCGCGCAACAGCGCCTTACTCACCTTAGCGCCTCATCAGGCAAACGCACCAACACACTCATCCCAGCGCGCATATCCTCAATTATCGTAAGCGGTTCCGCCTTAACCAAAAACGTCCGTTTATCATAGCCCTGCGCCTGATGCGTTGGGCGCCACGTCGCAAAATTTGGCAACACCGAACTGGCATAAACGCGAAAACGCACCGCCCTATCCTCAAGCGCAGGAATCCTCGCCTCAAACTCCTCACCCAAAGCAAAAAACCGCAAATAATCCTCCCGCACATTCAACTCCAAGCGTTGCGCATGCAAATCTATCAGCGTTACCACAGGCATCCCCTGCCCCACAATCTCCCCCTCACTCGCCAGCACACTCGCCACCTCACCAGCAATTGGGCTTTGCAAATGGCTCTCCTGTTCTGCCACCTGCGCTTCAGCCACCCGTGCATCGCTTAATCGCACCTGTGCATTAGCTGCTTCAATATCCTCAATGCGCGCGCCCTCTTTGGCTAAACTATATTGCGCCTGCGCGGATTGATATTGTTTTTGCGCACTGACAAACTGCGCTTGCGCCTCATCTGCCTTTTGTTGACTCACCAACCCCTCAGCCACCAACGCCTGCACACGCGCATTAGATTTACGCGCCACCTCAAACCCAGCTTGTGCGCGCTCCATCTGCTCACGCGCCATCACCACCTCCTGCGCCCGCGCGCCTGCCTGCGCCTTATCCGCCACCGCCACTGAAGCATCACGCGCCGCCTGCGCTTGCGCCACCTTCGCCTCAATCTCAGGACTATCTAAGCGCAAAATCGGCGTCCCCACCGTTAAAAATCCCCTCACGCACAAAAATCTCCCCAATGCGCCCAGCCACTTTCGCGCCAATGCGCACCTCTTTAACCTCCAACTGCCCTTGAAGCACCACTGGCTCTGGCGTCAAAGCGCGCCAATACCCCAGCCCTACCCACGCCAAAAGCGCCAACCCCAATAAAACGCCTAATCCCTGTTTGAGTTTTCTAGCCTGAGCCATCTCTTACTCCTTATCCCATTGAACAGGCAATCGAACCTCCGCGCGCTCAATATACTCTTGCATCTTATCTAAATCCCCCGTAGCCGCCAGTAACTCAGCCAGTGCCTGCACATAGTCATAAGCCGCCTGCATCTGCTGTGTTTTGATTTTTGCCACACGCGCCTGCGCATCATTAAGCTCAATCACCGTATTGAGCCCCTCGCGAAACCCAGCCTCAGTGAGTGTCAACGCCTCATACGCCAGCGCCTCATCTGCTTTTAACGCGATAAAGCGTTGCTGAGCTTGAGAAAGCGCCAGCCAATTTTTCTCCACCAATAAATCCACATCCTCCAGCGCCTGCGCCTCAACCCAAAAAACCTGTTCCAGCGCCAAATCCGCCGCCTCATTCATTTTTTGTCTATCCAGTGGTGAGTGCAACAACCAGCGCGCCTGCACACCTACAGCCCATGAATGCGCCCCATCGCCCAAAGAGCCCAAACCAAATGCGGATAATGTGGGCGACCAATTCGCCTCACTGAATTGCTTTAATGCCAATGCCTGATTTTTCTTTGCCGTAATTTTTTGCAACGCTGGATAGTGCGCTCGTGCGCGCGCCTGCCATTGATACACAGGTTCTAATGGCGCAAAATCCACAAACAATCCCGTTGATGGTTTAATCTTTGCCGATAACAACGCCGCCAGCGCCTGCTCCGCCAAATGCAAATCATCACGCGCCTTTTCCAGCGCCAAACGCGCCTCCGACAGCGCCACCTTACCCTGCAAGCGTTGCGCTTTTGCAATTAACCCCACCGCCAGCATGCGCTCAGCAGCATAATCATGCGCCAAAGTTGCCTCCAACGCCTCCTCTCGCACCGCCACCGCACTACGCGCCAATTGCACTAAAAAATAGCGATTCACCAACAGACGCAACACATCCTCCCGCGCCACCACCGCCTCACTCCAATCCAATTGCGCGCGTGCTCCTAAGAAATCCTGCACCGCCTCAATCCGCCCAGCGCTATAGATTGGCGCAACAAAACCCAGATTAATACGAGTAAAAAAATCTTCACGACGTATCCCCACCTGCTCAGGCACCTGCATTTGCCAAAGTTGCCCCAATCCATCGCCAATCCCAGCGCCCAATTCAGCGCCAAGTCCTTCGGGCAATTGCGTAAGTAATCCTGCGCCATAGTCATGCAAGCGCTGCCGCAAGCCCTGCGTTGAAAGATGCGTCTCTAATTGATAATACCCAGCAGAGGCACCAGCAACAATCATGGGTTGGTCTAAATCTCTTACAGCTTGTGCTCGTAGCGCGCTGGCTTGCGCGGCTAATTGCTTAATTTTTAGCGATTTAGAACGTGATAATAACGCTTGAAATGCTTGCTCAAAACTCACTTCCCCATCAAGGATTGCGCCTTAGGCGCCGTATTAAGTTGTGCTGTCTTTGGTGTTAATGCTAAAAATGAATGTGTCTTCGAACCCGTCGAGGACACACAACCTGATAAAACCAATAACACCGCAAAAGATAAGAGCGCGTGCTTTAAACTCCCTTGTGTGCTATTCATCTATTCCCCCTAGTGCACACGTTTTTTATCACTGAGTAAATAACCTAAAACCAAACCTACAACTGCCGGCAATAACCAACCTAAATTCAGCGTATACAAAGGCCAGTTTGCGCCAAACCACGTCATCCACGAAGCAGGCAACCCTACAGCCGCGTTGTAACCATCTAATAAAGCAAAAGGCAAGGTAAATAATATGGTTACGCCGTAAACCGCGCGCCCATTGCCAGTGATTGGCGAAAGCAAGGTTAATAAAATCACCACTACCGTCAACGGATAGAGCACCATCAATACAGGAATAGCAAAAGAAATCAAAGCGCTTAGCCCCCAATTCGCCACCACCGCTGAAAATACGCTTAACCCGACCGCCCAAAGTTTATAGCTCACCTGAGGCATAAGAGATTGGAAAAAGCTCGCACAAGCTGTGATTAACCCAACCGATGTTGTCAAACAAGCCAACAACACAATCACCGCCAACAAAATATTTCCCACAGTGCCCAAATAATGTTGCGCACTTAAAGCCAATACTTTAGCGCCATTATCCAAAAGACCAATTCCTGCCACACTTGAAGCGCCTAAATAAGCAATCGCGGTATACACTAACGCCAACACCCCCACTGCAATCATGCCCGCATAGGCAGTTAAGCGCAACGCCGCATGGTGTTGTGTCTTTTGACGAATCGCCTCTAACACCATCACCCCGAAGACCAACGACGCCAACGCATCCATTGTGTTATACCCTTCTACAAATCCAGCCATCAACGCATGCTGAGAATATTTTTCAATGCCCTGTTGTAACGCACCCATTGGCGAGACCCACGCAAAAGCAACCAACACCAAAATACACAACAACAACGAAGGCGTGAGTATTTTGCCTATGCGGTCAACCAAACGATTGGGAGAAAGTGCCAACCATAAAGACACTGCAAAAAATACAAGTGTAAAAAGCGCCAACGCCCAACGCAAATGCGCTTCTTGCAACAGTGGCGCTACCCCCACCTCAAAGGACACCGTCGCCGTACGCGGAAGCGCAAATAAAGGCCCAATCGTCAAATAAAGCGCAAAAGCAAAAAGCAATCCAAAAACAGGATGCGCTCTTGAGGCAAGCGCCCGCACATCGCGCTCACCAGATAACCCAATAGCAACCACCCCTAATAATGGCAATCCAGCCCCTGTCAATAAAAATCCTACCGTTGCTGCCACCCAGTTCATGCCAGCCTGTTGACCAAGTAACGCGGGAAAAATCAAATTCCCTGCCCCAAAAAATAGCGCAAATAACATTAACCCTACCGACGCCAACATCACCCAACTCATCTGCCTATCAGCCATAAACCCCTCCTATTTGATTAAAAAAAATAAACTTATAAAACCCCAGTAAAAAAATCAACTACTAAATTTTTTGCAACTTTGCATAAGCTGCCACTAGCCACTTCTCTCCTGCCTGAGCAAAGTTCACCAACACTCGCAAATGCTCCCCATCGCCTTCAAGCGCCAACACACAACCCTCGCCAAATTTCGCATGCTCTACAGAATCGCCCTGTTGATACGGCAAACGCTCATCATAAGATGATTTGCGCTTATCAATCAAAGATTTATTAATGCCTGCATAGACCATAGGGCGCACTGAATCTGTCAATTCCTGCGGAATTTCATAAATAAATCTTGACGCCTGAGGGCGCAACTCCTTGCCCTGAAAACGGCGCATCTCTGCAAAAGAAAGCGTCAAACAACGGCGCGCGCGCGTCATTCCCACATACGCCAACCGTCGTTCCTCCTCAATCTTTTGCTCTGACTCCAAAGCCCGATAACTGGGAAACATTCCCTCTTCAACGCCAACCAAAAACACATCATCAAACTCCAACCCCTTAGCTGTATGCAACGTCATCATCTGCACCGCATCACTGCCAGCATGTGCCTGCGCCTCACCAGCATCCAAAGCGGCAAAGGATAAAAAATCCAACAAGCGTTCATTTTCCGCCCCCACCGCCTGCCAATCAAAATGCTCACCTGCACTAATTAATTCCTGCAAATTCTCCTGACGCATTAACGCCTCCTCCTTACCCTCCTTGTCATACATAGCATGCAATCCAGTATCATAAACCACATAGCGCAACGCCTCAGCAAGAGAAGGCGATAAAGCAATTTTCTCCTGCAACGCCATAACCACAGAAATAAATCCCTGCAATGCTTTCACCGCACGTGCGCTAAAGTGCTTTGACAACTGCGCCTCATTTAGCGTCTGCCACAAACTCTGCCCACGCTCTTTTGCCAATTCGCGCAGTTTTGCCAACGTTTTCGCGCCAATATCACGCGCTGGCGTATTAATCACCCGCTCCAACGCCCCATCATCCTGCGCAAAATACGCCAACCGCAAATAAGCCAACGCATCTTTCACCTCCGCACGCTCAAAAAACCGCAATCCCCCATAAACCCGATACGGCATCTGATGTTGCACCAACATCTCCTCAAATACCCGAGACTGCGCATTTGAGCGATACAAAATTGCACACTCATCTAATCGCCCCCCAGCGCGCTGCCAACGCATAATCTCCTCACAAACAAAGCGCGCCTCATCATATTCATTAACCGCTGGATAAATCCGCACCTTCTCTCCCACCTCACCTGCACTCCACAACGTCTTGCCCAAACGTTGCGAATTTTGAGCAATCACCGCATTAGCAGCTTGTAAAATAGTTTGTGTTGAACGATAGTTTTGTTCTAAGCGCAACGAACACAACTGCGGATAATGTTTTTCCAACGACAAAATATTCTCCACCTGCGCCCCTCGCCAAGCATAAATGGATTGATCATCATCCCCCACCACAAACAATTGCGCTTGTTTTGATTTTAATAACGCAACCATCTGAAACTGAAGTGCATTCGTATCTTGAAACTCATCGACCAAAATCGCCTCAAAACGCCCCTGATAACGCTCACGCACATCTGCATGCTCACGCAACAACTCCACCGACAACAACAACAGCTCCGAAAAATCCATCGTCCCCTGCGCACGACACGCCTGCTCATAATCTGCATAAAACGCCTGCACCAATACATCATTGCGATGCTTACCTATCACCACATCCGCAGCGCGCACCCCTTGATCTTTAAAATGATTAATCAACCACATCATCTGCTTTGCCGCCACCACCTGCTCATCCCACTGCTGAGCACGCATCAACCGCTTAATCAATGCCAACTGGTCTTGCGAGTCCATCACCACAAACTGCTTTGACCACCCCATCCGCTCAGCATAACGACGCAACAACCGATGCCCAATACTATGAAACGTCCCCATCCATAAAGACTCAAGCGGAAATGATAGCGCCTTTTCCAAACGCTCCTTCATCTCACGCGCCGCCTTATTAGTAAACGTTAGCGCTAACAGCGCAAATGGTGATAACCCATTAACCGCCATCAACCATTGCATTCGTCGCACCAATACCCGCGTTTTACCACTACCTGCCCCTGCAATCACCCGCACCACCTGCTCAGAAGTCGTAACCGCTTGGCGCTGCGCCTCATTCAAATCCTCTAAAATCGCACTCACATCCACAACAAACCTCCAAATCAGCGCCTTAAAAACCCAAACCCAACGCAACGCGCAAAATCACAAAAGTGCGTCATTCTAGCCCATCGCCTAAAATAACGCACTTTTGTATTTAAAACAGGCAAAACACCTCAATTGCGCAAAAATATTGACACACTCAATAAAAATCGCCATAATGCGCCGCCTGTTGTGGCTACGTAGCTCAGCTGGTTAGAGCACATCACTCATAATGATGGGGTCCCCTGTTCGAATCAGGCGTAGCCACCACATCTATCAAAACAACGACTTATCGGTCGTTTTTTTGTGCCTGAAATTTATGCCCGATAAATTTTATATTGCATTGTTTTTAAAAGACAAAATAAAAGTTAACCGCTCTTTTTTCTTGCGAAAACCTCTCAAATTCATTATAGTGTGACTTCCTGCGTCTTTAATTGTTAAAGAACGCTTTTTTATTTTAAATTCAAACATAACATAACCGTATTACTATGACCCACCACAAACATACACCCGTCAGCTTAAATGATTTTGAACACCAACACGATTGCCCCTGCTGCAGCAAACATCATCGACGAACCTTTATAAAAAGAGCAGCCATTGGCACCGCTGGATTATTACTACCCGCACAATGGGCGACAGCCGCCGTCTCTCGTGAGCGCATTATCCGCATGAGTAATCCCCATACAGGTGAAAACATCCGCACCGTATTTTGGACACCTGATTATGGCTATATCCAGCCTGTTATGGAGCAAATCAGTTGGTTTTTTCGTGATTTTAGAGAAAACGAAACCCGCACGGTTGACATCGATTTATTAAACATCTTGCACTATATGCAAGCCAATGTTGGACAAAATCGCACCATCAACCTCCACAGCGGGTATCGCACCCCAAAAACCAATGCCATGCTAGCGAATCATTCCAACAATGTCGCCAAGCAAAGCTATCATCTCAAAGCCAAAGCAGCAGATATTTCCATTTCGGGATTTAACGCACGCGATTTAAAAGCTATGGCGCTCACACTCAGTGGCGGTGGGGTTGGCGTTTATCGTGGCTCAAACTTTATTCATGTTGATTCAGGTCCTGTGCGCACTTGGTCTATGGTTAGTCAAGCGCTAACGCCCTACTGACAACGCTAAATATAAAAGGAGCTTAATGCTCCTTTTTTAATCCACAAAATTATCTGACCTTTGCTCCTAGTAAATTCCTAGTAAATAATTAGAGAATAAAGAATTTAGAATTAAATCACCGCTTTTGCTATACCGCTATCGCCAAATGATGTCAGCATAGGGAAATAATTTACCCTGCAAACCCCGCTACAAATATGGTTATTCTTGATAACGAAAAATCCTCCAGCGTTGTGAGCACAATGGACGTAAATTTATCAAAAATAAAAGCGCCCTAATCTTATTGTTTATGCGTGAGACATCCCCCAAATCAAATATTATAGATGAGCAATGAGGCGCGCTAAATTAAGGGATTGTGCAAATGAGGAATAAAACAGCAATCCCCTAGCGCATGATTTCTCAATAGCGCGCACCTATCCTCAGCACTTAAGTCCGCGGTTCTTTTGCCAATACTTGCAAACTTGTGCATAGCCACTGATAAAATCGCTCAACTGATGCAATTTCCACGCGTTCCTCAGGAGAATGAGGCATTTCAATGGTTGGGCCAAAAGAAATCATCTGCCAATGTGGATAATTATTCGCCAAAATACCGCATTCTAATCCTGCATGAATGCTGGATAAAGTTGGACGCTTACCAAACTGCGCTTCACCCGTTTGTTGCATAATTTCATTAATTCGCGCCTTAGGCTCTGGCAACCAACCAGAATATTCTTCACTAAATTCACTTAATCCACCTGCTAAGGTTACAATTTGCGCCATACGCCGTGCCAATCTATCTCGCGCCTTATCATCGGCTGAGCGCAACAACGTATGAATAGACAAAGCGGTCGGTTCCATCTGCACCTGTGCTAAATTGACTGAGGTAGCAACTTGTCCGCTAATCTCTGCATCCATCGCCTCTACACCATGTGGCAACGCATCAATAAGTGCCAATACTTTAGCGCTATCCTCTGCGCTCACCCAATCTCCCTGCACCGCCTGCGGTTCAAGTGTTTCTAAGATGTAAATCAATCCTCGGTCTTCTAGCGCTAAAGTGCGCAATAATGCTTGATGCGTTTGTGCTAATTGTTGCTCAATTTGGGCATAATCAAGCGCGCTAGCAAATACTGCTTGCGCCTCTCGCGGGATTGCATTGCGCAAACTTCCACCTTGAAAAGAATGCAGATTCAATGGCTGTTGTTGTAAAAGCGCATCTAGCAATAAGGCTAATAATTTATTCGCATTACCACGCATTTTGCCAATATCCATGCCCGAATGTCCGCCACGCAACCCCTTCACCGTTAAACGATACGCCTGCGCCTTGGGCGCTGATTGCGCTTGAAGCGTCAAAGCAAAACTTCCATCCACCCCGCCTGCACAACCAATATACAACTCGCCTTCTTCCTCAGCATCCAAATTCAACAACACATCACCAGAGAGCCAATTTGCACGCAACCCTTTAGCCCCTACCATGCCCGTTTCTTCCGTGGCGGTAAATAGCGCCTCTAGCGGGCCATGTGTCAATGAAGTATCTGCTAACACCGCCAAAATTGCTGCCACACCAATACCATTATCAGCGCCTAGCGTTGTTCCAGTAGCATAAACCCAGCCTTCTTCAATACGCGTTTTAATTGGATCTTTAGAAAAATCATGCACTGTGTCATTATTTTTTTGCGCCACCATATCCAAGTGCGCCTGCAAAATTACCCCAACTGCCTGCTCATATCCTGCCGTAGCTGGTTTTTTTACCAAAATATTACCCACCTCATCTTGCTCAGCCTGCAAGCCTAATTCTTGCGCCTGCGCCAAGACATAAGCGCGCACCGCCTCCTCCTCAAAAGAAGGACGTGGAATTTGCGTTAATGCGTGAAAATACCGCCAAAGTGATTGTGGTTTTAAAGATTGAATCGTCATAATTTCCCCGGTGATTATTGAATAAACGTTTTAAACAGCGATGACAAGCGCGCCTTACCTAAAAATCTATCTTTGATTTTATCCAAAAATGACTCCTCTACCGCCTGCTCCAACAACAGCACCTGATGCGTCTGCAAACGATTTAAAATAAAATCATCACTCATTCCCACCGCATCAATCAACCCCTTTTCAACCGCCTGTACCCCATACCACGTCTCACCCGTTGCCACCGCTTCCACATCCAAATGAGGGCGCACCTTTGCAATATGCGCCTTAAACAACTCATGCGTAATAAGCAACTCACGCCGAAACTGCTCACGGTCTTCCTGTGTATTTTCGCCAAACATCGTCAAACTGCGTTTATATTTACCAGCAGTATGCTCCTCATACTCAATGGCATTTTTTTTCAACAACTCATGAAAATTAGGCAATGCCCCAATCACCCCAATCGAGCCAATAATAGCAAACGGCGCCGCATGCAACTCATCAGCCATACACGCCATCATATAACCCCCGCTTGCCGCCACCTTATCCACCGCCACCACCAAACGAATATTATGCGATCGCAAACGCGATAATTGCGAAGCAGCCAAACCATAGGCATGCACAAATCCCCCGCCACTCTCAAGACGCAACAACACCTCATCGCCAGCCTGAGCAAATTCAATAATCGCCGAAATAAACACCCGCAAATCCTCTACCGCACTCGCCTGCACATCGCCATCAAAATCTAGCACAAACAACCGATGACGCTCTGCCTTATCCTCTTGAGCCTCCGCCTCCTTCTCCTTTTTCTTTTGCTCTTTTTGATAGGTCTTCAAAGCCTTTTTATTTAAAGTTTGCTGATAAATTTGCTCTCTTTGCCCCTCATAATATTCATTTAATGACGTAATTTTTAATTGCCCCTCCTCATCGTCTAAATGACGCGAACGCTTTAATGCCATAATCAATCCCAGCAACAAAGCAAACGCCAGCACAAACGTCAGCGCTTTTGCCAAAAACAACCCATATTCATAAATAAAATTTAGCAACAAAACTCTAATCCTTTACCCAATAAATAGGCAATAATGTCATAAAAATCAACCAATGCACCAGCACAAACATCAACGTCTGACTATGCACCACCCCTTGCATTAACAACTGAACATGCTCAAAAGGCGAAAGCCATTGCAACATCGCCACCCACGCTTGTGGCTGAGAAATCAACGTTGGCGCCACCCACAAAAACAGCCAAATCAGCGCCAACACCAGCGACGCCGTCAACGCCTGCACACATAACACCGACACCAACAAACTCAACAACCCCGCATAACCTATTATCAGCACCTGCGCCAACACAATCCCCCCACACCAGCGCCCCCTGCCACTGCGTCGCATCCCAAAGCCACAAAAAAAAACACCCAAAATGGCAACGTCAACAACAACATCGACCCCAAAAGCGTCGCAATTTTAAACCCCAAAATCTGCCACAACAAACGCCTAGAACCCACATACAAAAAATCACAATGCCACTGACGCTCTAGCGAAAAACTCCGTGCCCCAAAAAACAAACTCCATAAAACCAACCAATACAACACCAATTGATTCGCCTGCACTAACAACAACTGCGTCGCCCCCCGTTGATTACTCAACCCAGACAACTTAACCGCAATCGCCTGATATTCTATAAAATAATTCAATAAGAATAGCGCCAACACAAACCACGCCAACGCCATCGCCCAAACCCCCACAGGTAGCATCAGCATTCGCCATTCCTTAGCCCACATTAGCAATCCTCTCCTGCAAAGCCGCCACTGGATAGCGCCCCCCCACCAAAACCTCCTCCCCTCTCTTGGCTAAAATCTCATAAAGCCTAGCTAATGAATAACGCTGTGCCGAAACCGCAATAAAACGCCCCTCATCAACAACCTTCTCCAAGACAAAAGAAGCTGGCACCTCCTTAAAACTCAACCACCACAACCCCTCCCGAGGCGGCAACAATAATTCCTCACAACGTCCATCTTGCATAACATACACCCGATTTGCCGTTGCAATAATTTCCTCATAATCATGCGAAATCATCAACACACTCGCTGAATGCGCCATTTCCGCCAAAAGCGGACGCAACGCCTGTTTTTGCCCATCATCCAAACCATTTGTCGGCTCATCTAATAACAAAATCTGTGGCGCATGAATCCACGCCTGCGCCAAACCCACCCGTTGACGATAACCATGTGATAACGCCTGACAACGCAAACCCAACACCGCCTGCAATTGACAACGCGCCACCACAAAATCAACCGCCTGCGACACCTCCCTCACCCCACGAACCTGAGCACAATAACGCAAAAACTCCCCCACCCGCATAGACGGATACAACGGCGCTTTATCTGGTAAAAATCCTAACCACTGAGACTTACGCTCAAAATGATAATCAATCGTCCCCACCTGCGCCAACTTAAGCCCCGCCAATAAAGACATCAACGTCGTTTTTCCAGCCCCATTACTACCAACCAACGCCGCCACCTCATTAGCATACAGCGCCAAATCACAATGCGCCAAAATACGCCTACCCCAAGCGCGATATCCCACATTTTTAGCAGACAACAACGGCATCATTGATATTTACTCTAAACATAGCCTTAAAACGCTTCATTTTTAAATAACATTACACATATTGCTTAACATATTTAATATCCATTTTTCAATCTTTGACTAAACACACTCTCACCATTTCATCAAACTACTGCAAAAATCTAATCTTACTCAAAACTCAAAACTCAAGCAGGATATTCACTCAGTCTAAAATTTCCATCACACTCCCCCACCAAGCGCCTAAGCCCGCACCTCACATTTACACAACAAATCCTGTGCGCAACACTTTATAAGTACCACAACTCCTTAGCGCATTTTTATAGCAAAAATCTTCTGCATAATACTTTACATCTCGCACAATATTTAGCGCCACATCAAACCATCTATGCAACATCAATTTTCTAGTGACTTATATTATAAATTCCATATGCGCAAAAAAACCCGCATAATGCGGGTTTTGCATAACCAAATAATCACAGAAAATAATTTAACCACCTTAAATATTAAAAATTTCCCGTTTCTAAAACAAAAGCAGCGCCAAATTGTTGACGCTGCTTCAATATTATTTGATTTTAGCTTCTTTATAAATTACATGCTTACGCGCAACTGGATCAAATTTTTTGATTTCCATTTTTTCAGGCATATTACGCTTATTTTTAGTCGTGGTATAAAAATGTCCATTTCCTTCTGAAGAAACCAAACGGATTTTCTCACGCGCATTTTTTTTAGCCATCGCTAAACTCCTTAAACTTTCTCGCCACGCGCACGAATTTCAGATAAAACGGCATCAATACCTTTTTTATCAATAATGCGCATGCCATTTGCAGATACTTTTAATTTTACAAAACGATTTTCACTTTCAACCCAAAAACGATGCTCTTGAATATTAGGCAAAAAACGTCTTCTTGTTTTGTTTTGTGCATGGGAAACGGTGTTACCTACCATTGGCTTTTTACCAGTCACTTGGCAAACTCTGGCCATAGCCGTACCTCTTAAAATATCTAGTTAAAATGAGTGGTGGCCAAGGGCGGAATCGAACCACCGACACGCGGATTTTCAATCCGCTGCTCTACCGACTGAGCTACTTGGCCGTGAAAGGCGGCTATTAAACTGTATTTCATCCATGCCGTCAACATTATTTTTCATAAAAATACAAAAAATACATTCCTATCAAAAAAAATTAAGAAAATACAAATATTTAAAATTTACAAAAATATCAAAATCAGCGCGATAGCACGAAAGCTATTCACGCATAAATTTTTTGACAAAAACAGCTTGCCCATCGCTTCAAACAATATGAGCCAAATTTAATCTTAGTGGAATGGATAAATTTTTGCTTAATTTTTATACCTTTTCTTATCTTTATTCTCTTCACAACAATAATAACAAAAACTCATAAACGCAATAAAAACCATTGAGCAGACACATTGAGCAGACAGTATATATTCTATGTAATTGCCACTCTCTATTTTTAAAAAGGTATTTAAAATGTTAAACGTATCTCCAACATTGCAAAGCAGAGTTCTATCAATTGTGCGTATTGTAACTGGTTATTCTTTTTTCCTTCATGGCACAGCTAAAGCATTTGCTTTCCCAATTGATAATACTAATTTTTTTGACTCTTACTTCTCTATGATTGGTGCTGCACCATCTTAGAATTAGTGTTAGGATTTTTGCTTATTATCGGATTATTTGCTCGTGTCGCTGCATTTCTTTCCTCAGGGATGATGGCTGTTGGTTATTTTATGATGTATCTTTCTTTATTCCCACTTGCAAATGGCGGTGAACCTGCAACACTCTATGCATTTATTTTCTTACATCTAGCTGTTGCTGGTGGTGGCATTTGGTCTGTAGATGCCGCGCTTAACAAAAATAATGCTGTTATTAAATAAATAATACATTTTAAGTTTTAGGCACATCCGTTATGCGCCTAAAACTATTAATAATTTTCTCACTTAAGCTTATTTTGGCTGGTACTCTGCAGGACTTACTTTTGCATCATTAAATAAGAATTCTTGCATTTTCTCTCTTAAAAACTTTTGTGTTTCTGGTTCAAAAGATGATAGACGATATTCATTTAGTAGCATTGTTTGTTGCGCTAACCATAACTGCCAAGCCTCTTGGCTAATCTGTTGATAAATACGCTCACCCAGCTCACCAGCAATTGGCTTACGCGGTAGTTGTTCTCCCATACGCTGTAATTTTTGGCAAAAAATTTCCATGATTTCGTCCTAAATTTTATCTTAAAAAAAGATATCTTAACATAACGTTTAATAGCCGAATTATTTGTGCACTTTTATCGCCACTTATGCAAGTGTTGTATAATCGCACTTTTTATTAAAACGCGCCAATTTTAGGAATCGCTATGGCTGAAAAACTCGTTATCATGATTTTAAATGCAAATCCGCAAAATAGTACCGAAATTCTTGAGCCGATTTATCACGCAACCATTGCCGCATCTATGGATTATCAGGTCGAAATTATTTTCGCAGGAAGCGCTGGCGAGCTGGCGATTCGCAAAGTAGCAGAAAAAATCCCTACAGCTCGCAAAACTGATGAAACGATTTATGATTTAATCAAAGAAGCTTATCAAAGTGGCGTGGTCATCAAAGCAAGTAAATTTGTAGTACAAAAATGGGGCGACAATCTTATTGCTGAAGTGAGTGAGGTCGTTAGTGGTGGTTATATTGTAGGGGAAATTATGAATGCCAATGTGGTTACACTTACTTATTAAGCATCTAATATTAATTTTTAAATAACAAGGCAATACTATGAGCAATCTTGATAATCAAACGCTAGAGAATGTACTTAAAAACTCCGAATGTTTAATTACTAGTGAGCAGGTCAACGCTGCTTATGAGCGCTTAGCCGCGCAACTTAATTTGCATTATGCACAATTAAATCCTTTAGTCATTGTCGTGATGAACGGCGGCCTAATCCCAGCGGGACATTTAATTAGTAAACTTAGTTTTTTTCATCGTATGGATTATATTCACGCTACCCGCTATCGCAACAACCAAGGCACCAATGATTTACAGTGGTGCAAACGCCCACAGGCCTCACTCTCTGGAGAACATGTTTTACTGATTGATGATATTTTTGACGAAGGCATTACTTTAAAAACTATTGTAGATGAGTTGAGCCTACAAAAACCCGCTAGCCTTAAAACTTGCGTACTGCTAAATAAAAGGCATCAACGCAAAATAGATAATTTTGATGTGGATTTTGTTGGCACTGAGGTAGCAGACCGCTATATTTATGGCTGTGGCATGGACTATCATGGCTATTTGCGCCATTTATCAGGCATTTATGCTCTAAGAGAAGATGCACAGAGCCAATAAACCAAACTAAGAAACCGACGGTTCAAATTGTGCGATGAGCATAGCAATAAACATCATCGCACAACCGCTTAACATTAAAGGCGTTATCTGTTCATCTAGTAACCACCAACCAAATCCCAATGCAAATACCGCTTCCATAGATAATAAAATCGCTGCAGCACTTGCACTGACTTTGCGTTGTCCTACGGCTTGCAAGAAAAATGCCAGTGCTGATGAACCCAAGCCTGTATAGGCAATATCCCAAAAAGTAATTTTCAGCGCAGACCAATCTATAAGCGCCTCAATCCCTTCAACCACACCCACGCCAATTATTGCTAACAAAGCAACAGTCCACAGTTGCACCACTGAAAATGCCAACACATTGGCATGTCTAACGGCTATACCCATCCAGATAACCTGCAAAGACCAAAAAAAGGTGCCAAATAAAGTTAAATAATCGCCAATATTCCACACCAAGAGCATATTATCAGCAGATACCCCTATAAAGCACCATAATCCTATACAGGAAAATCCCACCGCCGCTATAGTATGGCGCGACATTTTTTGCCCAAATAGTGCCAATATTATGGGAATTAAAATCACATACAGACCAGTCAAAAAACCTGATTTTCCTGCGGTGGTATAACCCAATCCCCACTGCTGGGCAATCATACCGCCAAACATTAAAATCCCACTCACCGCGCCATAAAAGCCCCAGCGCCCATAATGAGCTAATGGATACATGTAATGCTGTGCAAGCCAGATAAAAGAAAGCGTTACCGCTGCAAATAGAAAACGCCATGCAGTAAACCATAAGGGATTAACAAACTGCGCGCCATGACGCTGAAAGATAAATGCCAACCCAAACAACACCGCCGTTACAAGAAGCGCTAAATGCCCATAATTAAAACGCATTATATAACCATTGCACTCGTAATATCACTTTATAAATTAGGGCATATCGTCAATTTCTTCTTTGGGTTTGGGAATTAAATCCTCATGTTTAACACCTAGACGTGCTACTAAAGCGCTCGCAACTAAAATAGAAGAATATGTTCCAAATATTACGCCAAAAATCATCGCCGCAGCAAACCCAAATAACGTTTCCCCACCAAAAAACAATAACGCAAGCACCGCAAGCAAGGTTGTTAAACCTGTAACGATGGTACGCGCTAAGGTTTGATTAATAGCAATATCAATAATATCTTTAGGCGCTTGTGCTGGCATTTTCAAGAAGTTCTCACGAATGCGATCATAGACTACCACCGTATCATTAACTGAATATCCCAAAACTGCTAGAAGCGCTGCTAATACCGTTAAATCAAACGGCCATTGCATCAATGAAAAAACACCTGCTGTTACAATCACATCATGCAATTGCGCCAATACCGCGCCAATAGCAAATTTCCATTCAAATCGAATACCTAAATAAATAATCATTCCTACAGTTGCTAGCACCAAAGCGGTAATACCTTTTTCAATAAGTTCTTCTTTGTATTGTCCACCAATTTTAGACTGTCCAGAAACCACTACATTTTCATCTACCGATTGCAAAGTGGCGATAATATCTTGCATTAACATATTGGTATCACGCCCTTCCAGCTCTGAAAATCGCACTTGTATGTCTTGCGAAGAGCCATATTGAATCACTGTTGCATTGGGATGCACTTCTCTAATTTTCTGTCGAATCTCAGCAATACTCACCGCCTGAGGATATTTCACCTCAACGGTTGCACCGCCTGTAAATTCCAAACCAAAATTAAACCCACGAACGAAGATTAAAACCAAACAGACAAGCGTCAAAGCCAAAGAAAACCACAAGCCTTTCTGCCCATAATTCATGAACCGCACATAGGGTAAGTTAAATTTCATTGTTCATTCTCACATATTTAATTTTGCTTGTTTTTTGCGCAATAAAAAGAATTCAATTAGCGCCCTAGTTACATAAATGGCGGTAAACATCGATGTAATGATGCCCACAGATAAGGTTACCGCAAATCCTTTAATCGGGCCTGCGCCAAAGCTAAATAATAATATCGCGACAATCAAAGTCGTAATATTAGCATCTACAATTGTCGACAAAGCATTATCAAAACCTGCTCTTACCGCCTGTTTCACATCGGAACTTTGTTGTAATTCTTCACGGATACGCTCATAAATCAAAACGTTAGCATCTACCGCCATTCCAAGCGTTAGAATAATCCTGCTATACCGGGTAAGGTAAGCGTTGCGCCTAATAGCGACATCAAACCCACCAACAAAACGACATTCCCTGCCAAAGCAATATCAGCAAAAAATCCCAACTTGCGGTAATACAACAGCATAAATATCGCCACCAACATCAATCCCAATATTGAGGCATTTAAACCTTGCTCAATATTTTGTTTCCCAGCACTTGGGCCAATGGTGCGCTCTTCAATAATATAGACAGGGGCAACCAACGACCCTGCGCGCAAAGTAGAAGCCAAACTCTGCGCACGCGACATAGGCGCTACACCCGTAATTTGAAAATTAGAGCTAAACTGACCCTGAATGGTGGCTGAATTGACTACTGTTTCTCTTTTCTCCACCTCGGTAACAAGCTCACCATTGGCATCTTTACGTGTTACAGGCAAATATTCAACATACATGGTCGCCATCGGTTTTTGCAAATTCTCACGCGTAATCTGCGCCATTTGCGCGCCACCTGCTGAATCCAACACTACATTGACCTGCGGTTGTGAGCTGTGTTGTCCAAAACCTGCGCTAGCATCGACAATATGTTCTCCACTCATCACCACGCGACGCTTTAATACAATTGGAGTTCCATCTTCAAAGTAGGCTAATTTACTGCCAAAAGGTGCGCGACGACTCCGCGCTGCCTGCATCACATCGGCTGTTTCATCGACAATATAAAACTCAAGTGTTGCCGTTGAGCCTAACAATTCTTTAGCACGCGCTGTATCTTGAATCCCAGGCAATTGCACTAAAATCCTATCATCGCCTACAACTTGAATGGATGGCTCTGCTACGCCTAAGCTATCAACACGTCCAGCCATGCGTATCCGATTTTGCTCGGCTGCGCGTCTTTTGCCGCGGCAATACCCTCTTCGGTTGGGACAAGGCGCACCCCTTCTTGCTCACCATCGCTGACATTAATGCGCTGTATATCATTAGGCAATACGCGAAACAATTCATTAAGCGCCAAATCACGCGCTGCAGCAGTATCAAAATAGACTACCGCCCCTCCTTGATCGGCATGCTCAATAGACTGATAGCTCAAATCATGATCTTTTAAAGTAGAAACCACCAAATCAGCTAGATTTTCACTGCGACGTTGAAATAATTCATTACTATCGACTTGCAATAAAAATGACACACCACCGCGCAAATCCAAACCTAAATTCATTGGGGATAATCCAAAAGATTGCATCCAATCAGGGGTATTGGACAGCAAATTAATAGCAACCGTCGTATCAGGAAAAGCCTCTGCTAGCCAATCCTTACTCTCTAGCTGAGCTTGAGTTTGTGCAAATAAAATCTCCACACTGCGCTCAGATACAGCAATTTTGCGATAATCCGCATCATGCTCTTTTAATAATTGCTCCACCTTTGGCAATGCTGCCTGCGCTGCTTGCGCGTCAGCAAACTGCATTTGTACCGCTGGACTTTTGCCATACCAATTGGGCAAAGCTAATAAAAGCCCCACCACCATCAACACAGCAATCACCATATATTTCCAACTAGCAAAGGGCTTAGACATAACCACTTCTTCCTAAACTTAAAAAAGCACCAGCCTAGCTGATGCCATATTGAACAAACAACAACGCAACTCAGCGGCGCGTCATACTCTTTACACGGCAAATCTATTCATCTCGCGTAACATCATTAGCCGCTACTTGTTCGCCTAGATTGCCTTTTAAGCTTCCTTTTGGTAATACTTGGGTAACAAACTGACGTTGCAAACGTACCACCGTATTGCGCGCAATTTCCAAATCAATAGCGTATTCATCTAGTGCTACCACACGCCCCATCAAACCGCCTCCAGTGATGACCTCATCACCTTTTTTTAACGCAGCAACCATCGCCTTATGCTCTTTCATACGCTTACGCTGAGGCGCAATCATAAAAAACCACATAATGGCAAAAATTCCCACCATCATCACCAACTGCAACATCCCACCACCTGCGCTTGCTTGACCTGGGGCTGCTTGAGCATAAGCTTGTTCAATGAATAACATAACCTCTCCTAAATTATCCAAACATCCAAAGGGCGCGAGTATAGCAAAAACTACGCCCTAATGAGTAATTTTGTGGTATCTATGCAACTAATCCACACCTTGCGCCTGCCACTCATAAAATTGCTTTTTAAATGCATGGAGTGTTTTTGTCTCAATGGCTGCGCGCAACTGATGCACCAAACGCAAATAATAGCGCAAGTTATGAATGCTATTAAGACGCGCCCCCAGCATTTCATTTGTTTTATCTAAATGATGCAAATAAGCACGCGAATAATGCTGACAAGTATAGCAATCACAATCCTCTTCAATTGGACGCAAATCATTTTTAAAACGACTATTGCGCAACTTCAACACCCCATATTTGGTAAATAAATAGCCATTGCGCGCATTGCGGGTTGGCATCACACAATCAAACATATCAATACCACGACAAACCGCCTCAACAATATCTTGAGGTTTTCCCACTCCCATTAAATAACGTGGCTTATCGCTAGGTAAATGCGGTAACGTATGCTCTAACGTATCCTCCCGCTCCTGCGCACTCTCCCCTACTGCCAATCCACCAACCGCATACCCTGGCAAATCCAACTCAACCAATGCCTGAGCTGATTCCTGACGCAACTGTGGATAGACCCCACCTTGAACAATACCAAACAAATGATTGTGATGCTCACCATGCGCCACCTTACAGCGCTTTGCCCAACGCAACGACATCCGCATAGAACTTGCCGCCTGCGCAAAAGTTGCTGGATAAGGCGTACATTCATCAAACTGCATAATAATATTGCTGTTTAATGCATGTTGTACCGCAATTGAACGCTCAGGTGTTAGAAACACCCGACTGCCATCAATTGGCGAACGAAAATGCACACCCTCCTCAGTAATTTTGCGGATTTTTGCCAAACTAAAGACCTGAAAACCACCAGAATCCGTTAATATTGGCTTATCCCAATACATAAACTGATGCAAACCGCCATGAGCTGCCACGATATCCTCACCTGGTCTTAGCATTAAGTGGAAAGTATTGCCTAAAATAATTTCTGCCCCCAATGCTTTGAGTTCCTCAGGGGATACGCCCTTCACTGTGCCAAGCGTCCCCACTGGCATAAAAATAGGGGTTTCAATCACCTGACCAGATGCAAAAGAAATTCTCCCACGACGCGCCTGCCCATCTTGTTGTAAAAGTTCGTATTTCATTTATTCAACACTCCTTCCCCATCACTTAATACAAAAAAGGAAGGCGCAAACCTTCCTTTTTAAATACAACGGCTGAATCAATATATTATTGAACGCCTAAAGCACGCAACGTTTCAAACGTCACACCGCCTACAGATAAATTATTAGCGCGCTGATAAGCTTCAACCGCAGTTAAAGTGGATGGACCAAGTGCGCCATCAACCGCGCCTACATTATAACCTTCGCGATTAAGCGCCTGCTGTAATTGTTCAATCGTTGCTTTGTTGATATTCGCCGTACACAATACAGGCTCCCAACGTGCTTGAGCATCTGCTACTTTCTCATATACCGTAATCTCAGCATATTCAGCAGGAATTTCAATCATTCTCTCTTCAGCTTCTTTAACCAATTTTTTCACCCGCACCGTTTGATATTGCGCCTCAACAGGCACTTCTTCAACCGTCGCCTCTTGGTCAAGAACTTGTTTTTCAATGGTGACATAAACCGCTTCAATAGGCATTTCTCTCACTTGAGCCTGCTCTTGCACCACGCGCTTAGTTACAGTTTCATATTCTGCAGGCACCTCTCCAATTCGCATAACCTCACTAACCGATTGAATTTGGCGATTAGAGCCTTCGCTTGTACCAGATAAATAAGCAGGACGCGCCACCACTTCATCTTCCACCTCAACATATTGAGGTGGAATAACTTCCTTACCAACACTTGCAGGCTCTACTTCAATTTCTTCCTGCACAGTTTTATAAGTTGCTGGCACCACGCGCAATTCAACCCCAGCAGGCTTAATCATTACCTCTTCTTCCACCCACTCATATTCTGCAGGAATAATTTCAATAGTTTGAGAAGCCTCTTTAACCACCACTTGCTCAGTGCGTCTTTCAAATTGTGCAGGCACAACAACTAAAGCCTGACACTCACCACCTCTTGCCTGTGGCAAGCTCAGCGTCAACGCATTGTTAACCGCCTGCTCTACAGTGGATTGTTCACTTTGTTGCGCTTGCGCAGATACCGCTACAGCAACAGCCAATGCCAGTGAAACTTTACGTTTAATCATCAAATACTCCTTAACCAGTTAAAACAAAATCAAAACAACTAATATTTATAAAGACGCTACTTTATATCAATTTTGCCTAATTCTCAAAATTTCATAACGAAATAAAGCAAATACGACAAACCCATCCAATAAAAAATCATCTCATCATAACCACGCCGCAGCTTAACGAATAATCAACACTGGCTTGTCGCAATATCTTGCCACTCGCGCTGCATTTGGGCCCAAGCCTTTTGTATTGGGTTTACTCGAAGCGACAATAACCAACTCTGAATTTTGCTCACGCGCAATGCGGTTAATTTCCTCATAGATTGTTCCCATTGCCACAATATGCTTTACCTGAACGCCTTCAGGAAAATGTTTTTTCGTAAAGCTTTTTAGCGCAGCCTTAGCTTTCTCTGCTATTTTTTTATCATAGTCTTTGGGCAAGAAAGAGGATACAAATCCAGCGCCTACAGGTTGGATAACCGCAATCATTTGATAGACCACATTCTCAGTCTGTCCACCAATTTCCAGCGCCACTTGCACCGCTTTTTCTGAAAATTGTTCATGTTCAACATCCACTGCAATCATAATTTTACGAAACATACGCTTTCTCCACTGATAAATGATCTGTCAAACGTCGACGCCTAATTTGCCGCCATGCCACTACGGCCAAAAGCATCAAACCCGGGATAAACATCCATTCTTTTGCCCAATTCCCATGGCGAGGCAAAGAGGCACTCAAAATGGTTTGATCCCAATCCAATCCAGCATTAGCAGCCACCGAACCTAACGCCACATCGTCAATGAGCCATTCCTCTAACTGACGCCCTTCAAACTCAATCATATTGCCAGTTTGAATAATCGTCATTCCCATATTATCCAACCGCTCTTGACCACTTGTACCTTCAGCAATTGGCACACGCGCATAAAACGTAATCTCCTTACCATAAGGATTAAGTCCGCGTACAAATAACATAAAATCATCGCCAACTGGTGCTTGTCCAATCTTTTCAACAAAATGGCGCGGCAAGACTTCTTGAGTGCTTGGCGAGACATAATCCATGAAAAATCCTGGGCGGAATAACATAAAGGTTGCTAATAATAAAATGGGCATCTCCCACCATTTATTTTTAGCAAAAAACCATCCCATGGTTGCAGCAGTAAAGGCCAAAATTGCAATGGTCGCCACCACAAACGTCAAAATACCTTTTAACCAACCCACATCAATTAACAATAAATCCGTGTTAAAAATAAACAGGAAAGGCAATAACGCTGTACGCAAACTATAGAAAAATGCCACTAAGCCAGTTTTAATCGGATCACCACCTGATACCGCCGCTGCGGCAAAAGAAGCCAATCCAACTGGTGGTGTAACATCTGCCATAATTCCAAAATAAAATACAAACAAATGCACCGCAATTAACGGCACAACCAAACCATTTTGCCGCCCAACCTCAACAATCACCACTGCCATTAACGACGACACCACAATATAGTTTGCTGTTGTTGGCAATCCCATCCCCAAAATCAAACTAAACACCGCCACCATCGCCAGCATAATCAACAGATTCCCGCCAGAAATAAACTCAATAATATTAGATAATTGAGTACCAAAACCCGTAAGTGCCACAACGCCTACAATAATGCCTGCCGTTGCCGTTGCAATGCCAATACCAATCATATTACGCGCACCCATTTCTAGCCCTTCAAGCAAATCTTGAAATCCTAGGCGCACACCAGAAATCACATCCGACTGCTTACGGAAAAAAGCTAATAAAGAACGTTGCGTTAATTGGATAAAAATTAGCGCCATTGTCCCCCAAAAAGCAGATAGCCCTGGCGACATGCGCTCAACCATCAAACACCAAATCAACACCACTACTGGCAATAAATAATGCAATCCTGCATTCACCGTTGGACGTACCGATGGCAATTTCACCATCTCTTCATTGGCATCATCCATTTTCAAATCTTCAAACTGAGACACCCGATAAATTAGCAACCCATAGACCGCCAACAGCCCCAACGCCACAATCACAAAAGCCGCATCAGGTAGCGCCACCTTAAGCCAACCCAAACCATATTTCACGGCAAAATAAATCAGCCCCACCACCACAAACGCCCCTACCGCGCGTAATAAAGAAACCAACAATGGATTAGGCGGATCCGTGCGCTCAAGCCCTACCAAATTTTGCTTACACGCCTCTAAATGCACGATATACACCAGCGCAATATATGAAATAACCGCGGGTAAAAAAGCATGTTTAATCAATTCATTGTATGGCATATTGACATATTCAATCATCAAAAAAGCCGCCGCCCCCATCACTGGCGGCATAATCTGTCCGTTAACTGAAGACGCCACCTCAACGGCACCTGCTTTCTCCGCACTAAACCCCACCCGCTTCATCATCGGCACAGTAAACGTCCCCGTCGTTACCACATTAGCAATAGAAGAGCCAGAGATTAATCCTGTTAATCCAGACGCCACTACCGCCGCCTTAGCAGGCCCTCCACGATAATGCCCCAAATAAGCAAATGCCGTTTTAATAAAATAATTTCCCGCGCCTGCCTTATCGAGCAGCGCACCAAATAACACAAACAAAAACACATATTTTGTTGAAACACCAAGCGCTACTCCAAACACACCTTCCGTAGTAATCCATTGTTGATTAATAATTTGATTAATCGAGCCACTACGATGCGCAACCATCCAGTCCATTGGAAAATACTGTCCAACAAAGTTATAGATTAAAAACACTGATGCAATCAGCACCAAAGGCAATCCCAAACTGCGTCTTGTTGCCTCCAAAAGCAACACAATCCCCATACAACCTACCACGATATCTTGAAGATTAGGCGCTCCCACTCTTTTTACAATCTCACCATAAAAAAACAAATAATAAGACGCCAAAAAAGCACCCACCACCGCCAATAGCCAATCAAAAGCTGGCACGCGGTATTTAGGGGAATGCTTAAATGCAGGATAAGATAAAAAAGCCAAAAAAATTGCAAAAGACAAATGAATCGACCGCGCCCGCGTATCGTCAACCACCACATTTAAACTATGAATCCCCATACTATTAAGCATATTTTGCAACATAAACGGCAAAGGCGAAGCGTAATAAATCTGGAAAATTGACCAAATAATCGCCGTCCATACAATCACTTTTTTTGTCGCACCCGTTGGGCTTCGCCCACCCGTATCATTAGAAGCGACCAAATCTTGTAAATCTTCACTCGGCAACGCCGCTCCAGTGCGCGCATTAGATTGTTCTATATTCGACATTGAAACTCCGTTTGTTGTTGTTATGAATAAGGATAGTTTTTTAATTTTTTTATTTTTATCCAAAGCGTTACTTTTATATACAAACCAAAACCTATAATTTGCATATTTAATTGCTTATTAGAAACGCTTCGATAGAGTCTAAAAGAGGTTTGATTGTTTTATGTATTAATAACCAACGCACACAACAAAGCGCAGAGAAAAATCCCTGCGCCTTTAATCTTAAAAAGCTTAGTTTAACCAGCCTTTTTCACGATAATAACGTGCTGCACCGTCATGCAAAGGCGCTGATAATGCATTTGAAATCATCTCTTTTTCAGATAAGTTTTCAAATGCTGGGTGCAAACGCTTAAAGCGGTCGAAGTTTTCAAACACCGTTTTGGTGATTTCATAAACCGTCTCTTCTGGCACATCTGCGCTTGTAACTAAAGTCGCGTATACCCCGAAAGTATTCACATCATTTGGCGTGCCATCATACATTCCGCCAGGAATCGTAACATGTGCAAAATACGGACTTTCTGCAACCAATTGGTCAACTTCATCACCCGTTACATCCACCAAATGCGCCGCACAAGAAGCTGCTGCTTCTTTGATTGCACCCGAAGGATGCCCAACAGTATAAGAAATAGCATCTAAATTATTATCACACAGTGCAGAAGCCATCTCCGCAGGTTTTAATTCAGAAGCCACGGCAAACGCATTTGCACCCCAACCTTTTTTCTCCACCAAAGTATCCATCGTCGTGCGCGTTCCCGAACCTGGGTTACCGATATTGACACGCTTACCTTTTAAATCATCAAAAGTTTTCACACCCGCATCTTCACGCGCCATTACAGTAAACGGCTCAGGGTGAACTGAAAACACCGCACGCAATTTATCATTAGCCTTACCAGCAAATTCACCTTCCCCGTTATACGCTTTAAACTGAGAATCAGATTGTACAATCCCCATCTGACGCTCCCCTGCCGCCAGCGCATTTAAGTTATCCACTGAACCCCCAGTAGAAGGGGCATTACATTTAATCCCAGAAGTTTCACTATCTCTATTGACCAACTTACAAATCGACTGTCCAACCACATAATAAACCCCAGTTTGACCACCAGTACCGATGGTAACAAACCCAGCTTGAGCAAATGCACCCATTGAGCAAGCCATTGCTGCTGCCATCGCGGTTAATTTCATCCCCTTAATCATAAGTAAATCCTCCATTATATTTAGGTTAAAATAAATCGCTTTTCGCGAATAAATCTTTTACCATTTAACGCCCAAACTTGGCAAGTATCATTCTCACAACAACCACCAATCAATCCTCACAAAAACAAACACAACCCATTGACTACACAAGACATTCATAAAAACCCCTTTCCTAGAAAAAATCCCCCTATCTACATTGGGCGCTTTGCCCCCACCCCGAGCGGAGCATTACATTTTGGCTCATTAGTTACAGCTCTAGGGAGTTATTTAGACGCTAAAGCGCATAAAGGACGCTGGTTATTACGCATTGAAGACATTGACCGCAACCGCAGCCAACGCCAAGCCATCACCACCATTTATCATCAACTGGAAACCCTCCAACTGCACTGGGATGGTAAAATCCGCCTACAAAGCCAACACCTCAATGATTACGCCCACGCCCTAACCCAACTCCAACCGCACCTTTATTATTGCACTTGTAGTCGTAAATACTGGCAACCAACAGCGCCTCAGGGGGCGCTTGGCGCCATTTATCCTCGCCACTGTCAAAATCAAAAAACACCGCCTCCCCAACAAAACAGCGCCATCCGCCTCAGCCTGCCTTTCCAAACCGCCCATTTTTACGACCGCCTACTCGGCGCACAACAATTCACCTTTCAAAAAGACCTTGGCGACCCTATTTTACGTCGTCGCGATGGAGACATTGCCTATGCCCTTGCCGTAGTCGTTGACGATGCCCTCCAACACATTACCCACATCGTCCGCGGGCAAGACCTCCTCGCCATAACCGTTTTGCAAAACCACCTCCAAACCCTCCTAAACCTCCCCCGCCCCACATATCTCCATCTTCCCCTTGCCCTCACCCCAGATAGACAAAAACTCAGTAAACAAAACCACGCACCCCCATAGACCTTAGCCAGCCAAGCCAAACCCTAGCTGCCGCCCTCACTCACCTCGGACAACCCCTACCTGAGAACCCCCATCACCTCACCCCTGCCCAACTCCTCACCCATGCCATCGCCCATTGGCAAATTCACACCATCCCCAAACACCCACAAATTGTCCTCTAAGTTCATCTAAGTTCATCACATCCTTTTATAATCCCCAGCATCATGGCATACTACTTAAAATTCCATAAAAGGCGCTCAATCCAGCGAAGGAGAAACACTTGGAACCAACCGACTATTACCCTGTCCCCCATGCCGTTGCCAAACATGCCAATCTGGATGCGAACGACTACCAACAGCTCTACCAATACTCCATCACACACCCTGAGCAATTTTGGGAGGAACAAGCCAAAGCTCGCCTAAGCTTTAGCAAATCTTGGGATACCGTCCATAACAGTAATTTAAGCCAAGGAAAAATTCGTTGGTTTGAAGGTGCGCAATTAAACATTGCCTACAATTGCATTGACCGCCACTTAAAAAAACATGCCGATAAAGTCGCTTTTATTTTTGAGCATAATGACCCAACCCAATCCTATAGTCTCACCTACCAACAACTGCATGAACAAGTCTGCAAACTTGCTAATGTTCTCAAGGCTTACGGCATCGAAAAAGGCGATCGAGTCTGCATTTACCTTCCTATGATTGCCGAAGCTGCTATTGCCATGCTCGCTTGCGCGCGTATTGGTGCAATCCATTCTGTTGTTTTTGGTGGATTTTCTGCAGATGCGCTTGCAAATCGAATCGATGATTGCCAAGCGAAAGTAATGATCACCTCTGATGGTGGATATCGGGGCAATAAAATCACTCCAGTTAAAGCCAATGTTGATAAAGCACTACAACATACCTCATACATTAAACATGTTATTGTTATTGAAGTAACTAAAACCCCTATTGATTGGAATTCCGAGCGCGATATTTGGTACCACCATGTTATGGAAAAAGCCAACAATGATTGCCCTTGCGAACCCATGCAAGCTGAAGATCCACTTTTCATCCTCTACACTTCTGGCTCCACAGGAAAACCCAAAGGCGTCTTACACACCAGCGCAGGATACCTTCTTTACGCTGCCACCACATTTGACTACACATTTGACTATCATGAAGGCGATATCTTTTGGTGCACTGCTGATATCGGATGGATAACAGGACACAGCTACTGTGTCTATGGTCCGCTTGCTAATGGCGCCACCAGCGTCCTTTTTGGCGGCACACCAGATTACCCTGACTATAGTCGTTTTTGGCAAGTCATCGACAAACACCAAGTGAACCTCTTCTATACTGCACCCACCGCCATCCGCTCTCTCATGCGCCAAGGCAATGCGCCTTTGCAAACCACCTCCCGTCAAAGCTTGCGCATCCTAGGCAGCGTAGGAGAGCCCATCAATCCCGAGGCATGGCATTGGTACTATCATCACGTTGGACAAGAGCGTTGTCGCGTTGTTGATACTTGGTGGCAAACTGAAACTGGCGGACATCTCCTCACCCCGCTGCCAGGCGCAACCCCCTTAAAGCCAGGATGTGCTACCCAACCCTTTTTAGGTATACAACCTGCAATCCTAGATACAGACGGCAACGAATGCCAAGGCGCCTGTGAAGGCATCCTTGTTATTAAACAAGATTGGCCAGGTATGCTACGTAGTATCTGGCAAAATCACCAGCGCTTCATCGACACCTACCTAGCTCCGTATAAAGGCTACTATTTTACAGGCGATGGCGCCAAACGCGATCAAGACGGCGACTACTGGATTACAGGACGCATGGACGATATCTTAAATGTCTCAGGACACCGCTTCAGCACCGCTGAAATAGAAAGTACTCTAGTTAAACACCCTGCCGTTGCTGAAGCCGCCATCGTTGGCTACCCACACGATACCAAAGGGCAAGGTATCTATGCATACATCACCCTCATGAACAACACCCAACCTAGCGACGACCTCAAAAAGCAACTCATTAGCTACGTGCGCCAAAAAATGGGGCCTATTTATGGCATCGACCTTATCCAATGGGCGCCGAACCTACCCAAAACTCGTTCAGGGAAAATCATGCGTCGCCTACTGCGTAAAATTGCCGCAAACAAGCTAGATAATTTAGGCGACACCTCCACCCTTGCCGACAGCGATGCTTTAAACAATCTCATCGAAGATAGGCAAAACATAGAAACCCCTTAAACCCAAAAAATCTACGGCAATATCCCAAATTTTGCATTTTCCTACCATATGGGCGCCTATGCTAGACACATTAAGCGCCCTTTATCCAACCCAAAAAATATTATGTCCAACCTCACCTTCCAACATCAATTCAATCTAGACGCTCTACGCGAATACCTCGCCCAACACCCCCCTCTCATCGCCCTTGCGCCAAGCGACTCTAGCGCCCAAACGCGCCATTTCCTCCACCACACCCTAAACCTTCCCGAACAATCCTTTTTCACAATTAAGGCAAACACCCCCCTACCTAGCGCCATAAACCAACTTAAAATCCATCCGCAAGCCGCCCAAGCTCCACTACTTGCCGCCATCAGTGCCAACGGCAAAACCCACTTATTGAGTGGCAAACAATCCCTCATCACCCCCAGCGACAGCCTCGCCATTCTTGCCGACCATCATCGCGCCATTCCCCCACTACACAGCCTCACAGGCGTTGCCAGAAGCCTGCCCACCAGCCGTGCCATCGACATCGTCGCCGCCCAACATCAATTCACCTGCTACCAAACCCCCACAGGCTGGCAATACTTCCTCCCACTACTTAGCACCAACCTTATCCAACTATGCGGTGAAGAAAATTTCTCCCTAAGCGGTTATCCCCTCGAAGAAAAAAACAGCCTTTGGGCGCTTTTATGCTGGTTTAGCCTACTAGCACAAAAGCGCCAAAATGCCGACCAAATCCTCCAAAACCACTGGCAACGTTATGGCAAACATCATCACAAGCGCTTTGATTTCATCAATCTCCCAAAATCGCACGCACAAACCATGCTCACCACCTTTGAGCGCAACAGCCATGCCAATATCGGCAACCGCCTCAACGGACTAACCCTCACCGCCGCACAGCAATTCAACTACACCGACCCCACCAACCAACAACAAAGCCAAGACCAAGGACTACAACTAATCTTCGGACGTCAAGCGCGCATTATCTGCCGTCTTACCAGTCGCCCCACTCACGCCGACACCACCGACCTGCGCCTATACTGCGAATATTGGCAACAACATCTAGACACCCCGCCAGCGCTCACCGCGCCCACCGCCACCCTCGCCACCCTAGCGCAAGGCATGATGAACCTAGAACACCATCAACCGAATTCTGTTAGTTAATCTGTTTTCTTTAATACATTCTAAGGAGAGTAACCATGAGCACACTCAACGAAAAACTCAATCAACACCGCCAAGAACTACAAAACATCCCCCTAAGCGAACTCTTCGCCCAAGAGCCAGAGCGCGTCAACCAATGGCGCTTTCAAGTTGGCACCCTCTACGCCGACCTTTCAAAAAACCACCTCAACGCCAAAACCAAAACCCTTTGGCAACAATGGCTAGAGCAGGCGCAAGTCCAACAAGGCATTGACGCACTCACCCGAGGCGATAACGTCAACCACAGCGAAAACCGCCCAGCTCTCCACCACCGCCTTCGCGCCCCCACCGACACCGATTTCTATGTTGGGGAAGAAAACATCAGCGCCAGCATTGCCGACGTGCGCCAGCGCATGCGCCAAATTAGTGAACAAATCCACAGCGGACAATGGCGTGGCTATAGCGACCAACCCATCAGCGACGTCATCCACATCGGCATTGGCGGTTCCGAACTTGGGCCACGCCTACTCTGCCATGCCTTTGAACATCAAAGCGACGGCAAAGTGCGCATTCACTTCCTAGCCAGCCCAGACCCCATCTACCTCGAACACCTCACCCGCCAGCTCAACCCCGCAACCACCCTACTCATCGTTGCCTCAAAAAGCTTTTCCACTGAAGAAACCCTCGTCAATGCCAACTATCTGCGCGACTGGTTGCGTCAAAACGGCGGACAACAAGCCGATGCACAAATGATTGCCATCAGCGCAAACGTTGATAAAGCCCAGCAATTTGGCATTGCAGCACAACGCATCCTCCCCTTTTGGGATTGGGTCGGCGGTCGCTTCTCCCTTTGGTCAGCCATCAGCCTCCCCTTTGTCCTACAAAACGGCTATCCCGCCTACCAAGCCCTGCTAGATGGCGCGCATAAAATGGACACCCATTTCCAACAAACCGCCCTCATGGACAACCTCCCCGTACAACTTGCCCTCCTAGATGCATGGTATAACCATTATTTTGCAGTCAACAATCGCGCCGTCATCACCTACTCCCACCCCCTAAATCCTTTCCCCCAATATCTACAACAACTTGACATGGAAAGCCTCGGCAAACGTGCCAATCGTCAAGGTAAACCCCTAGACAAACCCAGCGGACTCATTATTTGGGGCGGAAGTGGCACAGAATCACAACATGCCTTCTTCCAGCTCATCCATCAAGGACAGCGCCAAATCCCCATTGATTTCATCGCCATCAAACAAGCGCCCAAAGGCTACGAACGCGCCCACCAACTCGTCCTCGGACACTGCCTAGCCCAAAGTGAAGCGCTCATGAAAGGACGCGATGAAAGCTACCTACAAGACCTCCCAGAAGATAAACGTTACGAACGCACCAGCGCAGGCAACCGCCCAAGCACCACCCTCATCTTAGACGCACTCACCCCCGAAACCCTCGGCGCATTGATTGCCCTTTACGAACATAAAGTCAGCGTCCTAGGCATGCTCTATAACGTCAACGCCTATGATCAATGGGGCGTCGAACTAGGGAAAATCCTCGCGCAAGAAACGCAAAAAAGCCTCCAAGGCGACTTGCAAGCGCACGACCCCTCCACCACAGCACTCATTAATCATCTAAAACGCTAATCTACTCATCGCTAAGCGCCCGCGCGCTTAGCGCCTTTTTAATCTCAAATACAAACATCTCAAGGAGACCCAACATGACCACAAACAACACCCGCACCGAACACGACACCATGGGAAACATCGAAGTCCCTGCTAACGCCTACTGGGGCGCACAAACCCAACGCAGCCGTGAAAACTTCAAAATTGGCGGACAAACCCTCCCAACCGCCTCATTCACGCCATGGCGTTGGTCAAAAAGCCGCCGCACTCACCAACGCCAAACTAAACCGCCTAGATAAACAACACGCCCAACTCATCATCCAAGCCGCCGACGACATCCTCGCAGACAAACTCACTGACCAATTCCCCCTCGTCGTCTGGCAAACAGGCTCAGGCACCCAATCCAACATGAACATAAACGAAGTAATCGCCAACCGTGCCAATGAACTTGCAGGAGGCACACGCGGACACTACCACCCCATCCACCCCAACGACCACGTCAACCACGCCCAATCCACCAACGACTCCTTCCCCACCGCCATCCACGTTGCCGCCGCCCAAACCATCCACCAACACCTACTCCCAGCCATCAAAACCTTAAGAGACACCCTCGACAAACACGCTAAAAACTTCAGCGAAATCGTTAAAATTGGGCGCACCCACCTCCAAGACGCCACCCCCCTCACCCTTGGGCAAGAATTCTCAGGCTACGTCAGCCAACTCGACCATAACATCGAACGCCTCAACCACGCCCTAATCCACCTCCACGAACTCCCCCTAGGCGGCACAGCCGTTGGCACAGGACTCAACAGCCACCCTGATTATGCCCAACTCGCCGCCGAACAACTCGCCCAACTCACCAACATCCCCTTTATCACCGCACCCAACAAATTTGAAGCGCTCGCCGCACGCGACGCCGCCGTATACACCTCAGGCGCTTTAAAAACCCTTGCAGTCAGCCTCAACAAAATCGCCAACGACATCCGCTGGCTTGCCAGTGGTCCTCGTTGTGGCTTAGGCGAAATCACTATTCCCGAAAACGAACCCGGCTCCTCTATCATGCCAGGCAAAGTCAACCCCACCCAATGCGAAGCCCTCACAATGGTCTGTTGTCAAGTCATCGGCAACGACACCACCATCACCCTCGCAGGCGCTTCAGGCAATTTCGAACTCAACGTCTACAAACCCGTTATCGCCTACAACCTCCTCCAATCCATCAACCTACTGGCTGATGCCTGCCAAAGTTTCAACGACCACTGCGCAATTGGCATCGAACCAGTACGCGAAAAAATCGACTACTACCTCAACCACTCCCTCATGCTAGTAACCGCACTTAATCGCCATATTGGTTATGAAAACGCCGCCAAAGTAGCAAAAACCGCCTATAAAAATAATGCCTCACTCAAAGAAACCGCCGTTGAACTTGGGCTACTTAGCGCCGAAGAATTCGACCGCCTCGTTCAACCTAAAGACATGGTAGAACCCAAATAACCCCAAAACCTGCAAATTTAGCGCCAGACTACTGGCGCTTTTTATGCACTATCATGCAACATCCTGATAAATAAGTGAAAATATCTATTGACTAGATATATATATATATATATCATTTGTTAGTTAATTTTTATTTAACTCACTCAGGAAAATAAACCATGAAAAACAAACTTTTATTCATCGCAACCGCTTTATTACTACAAGCTTGCGCAACACCGCATGTTGTGCAAACCAAAAAACCAGACGATGAGCGCTTAACTTGCTCACAATTAAAAATGGAAATTGAAGAAGCCGTTAATTTTGAAAAATCAGCGCGCGATGATCGCAAAGTAACTGGCAAAAACGTTGCTAATCAATCCATACTTTAAGCACAAATAAAAAAAGCTAAGCTCAGCGCTTAGCTTTTTTTATCTATAAAATCCCTTCAACCACCCCGCCTAAGCACATAGACAATCGCGCCCAACACAATCAAAGCAAAGCATCCAATAGTTACCATCAATCCAAAGCCATAAAACCGCTCGGCAAAATAATGCAGACCAGATAAAGAATTAATCACCAAAAATAATAAAATAGACAAAATTATCCTGCGTAAAGCCAAAATTCTACCTATCGTCTCAAGCGGAACATTGAGTTGTATATAGGTATTAAAAGCCACACTAGAAAGAGAAACAAACGCCCCAATCATAAAAATAACCATCATCTTAACCGCAAAAGCCTGAAATTGAATCAAAGCAATAAACAACAATGGAATTAAAATATAGGCAAACAAAACATTCACTAAATGTTTACTTATATATAAATTCCTAGCAATAAAATAAGAAACAACAATTGAACCAAGCGCATAAGAAATATCAAAATAAGCCATCGTGGCGGCATGACCTCTTACATCTCCCTGAGAAATCAACGACAACGACAAATTAAATATAGAAATAATCAAATAATCAAAAGTACTCACCACAACGACTACAGATAATATTTTAGGAAGAGAATTAAAAGCAGATAGCATTCCAATATTGATATCTTTTCGTTTTATATCCAATATATTTTGGACATTATTAACCCGTAAAACACAAAGCAAACTAAAAAATAAAATCCCAATAGCAATAAGATGTAGAAAAGAATACTCAAGATTATCTACTAAAAATAATGCCAATAACAATCCAAAAATTTGTCCAAATTGCACACACATTTGATGAACAGCATTGACATTTTTTATATTATAACTCGCGCTTAAATAAGAAAAATAAGACTGTTGCGATAATCTCTGCAAAGGTGAAAAAAAAGAAACAATACTATAGACCAAAAATATATATAAACCCTCTTTCTCTGCAAATAGCCCAGCAATCCATACCAGCAACAACAAAAATATTATTATAAAAAGTATTTTTTTATATACAAAAATAGCACTCTTTCTATCAATAAGATTTCCAATATAAACAGGAGCAAAAACAGAAGATATTGCCTCAACCAACATAGCCAAACCAAAAAAAAACAATGCTATTAGTAACTTGCAGCAATTTAACAGAAGATGCTATCAGCAAAAGCGCTTTTAATATATTAAGAAACAATTCCGCGCCATAAAAATACAACAGAGAATGATTCCCCTTAAAATTATTTATATTCAAATGATTAACTCACAAAATCTATCTTAAAATTATTCTCAACCCAATCACAAATATTTTGATAATTCAATAAAGCTTGTGATTCATTTTCTGCAGAAAATACCATGCCACATATACCTTGAATATTAGAAACAGCAGGATAAATGGTTTGTCCTATCGCCACCTTAGGTTGATAGTCTAAAACATAAGGTAAATTACACATCTGCGCAATATCTAAAACTCGCGCTGTTCTTTTACCTAAACCATATATCACCCATCCCCCACTCGTATGATGATTTTTTGAATTAACCTCATAGGGAGAATGCTGATACAGCGTATTTAAAAGCCATAAATTAATATCCATATTGCGAATTTTTGCATTTGTTTGATTAATTAAAGCGCCTCCTGTTCGACAAGCAGTTTCGCATAAAATCATCTGCCCATTTTCATCAATAAAATACTCCGTATGAAAAGAAAATGCCCCTGACAACTGGACTGCTTGAATAATATTTTGTTGTGCCTGATAAAGCTTTTGATAAATTTCTAAATGATTAGGAATTAACACAGATCCTAATGATAACCCTGCATCAAAATCCTCTATCATGCCATGAATATACGCACCACAAGATAAATAAAGAATTTTTTGATTATAACAAACCCCATCAATATGATAGAGCTTACCTTGCACATAAGATTCAATCATTAAATTAGGCTCAGTATAGCCATTAACCCGAAAATCAGAGCGCGCAAATTGCGCAATATCTTGCATGCTCTTTAAAATACGCGTTCCCACACCCCCACCGCCTTCCTGCTGTTTAACCACGACAGGAAACCCATATTTTTCCACAAAATCATAAATATCTAATACAGATTTTACAGCGCTATAGCGCGAAGTTTTTATTCCTTGCTGAGTAAAATAATTTTTCATACTCATCTTATTTCTAAATAATTCTAATACAGACTCTTCAATATAAGATAGATTCAACCATTTTTTAATTCTCTCAGCACGATACAAATCAAACTCAGCAATTGCAAAAAGTGCAGTGATTTTATATTTTCGACTAAGGCAATAAACCTCATACTCAACACGGCTACTATTATCATAATTTTCTATAGGAAAAACACCATGCACCATAGATTTTATTTTTTGCAAATAAGGCAGGCAAACCTCAGTTATTTTCTCTTTAGCGAGTAATAAAATTACCTCTTCATTCCTTTCAAATTGCTCCAATAATTGATATAAAGGCTTGAGCTCTCCTCTATGTAAAATTAATATCATTCCTATTCCTTATTTCAAATCAAACTCAATATAAATTTCTAAAAAATATCATTAATTAAAATATAGATAAACTTTTTAAGTTAGTTTTTATCCACCGAATTTTCTAAAAAAATATTCTTTATAGTATGCGCAAGAAATTTACATTGCTCATAGTCTTTTGCATACAGCACAATCATCACATGTCGCATACTAGAATAAAGTGGTTTTTCAACCTGAGCCCCTATTTTTACATTAACTTCAATTTCATCAAGATGAGAACAATATTTCATTAAATTGGGCAAGCCCAAATAGGTTGAACCTTCTTTGAAATTAATAAATAGAGTTTGCGCAAATTTAGCTCTTACGTGTTGGATAGGATAAGACTGATAAGATAATTGATATAAATAGGCTTCAATCAAATCAATACCAGTTGTTAGACGCACCAAGCTAACAATTCTGTCTCCTCCTGTGCGAGGATGTCCTTCTACAACATAAATCCCTTTATCATTAATAATGATTTCCGTATGCCCACAACCTTCTTGCATCTGCATCCTATCTAAAAACTCTATTACATAATCTGAAATAGAGTTTTTCATTGAATCACTAATATTTGCTGGGGAAATATGCGCAACCTCTACAAAATTCTCATCTATGAATTTTTCTGTAATTGCAATAATTTGATGCTTTCCATTTTCACTAATAGATTCAACGCTATATTCTTTTCCTCTAATATATTCTTCCACCAAAACTTCTTTTAAAGCACTATATTGTTGAACAAAATCATCAACATTGGTTTGCCCAACAATATATCGACCAATCAAACGGCTACCAGTTCCATCTACTGGCTTTACAATAACATCAAAATCAACTGATAATAAAAACTCTTTTAAATCTTGAGTATCTGTTAGTTGAGAGAAAAACGTCTGATATTCTTTTAATACCTGTCTCATTTTATGCTTATTAATCAGTGTCTCCACACAAGATACACTATTAGCTTTAAGGTTAAATTGTTCATTTAGAACTGCTGCTAACAGCAAATATTTTTCAGAAAATGAAACGAATTTTTTTATCTCTTCAAGATATGGATTTAGCATTTTTTCAATGAATCTTCTTCAATAACATTCATTGTTATTTGAATATAATTCTCTCTAATAATGATATTTTCTAATCCTTCTCTAACATCAATGATATTGAGATTTTTTGGCGCTCTACGCAATATCGCTTCATTAGCTCCAATTAAGACTATCCACATAGTGATTCTCCAATAATCTGCTTAATTTTTTCAATTAATTTATCTAAAAAATCTTGCTGTTGTGAGAAAGTAAATAAAGCTCGACGATATTGTAAACGCAACAAAAATTGATTTTTATAAACATCCACATAAAGCATTTTATCGAATTTCACATTACATCCCATATTTTTATGTATAAAGCTATTTTCTTGTTCTAAATCTAGTCCTTTCTTATCTATCATGCTAATAAAAAAAGTTGTTAGTGGAAAACGGTCTTGCTCTAAATCATAACCTTGCAAATCAAGCAAATCATGATATTGAAAATCTTGATATTTAATTGCCTGATAAATTCCTTTATGAATTCCTTCTAAATACTTAAAAAGATTATTTTCTAAAAAAACAGACCAATTACTGCGAATGGTTACTAAAGATATAAAATTCCCAATTATTTTTTCTTCTTCTTGAGATTGACGCCCTAATGCTGGCGTCCCTACGACAATATCTTGCACTTGATATTGCTCATGCAGGCATAGGAAATAACTAGCCAGAATAATAGTAAATGGCGTGCAGTGATTGAGTTGTGCAAATTTTTTTATTTGCTGAGAGAGCGTGTGTGATAGTCCAATACGTGTTTCATATCCTCTAGCGCCAAATCTTTCATCCTGAACAGGAATATTTATTTTTTTATAAGGTTGTTGATAAACCTTCTGCCAATATTTAAGCGATTTTTGAGTAGCGCCTTTTTGCTGATTCATTGCATATACGCTGTATTGCATGGGTTGGAATGATAAAACATGATTATTCATTAAATTTTTTAGTTCTGAATAAATTATTGCTTGTGAAAAGCCATCACAAATTAAATGATGAATATTCCAAATAACGCGTTGCTTACTCGCGCTAGATAAAAATGTCATAGAAAATAAAGGCCATTTTTCAATATCAATCACTTTTTCCGCTTCAGTAAGCCTAATTTGCTCTAATGTTTTATCAAAATCCGCTTCATCTGCTACAAGATATTGTATTGAATAATGGCATTGTGTCTGTGCCATAACGCGCATAGAACCATTTTTATAATATGAGCGCAGTGCATCGTGTCTTGCTAGTAATTGCTCTAAAGCAACTTGCAATTGATTTTTGCTTATTAAACCAAAATCCCATATGGCTAACATATTGCACCAATTACCATTTATCACTGGCATATATATTTTTTTATAACGGACTTGCTGTGGACTAAGCGGATAAGACGATAAGCTAGAATGCCTTTGAACAGTATTTTGCGCAGTCTCTACTATTTCACCAGTTAGCTCTTGATTATTTAACCATTGGCGAAAATCTTTTATTATTGGATGTTCATATACTGACCAATAGTTGATTTTCTTGCCCGTTCTTTCTTCTAACTCAATAACAAAACCAGTTACATCTAAAGAATCGCCCCCAAGTTCAAAAAAATTATCCTCCTCTGAGATTTTATCAGCATAGCCTGTAACCTTTCGCCATGAATGATAAATAATATCATCCTCTATAATATTAGATTGTTGGTTTTCAACTAATGATTGCAATAAAAATTTACGGTCAATTTTAGCGCTTGCTGTGCGGGGCATTTCTTCTAAATGATATAAATGACTAGGCATAATTTGCTGATAAAGCTTATCTTTTAATGCTTTATATAAAGTGCTTTTTTCAATCATGCCTGTATAGAAAGCAACCAATCGATTTTGCAAGTCCAACAGCACAATACTCTCTAAAACACCTGAGACAGATTTTATCTGTGCATTAATATGATTTAAATGCACTCTAACGCCATTGATTTTAACTTGATCATCTAATCGCCCATTAACAAACAACATCTCATTTTTTATTACGCCAGCATCTCCTGTTGGATACCAATTTTTCCCATTTTGGTAAATAAAAGTCTCTTTATCTAAATAACCAAGACTGGAAAATTTGCTATAAATAAAGATTTGTTCATTCTCCCCTATTGTATACTCTGTATCAGGCAATGGCTGTCCCGCTGGAATCTCTTGAAATTTATCTATATTTAAAAAATCAAAATCATAATAGAACTTCGCTAATGTAGTTTCAGAGGGTCCATATAGATTTGTGATTTTATCTATCTCAAAATAAGGCATCATTTGTAAGATAGTAGATTTTTGCAATTTCTCACCTGCGAAAAATACGTTTTCAAATCGATATTGATTAAATTGCTGTGATAACGTACTCATCCAGAAATCACAGATTGACGGCACCATATATACAGTATCTATTTGGTGTTGCTCTATCCATTGTCTAAAAATCACGCCTGATTGATATTTCAAATCCTCATCAGGAATAACCAAAGTTGAACCGGAGATAAGCGTGGTTAAAATTTCCCGATAAATGACATCAAAAGCGCAATTGGTTAATTGTGCTACCCGTTTTTTATTTTGAAAATAACGCTTTTTTTGCCACTGAATAAAATGGGCTAAGCCAATATGGCGCCCTAAAATAATTTTTGCTTCACCCGTAGAGCCAGAAGTTGTAACAATATAACCTTCATCCTGTTCTGTAATGGCTTCAACCTTAATTTCATCTATTGTTTTTGTTTGTGCAGAATTTTTATTATTTTTTAGAATATCTTCTAAATCCCACTCTTTAAAAACAACCTCACATTGCAACATTTTCAATATTTTTTCATTTTAAAAGGTTTGGTCTTCTTTTATCGATTAACAAACAACTTTTTTTTATTAGCAAAAATTGCCAGCATTATTGCAATAGAATGTATAGATATTTTCTCACATTTAATCGCAATCCTATTTTGTTTAATAGTTGATAGATATTGAATGTAGCGCAATGAAAGCGTTAATAAATCTTGGTATTGAATTTGTTCAGATGACGTTTCTATGGCAATATCTTTATTATTTATTGCGATATTTTTAAACAAAATAAAAATATTATCCATTAATCAAATACTCCTTATCCTTAACTGTATATTGACTAATTCTCTTATAGTCATCAACATTTACTGTTTTCATCATCCAACGTTTTCTCGCACCTTCTAAATTATTCATTTTTAATATCTGTTTACAATGAATAGAAAAATTATTTTGTGTAGCAATAAGATCACCTGTTCTTAGGTGTATACAACATTTATTTTCGTGTAACAATTTAATCAATTTTTCTATTAATATTTTACCTTTTTCATTAGTAGAAACAGTGCGATTTTCGAAAAAACGAATATCAATTCCATTGGGATCTGTTAATATCGGGTGTAATTGTGCATCTCCCAACTTAACTAAGCTATGATAAGTACTAAGATCATCATAAGGGGTATAAAATTGTGGCTTAGAAAGCTCAAGTTTCTCTTCGTAAGAAAAATTTTTCAATACATCAATATTTTTAGTGAAACAAGTTACAATCATATTTTCAATATCATTTCTGATACAGATAATATTCACCCAATCAGGTCTTACAAAATGATTTGCTAGATCTTTATGAAAAAAGATATCATTTAACGCTTTCTGTGATTGACTATTATACAATTCTTCCATAGGAAAAATATCCTGAAAAACATCACCCTGATTGACATTCAAATAACCTATAGGTTTTTCTCCTCTAATTTGAGCAAAAAATTCTAATATACCTTCTGTCACAAAAGTATTTTTTAAGCTTCTTTTCTCTTCCACAGGATTTTTATTATCGAAATTTGGAAGATCAGGATCAACAGGCAATCCTTCTATAAAAATTATTGGCTCTTCTCGTTGATCTATAGCTCTTGTACAAAACACAAATTCATATAAATCTCTGGGAATTTTTCCCTCATGAATAAACTGTGCTATAGCATTTTTAAACGCTAGATAATCTCTATAAGGATTTACTTTGATTTCAAGTAAATTATTTTGCAATTCAAAAGATTGCGATGTGCTTAATTTATATTTCAACATAACAACTTCCATCTACTTAGAAATTTTATAAAACTATTCAATTTAATTTTTTTTGCAAACTGAACAACATTAACAATTATTTCTAACTGTTAATATTCATAGTAGTACTTTAGACTTTAGCGGTCAATGCAAAATTAAGCTAATCTGATTTTATTTTGAAATAGCGCTTTTTGAACTTGAAAATCAACTTCGCCACACCGCGCTATAAAACCTTATTCATAAAATAATCATCTAATATTTTTCTTAGCTCCGCTCTGGCACAAAGGCGCTTAATGCCTGTTTGAGCGCTTTTTCTGACACCCCTGATTTTGCGCCCAATTCTTGGGCAAATACTTGTACGCGATACTCCTGCAATAAATAAAAATACGTCAAAAATGCCGTTTGTTGGCGCGGATTATCTGCGCGTTGATGCGGATGTTGAATACCCAATTGCGCCAGCCACTGTTGTAATTGTTCTTCCCATGGTGCAATTAATAATTGCCGTTTGCTCTCTTTGAGCGGTTCTTGCGCTAATTTATCCAAGCGCTTATCAATAGCCTGCAAATAGCGGGGTAAATCTTGCAAATGTTTGGCTGGGGTTTGGCGGATAAAATCTGGATAAATTAATAATGCCAGCTGTGCTTCAATATCTGCCTTTGCGCTTTTGTGTTTAATCTGACGCAGGCGCTCATTTAAATGGCTATAGCCTTTGAGAATGTCAAATAGCTGTGCGCTAAAGCGATTCGCCTCTGCCAGTAAGTGCTGTTCTCCTGCTTGATAGGCGCGCATAAAAGCCTCGCGCGTACGTGGGGCTTCATTGGGCAAGCACACGCGCTCAACCAAAGCGCGCATGGTGTCGTCTAACAAATGCGAGCTTTCACTAATTTTGCGGTAATACAAACTCATCTCATTAAAATGGCTTAGATTTTTTTTCAGATACTTAATTTTTTGCGCCAATTTTTCTTGCAATAAAGCAATCACGCCTTGGCGGTGCTGACGTTCGGCGCGCTCTGCATCATCATGCAGGCGCAAAAACACCCCTTCCGCCTCAAGCGTTAACGCTGGATAACCCACTATCGCGCCTTTCATGCGCTCTTGTGTGGGTAATTCTTCCCACAACCAATCTTTAATGCGTGCATCACTGCCTTTTAATTGACTTTGACTGCGTTGTTGAAACTGTTCTGCCGCCTGTTGTCCATATTGCTGTTGCAATGCGCTTAAATCACGCCCTTCAGCAATACGGCGTTTTTTTGCATCAATCAAGCGAAAGTTCATTAAATAATGCGCGTCAAGTTGCTCCGTATTTAAATCAGCCAGTGGAATTCTTAAGCCCTTGATTTGAAAAATATGTTGCGCAATCGCCTCAGCCAGTGGCAAAGTTTGTTTATCATCTAATAGGCGTTCATACACCGCACGCGCAAAATCAGGGATAGGCACTAATTGGCGCCGCCACACTTTAGGCAAACGCCGCAACATCGCCTCCACCTTCTCCCCCAAAATTGCAGGCACAAGCCGCTCAAAATCCTGTGCATTGAGTGCATTAAGCGCTGTGATAGGAATTAAAGCGGTTACACCATCTGCCTCTCCCCCTGGATTAAATACATATTCCAACGCCAATTGATGCGCGCCAACTTGCAAGCGCTCGGGGTATTGTTTAGCGCTAACGCTTGTATCCTCATTGAGCAAGTCATCTTCTTGCATGTACAAACTCACCTCGCCATGCTGTTTGACCCACTGCTCCAAACTCACCACCGAATGCACCCACTCTGGCAAGCGCTTAAAATAAAACTCCGCCATCACCTGTTCATCTACCACAATCCCACGGCTACGCGTTTTATCTTCCAAATTCTCCAGCTTAGCGCGCAAACTCAAATTTTTTGCAATCGCGGGCACACGCGTAAACAGCTCCCCCGTAACCAAAGCCTCCTGCACAAAAATCTCATGCGCCAAAGCAGGATTTTCTTTAGCAAACGGCACCTTGCGCCCAGAAACCAACGGCAAGCCATACAACAACACCGTTTGATTACACATCACATTGCCCGCCTTTTTCGACCAATGCGGTTCGCTATGTGTATATTTAAGCAAATGCGTGGCAAGCGATTCTAATTCCTGCAACACAATCGGGGCACAAGTGCGCGCAAAAGTGCGACTCATTTCCACAATACTTGCCGCCATAATCGCCTGTGGTTTGCGCTTTGCCAGCACGGAGGCAGGAAAAATCACAAATTTGCGATGCCGCGGGCCACTATATTCCTGTTGTTGCTCATCCCAAAGCCCCACTTGGTCTAAAAATCCAGCCAACAACGCCCGATGCAACCCCTCAGCATTTGCCTCATCCTCTTGTGATAAGTGAAGCGCCAAGCCCTGCATACGACATTCCTTACATAACTGCACATACAACTCGCGCCACTCGCGCATTCTTTGCACATTCAAAAAATGCGCCTCACACCATTTGCGCAATTGATTGTTTGAGCCTTGATGGCGCTTTGCTTGATAGGCATTAAACAGCAGCAATAAAGACAAAAAATCCGACTGTTTATGCGCAAATTGTTGTTGTTGCGCATCGGCTTGTTGCTCCTTACCAAACGGGCGCTCTCGCGGATCTTGAATACTCAACGCCGCCAAAATCACCAACGCCTGCGCCAAAACCCCCACCCTTGCCGCCTCATAAACAATCCGTGCAAAACGCGGGTCAATTGGCAATTTCGCCATATTGCGCCCCAAACTCGTCAACTGTTGCTTGGCATCCACCGCCTTTAATTCAAACAACAACCGATAACCATCATTAATTTGGCGTTGCTCGGGTGAATCCACAAAAGGAAACGCCGCCACCTCCCCCAATTGCAACACCAACATCTGTAAAATCACCGCCGCCAAATTTGTGCGCAAAATCTCAGGCTCAGTAAATTCATCGCGCTGTTTAAAATCCTCCTCACTATATAAACGCACGCACACCCCAGCTGCAATCCGCCCACAACGCCCAGCGCGTTGATTAGCGCTCGCCTGAGAAATAGGCTCAATTGGCAATCGTTGCGTTTTTGTGCGCAAAGAATAGCGACTCACCCGCGCCGTCCCCGTATCAATCACATAACGAATACGCGGCACCGTTAACGACGTTTCCGCCACATTTGTCGCCAACACAATGCGCCGATTACTTTTAGGATGAAACACCGCCTGCTGATCAGCCAAAGACAAACGACCAAATAACGGCAAAATCTCCGTCGCGCGCAACTGCAACCGCTTCAACACCTCACTACACTCGCGAATCTCGCGCTCAGTAGGTAAAAAAACCAACACATCCCCCATCCCATGTTCCGCGTCCAAATAATCAATTGCGCGCGCAACCCCCTCATAAACCTCCTGATTATCCTCTAACGCTGATAGACCATCTGCACAGGATACGTCCGCCCCGATACATTAATTTGTGGCGCCTGATTAAAATGCGCACTAAATTTATCCGCATCAATCGTCGCCGACGTAATAATTAACTTCAAATCAGGCGCTTAGCAATAATTGATGCAAATACCCCAACAGAAAATCAATATTCAAACTCCGCTCATGCGCCTCATCAATAATAATCACCTCATAACGGCTCAAATATTTATCCGCCAAAGTTTCTGCCAACAACATCCCATCAGTCATCAGCTTAATCACCGTACAATCACTGACCTTCTCATCAAAACGCACCTGATAGCCCACCGCCTCCCCCAGTGGCACCTGCAATTCCTCAGCAATCCTATCTGCCACACTACGCGCAGCAATCCGTCTAGGTTGCGTATGCCCAATTAACCCACGCGCCCCAAACCCCAACGACAAACAAATTTGCGGTAATTGCGTTGTTTTTCCAGAACCCGTCTCCCCACTAATAATCACCACCTGATGCTCACTAATCGCCTGAGCAATTTGCGCGCGCACCTCTAATACAGGCAAATCCGCCTCAAACCTAGGCTTAGGCAAACTCGCCAACCGCTTTGCATACAGCGCATGCGAACGCTCATACAACGCCTGCCATCTTTCCTGCATGTTCCCCACAGGTTGCCCACGGCGCTGACGTTGTTTAATTTTTCGCTCTAAGCGCCACAACTCAAAGCGATGCTCACTTAAAACCTGCATACCCATCCCTTTTTCAACCCAGCGCCAAACTCAATATCAACAACAAATCCACCACCCCCAGCGCCCAAACAATCGAACGCAACATCGCCTTATCCGCCAAATAAGCCCCAATATAGACCATCCGACTCAACAAAAAAGCCCCCACCGCATATTGCAAAAATCGCACCTCCACCCCATGCCACTGCGCCAATAACACCACAAACACAAACAACGGCAAAATCTCAAAACTATTTTGCTGCGCCGCATTTGCACGCGCCGCTACCCCCTCAACAGCAGACAAAAATTCACGCGTTCGCCGATTATCCTCTAACTTAAATCCACCCATTTTTTTCGCAATCCCCGCACAAATCCACGGCAACACCAACACCAAAACCGCCATCACATTAACAACCAACACTATAAATCCTCCAAACCTTCTAAAAATCATAGAAAAAACGACCTTGAACCCATCAAAGTCGTTTAAATAGTGCAAAAAGCAAACAGCGCATTATAACGCTGTTTGCCCTACAAAAGCGCGGACTACTTTTTAGGCGTAAGCGCCAAATAAGTACTCACACCATTGCGATAAATCAACACAGGCAACGGACGGTCATTCGGCGCTTTAGCCAGCAACGCCGCCGCCTCATCGACATCACTTAGCAAGCGATCGCGCACCGCCAATAAAATATCACCAGCACGCAATCCCGCCTCTTGCGCGGCAGAATCAGCCTGCACCTCAGCAATCAACACGCCTTCCTTACTAGAAAAACGCAATTGCGCGCGCTCATCTTCACTCAACGCCTGCAAACGCAATCCCCACTGACGATTCATCGCCGCCTTACTGCCGCCTTTACCCTCTTTCAACGCCTTATTCGCATTGCCAATAGTCAAGGATAACTGCTGCTCTTTGCCATCACGCAAAATAGTTAATTGCACCGCCTCCCCAGCAGGCAAAATCGCTACCATCGGCGGCAAATCAGCCGATTTAGCAATCACACGCTCATTGAGTTTTAAAATCACATCCCCAGTTTTAATCTTAGCTTGCTCAGCAGGCGAATCCTCCATCACTTTTGTAACCAAGGCCCCACGCGGACTATCCATTCCAAAGGATTCTGCCAGTTGCTGGTCAATATTTTGAATCCCAACGCCCAACCAACCGCGCGAAACCTCACCACCAGCTTTTAACTGCTCAGCAACATTTTTCGCCACATTAATCGGAATAGAAAACGCCAACCCATTAAACGCCCCACTACGGCTATAGATTTGTGAGTTAATCGCAATCACCTCCCCTTTGCTATTAAATAAAGGTCCTCCTGAATTACCTGGATTAATCGCTGCATCAGTTTGAATAAATGGCACATAAACCCCACTTGGCAAACTCCGCGCCGTCGCACTCACAATTCCCTGCGTAGCGGTATAGTCAAAGCCAAAAGGCGAGCCCATCGCCAACACCCAATCCCCCACCTCAACTTTATCAGAATCGCCTAAAGTAGCCGCTGGCAAATGTTCTGCCTCAATTTTAAGTAACGCAATATCGGTGGTCTTATCCAACCCAATCACCTCCGCGCGATATTCACGTTGCGTATTGAGTTTAACCGTAACACTGTCTGCATCATCCACCACATGTGCATTTGTTAGCAAATACCCTTGCTCATCAATAATAAATCCTGAACCTTGCACCTGTTGCAAACGTGGTTTAGGCGCAGGCTCAGCAAAAGGACTGCCATAAGGCTGATAAGAGCGCGGACTTGGTATGCCAAAAAAATACTCAAAAATATCTGGAATCTCCCCAGAAAATCCAGATATTTGGCGTGAATCTTGCACTTTAGAAGACACTTCAATACTAACTACAGAATCTTTCGTTTGTTTAACCAGCGCTGTAAAATCAGGCGCAGGGTCAGCAAAAGCAGACACACTCAATAGACTGAACGTCAAAAAACTTACCAAGGGTTTATTCATGTTTACTCCTAGTTGTTGTACACTCTTTGCAATGCCTGCCACCTTAGCGCAGGCAAACTAAATTGAAACTAAACAAAAAATTACCAAGCATACAGCGCTAATATTAATTAAAGGAGCACACATGCACGTTTTAATTATCGAAGACGACAAAGACGTCGCCACCTACATCGCCAAAGGGCTTAACGAAAGCGGCTACATTGCAGATTTAGCCCATACTGGCACCGATGGCTTAGAAATGGCAAAAAATGAACAGTACGACATTTTAATCGTCGATCGCATGTTACCCGAATTAGACGGACTTTCTGTTATCGAACAGCTACGCGAAGAAGGCAACAGCACCCCCGTGCTTATTCTTTCAGCACTTGGAGAGGTAGATGACCGCGTAGAAGGATTAGCCGCTGGTGGAGATGATTATTTAGTTAAACCCTACGCATTCTCTGAACTTTTTGCCCGCGTGCAAGCGCTCACCCGTCGTCGCAACAACGATATTCAAAATCAAATGATTTTAGAAGTCGCTGATTTACAACTAGACCGCTTAAAGCGCAAAGTTACGCGCGATGGCAAAAAAATCGTCCTGCAACCGCGCGAATTTCGCCTGTTAGAATATTTAATGAGCAACGCTGGACAAGTCGTTACCCGCACCATGTTATTAGAAAAAGTTTGGGAATATCATTTTGACCCACAAACCAACGTCATTGATGTACATATTTCACGCCTACGTAGCAAAATCGATAAAGATTTTAACCCTCCTTTAATCCACACTGAGCGCGGCGCTGGCTATAGCCTTTATGACCCCACAGCTTATCACTAAATTTCTAAGCGACTTATCCAAAGCAACGAGCACCACCGCATTTCGGTACTCGTTGCTCTTTACAGTTGCCATGAGCGTATTAATGGGCGTTTCAATGGTTATGATTTATCAAACCGCCGCTCAAGAAATCGCTGAACAAATTAATTTGCGCATCCACGCCGAATCGACCCGCCTAGAGCGCACCATTGAATACCGCGCCAACATGGGTTTACCCCCACCCGCCATCGGCATAACCGAACGCATCTCAACCGAACCCAATATGTCTTTTTGTATTATCGCCACAGGCGATATTCAAGAAACTCTTGCGCGTGTCAACCAACAAGATCGCATTATCGATGCCTCCTTTTCTGAACTATGCCATGTCAGAAATCCCTCGCAAGAATCTACCAACGACCCTCTCAAACTCATGCGCGTAACCATTCTGCCTGTTTTGAGCGACTACTCACTCGTTATTGGCTACAACACCAAAAACGAAAAAAACCTACTGGATAACATGTCGCGCATGGTCTATTTAATGACCAGCATCCTATTGCTTGCCTCCTTTTTTGGTTCATTTTTCATGAGTCGCACCATTGTTTATTCTACCGCTCGCATCTCGCGCACCGCCCGACGCATCGTCGACGGCGATTTTCCGAACGCATCCGCACCAATCATAATGACTCTGACGAACTCAACCGCCTTGCTAAAGACTTAAACCACATGCTAGATCGCATAGAAAATCTTATTACCAGCCAACGCCAAGTAACCAACAATATTGCCCACGACCTCAGAAGCCCCTTAAATCGCCTACGAAATCGCATGGAAGTTGCATTATTAGATGTTAAAACACCCTGCGCTGAATTACGCGAAGTAATCGCCAGCTCTATTGAAGACGCGGACAATCTTTTGCGCACCTTTAACGCCCTTTTAAACATCGCACAAGTAGAATCACGCGCGCGCGATGATTTTGAAATCATCAACCTCACCACCATCTGCGAAGATTTAGCCGAACTTTATGAAGTCCTAACTGAAGACGGCGAACATCAATTTACCAGCGATATCAGCGAAAACCTACAACTTATGGGCAATCGCCACCTGCTCGCACAAGCTATCACCAACCTATTAGACAACACCGTTAAATACACCCCAAAAGGCGGTACAATCTGCCTCATCGCTAAAATTGTTAACAAAGATATCCTAATTAGCGTAACCGATAATGGGCATGGCATTCCAAGTGATAAACGCAACGACGTTTTAAAACGCTTTTACCGCCTAGATAGCGCCAGAAGCACCCCTGGCAATGGTCTTGGACTTGCGCTAGTTAGCGCCGTAGTTAATCTTCACGGTGGCGCAATTGAACTAAAAGATAATCAACCTGGACTAATTGTTAACCTCCTACTGCCCAATGTTGAAAAATTCAAAGCTCGCCTAAGCAATCAATCCATCTCCAATCATCAAGACAGCACTCAATAAATCACCAATGACAGCGCCCTTTAAAAACCCCTCATTCATACCTCGCGCCTCTATTCTAGTTTTTAAAACCGCCTAGCAGATATAGTTGAAGAAGTGAAAAAGTAGTACAAGGCGGCGAGCCGCAGACAGTACAGATAGTACGGCAAGGCGAGCCAACGCCGTAATACTTTTTCAATTCTTCGACTATAACCCAATCCATACGCCCTAAAACATCTAGCCCTTTCTAGCAAAACATTTGCGCCCATTGCTTATTTTCACAATCTTTAACCCCCATCCGTTAGAGCTCTACTCTTTAACCTATCAGACGCCCTCTTTATTTTGTCGCTAATTCTTAGTCAATTTAAACTTATCTGCAAACCAACCCATTGCTAGAGCCCATTCATATAAAAGTAAAAAGAATACCTATAACTAATATTTCAAACTAAAAATACAGTCGACCATTACCACCAGACTAAACAGAACACAGAACACGCATATTAAAATCAAAACACGCCATTTAAATAATTCAAATCATTTAAAAATAAAATACGCATAAAAAAACCAACCCTAAGGTTGGTTTTAAAAAAGCATAACCGCTTAAGCCGTTTAACCTAATGCCCTTGAACCGATAGGTTCAAGTGGGCGCCTCAGTAAGCTTTCGGGCTTCTCATCTAAAATGAGCTTGCGCACCCAGCTACGTCTGACTCCCTAGCGTATTCAATTAGGGTCAAGGGGTCTAAGGAAACACGCACTCAGCAGCTATGCGAACGCTACTTTAACGCTTTAGCCCTTGCTTGTAAAGTAACTTTCATTTCAAAATAGTATTTTAAAAAGCCATTAATGCACTAAAAATATTCGTATTTATAAATTGATTTTACATGAAATTCGTGCAGTCATTTTGAACTAGCTTTGCCAGCATTTAATAGATAAATCACCGCGACCACCTTGCCCTGCCGCTGTTTTAACGCCCGACTGATTTAAAGTAAAGGTTCCGCATTCATCGCTGTTTTGTGCAGCAGTTGGCACAGCACTAATGGTATAAGTATTTGCTGTCGTCGTAACGCTAATATCATAGCGCTTTGTTCCAGTAGCAGGCGATCGATTTAATCCCCAAGCAGCTAAATTTACATTAGTAGGATACTGACGATTTACGCTATAGCTTTGTTGTAAACGTTGGGCAATTTCTTGCATTGCATTACGCGCATCTACGCGATGACCTCGCAACACATATTGGGTATAACTAGGAACAGCAATTGAGCTAAAATGCCAATAATTGCCACTACAATAATTAATTCAACCAAAGTAAAGCCCTTAGATTGATACTTAGCAGATGCGTATTGTTTTAAACTTTTCATATTATTCATTATCTCTACTCTAAATTAACTGGATCTTATTCGCCCTGTACGTGCAATAGTTAAACTTGCTTGTAAATTACTATGCTTTGTATGCATTGCGCTTAGCGTTCCAGACGCAAAACTGCTTTGTAAGCGCCCATTATGTAAAAATATAATATCGTTTGGGGTATTTATATTAAGCTTAATCGTATTATTTTTTAATGTTGGGGATGGGGGAAAATCGCGGATTAATTGATTGTTCTCTAAATCTAACACAATCCAGCCTACAGAAAAGTCCTTTTTATTATTCGCACATGTTGCCCCATCACTGCTTGGGCAAAGTTTAATACGGTGTTTTAATCTTAAAGCTTCTGTTTGTGCTAGATTAAAGCCATCGCGCCATTGCCCTATCACACTATTGATTTCTGAAGTTGCCAACATACGGCTAAAACTAGGCGCTGCAATAGCCATAATAATGCCAATAATCGCGACAACTATCATCAACTCAATCAAAGTAAATCCAGTTTGATTTTTTTCATAAGCCTGTCCTAGCTATTGCACAGATAAAATATAAGTATTTTGCAACATAACAGTAGTTGCGTTATCACCGACAGAATTATTACCATTAATTCCAATGCCCGTTACGCGCAAAACCAATGTATTTTTATCTCTGCCACTTAATCCAAGTTTACCATCCCCTTTGAAACGTTCGATAATATACTTCCCTCTATTTTGAGCATTTGCGTTATTCGTCGCATCACCAGCACAAATCAATCCACTTGTCCCCCCACAAGCCACATTCCAATTTACATGATTAGAACATTTCTCATCTGTGCAAGGATTTGCATCGCCATCATAGACGCCATTAAGATTAAGACTTGTATTTTCTTTCCAAAAATCCACTGCTTTTTTAAGCGTCTCCTCTTCAGTTTCAATGACATTGGTTTCTAAAGACCTACCATCAGCTGATTGTCTTTGCACAAATAATTCTGCATCACGCATTATTAATAATGCAGCTTCTTTGGCATTCATTTGATCGAGATCAGCGCCTACTTTCAATTCGCTAATTCTTGCGCTCCCAATAGTAAAACGCATCAAAATAAGCAACAGTATCAAAAATATCAAGCAGCTTAACAATACAATCCCACGCTGATTAACCTGTTTTTTTCTATTCATTATTAAATCTCTATAAATTTAAGGTGACAAATACAAAGCATTCGGAACATTAAATATTTTAACGTAGCGTTGATACAAACGATCATCCTCGTTTGGTCTTGTGATATTATCTGCGAAAGTCCCATCATTTTTTCTTGTGCAGACAGGAAGAGTCGGTTGATTCTCCAGAATATTTTCTAATGAGCCTTGCAATGGCGCTCCCGCTACAACCATGCACACCTCAACCCCTGTAACCCCAGCCCATTTTAAAAGACTTGCTTCCACCTCACTAGCGGTTTTAATATCAGAAACATACAGCCCAGATTGACTGTTATAAACATTCACATCGGTTGTTTTTTCAGCTGGATTAGTTACCAAATAGCGAAACGTCATTTGTGTAATTGTCGTACCATCTACTGAATCCTCACCCACCAAAGGCTGAGATCCAATCCCTCCAGATTTTGTTACTGTTTCACATATAAACGTATTATTTTCATAAATATATTTATTTGTTATAAATTTATTACCTTGATCTTGAGAAAGACAATCCAGCCCCCAACCACTATTGGCATTAACTGCAGTAGGCAAAGTTACCGGATTGGCGCTGGTATTAGTCGTTACGGGTAAAACTTGATAGGTAATGGTTAAGCTATTATCTGTACCAACTAACCCTCTTCTCCCTGTTACTTCTTCTATTGGTGTTTTAGGGGCTATTGATGAAGCGCTTGATGTATCCATTATCCGCCCATACATATTCTGCACACCCTCATCGCTTAGTTTTACCAACTTTTCTGCTACTTTGTTACCATTTGCATCTGCATCAAAAATATCAATATAGCCCGCTAAATCCAAATCGTACTTTAAGCGGTCAAAAATTTGTCTTGCCGCATCATCTAAATCTGCATTGGCATTGCGCAATTTATTGGTATTAGAAGCAGTAAGATAGACCGAAGCTAAAGTAAGTAATAAAATAACGCCAATAGAAAGAGAGATCATGAGTTCTAATAAAGTAGCCCCTTTTTGTTTATTCAATAGCATGATTATTCCTGTAATCTTTATAAATCAAACGTAAAATCTATTGATTCAGTGCGAATGTCATCTATTCCCAGAGAATCGCTTTCTGCATTGACTTGCCACATCACGGTTACGGTATAAGTTGAGCCATGACGCCCAATAGAGGCTTGCCCACCAGGAAGAGAAGTTGCCACCTGCCCAAGCCAAGTAATCAAATCAGCTTGTGCACGTCTATAAGCAATAGATTCTGCTTGGTCTTTTAATGTGTCTTTGGTTTTACAATTAGTTACACAAGGCGTAACCGTTTGTAAAGGAACATTATTTGGATTATAACCCGTTTCCATATAATTACTACGCCCCCAAACATACCCCTGCCCACCTAATGCATTAGCACGCATGCTATCTGCAATCGATTGAATCTTATCAATCGCCATACTGCGATATTCTGCTGATTCACCATAACGGTTGCTGGCTTGTATCATCGAGGCTGCCATTACTAATCCTAACCCAATAATGAGCATAGAAACCACCACTTCTAGCAACGACATCCCAGATTGTTTTTTAAGCTTATACACTTTCATAATAAATTCCGTATTAAGCGGCTTAGCTATAAAGCCAAACCGCTAAAAGACTATTTAATTTCACGCGTTGTGGTTCGAATCAAGCGTACCCCTTCAGAACAATAGGGCACTGGCACCTCTCTAGCTTGGTAGCCCGTCCCAGCTACAGTATAGCTGAGCCGAACTGGATTGCTGCGACTCACGCATTTTGGTGCACCATCGATAGTCGCACGAACATTGCCAATCTCTGGTAACTCGCCACTCCCTATTTGACCATATACGTTTACTGCAGATTGTTCAGGTATTTTCTCTTCAACGATTACAGAAGAAGCTAATGAGCCCAAGTCAACGCCAACTACTTCTTCCTCTGTTGTTAATTTGGCAGAAGTAGCGGCATCTGGCAATGCGCCTGTTTTAATGTCAATTGCCATCAACTGACTGTCGCCTGATGATTTATCACTTTCTGTCGAAACACTACAGGTTTCTTTGGGTGTATTGCTTGTATTTCCACTAGAAGATTTAGAGCCTTTGTAGGTTCTTGTGGTAAAAAATACAGTACTAAGTAATATAGAGGGTTGTGTAACTACCATTTCACTGGTGCTAAACTCACCTGATTGACCACTGGGTAAAGCACGTCCTGTTATCAAAGGAATCCACCATCCTTTCTTTCCTTTTTCTAATTCAGAGATTCTAATAGAGGTGCGTTTATTCCCTTTAGTGGTAAGTGAACGTTGCGCCAAATCATTATTAGTCACTGCCGCTGGATTTTTATTTGTTAAATCATCATAAATCGCAAAAAATCCTTGTTGTGCGACGCGATAACGATCCCGTTCATACAAATCGCTTCCTGTTCCAAATGCGATGATTGGTTTGTTTACATCCGTATCACGATAAACGACTGGAGCTGCTGTAATTGGACGTGAAGAATCGCCATTATAGATTTTTTTAACCGTCCAATCGTTTTGATTTCCACGCAAATCAAAACGATATAAATCGCCAAAATAATCGCCTGCATAGACCACATCAATAATACCATCATTTTCAATATCATAACCAATAGGCGAAGCTAAGGCACCTTTACTATCGGCATCTTGCGCTTGAAGTTTAGTGATAAGCTCACCCGCGCTGCCATTAGATTGCAAAGCGCCTCTAGTAATATTTGTGCCTAACTCTTCACCAAGCATATTGTAGATGTAGAGCGATGGCTTATCGTCATACGCAATATTTTTATTAGCCGCCTGATGTCCGTTTGCAACAAATCCTGCCAAAATAACGTCTTGCGCCACTGTTGGGGTGTTTTGATTCCAAGTTTTTGCCAACCCATACATGAAGGGTCTGCTAACAGTATAGCCTAACTTATTTTCTTGGCTTTTTTTTGCTTTCCCATAATGGTACACCAGATAAGAGCGCACTGGACTCCAGTCCAACTTTATCACAAGCTTCAGAGGTAAGCTTGCGCTCACAACCAGAAATATTGAGCGCATAAACCCCTCTACCGCCTTGACCCATAGCACCAAACGCTACTGTGCGCTGATGGCGTTCGCCCCCTTCTGCATATTTTGGCGTTTTAACAAAACTAATGCCGCCATTAACGCCATACATATGTGGATTGCTAGGCAAACCATAATCACTTTTTGCCAAATTAGGCATATTTTTCATTAACGTATCATCACTGCTTTCACGCTCCATCGCGCCAGGAATATAATTCAATTTAAGAGCATAGGCTTATTTTTATTTCTTGTTTGCTCAAAGAGATAAACCATTCCATCATTAGCGCCAGTCATAATGTATTTAGCGCCATCAATACTTACAATATCTGCATCTAAAACATCACCCATTTGACGCTTATCATCTCTAGCGTCATCAGTACGCACGCGATATTCTGATACGGTTCGCTGTCTTAAGCGAAGATTTTTAACCTGTTGTTCAATCGTTTTATCATCTACATCATAACGAGCAATCCAAGGCAAAAACCCTTGTCTAAATTCTTTTACATCTGCAAAACCAAAATCTCTCGCTGCTTCTGAAGCCGTAGAGTTATCCATCCAATAATTTTTACTGCCATTATTTAAAATGACTTTACGTTGAGAAATATAGTTAGCAGGCACAGAAAGCGGCTCACCTTTTGCATTTGTTTTTACCTGCCCGTTTTCATCGAGCTGATGAAAATGAATTTCACTGCTCCAAATTTTAGTATCCAGCGTGAAAGTAGCCGCTAAATCATCAATTGGCGTAGTAGCTACCACAGGGGCTGTAACTGAAGTGGTTTTCTTAGACTCTTGTTGGACATTTTCTTTATCTACATTGCTAAATATTGTCTCAAAAGCATCAACCAAAGATTGCGCATTATCTGCATGAAAATAAGTTTGAACACCTCCTTCAGCAGCGCCTCCATGTTCCAAATAACTTTTACCATTACGGCTCAAGCCACTGCCAAAGCCAACCGTATACGTTTGTACATTTTGCTTACCTTTCCAAGGATTTCCCTCAATATCTGTTCCAGTGTTTTTCCAATCTCTATTGAGCATCTGTCTACTAAAATAAGCAATTCCATTATTACTACCTCCTGCTGCCGAATTATAGTAATCAGGGAGATCACCGAAAAGAGACCTACCCCCATATGGACCACGATAGAAATCGTAATTAAACCAACGAAGATACTTCCTCCCATCATTCGCATCACCATCAGATAAAACTACAATATAGTTTTTTGACAGTGATATTTCATAGCTTCTAAGGCAGTTTTAGCTGAATGGATATAACGCTGTGTTGAAGGTGTTCCACCACTTGCATACAACCTACTGATATAAGGTCTTAATTCCGCCGCTGTCATATACTCATATCGTCTTGATACATAAGCAACTGGTACATAATTATTATAACTACCATATCTACCATATCTATCACTAGCTGTTCCATTCAGGGTAATCATATTCCAATGCATCTGCAAAGGTCTACCCTGAGCATCTTTTTTGGCATTAGGATTACTGGGATCATAGTTATTCAATAGATTAAACAATGCTTCCTTTAGGATATCCATCCTAGTAGTCCGTCCTATTCGTGCTGACATAGAACCTGAATCATCCACCTGTAATAAAATATTAGGTAAAGCGGTTAATTTACTCACTTCACTTTTAATATCAATTAAATGCGGAGGTGTACTTAAAAACGGAGATTGCGGCGCGGCATAAACGCTCTGCGCTGCAAAATATATGGCAATGGCTAATGGCTGGAGTCTCATTTTTGTTAACTTATTCACTGTGGTCATGGCGTCTCTACATTTGAATGTTCTATACACGGCTGAGCTTACTGGCTTTCAGCGTTGCGCTTATTGCTTCTTAGTCGCTTAGTCGCGCTTAATAGGCGCAACTAACCTTCTTACTATACTACACAATTATCCGTTTAATCTAACAATAAAGTTACTACCCTCAAGGAATTTTGAGGCATTTATTCTCTTACGCCATAAAAAACCCCCTTTTACGGGGGTTTTGTGTCAAGGCTTAATGCTAGCCTTTTTGGTCAAGTTGGCGTAAAACGTATTGCAAAATGCCGCCATGTTGGTAATACGCCCATTCTTTTGGCGTATCAATCCGCACGTTAACGGTGAAGGTTTTTTCTTCGCCTTGAGGATTTTTTGCGGTAACTTTTAGTTGTTTTGCGCCTTTTTCTAAGGGTGCAAAGCTAAAGACTTCATCGCCTTTTAGCGCCAAAGAGTCGCGACTCTCCCCTTCGACAAACTGCAAAGGCAATACGCCCATGCCTACTAAGTTGGAGCGGTGAATGCGCTCGTAGCTTTCTGCAATAACAGCGCGCACGCCTAGGAGTAAGGTGCCTTTTGCCGCCCAATCGCGTGAAGAGCCTGTGCCATATTCTTTACCAGCTAATACAATAAGCGCTACATTATCTTGCTGATAGCGCATAGCTGCTTCATAAATACTGGTTACTTCGCCACTAGGGAAATGGGTGGTATAGCCGCCTTCTGTACCTGGAGCAAGTTCGTTGCGCAAACGAATGTTGGCAAATGTTCCGCGCACCATTACATCATCATTGCCTCGACGTGAACCATAGGAATTAAAATCTTTAGGCTCTACTCCACGTTTGATTAGATATTGTCCTGCTGGAGAATCGGCGCTAAAAGAGCCTGCTGGTGAGATATGGTCGGTGGTAATGGAATCGCCTAAGCGCGCCAATACGCGAGCTTCTTTGATTTGTGGGAGCGCGCTGGGCGCTTCTTTGCTCATGCCGTCAAAATAAGGTGGGTTTTTAATGTAGGTTGAATCGCTATCCCAAGCATAGATTTTTGACTCATCAACCTCAATGTTTTGCCACATTTCTGACCCTTTAAAGACATCTTCATAGCCTTCTACATACATCTCACGCTCGATGGCTTTTAGCTCGGATTGGATTTCCTCTGGGGTTGGCCAAATGTCTTTTAAATAGACTTCTTCGCCTTGTGCATTCTTACCGATAGGCTCTTTGGTAATATCTTTATCCACACTGCCTAACAGCGCATAAGCCACAACCAAAGGCGGAGAAGCTAAGAAATTCATTTTAACTTTAGCATGCACACGCCCTTCAAAATTGCGATTGCCTGATAAAACAGATGCAACGGTGAGATTATGCTCATCAATGGCGTTACCAATCACTTCAGGCAAAGGCCCTGAATTGCCGATACAGGTGGTGCAACCATAGCCCACCACATTAAAACCAAGTTCTTGCAAATAAGGTAATAATCCTGATTTTTTCAGGTAATCGGTGACCACTTGCGAACCCGGGGCAAGTGAGGTTTTGCACCATGGCTGACGAGTTAAACCATGCTCCACTGCTTTTTTAGCCACCAATCCTGCAGCTAATAATACGGATGGATTAGAGGTATTAGTGCAACTGGTGATGGCATTAATCACTACATCCCCATCTTTTAAGGTGTGCGATTGTCCATCGATGCTGATGTTGACAGATTTACGCTCACTGGGGAGTAATTTTTCAACTTGATTGCTGAGTTGGTCTAAGTCGATGCGATCTTGCGGACGTTTGGGCCCTGCTACAGACGGCACAACTGTTGCCATATCAAGTGTGAGAGTGGCATTAAATTGTGGTTTAGCGCCTACTTCACGCCACATGCCCTGCGCTTTTGCATACGCCTCAGTTAGGGCAATAAGCGCTTCATCACGCCCTGATAGGCGCATATAGTTCAGCGTTTCTTCATCAATTGGGAAAATGCCACACGTTGCGCCATATTCAGGCGCCATATTTGCAATCGTTGCTCTATCTGCTAAAGGCAAATCCGCCAAACCATCGCCGTAAAACTCAACAAATTTTCCCACCACACCATGTTCTCTAAGCATTTGCGTAACAGTTAGCACCAAATCAGTCGCGGTAACGCCTGCCTTTAATTTACCCTCTAGGTGAAATCCAACCACTTCAGGCACAAGCATGGTAATAGGCTGTCCAAGCATAGCCGCTTCTGCCTCAATACCACCCACGCCCCAACCTAGCACACCCAAGCCGTTAATCATGGTGGTATGGCTATCAGTGCCAACCAAGGTATCGGGATAAACTAAGGTTTGCTCACCCTGCTCTTTTTGAAAAACCACTTGCGCTAAATATTCTAAATTTACCTGATGCACAATGCCAGTATCAGGTGGAACTACGCGGAAGCGGTCAAAGGCTTTTTGCCCCCAACGCAAAAATTTATAACGTTCACCGTTACGCTCAAATTCAAGCTCAGCATTTTTTTCTAGCGCGTCGCTAGTGCCAAAATAATCCACCATCACTGAATGGTCAATCACTAAATCCACGGGGACTTGAGGGGTGATTTTGGCTGGGTCGCTCCCTAATTTGCGCATAGCATCACGCATCGCTGCCAAATCCACCACCGCAGGCACACCAGTAAAATCTTGCAACACCACACGGCTTGGTGTGAAAGCAATTTCTTTATCCTCTAATTGATTAGGCGCCCAAGTTGCAAGCGCCTGCACGTCTTCTGCGCTTACTGATTCATCATCTTGAAAGCGCATTAAATTTTCCAAAAGAATTTTAATAGAATAAGGAAGCTTTTTTAAATGCGCTGACTCTACTACGTCTTCTAAAGCGTAATATTGATAGGATTTATCGCCAACCTTTAGGGTTTTGGTTTGATTTGTCATACTACCTCTCTTTTATGTTTTTGTTTTATATAACTTTTTAAAATCTTATCACATTTTCTAGCTGACCTATTTTGCTAGAACAAGTATTGTTTAATCTAAAAATATCTGCGCTAACAAGTCAACAGCCATTTATCATAGCACAGAAACTAATCCCTTAATCCTGCCCTAAATAACCGCCTGTTTGTCTTGCCCAGAGTTGCGCATAAATGCCATTTTGTGCAATTAGTTCATCATGATGCCCTTGCTCAACAATTTTACCCTCATCTAAGACAATCAAGCGGTCCATAGCGGCAATGGTGGATAGGCGGTGTGCGATAGCAATCACTGTTTTGCCTTGCATCAGTTGCCATAAAGTATCTTGGATAGCGGCTTCTACTTCACTATCTAGCGCTGAGGTTGCCTCATCTAAAATCAATATGGGCGCATCTTTTAGTAATACGCGCGCAATGGCAATACGCTGACGCTGTCCTCCTGAAAGTTTAACGCCACGCTCGCCAACTTGTGCATCTAATCCTTCATTGCCATAACGATCACTAAGATTTTGAATAAAGCCAGTTGCCTCAGCGCGTTCAATGGCTTTTCTAAGCGCTTCATCGCTGGCATCAGGGCGTCCGTAGAGGATATTTTCGCGGATACTGCGATGTAATAATGCGGTGTCTTGCGTTACCATGCCAATTTGTTGGCGCAAGCTTTCTTGGCTGACCTTGGCAATATCTTGCCCATCAATACAAATACTGCCACTTTCTAGGTTATAAAAGCGCAACAAGGCATTAACCAAGGTAGATTTTCCCGCCCCTGAGCGCCCCACCAAACCAATTTTTTCACCTCCCTTGATGGTAAAACTCAAATTATCAATCACCTTGCTGGGGCTGTCTTTTTTCTGCTGATAGCTAAAGCCTACTTGTTTAAACTCGATTTTGCCTTCTTCAACGTGCAACTCTGGCGCATTGGCAACATCTTGCACTAATTGCGGTTTGGCGAGCATTTTCATGCCGTCAATGGTGGTGCCGATATTTTCAAACAAACTGCTCACCTCAAACATCACCCACTGCGACATACTGTTTAAACGCAATGCCAGCGAAACCCCTACCGCCACCGCGCCAACCGTTAATAAAGATTCTACCCACATGCCAATACCAAGCCCGGCAATGCCAAACAGTAATAAATAATTCAAAGTGCGCACCGAAAGCTGCAACCCTGTAACCAAACGAAACTGCTCATATACCGTTTGCAAAAAGCCTTGCATGGATTGTTGCGCATAGTCGGCTTCGCGGTGGGTATGGGCAAATAATTTAACGGTTGCGATATTGGTATAAGCATCTACGACGCGCCCTGTCATCGTTGAGCGGGCATCAGCTTGTCTTCTTGAAATGTGCTGTAAACGCGGAATAAAATAAATCTGCAATCCCACATAAATCACCAACCATCCCAGTATTGGCAACATCATCAACCAATGCAATTGTCCTAACAATATCACCATGGATAAAAAATATACCGCGATATAAACCAATACGCCTAAAAACGTCATCACACTTTGGCGAACCGATAAGGCAGTTTGCATCACCTTTGTTGCAATGCGCCCTGAAAACTCTTCGTTGTAGAACGTCATGCTCTGCTTGAGCAATAAATTATGCATTCGCCAGCGCACTGCCATGGGAAAATTGCCCATAATACCTTGATAATGCAATAGTGCCTCACCAATTACAATTAATGGCAAAATCACTAAAAGCACCGCCGCCATACCCCATAACGTAGTGCTTTCATCGGCAAAAAAAGTCGCGCGGTCGTGGCTAGAAAGCCAATCAACCAACTGACCCATAAAAGCAAATAGCATGACCTCAAAAACCGCCTGCAAAACATTAAAAAAGGTAATGCCAGCAATATGCCATTCAAACCCGCGCAAATAATGACGATAAAAGGCTAATAAGGTTTTAGGAGGCTCAACATCATTTTGAATATCAGGAAAAGGTTTGGTCAGGCGTTCAAAAAAAGACAGCATAATATTCTCGCAATCATTAGCGCCTAGCGCTGAAGGTTAAGGGGATAAAGATTCTAATTGAAGTGGCACAGGACTCACAGCAATCGGCTCAATGCCTTCGCTTGTTTGTTCTTTGGGTGAGTCTTGTTGTATGAATGGGGTTAAGCTTCGATTGATGGTTTTAGTTGAAAGCAATAAATCTTTTTGCCCATTGTCTAAGCCTTTAATATCAGGAATTTGCTCTAATTCTTTTCTTGGCAAAACAAAAAAAGTTTCATTTTTACCAATCAAACCATAATTTTCACGCGCTTTTTCTTCATAAGAAGCTAATGACTCAGGCGAACGTAGATTTTGCACTTCAACATTTAAATCATTATTGCGATCAAGCAGATTTTTATTCTCTCGCTGATGCAAAGCAATTTGTGATTGCAAGCCCTCAAGTCGCGTTTTTTTGCGCTCTTGGACTTGCCACAAATAAACGTTTAAGACCACCAAAATGGTGGCCAACGTCCATAAAATAATGGAAACCGACAAGCGTTTCATTAGGCTTTGATTTTACCTAACAATGCCGCTTTACCGCCATAACTTGCCTTATCGCCAAGCTCTGCCTCAATGGTTAGCAAGCGATTGTATTTCGCGACGCGGTCGCTTCTGCATAAAGAGCCGGTTTTGATTTGTGTTGCACTGGTTGCAACTGCAATATCAGCAATAGTGGTATCTTCTGTTTCGCCAGAGCGATGCGAAACAATCGCGGCATAATTTGCTTGTTCTGCCATCGCAATGGCTTCTAACGTTTCGCTTAATGAACCAATTTGGTTAGGCTTAATCAAAATTGCATTGGCAATATTTTTATCAATCCCTTCTTTAAAGATTTTCGTATTGGTTACATACAAATCATCACCGACCAACTGTACTTTATCGCCTAGTTTTTCGGTTAAGATTTTCCAGCCATCCCAATCGCTTTCATCTAATCCATCTTCAATTGAAACAATTGGATAGCGCTCAACCAATCCTGCCAAGTAATCGACAAAACCTGCTGAATCGTATTCTTTACCTTCTGAGGCAAGCGAATACACTCCGTTGTTATACATTTCTGAAGCTGCCACATCTAGCGCTAAATAAATTTGCTCACCTGCTTTATAGCCAGCTTTATCTATCGCGGTCATGATGATTTCAAGCGCTTCTTCATTAGAGCCCAAATCAGGTGCAAACCCGCCTTCATCGCCTACAGCGGTTGATAATCCCTTATCGTTTAATACTTTTTTCAGCGCATGGAAAATCTCTGCTCCTGCGCGCAAAGCTTCTGAAAAACTTTCAAACCCAGCAGGCATTACCATAAATTCTTGGATATCAACAGAATTATCTGCATGCTCACCGCCGTTAATGATATTCATCATAGGCACAGGCAATTGATACGCTCCGCCAGTATGCAATACTTCATATAATGCTTACGCGTGCTATTGGCTTTGGCGCGCGCCAATGCAAGCGAAACGCCCAAAATAGCATTAGCCCCTAATTTATCTTTATTTTCGCTTCCATCAAGCTCTAGCATTTTTTGGTCTAAGGCTTTTTAAATCTTCAATACTTTGACCAACCAACAATTGCGCCAGCTCATTATTGACATGCCCAACTGCTTTGCTTACCCCTTTGCCTAAATAACGGTTTTTATCTCCATCTCGCATTTCTAGCGCTTCACGCGAACCCGTTGAAGCGCCTGAAGGCACAGCGGCAATTGCTGTAGCGCCATCTGATAAGCTAACGCTTACCTGAACCGTTGGATTACCACGAGAGTCTAAAATCTCTAACCCTTCAATTTTGCTAATTGTCGTCATCTCTTTCTCCTGTCTTTTAAAAATATCTTCAAAAAATATCAGGTCTAATAAATTTCACCCACAATAAAAGCGCCATTATAGCGCTTTTACCCATTTATCTAAGCCAATTAATTGTTCTAGCAAGGGTTGCATTTGTCCAAGAGGCCAAGCGTTAGGACCATCTGATAAGGCGCGCTCAGGGTCAGGATGTGTTTCCATAAATACCCCCGCCACCCCAACTGCAACTGCCGCACGCGCCAACACAGGAACAAACTCGCGTTGCCCTCCTGAAGAAGCGCCTTGCCCACCTGGTAATTGCACAGAATGCGTGGCATCAAATACGACAGGACAACCCATTTTCTGCATAACCGCTAATGAACGCATATCAGAGACCAAATTGTTATACCCAAACGAAGCGCCACGCTCGCAAAGCATAATTTGGGTATTGCCAGTGCTTTTTGCTTTATCGGCAACATGTTGCATATCCCAAGGGGCTAGAAACTGCCCTTTTTTGATATTTACAGGCAATCCTTGTTGGCAAACTTTGTGAATAAAATTGGTTTGCCGACATAAAAAAGCAGGGGTTTGTAACACGTCCACCACCTCCGCCACCTCATCTAATGGCGTATCTTCATGCACATCGGTTAATACTGCCACGCCCACCTGCTCTTTAACCTTGGCTAAAATGCGCAATCCTTCAGCCATTCCTAATCCGCGATAGCTCTGCCCAGAAGAGCGATTGGCTTTATCAAATGAGGATTTATAGATAAAAGGGATATTAAGTTTTTGGCTGAGTTCTTTTAGAGTTTGGGCGGTTTCTAGCGCTAATTTTTCTGATTCAATCACACAAGGACCTGCAATTAAAAATAATGGCTTATCCGCGCCTACTTCAAATCCACATAAATTCATACATTTTTCTCCTGTTGATAGTCAATCGCCGCTTGCACAAAGGCGCTAAAGAGCGGATGACCATCACGAGGCGTAGAGGTAAATTCAGGATGCGACTGACAAGCGACAAACCAGCGATGCGTAGGAATTTCTACCACTTCTACTAAACCATTATCTTCAGAACGTCCACTAATCACCAAACCTGCTGATTGTAAATCTTTCTCATAGTGCGTATTGACTTCATAGCGATGGCGATGGCGCTCGCTGATAATTTCTTTTTGATAAATGTTGGCGATTTTGCTACCTGATTTGAGTCTGGCAGGTAAAGCGCCTAAGCGCATTGTACCGCCTAAATCACTCTCTACGGTGCGCAGTTGTTTTTCGCCACGGTCATCCACCCATTGTTCTACCAGCGCAATCACGGGGTCTTGCACTTTTTCATCCCATTCAGTACTGCCAGCATTCTCAAGCCCTAAGACATTTCGCGCATATTCAATCACCGCTAATTGCATTCCCAAACAAATGCCTAAATAAGGGATGTTATGCTCACGCGCATAGCGCACCGCCATTAATTTTCCTTCAATCCCACGATTGCCAAAACCACCTGGCACAACGATGGCATCAATATCTTGCAAGCGCTGAGTGCCTTGTTTTTTCAAATCTTCAGAGTCGATATAATGAATATTGACGTTTACCCCTGTGCTAATAGCTGCATGATAAAGCGCTTCATTAAGCGATTTATAGGCATCCGTTAAGTCAACATATTTGCCCACCATGGCAATATTAACCTCTCCTTCTAAACTATCGATGGCATCAACAACGCTCTGCCAGCGCGATAAGTCAGCAGGCTTAGCCTTTAGATTAAAGTAATCAATCACCAGCTCATCCACCCCTTGTTTATGATAGAGCAAGGGAATTTCATAGATGTTGCGCACGTCTAACCCTGTAACCACCGCTTGTGGGCGCACATTGGTAAATAAGGCGATTTTACGGCGTTCTTCTTCGGGAATTTCGCGATCGCTACGGCAAATCAACATATCTGGTTGAATGCCAATAGAGCGCAATTCTTTAACAGAATGCTGCGTGGGCTTGGTTTTCAGCTCACCAGCCGCCGCAATATAAGGCAATAAGGTTAGATGAATAAACATGGTGGCTTGACGCCCAAGCTGGGCGCTTAGTTGGCGAATCGCTTCCATAAAAGGAAGTGATTCTATATCGCCTACTGTGCCGCCAATTTCGACCATGGCAATATCTGCCCCTTCGGCAGCGCGTAAAATATACGATTTAATTGCATCAGTGATATGCGGTATAACTTGTACGGTTGCGCCTAGATAATCTCCCCGTCGCTCTTTACGGATTACTTCTGAATAAATACGCCCTGTGGTGCAATTATTAAATTGGGTGGCGCGCATCCGCACAAAGCGCTCATAGTGTCCGAGGTCTAAATCGGTTTCTGCGCCGTCGTGGGTTACAAATACTTCCCCATGCTGAAAGGGGCTCATTGTTCCAGGGTCTACATTAATATAAGGGTCAAGTTTGACCATGGTTACTCGCAAACCGCGTGATTCTAATATAGCGCCTAAAGAAGCAGCGGCAATGCCTTTTCCAAGCGAGGAAACCACACCGCCTGTTACAAAAATAAATTTAGTCATGATGATTAAAAACCGACTGTAGAGAAGATGGAATGCTAACAGAATGGGCTTTTTTTGCCAGTTAATCCCAAGCCATGCAAACTGCGCGCTAACGCCTAGACCGCCCACCCAAACAATTTGCATTGGCGCTGTAGTTTGCGCATTTGGGATCAGCAATAAAATGGGGGTGCGTCTGCGAATATAGGGCGGGATTTCATAACGGCGAAACCATTCTTTGAGACTATGCGAATGCTGGGCGTGTTGCGGTTGAAAGCGTGGACTGGGCGTAAGCGGATAAAGCGCCCATATTGGGGTTAATTGTTGCGCGCTACAATAAGCGCTAAGGCGCTGCCAACCGCTATAAATATCAATCTCACCAATGCCCTGCCAATGGGTCTGTGCTTTTACAATAGGAGGATTGCTTGGTGTGGTGTGGTGATAAAGCTGTAAATAAGGCGCGCGATTTAAGTGGCGATAAATAATGTGATAAGCGCCATGCTGCCAGCTGGGATTGCCATTGCCTTGGCGGATTTGTATTAACCATTCATGCAACCGCTTGTGTGGCAAGGCTTGCAACTCTAGTCGACGCAACCACTGCCGTAATACCGCTTTTTGCACTAATTCGCTGGCATTAAGCATTGGCGTAAGCGCTAATCTATCTGCACGCTGAGAGTCAAAATAAGGCGCTAACAGCTCTGTTTCTAACGCTAAAGCCTCACCTAACCACTGTGCGCTACGCGCTATGGCTTGAGTAGCGCTGGGTTGACGTGCATTGAGTTTAGGCATGATATGGTGGCGCAACCAATTGCGTTGATAGCGTGTATGACTATTGCTGGGGTCTTCTAAATATTGAATATGATGTGTTGCAATGTAAGTGTTGATGGTTTGACGGCTGTGCATGAGTAAGGGTCGCCAATGCTCACCACCAGCAAAAGCACTTCTACTAGGCATCGCGGCTAAACCTGCCAAGCCACTTCCACGCAATAATTGCAAGAGTAAGGTTTCGGCTTGGTCGTCTTGGTGATGGGCGGTAAGCAAGACGGGGCGGGGGTAATCGCGTTGGTCAATATAATGTTTAAGCGCTTGATAGCGCGCTTGACGAGCGTTGCCCTCAGGCCCTTGATTTATATTAAGTAGATGATAATCAGCGCTTAATTGATAAGCTGGAAGAGCTAACGCTTGCGCCTGTTGCACCACCCATTGTCCCCATTGTTGCGCCTGTGTTTGCCAATGATGATTGACGTAAACCACCTCAATCGGTATGGATAATTGCGCCTGCATTCGTGCGATAGCATGCATTAATGCCATACTGTCGCGCCCACCGCTCACCGCTACAATATAGGCACTTGGGCAATAGCTTTGATGCCAATGGAAAAATGGTTGATTGCGTAAAATAGAAGTCAAAATAAACTACGATGCGATTAAATAGCAAGCGCCAAAATTTTATATCTTTAAAACAAAAATAATTGATACATTAGAATATTAGTAAAGCGCTTATCAACAAGCTTTTATTCATAATACATTTCAAGCATCACCACTAACGTACGCTTATGCTTCGCTAAATTGTCCATAATGACGCAACTTATCCATCCGTTTGCTTAAGCGCTCTTCAGCACTAAGTGCTAATAAAGCGTCAAGTTCTTGCGTTAGTGAAGATTTTAGCAATTGCATCATCTGCTCAGGATTGCTATGCGCGCCCCCCAGTGGTTCATTTACAATCGCATCAATTAGCCCAATATTATGCAGTTTTTTTGCCGTTACTTGCATAGCTGCAGCGGCTTCTGAGGCTTTCTCAGCGCTGCGCCACAAAATAGAGGCGCAACCTTCTGGCGAAATCACGGAGTACATACTGTATTGCAACATTAATACTCTATCTGCCACCCCGATAGCCAATGCTCCCCCTGAACCACCTTCCCCAATGACGCAGGCAATGGTTGGAACATTAAGTTGCGCCATTTCGTATAAATTGCGCGCGATGGCCTCGCTTTGTCCACGCTCTTCTGCGCCAATACCAGGATAAGCCCCTGGAGTATCAATAAAGGTAATAACGGGTAACCCAAAACGCTCTGCAAGTTTCATCAAACGCAAGGCCTTACGATAACCTTCTGGTCTGGGCATCCCAAAATTATGGCGCAATTTTGATTTAGTATCGCGTCCCTTCTCTTGCCCAATTACCATCACTGCTTGCCCATTTAAACGCGCTAAGCCAGCCGTGATAGCGGCATCATCACCGTAATGACGATCACCATGTAGCTGGTGAAAATCTGTAAAAATCTGTTCAATATAATCTTTGCTATAAGGTCTGCGGGGATGACGCGCCACTTGTGCAGTTTGCCAATCGCTTAATTCAGCAAAAATAGATTGAGTCAGTTGTTGTAACTTGGTCTCTAATTTTTTGATTTCATCAGCCAAATCAATGTCAGACTGTTTGCTAAATTGCTGTAATTCAGCCAATTTATATTGCAAATCAGCAATCGGCTGCTCAAACTCCAAATAATCTGCATTCATAAATTAGCTCATGGTTAATTCTGATTCAAAATTTAACAAGTTTGGAATATAACAAGACTTATCTAGCCACTGCTCATTTTCAATTGCAACTTGCTGCGCAATATAACGATGATCACCTAAATTCATTGTCTTAATTTTATCCGCTTGTAGCGTCAATGCTTTAGGCTCTTGATAGGCCAGCAAAGCATAATGACGATATCTTGCCTGAGAAGAGACGCTATCAATCATCACAATACGAAACCCTTCATTACTATCTAATTCATCGCGTTTATGGTCAAAATCCAAATCCACCAAAGGAATAATTTCATTGTTTATCAATAAGCTACCAATAACAAACTCTGAAGACTGCTCATTTTTAAGCGAGGGTGCATAAGGATAAATATTTCTCACCAAATCCTTGGGCAAAATTAGCCAACGTGAGGCGGTTGGGATACACATAACTTCCAGTGAATTAACCATTATTTTGATTCCTCTAACATGCTTTCAATCGTTTCAATGAGCACATCTTCACGATATGGCTTACCTAAATAACCTTGAACCCCAATCATATCTGCACGTACACGGTGCTTATCCCCCGTTCTTGAAGTAATCATAATAATTGGCACCTCAGGAATTTGACTGTTTTGGCGGACATGGTTGGCAAATTCGAAACCATCCATTCTTGGCATTTCAATATCTAATAGAATTAAGTCTGGCGTAAATTCTTCTAATGCTTCAATGGCATCTATACCATCTTTAGCACTACGCACAACATAGTTATGACGCTCTAATAAACGCGTCGCTACCTTACGCATGGTTACCGAATCATCTACAACCAAGATATGAGCTTGACGGAGCTCTTGTTCATCTACCACAGACGCATCTTGCATTGGCGTAACACTGCTAATATGACGTGATAAATCAACAAATTCTAATACAGGCACTACACTACCATCCCCCAAAATGGTTGCGCCTAAAATACCTGGAATATTGAGCAACTGACGATTGACATTTTTAACAATAATCTCTACACGATTGAGAATACGGTCAATAAACAACGCTACCTTAGTATCACCAGCATTTACATAGAGCACCGGCAAAGTACCATCTTCACTGGTCACCTCATACCCTTCAGGGTTAAAGTACTGACCTAGAACAAAAAGGCGATATTCTTCATTGTTATACTCGTGATAAACCGTCTCTCCTTGTAGCGCTTGTTGTAATTTTTCTGCAGGAATTTGCGATACCGCCGCAACAGAAGACATTGGCGCAGCATAAGTCCGTCCAGCAATCTCTATCAATAACACCTCGGAAATACTCATAGAGAAAGGTATATTAATGGCAAATTCAGTACCTTTATCAGCAATAGAGTTTGCCAAAATACGACCACGACGCTGCTTGATCATCTCATTAACAACATCCATCCCAACACCGCGTCCAGATACTTGCGATAATGATTTGGCTGTTGAGAAGCCTGATTTAAAAATTAAACTACTTAAATAGCGCTCATCATTTTGACGCTCTGGATCAAGAATGCCTTTTTCTGATGCTTTTCTGCGAATGGCATCAAAATCTAACCCTTTACCATCATCAATAATTCTAACGACTAATTCTGATGCATTTAAAGAGACGTCAATTTTAATTGTGCCTGAACGTGTTTTGCCTTTTCTTACCCGCTCTTCTGGTTTTTCAATTCCATGAGCAATAGCATTACGCACAATATGCTCTAGCGCTGGCAAAATATCTTCAAGCAAGCGACGCTCCAATTCAACCTCGCCACCTTGTAAAATAAAGTCAACCTCACACCCAAGCGTTAAGCTTGTCTGCTTAACCAAACGTCTTAAACGTGGCTCATGCACATCAAAACGCATCATTTGTGTAGTCATCAAGCTACTTTGAATATTACGCTGCAACAATGCTTGCTGATGAGTGATATTACGGATAAGAGAATTATCATGCTCTAAAGAGTCGTTAAGATTTTTAAGGTCATCCACCGCTTCTGCAAGTTGGCGTGATAACTGTTGCATTTCTGAGAATCTATCCATTTCTAATGGATCAAACTCTTCATTTTTATAACCATGTTGCTCATGTCTAAACAACATCTGAGCTTCAGTTTCACTATCTAAACGACGCGTCTGCTCACCAATACGGATTGCAACGCGTGATAACTCTGTCAAACTATAATCAGTCGTTGCAACCAACGTTTCAAACCGAGAACGTAAAATCGCCATTTCACCAACCATTGTAATAAGCTCATCAAGCAATTTCGCATCAACACGAACCAAATGCGGTAGCGTTGAGGTCGGCTGTTTAGGAGTATTTTTTTCCTTGACTGTTTCTTTGTATTGGTCAACGCGTTGCTCAGTAGAGTCTTCTTTCTTGGCTGGCAATTGCTCTTCTGGTTTTTCCGCTTCTGTTGCTTCTAATGATTTTTCTAAAGACTCTGCATTTTCCTCTAACTGAGCGCCCTCTTCTGCCAATGGCTCTAAAGAATCCTTTTCATGTGAAGTCGCAATAGATTCATCATGAACATTTGTTTGAGTAGAGCCTTTTTCTTTCTCTGTAAGATTTTGCAACTCAGCAACTTGAGTATCTTCTGGTTCAGCTTTCTTTGGCTCTGGCAATTTAAATTCGCCAGTTTGTGCAAACAATGATAATGCTTCATTTAAGCTGCTAGCCTCTTCAGGCAATTCACGACGCAACATCGTATCAAGCATATCTAATAAAGTATTAGAGCCGTGTTGTAATAGAGTTTTTGCTTGACGCTTTTTAGCCTCACTATAATCATCTAAATTCTCAACGATAGACTCCATCTCATGCGCGGTATTCCCAATACTAAAAATACCTACCAAACGCGCTCCCCCTTTTAGGGTATGCAAAGCCCGTTTTAGCTCATCAAGATTTTCTTTATCGTTTAAATTATCATTAACCTGCTGTTGAATATTTTCAATAATTTCTTGTGCCTCATCACTGAAAATCTCCACCAATACTGGGTCAATACTATCATCAAAGCCATGCGCTTCTATCTGCTCCTCAACCAAAGGCTCTGATAAGGTATCTTCTTCAGCGACTTCTTGTGTATCTTGTTGATGCTTTTTCTGCTCAACCGCTTCTTTTTCTTGCTGAATTGCTTCAGCAATCTCTGGGTATGGCAACGGTTCATTAATAAACCCACTAATATTATTTAATAAATATGGGTCTTCTTTTGGCAAGAAACCATCACGAATGCTATCAAGCATCAATAACCCCTGCCAAATAGCACCAAGGAGTAAAGACGCAGAACGACTAGAGGCTGGAACTTGTCCTTCAACAACTCGCTCAATTAACGACTCTGTCGTATGTGCTAAATTACCCAAAGCTTGATAACCTGCCATCAAAGCACTTCCTTTCAAAGTATGCATATTACGGCGAATATTATCTAAGCGACTTAACTGCTCAAGATTGTCTGACCACATTTCAGCATCCTCTTGGCTCTTAGCAAGCAACGCTAATGCCTCATCTAAAAATGTTTCAGACAAGAAAGAGTTAGCATTTGGATCTAAAACATCTTCTCTACTGAGCAACTCAGCAACTGTTTTTACTGGCGCTGAATCTATTGTTGAAGCAAGTTTTTCATACGCCAAAGAACTTACAGGAATGTCTGCATGCTGCTGGCGCTCTTTCATTAATTTACTAATAACTTCATCAACTTCACTGCCATCATTTTGCGCATGGTCTTGAATTAATTCAACTCCTTCACGCAAAGTAGAAGTCAAACTGGCAGGAATGGCCACATCATTTTCTTGATAAAGCAGTAATAACTGTTCGATAGCATCTAATAAACGCCATAGCCATTGAGGCGCTGTATCAGGATTTAAACTTTCTTCAATATCATAAAATGCTTCGATTAATTCACCAGCTGCATTTTTAGACAAACTCTCTGCGTTAGTTAAAGGCTCTAACTTATCCATTGCACGCAAATAGACCGCCTGCCTATATTCTTCATCTTGTTTTTTCGCTGTAGCACTCTCTTCTTTTAAAGTTGGATGCTGCGCTAATTGTGAAAGCTCTTGGTCTAGGCGCTGTTGATAATTTGATTGAGCTGTTTTTGCAGGCACAACTTCTTCTGCTACGCTATTTTGATTTCTTTTCGCATCAACTGAAAACTCTTTCTCTGCGACAGCAAATTCTTGGCTAGTTTCTTTTGCTTCTACCTCTTGTGCTTCCCAAGATGGAATGGCTAAATTTTCTGATATTTGATCCTCTTCCTGCTTGCTGGTTGTAGCAATTTTAGATGAAGAATCAGACTGTTCTAAAGTTGATTCTACACCGCCAGCAACTTGTTGATACTCAACTTCATTTAAACGACCACTTTGCGTTAAATCAGCCGAAGTTTGATACTCTTCTTTATTAATACTTTCTAAATTACCACTTTCTGAAAGTTCTTGTTGTGATGCAGATGGCACAACATCAGATTTCGTCTCATCTTCACCAGAATCAGAAACTTTGCTAATTTGAGCAACCTCAGAACTGATTCCTTGTTCTTCTTTATCTAAGATAGATAAATCAGCCGTTTGTTTGTCCGCAATTTCTAAAGATTGCTCCTGTTCTGCATTAGATGTGGTCAATGAAATTTCATTTTCGCTTGTAGTAGCTTCTTCATCATGATCTTGAGCATAACTAAATGACACTGACCGCTCAGTTTCACTGCGAACACCACCAAGCCCAGTTTCCGTTAATGCAGCACCTAATACAGCTTCACCAGAAGATTTCTCTGATGAGAAACTCTGCCCATCCAATGAATCGTCATCTTTTATATTTGAGAAGCCAGAAACCGCATTGATGGTCTCATTCTCAACTGAAGAATCAACTGTTTTATCTATTGATTGTTCAGCACCAGATTCAGCGCTATCAGTTGAACCGTAAGAAGATATTGTTTGAGCATGTCCCTCTGCTTTTTCATCAGAACTAGTTCTGTTAGCAAAATTAGCAACCACATCTGCTAGAAAATCTTTATCCTCTGTTTGAATATTTTCAAGCGCTTCAACTAAATGAGCACGCAAAGCTGTACGCGCTTGCTCATCTTGTGGAAGCTCTAATTGTTGCCATTGATTTTCTAATAAATTAACAAAAGCCTCTACAGAAGCCTCATCATGCTGCGCTACTGCCATTCCACGTGATAAACGCTGTGATATTTTCGCAAAAACTTCCTGTTCATCTTTTGAAAGTGAAGCTGTAGATTCAGATAAAGAATGAGCTATTGGCGAAGCAGAAGCTGAAATTGACTCATCGGCAGTTGTTCCTTCATGTTGTGTAGAAAATACCGCATTTACCCATTGTCCTGCAGCAACCCCTTGTTGTTCCAAATCTTGTTTAATTTGTGCAGTTAAAGCAGACAAAGTACCATTATCTTCTGGCAAATCATATTGTTGCATTTGATATTGTAGCGCACTTATCACAGCGTCATCTTGCGTTGATAAATCGCCACCATGCTTAGAAACTTGCTTTAAAGAAGTTAGCATTTTCTGATAAGTTTTAGCATCAACCCTGTTTGGGTGTTTTTATAATTCTGTCCAGATTGAGAAGATTGATTCAAATCAGCAGCAAAACCTTCACTCACTGCATCGCTATCACTATAAACTTGCTCAATGCTCGCATCAGATACGCCACTAGTTTCTTCAAAATCATCAAATAAATCAAATGAAAGCGCTTCAACATCGCCATCTAAGGATGCTTTATCCTCCTGCGTTAAGGTATCAACAAAAACAGGAGATTCTGATTGATTAGGTGCAAAAGATTGTGTAGCTGTTTTTTGTTCACTACTTTGTTCTAGCTCATCAGTCAAACTTAACCCAACAGTACTTTGAGCTTTCTTCGACAAACTTGATTCATCAGAAGATTTTTGCGGGCTAAAAACCTTCTCAGATTTAGATAAGAATGTTTCTAGGGTTTTATTTTCACCCGTAACTGATTCAGCTGTATCAACAAAATCATCCACTAAAGCTAATCCATCATTACTTCTTTGACTAGCGTATTTGTTCGTTTCCTGATCATGCAATTTAGCATCATCACTGGTATTGATTGTACCAAACTCTTCTTTATCATCATCAACCAAACTGAAAGTCAAAGACTTTTCTTCAGACTGCCGCGCAGATAGCAAGGACTCTTCTTTACTTGCTTTATCATCAAAATCAAGCGCTTTACCACCTTCAACAGAACTAGGCTCTCCCTGTATAGAGTACGGCGCTGTTTCATTGGAAAATTCAGCGGTACTTTCAAGCTCACCTACGTTAGCTGAAGTAGCACTTGATATTTCCTCAGATTGCGCTTCCCCTGAAAGTAATTCATTACGCAATTGATTAATATAGTTATCTATATTTCCAGTATCTGGATCAACTAATAATGCCTCGCGAACTTTTTGCGCAACTAATGCCTGCTCTAATAAAGCACCTTTTTTTTCTTCAAATTGTCCGCCACTTCTTAAAAGTAATAATAACTGATAGGCATCACTAACCGTATGCTGCACTAGAGGGCTAACTGGATATTGTCCCTCCATAACATTATTAAGCAATTGTTCATGTTGCCAAGCAAACTCACCTAAAGACTCATAACCAACCGTGCGCCCAGAACCTTTTAAAGTATGGAAAGAACGCCTAATTTCTTTAGTATTTTCTAAATTTTCAGGTTCTTCTTGAAAAAGAGGAATCGTCTCACCTAAAAACTCAATAATTTCATCTAGCTCTTCTAAAAAGAATTCTCGGATTTCATCATCTACCACTGCATCTTCATGCGTTACAGAAAACTCAACCTTCTCTTTAGGAACCTCAATATTATTTAAATCTTCCAATGACTTATTCAAATAATATTGCCCACTAATCGTACTTGCGCTTCGATTAGATTGCTGCTCATCTGAAGACAATATCGCTGTAATAGATTGCTGTGATTCCTGCGTAGCGCTGGCACTATCAGAACTAACATTAGAAAAATCTACAACGGTATTTACACGAGCGTTTTCACTAGACTGCGTAACAGACTCACCCAGCCCCCCAAAAGCTCCAACGCCATCGTCAGCATTATTCTTAGCAGAACGCTCTGCTTTAACTTCTTCTTGAGCTAAAGAGTTATCAACTTTTTTATTAGCGCCTAACTCTTCTTTTTTATTAGCACTCAATTCTTCGGTAGAACGTGCCTCATCTTGTGCTGTCTCGCCCAAAGGAAGTTCTGTATCCAGCGACTCATTAACATCCTCTTCTTGTTCTTCTTGTTCTTCTTGTTCTTCTTGTTCTTCTTGTTCAAAGAATTCAGCAGCAGAGTAATTTCCATCCAGCGCATTCAATCCTACATCTAAATCAGATAACAAGTTAGAACTGTCTGATAAATTGTCTTCACTCACATCATCAGCAAACTGCTGATACAATTTCATTGCCTGAGGATTTTCTGGCAGAATTTTGTTAATGCTTTCAATGGCTTTCTCTAAAAAAGAGACATCTTGATCACTTACTTTCCCCATTAAAGCGATATCATTAAATAAATATTCAATTCCTACCAAACTATCTACAATTGGAGCATAAAGCTCTGTAGCAAAACTTTGTTTATGAAGTGAGATGGTTAAATAAATAACTCCTAGCTGTTTTAGAACATCACTGAATCTTTTTAAGCCTGCAAGTTCAATAAATGATTGATAATGAGCGACTCTCAAACTCATTTCTTTCCAATCATGAGAAGAGTCAATTTTTTCTTGCAACGCAACTTCTTTACGAAATTGCTCAAAATAATAAATAGCTTGACCACCAATTTCTTTTAAAACATCTTCAACAATCAAACGGCGGTTAAAAGATTTTTGTTTAGACAATAAATCTTCCCCTTCTTCGTTGTCTAAACTCCTATCTTCTTGTCCAGCTACAAAAGCAGTCTCTACAAGTAACATTGCTTCTGCAATATCAACCCATAGCTCAGGAGTTGGATTAGAATCGACAAGTTCATTGATTTTATTTAATAAAATTTTAGGGTCTGACATCCCTAATACTACAAACAAATCAGCAAGCTCGCTATTTCTTTCCTTAATTTCAGCAATAATTTGCTCTTTATTATCACTTCTATGATATTGCTCTATTTGCTGACGGCTTTTTGATAAAATCTCGGAAATATTACCAGCAATAACTTCATAAGTTTGCGCATCGATATTTGGCGTAATATTAAAATCAACCAAGTCAGAACGTTGTCTTTCACCATTTAGTAACGTTTGATAGCTATGTTTAACAAATTCTAAATCAAGCTCTTTTACGCTACCTAAGCGCTCTACAAAATCTTCTAATACTAAAATAGCCGATGCAATATCTGCACCTTCCTCTAAGGTATTAGGAGTATTGCTCTTTTTATTGGAAATATTATGGTTAAGATTTTGAATAGAAGATAAAATCACATCCGTTAATTTAGCAACATCTGCATATCCCAATAAGGATAAACTACCGCTAATTTCTGAAAGTTTTTCAGCAAGGCTTGACACTCCGCCAGAATCAGGTCGTTCCAACCAGCCTGCGAACTCTGATTTTACAGTTTTCATATTGCCAGACATTTCTTTTCTGACCTGAATTAATACCTGATTGCCTAATTCCATTCCCATTCAAACCTCTGCTTTTGTCTAACGTACTTGCGACTTAGTTTAATTAATACCCTTCTGGCAAGATAAATCCAGATACAGATTGTTTTAATTCTTCTGATAGCAAGTTTAAGTTAGCAATTGAATCTGATGTTTTTATTGCATTTTCTGTGGTCGAAAAAGCAAGCTCATTAATTTCGTTCATATCTTTTGATAAATTATCTGCTGTTTCTGATACTTTTCTAGTTGCACTTGAAACGCGATCAATTAATGCTGCCAAAGAAGTTGATACTTCTTCAATTTTAGTTAGTGCCGTACCTGCTTCCTCAGCAACATTTGCACCAGTTACTACTTGGTTAGTTGATTTCTCCATAGAAGCAACCGCCTCATTAGTATCCGTTTGGATTGTTTTAACTAGCAATTCAATTCTTTTAGTTGCATTAGAGGAGCGCTCTGCCAAACGTTGAATTTCATCAGCAACAACGGCAAAACCTCTACCTGCCTCACCAGCAGAGCTTGCTTGAATAGCCGCATTTAACGCCAAAATATTTGTTTGGTCTGCAATACCTTTGATAATCTCAACAATATTTCCGATTTCTTGAGAACTTTCACCAAGGCGCTTAATTCGTTTGGAGGTATCTTGAATATTTTCTCGAATACTATTCATACCATCAATCGTATCATGTACCTGCTGTGAGCCATCGCGCGCGATAATAACAGAATTACGAGCGATTTCTGCCGAGCTTGTAGTGCTCATCGATACGCGGTCAAGGGCTTGTACCATTTCAGTAATTGTTTGTGAAATATCATGGATTTTTTTTGCCTGTTCTGTTGAACGTGATTGCATTTGCTCTGCAATATAGCGCGTCCCTCCAGAAGCCTCTGCAACCTGTAAAGCGGTGCGGTTAATTGTACCGACCAGCTCTCGCATTGATTCCACCACATAATTTAAAGCATCTGCCATGCCACCAGTGTCATCTTCTGTTACTTGCGCTTCAATCGTCAAATCACCATTAGAAAGTTCCGCCATTTGATCCATCAAGCGAATAATGGCTTCTTGGTCTTGCTCTGAACGTACCGCATTATTATCAATAAGAAGCGACGTAACCGGCATATTGCGCCATAAAATAGTCGAAAGCACTCCAAAAACAACCGTACCCAACAAAAACCATTTTAATGAACCATAATGCAAACCAAATCCTTGGTATGTTGCATTCACGTCTCCTGTAAAGACAATATATAAGCTAGCTATCGCTAGTAATATAAACACCGTCGTGCAAAGCATTGCTGATAAGCGCATTGTTCGCATTTTTTTTACAAATTCTTCCGAGTTTGTGCCACTTTAATCTCTCCTAAAACAACTATGAAAATTGGTAGTTAATGTATGTTTTGTGCAAGCGATTCATCATTGGTTAATTCACTTAAATTAATAGTGAAAAATTCCTCGCCATTTATCTCACCTTTGCCATCAATAAACTTTTCTTCAGATACAAAGTAAGAGACATCGCACTCACGAATGCCAATAACGGCATCAACCTTAAAAACATATCCTAAAACTTGCTTTAAAATAATATAAGACGAATCTAGATCATTTTTTTGCTCACAGAAATATCTTTATTGAAAAGCTTTTTTAAATCTATTGTTAGATAAACCTCGCCTCTAATGCCACTTAGTCCCAACAACCAGTTAGGACTAAAAGGCAAAGGAGTAATTGTAGAGACTGATTGCGCTACCTCAGCAACATCTTCTATATCTATCAATAGATTTCTTTCCCCTACTCGAAAAGCAAAGTATCCACCTATACTCTTACGATGAGAAGCTTGCTCAACTCTTTTATTCTCTTGATATAAATTCAAAAATTTTTCTAGCAAAGCTAGTGGCGACATACTTTCAGGTATTGTTACTTGCGTATTCATGCGGATAAAACAGCATTAATGGTTTGAATTAATTCATCTTTAGTGGGTGGCTTAACCAGATAATCAGCCGCGCCATTGCGCTTTGCCCATGCTTTATCGCTAACTTGTGATTTCGTTGTTAGCATAATCACTGGAATTCTTCCAGTTTCAGGGTCTTTGGTTAACTTACGTGTTGCCTGAAATCCGCTCATATTCGGCATAACCACGTCCATTAAAATCACATCAGGCTTTTCTTCTTTGGCCATTTTTATGCCTTTATCACCCGATGCTGCCAAAATCACTTCATACCCCTGAGCTTCCAAAATGGTTTGGACAAATTTTGCTTCAGTAGGTGAATCATCCACAACAAGAACTTTTAACATTTTATCCTCATTTTTTTCTTACATGTTCGCCAATTGCTGACAAAAGCTCATCACGGGAAAATGGCTTGGTCATAAAAAATTCCGAACCAGCAATTCTACCTCTAGCTTTATCAAACACACCATCTTTACTTGAGAGCATAATGATTGGTATTTCTTTAAATTCTGGATTGCTTTTTATTACCGAACAGACCTGATAACCGTCTAATCTTGGCATCATGATATCTAGAAAAATAATATCAGGCTTAAATGCCATGACTTTTGATAATGCTTTAAACCCGTTATCAACGCTACTGACATTATAGCCTTCTCTTGACAAGATAGCCTCAGCAGTTTTACGGATTGTTCCGCTATCATCGACAATTAGTACTTTTACAGATGCATTGTCTTCAGACATCCTCATTTCCCCAGTTTAAATTCCAAATAATAAAACCCATTTTTACCTTTTATTTACCTTTTAGAGCTATTCATTTACATTTTGAGCCAACCAATCTTCAGCGATAATACTTGCTGCCATTGCATCAATATATCGCGCTTTTGCATCTCGTTTTTTTGCTTCATGAGAGGTGAGATACTCCTCAATTACAAAAACAGGCAGTACAAATTCTAACTGACAATCCTCTACTAAGCGAATAATACTTTTATGCAAAGGATGTTCGGTTGTATCTTTATGCACTGGCAATCCTATTACAATCGCATCTATTCGCCATTCTTTTACAATTTCTGCAAATAAACTTGCTTTTAATTGACCGATAGGACAACGAATAATTTTCAAAGGCTTGGCGGTTTTTGTGATTGTCTGCCCAACCGCAACCCCTGTTTTCTTTTGTCCAACATCCAGCGCCATAATCCACTGGATGTTTTTTTGCTTTGCAATTATACCGTTTTCTTTGTTCACTACCACTGGAAAATTACTTTATTTTTATCAATTATAACAAATTAAACGAACTTTATACGCCCATCTTTGTCTTCTGTTATTCTAACCATTTCCGCTCACATCCGAGCTTTTAACCTAACTTTGCGAGATACTCTATGAATACAACAGCGCATAACCCTATTGAATTACTGATTATTGGTTCTGGCCCAGCAGGTTATACCGCAGCAGTTTATGCTGCTAGAGCGGGATTAAATCCTGTGATGATTACCGGCTTGGAGCAAGGGGGGCAACTTATGACAACTACTGATGTAGATAATTGGCCGGGTGAGGCGCAAGGCATTCAAGGCCCTCAACTGATGCAAAACATGCGCACACATGCCGAGAGGTTTGATACCACTATTATTAATGATTATGTTACCCGCACTGATTTTTCTGTTCGCCCTTTTGTGATTGAAACTGAAAAAAACACTTACCATGCCAAGGCAGTTATCATCGCTACAGGCGCTAGCGCTAAATATTTGGGCTTGCCATCAGAAAGTATTTTTAAAGGGCGTGGTGTTTCTGCCTGTGCCACTTGTGATGGCTTTTTTTATCGCAATAAACCTGTGATGGTTGTAGGGGGTGGTAATACTGCGGTAGAAGAGGCGTTGTATTTATCTAACCTTGCTAAAGAAGTGATATTGGTTCATCGTCGCGATAGTTTTCGTGCAGAAAAAATCTTAATTGACAAACTGATGGATAAAGTTGAACACGGCAATATCCGTTTAAAATTATTTTCTCAACTACAGGAAGTCATTGGCGATAATTCTGGTGTTAGCAGCGCTGTTATCAGCCACGAATCTGGCGCACAAGAAACAATCGATGTTGAGGGGATTTTTATTGCTATTGGTCATAAACCAAATACGGATTTATTTATTGGTCAGTTAGAGATGCACAATGGCTATCTTAAGGTGCGAAGTGGGTTAGAGGGCAATGCTACACAAACCTCAGTTGAGGGAGTTTTTGCTGCAGGAGATGTAAGCGATCATGTGTATCGTCAAGCCATTACTTCAGCGGCTACAGGGTGTATGGCAGCGCTAGATGCAGAACGCTTTTTAAGCAATCTCTCCTAATGGTGCTAAAATAGAGATTTTTATTGTTAAGAAAAGGAAGGCTTATTATGGCGACCAAACAAACCATTACCATTCCTGATTTAGGGGATTTTAGCGACGTTGAAGTCATTGAAGTTCTTGTTAAGTCAGGCGATAAAGTTAATAAGGAAGATTCCCTTATTGTTTTAGAAACTGATAAAGCTTCTATGGAAGTTCCTTCACCTTATAGCGGCACAATCGTATCGCTGACTGTGGAAGTTGGCGCGCGCGTTTCCCCTAATGACAGCATTGGTGAAATTGAAGTAAGCGATGACAACAGTTCAGATGATAAAGATTCGCCCAAAAACGAGCATTCACAAAGCAAATCTGAACATAAAGAATCTTCAAAAACAGATAACAAAGCACAATCTAACACAACACAAACTACAAACAGCGCACCAGAGGGGGCGGTTGATTTAGTGGTATTAGGCGCTGGACCTGCGGGATATTCGGCAGCTTTCCGAGCGGCTGATTTAGGGTTATCTGTTACGTTGATAGAGCGCTACGCTACTTTAGGCGGTGTATGCTTAAATGTTGGGTGTATCCCTTCTAAGGCTTTGTTGCATGTATGTGAAGTGATGGAAGAGGCAAGTGAGCTATCTCATTTAGGCGTAAGTTTTAGTGAGCCAAAAATCAACCTTGACCAACTACGCATACACAAAGAAAAAGTAATTGGCAAACTTACTACAGGGCTTGCTTCTATGGCAAAGGCGCGCAAAGTAAACGTCGTGCGAGGTACAGCGCAATTTAGCGGCAGCCATAGTCTTAAAGTCAGTGGCGAGGACGGCGAACAAACTATTGAATTCAAGCAAGCCATCATCGCTGCTGGTTCACAAAGCGTCAAACTCCCTTTCCTGCCTGAAGATCCCCGTATTGTAGATTCTACTGGCGCTTTAGCGCTTAAAGATATTCCTGAAAAAATGTTGGTCATCGGAGGCGGTATTATCGGTTTGGAAATGGCGACTGTTTACGCCTCTCTTGGTAGCCAAATTGATATTGTTGAAATGACGGATAATCTCATGGCAGGCGCGGATAAAGACTTGGTCAACGTATGGAAAAAACGCAACCTTAAGCGCTTTAACCGCCTCATGCTTTCTACTAAAACCACGCAAGCACAAGCAAAAGATGATGGGATTTATGTAAGCTTTGAAGGCGAAAATGCTCCTGAGCAAGCTCAACGTTATGACCGCGTATTAGTTGCTGTTGGGCGCTCACCCAATGGTAAGAAACTCAATTTAGAGGCTTGCGGTGTAGAAGTTAATGAGCGTGGATTTATCTCTGTCGACAAGCAAATGCGCACCAATCAAGCCCATATTTTTGCCATTGGCGATATTGTTGGGCAACCGATGTTAGCGCATAAGGGCGTACATGAAGGGCATGTTGCGGCAGAAGTTGCCGCAGGGCATAAAGCCTACTTTGATGCGCGCGTTATCCCAAGTGTTGCTTATACTTCGCCAGAAGTTGCATGGGTTGGCGTAACTGAACAGCAAATTAAAGCTGAGAAACTCAACGTCAGTAAAGCCGTATTCCCTTGGGCGGCGTCAGGGCGCGCGATTGCAAATGGTTGTGATTATGGCTTTAGCACGCTATTTTATGATAACGACAGCAAACGGATTGTTGGAGGCGCTATCGTTGGACCCAACGCTGGCGATATGATTGGTGAAGTTGCTTTTGCAATTGAAATGGGTGCAGATACCATTGATGTTGGACAAACCATTCACCCACACCCAACACTTGGTGAAAGCATTGGTATGGCAGCAGAAGTGGCAGAAGGGACTTGCACTGATTGCCCACCTGCACGTAAAAAATAATCTTCTGTACAATTTAAAAACTCCGCCTCTGGTGCGGAGTTTTTTTATGCGCACAATCTCAAAAAACCCGCATTAAGCTAAATACAACAGCGCATTAATAACCATAAAAAATCTAATACAATCAGAAATAACTCATATTAATGACACAATATACTGCCAATCCCCATAATCACTTTTGCAGGCGATTGCATATTGTCTAACTCAATTGATTTCGTTTGTTTATTTTTAAAATCAAAGATAAATAGGGCATTTATTCCTTCTTGAACAAACAACCCCGACTTGCTATCAGCGCTAACAAACACATCCCGCATTGCCCCTTGCAAAGACTGCACCCTAGACTCGGATAAATCATCCAAATCATAGTTTGCAAGCGCCTGCTCACCCCCTATTAGCAACCGACTATCTAGCCATCCTAAGGTTAGCTGCTTTGGGTTAATCTCACTTTGCCAGCGCACAGGGTTTTCTAACGCATCACTGCTGATACTAAACAACCCACCTTGCTCATCGGCTACCACCACGCGATGAGAATTACTATCAACAAACGGCTGAATACTTTGCGCCTGCAAAGGATAAGTTTTTAAAATCTGCCTCTGACTTGTATCCCACAATACCAACTGCCACTGCCCATCATGCCCATCTCGTATCGCAAACACCAGCCACTCCCCATTTGGCTTAGCGCACTTAAACTATAATCCTGCCACTGACTTGGCAAATCAAAATCATGCAATTCTTGAGCTGTTAAATCATAAGAATGCACCTTTGCGCGCTTATCATCTATCGCCCACAACGCACGCCCCAGCGCAAAATAATGCAATCTGCGACCATCACCCAACCCCACTATTTTCTCTTGAGCTTGTAAATGCTCACTGTCCACCGCCTGCACCACATCCTCACCCACCAGCCAAACCTGCGTCTCGCTTGCATTCGTTACAATCGCCTGAATCACAAAATCCAACTCTAACGACTGCTCCTCATGCGTTTGTACATTATACGCATAGAGCTTCCGCCCACCTTCATGCGCATATAACAATTGCGTACTCAGTGGCACCAAAGCGATAAAATCCGCCACCACCTGAGTCTTAAGCGTATTAACCTGCTGATTGGTCAGCAAATCCACCACCGCGATTCGTGGCAACTCATCATCAGCAATAAACACATAACGCGTTGGTGCGCCCATATCCAAAAGCTTCGTCAGCACCTTATCCGTGCTCAAAGCGCTTAGCGCACCACTTGCCCAATAAATCATCGCGCAACCGATTAACGCCAAAACCCACAATCCTACTTTTTTTATCAGCGCACCATTATTTAAGCATTAATGTTTATGCTCATGCCCTGCATGCGCATGGTTATGCATAGACTCATCATGCGCATGGTTATGCATAGACCCATCATGCGCATGGTTATGCATAGACCCATCATGCGCATGGTTACCACGATAGCGTTGCATCACCTCATCAATGCTCAATACCAACGCGTCGCAAGAGACCTTCTCACCATTATCAAAATGCAAGTCAATCGCATACGACTCCCCCACAGTAGGCAAATGCTCAATATCCATCACCATCAAATGATATCCGCCTTTTTTAAACTCATGCTCACCCGTCTCAAGCTTATATGTTGGAATTTCTTGCATACTCATCACATGGTCCTTCATTACCATTTCATGCATCTCAACATGCAAAGACAACTCTGGAATCTCCGCTTTTACCAACGCCAGCGCCTGCCCATCATTATGCATTTTCATAAAAGCTGCCGTCGTATCATTCCCAGCAATCACCTCTTGAATATAACATTCTGATACCGCCACCTTAGCCTGCACTGACACAGCCAACATACCCATCATAGCAACAACCGCCGTCTTCATCTTAGCCATAATTTCTCCTAAGTTAAAAACAAAATAAACTGACATTCTCAGCGCCCATAGTATAAATCTTATAAAAAATTTATGCTAACTTTTATCCGACTCTGTCACACATTGCGCATATGCAACCACTTCTGCCTCATCAGATAAAATCCCCAACAGACGAAATCGCGCCACTTCATCAACAAATAACACCGTCAACGGAATCCCACTAGCGCCAAATTGTTTTAAAAACGCCAACTCTGCGCCCAACTGAAGAGGCAACTCCGCCACCCCCAACTCCTGCAATAACGCACGCGCCGCTTCAGGCTCATCCCCCAAATTCAACAATTGTACCGCCAAATGCTCATGCGCATGCAACTGCGCCAACACCGGCAATTCCTGACGACACGGCGCACACCAAATCGCCCATACATTCAACAACTGCACCCTAGGCTGATGCTCTTTATCCGCCTGCTCATGAACCACCAAATCCCAGCTCACAGGATTTTCCACCGCCTTCCAGCGCTCTTCCAGCGTGCATTCTGCCGCCACACAACCCCACCCCAACAATCCTGATAATGCTAAAATAGCTCTTCTTTTTCTCATCAATCACTCCCTTATCTAAAAAAATCATGACAAATCAACAGAAAAATTTTAAGCGTCATACTAGCCCATGAATACCTTTTTTCACAAACTCATCGGCTACCTTCTCTCCCTTATTATTGGCGCCAGCGTCGCCATCGCCACAGGTGCATTTGACTTTATCGTCCACCACCTTAGCCGCCACTGGCATAATAACCTCCTCGCTACCACACTCAACATCCCCCCCGCATGGCTGCGTGCAACCCTCCCCATCCTCGCCATTCCCCTTATTCTCTACACCCTAAAACACCTACCCAATCACCGCCAACACAACCAAGCCGATATCATCGAAAGCATCCACATCAACCAAGGCAACGTCGATTTAAAATCTGCAGGCTACTCCATTCTAGGGGCGCTTATTTCTCTTTCAAGTGGATACTCCGTTGGGCAGTACGGCCCCACTGTACAACAAGGCAGCGCCGTCGGTTATATCTTCTCCCGCCTAAAAGTCATAAAAAATGACGCCTTCCACGTCTACATCGCCTCAGGTGTTGCCGCCGCCATCGCCGCCATCTTTCACGCCCCCATCGCCGCCGTCGTCTTTGCTCATGAAGTCATCCTGCGTTTTTTCTCCATCAAAGCCTTTGCCCCCATAACCATCAGCGCCGTTACCAGCTATGTTTTATCCAGCATCGTTTTTAACCGCACCACCTTCCTAAGCAGCAGCCCACAAATCATCGCCTCCCCAAACATATACGCCATCGTTGTCCTACTAGCCATTTTAGCGGGCATCCTAGGCATCTTATTTATCCGCAGCATTATGAGCCTACAAATCCTAAGCCGCCGACGCCACCTTCCTGTTAGTTTACGCATAAGCCTCGCCGCCATCGCCATGTCCTTTTTTGCCTACTACCTCCCAGATGTCATGGGAACCAGTGACTACTTCCTCCACGCCATCGTCAACGAATACGACATCGCCCTCCAAACCATCGCCCTCATCCTTATCGCCAAATTCATCGCCACCACCCTCACCCTTGGATTTGGCATTCCAGGAGGCGTCTTCTCGCCTGCCATTTTCATGGGCGCTTTATTAGGCGCCTGCGCCACCCAAATTATCAATCACTACCTCCCCAACTTCGAAACACAAGACGGACTACTCACCATCACCACCATGGCGGCTATGGCAAGTGCCGTCATGGGCGCCCCCCTATCCATGATACTCATTATCCTAGAAATCACAGACAATTTCACCCTCACCAGCGCCGTTATGCTCGCCGTCGTCATCGCCAACCTAACCGCCTACCGCCTCCTTGGCGCCAACTCCTTCTTTGACGCCCAACTCAAAGCCCGCGGCATTAACATGGAAATCGGGCGCGACCTCCTATATTTCAAACAACGACGCATCCAACACCTCGTCAGCGACCAATACCTCAACCTAAAAGACCACACTTCATTAGCTGATGCCGAACGCCTCCTACTTGAAAAACGCCAATACACCGCCTACGTCACCACCGACGAACAACACTACCTAGCAAAATCACCCTCGTAAACATCCGTCACGCCCTACGCAAAGACCCACAAGACACCCTCACCATCGCCGAACTTGCCAACGACGAAGGCGAAAAACTCTACCACCTCAGCACCATTTGGGACGCCATCGAAGTAATGGGACACTTCGACGGCACCCACATCCCCCATCCTCCAAAGCCCCGAAGACCCAATCCTCATCGGCGTACTCTACGAATCCACCCTCATCAAAGAATACCTAAACGACATGCAACACATCCGCTCCCGCGAACATGGCTAACCGCCCAACCCCTGCCAAAAGCGCCCAGCAATATCCTCCCCCATAAAAGCCTCAATTTCGCGCAAACACGTTGGACTTGTCACATTAATCTCCGTCACATACCCCCCAATCACATCCAAACCCACCAAATACAAGCCCTGCGCCTCAATCAAAGGACGCACCTGCTCACACAACCAATACTCCCGCTCAGTCAACGCCTGAACCACCCCCACGCCCCCCCGCAGCCAAATTCGCCCGAAACTCACCCTCAGCTGGCAAACGTGCCAACCCATACTCCACAGGCACCCCATCAATAATCAAAATCCGCTTATCCCCCTCCACCACCTTATCCAAATAACGTTGCACCATCAAAGTCTGCAAACCATCAGGATTCATCACATCTAAAATCGCGCTTAAATTCTTATCCCCCTGCACCAAACTAAAATCCCACTACCTCCCATTCCATCTAACGGCTTAACCACCGCCTGCCCAAACGCGCCACAAACGCCCGAATATCCTCCCTTGATTTTGTAATCAACGTCTCAGGCGTACATTGCGCGACCGAAGCAATCGCAAACTTCTCATTCATATTGCGCAACGCCTGAGGCGGATTAACCACCCGAACCCCCTTCGCCACCAACAAATCCAACATATACGTATCATAGATATAGCGCAAATTAAACGGCGGATCCTTACGTTGCAACACCACATCCACCGTCGACAAATCCATTAATCGTCTTTCTAAAACCTCATAATAATCCTTTTCTCTATCTACCAACGCCACCACAGACACCATCGCCTCAACACATCCATCCACCACCCGCCAATCCTTCTGCTCAAACACCATCACCTCATGCCCACGCGCCTGCGCCGATAACATCAACGCAAAAGTCGTATCCTTATAAGGTTTAATTGACCCAATATCATCCATCAACACCGCAATCTTCAACATCACACCGCTCCTAAAATAATAAAAATCAAACATCAACAAGCCCAACATTTTAAGCTATCATACCCTCCTTTAACCACCATCCAAACCACACATGAACCAATCCTTTCAAAACCTACCCCTTGCAGGCGGCAATATCGGCATCGAACGCGAAACCCTACGTACCAACCCTGACGCCACCCTCGCCACCACCCCACATCCCCCAAGCCTCGGCAAAGCCCTCACCCACCCCCATATCACCACCGATTTTGGCGAAAGCTATTAGAACTCGTTACCAGCATCTACCAAACCCCCCAACAAACCTACGACGCCCTCCACACCCTCCACCGCTACACCCAAGCCAACATTGGCAAAGAAAACCTATGGGCAGCCAGCATGCCCTGCATCCTCCCCACAAACCCTGATAACATCGCCATCGGCTACTACGGACAAAGCAACAACGGCAAACTCAAACGCCTCTACCGAAAAGGACTTAGCCTGCGCTACGGACGCGCCATGCAAATGATCGCAGGCGTTCACTTCAACTACTCCCCCAACCCAGAACTCCTACAAACCCCTCGCTGAAAAAGACCACACCCCCCTCACCCAAGCCTACATAAACCAACGCCTACTTGGCATGGTACGCAACATCCAACGCCACGGCTGGCTCATCTGCTACCTCTTTGGCGCCTCCCCTGCGGTAGACCAAAGCTTCCACCCTGCACAAGGCATCCTCCCACAAATTGCCCCACACACCCTCGGCAACCCCCACGCCACCAGCCTACGCATGAGCGAACTCGGCTACCAAAACAAACTCCCCTACAACGTCAACCTAAACAGCCTAGACCACTACATCCGCGACCTCACCACTGCCGTCAGCACCCCCGCCCCAACCTACCAAAAGCTAGGACTCAAAGACCCCCAAGGCAACTATCAACAAATCACCATCAACATCCTCCAAATCTCCAACGAATACTACAGCGCCGCCCGACCCAAAACACCCATCCACCCTAACGAACTCCCCCTAATCGCTCTAAGCCAACGTGGCATTACCTACGTCGAACTCCGCCTACTTGACACCAACCCCTATGACCCCTGTGGCATCTCCCTAGAGCAAATCCACTTTTTAGAAACCTTCATGCTCTGGATGCTCCTACAACCCAGCCCCCCTTTAAGCGCCGAAGAACAACACTACATCAACACCGACCGCCTACGCATCGCCTGTTGCGGACACGACGACACTCTCCAACTCACCCACCCCAAACAAAACGCCAAAACCCTCGCCACACAACAGCTAGAACAACTCACCCCCATTGCCCAACAACTTGACCAACAACACCAAAGCCAACGCTACACCCAAAGCCTCACCAACCTCCAACACGCCCTAACACATCATCAACTCATCCGCCACCACATCCACCAAAGCCTCACCAGCCAAAGCCATATCGACTGGGCACAACAACTCACCCAACAACACCGCCAACAGCTCAGCCAACCCCTCTCCCCCTCCCAACAACACTCCCTAGACCAACAGCGCGACACCTCCATCGACGCCTACAACACCCTACAAAACCAACCCCAAGAACCATTTGACACCTACCTCCAGCATTATTTTGACCCCCTCAACTCCCTAAAAAACCACAACCTAATCAACCATTAACCCAACATACAAGGAAAGCAACCATGCAACCTAAAAACCACATCAGCGCCCCACTACATTTCGACACCCAAACCATCCGCTCCGCCCACTGGCAATCCCAAGCCAACGAACATTCCCAAGCCCTCTTCCTCACCTCCTCCTACACCTTCCAAAGCGCACAAGACGCCGCTGATATCTTCGCTGAACGCAAACCCGCCTACAGCTACAGTCGCTTTGCCAACCCCACCGTCAACATGTTCGAACAACGCCTAAACCAACTCGAAGGCGGCGCACGCACCATCGCCGCCGCCACAGGCATGGGCGCCATACTATCCCTCACCCTGGCGCTTCTAGAGCAAGGCGACCACGTCATCTGCGCCCGCAACAGCTTTGGCTCAACCCTCGTTTTATTCACCCAAATCCTCACCAAATTTGGCATCCACACCACCCTAGTTGACCTCAACGACCACCAACAATGGCAAAACGCCTGCCAACCCAACACCAAACTCTTCTTCCTAGAAAGCCCAGCCAACCCCATGCTCAACATCGCTGACCTCAGCGCCCTCGCCCAACTCGCCCATCAACACAACGCCAAACTCATCGTTGACAACTGTTTTGCCACCCCCTACCACCAACAACCCATCCAACACGGCGCCGACATCGTCGTCCACTCCGCCACCAAATACATCGACGGACAAGGACGCATCCTAGGCGGCGCCATCGTCTGCGCCTACCCCGACGACGGCGACAAAATCTACCGCACCCTACGCACCATCGGCACCAGCATGGGCGCTTTTGAAGCATGGATACTCTTCAAAAGCCTAGAAACCCTCCCCCTACGCATGGCACGCCACAGCCAAACCGCCCTGCAAATCGCCACATGGCTCGAACAACAACCCCAAATCGCCAGCGTCCACTACCCAGGACTGCCCAGCCACCCCCAACACCACCTCGCCCAAAAATACCTCAAAAACGGCTACGGCGGCATCATCACCTTCAACGTCAAAGGCGACAAAACCAACGCATGGACACTCATTGACAACAGCGACTGGATCAGCATCTCTGGCAACCTTGGTGATGCCAAAACCATTCTCACCCACCCAGACACCACCACCCATTGGCGCGTTAGCAAGAAGACAAAACCCTCCTTGGCATCAGCCCCGCCACCATCCGCCTCTCCATCGGACTAGAACATCCCCAAGACATCCAAAACGCCCTACAAAATGCCCTAAGCCACCTCACCCCATAATCCCTCACACAATCCCCCCCACAAAAAAGCCGTCTAAAGACGGCTTATCTTCATCTAACAAAGCGCTAAAACCTCCCCCCTACTTTTCCTCTAACCCGCGAAAAGCCTCACACCCTTTTTGACTACCATCATCACAAGCTTTTTTAAACCATTGCTTCGCAGCAGCATGATCTTGAGCCATCCCCTGCCCCCTAAGAGACATCACCCCAAGATTGAACTGAGCCTGAACATCGCCTTGCTTAGCCGCCGCTAAAAACCACCTCACCGCTTGCGCCTCATCTTGACCTATCCCCTCCCCACTATAAAACATAAACCCAAGATTATATTGAGCAACAGCATCACCCTGCTCAGCAGCCTTTAAATACCATTCTTTAGCTTGATGATAATCTTGAGAACCCCCTAACCCTTGGTTATACATCAACCCAAGATTAAATTGCGCCTTAATATGCCCCTGCTCAGCAGCCTTTAAAAACCAATAACTAGCTTGCTTATAGTCTTTATCAACTCCTAACCCTTGATAATACATATTGCCAGCGCTAAATTGCGCCTCTGCAACTCCCTGCTCCGCGGCTTTTAAAAACCACTTACTAGCTTGCACATAATCTTGAGCTATCCCTAATCCTTGCTTATACATCACCCCAAGATTGAATTGTGCCTCTGCAACTCCCTGCTCCGCGGCTTTTAAAAACCACTCACCAGCCTGCGCATAATCTTGAGTTATCCCCAATCCTTGTTCATATAACAAGCCCAAATTATATTGCGCCTGAGCAATCCCCTCACCCGCCAACATTTTTATCCACAGAATAAAATTCTCATAATCTTGATGCTCTTGATAATAACTAGCCAGTGCAATTTGCGCCTCAGTATCGCCAGCATTTGCCTGTTGAATCAAAACAGCCAAATCCTCCGACATAGCCGATACCGACCACATCAACCCCAGCGCAAACGCAGAAAATCGCTTTAAAAACATTCCTTACTCCTTAGTCATTAACCATTAAAATGCATACAAATAACCGCCTTCATACTCCATCCCTCAGTTTTCTCACCCACAAAAAAGCCGTCTAAAGACGGCTTAAAATCTTATGCCAGCCTCAAAAGAGAACCAGCCAATCCATCAGGCAAAATCAATCCTCATGCCATTCAAAATCGCAAGTCAAACATTGGCTATTATACTTGAGCAACGCCACGCGCTACGAAGTAAAGATGCTTTGGCAACCGAGGTTGCCCGGTCGCATACTTTTGGCACGAATGTCATTGACGGCAGTAGCAGTGAAAAACTGGGTAAATTACAAAATGCGTTAAAAGAATTACGTGATGAGTACGCCAATGATGGCCGACAACAAGATATCTCAAATGTTGATGATGTTTTACAGCAGGTTAAGGCGGCAATTAACCCATCGCCACGTCAAGTAGCTACTAAAACACAAGAGCGGACTTATTTGGATGTTCCTTATGCTGAAAAGAACCAAGCTAAAGCATTAGGCGCTCGTTGGGATGGCAAAGCAAAAAGTTGGTATGCACCGGAAGGCACGGATCTAAAATCTTTGCAGAAGTGGATGCCGCAAACTCAGGAGCAAGCGCAATCTGAAGTACAAGCACCGCAGCAGTCCGATCCAATCAGAGAATTTGCCAATGCGATAAAGCAAGCCGGTTTGATTGTCAATGACATCAAAGTTGACGGTGAATTGCATCGTGTACCGGTAGAAGGGCGGCCACGTGGTAAAGATGGTGCATACAAACTGCACTTGGATGGACGCCCGGCTGGGTATATCCAAAACTTTGTGACTGGCCACAAAGAAAACTGGCGTGGCGGTGAGCAGCAGCTGTCACCTGAAGAGCTGGCAAAGCAGCAAGCTGTTTTAGCCGCACAACGAGCCAAGCGTGACCAGGAACGTGAGAAGCAATACAAGGAAAATGCCCGGAAAGCGACCGAGGAACAGAAGAATCTACCCAAAGCCACACCTGACCATCCTTATTTGGCGAAAAAAGGACTTAATCAGGACATCATCGACAAGCTAGACTTGCGTGTTGATAAACTCGGCAACCTTGTTGTGCCGGTTAAAAATAAAGACGACGAGATTCAAAGCTTGCAGCGCATTGGCGGCAATGGCTTTAAGCAGTTTGAAAGTGGTTGTAAAGCGCAGGGCGGATTCAATGTGATTGGTGAATCAGCATTGAAGGCGCAAGACAAGAATGAACCGATCATTATCAGCACCGGTGTTGCAACAGCCGCCAGTATTCACATGGCGATCGGCGAGCCGGTTGTTGTTGCTTTTCAAGATATAGTCGGAGAAGTGAAAAAGTAGTACAAGGCGGCGAGCCGCAGACAGTACAGATAGTACGGCAAGGCGAGCCAACGCCGTAATACTTTTTCAATTCTTCGACTATAGCAACTTGAAAGCCGTCGCCGAAGAGTTTAAGTCCATGTACCCTTATCGTAGCATATTCATTGCTGGAGACAACGACCAACATAACGTTGATAGAGGTTTGAAAAATAGCGGTCTGGAAAGCGCAAAAGTTGCAGCCAAGGCTGTGAACGGCAAATACATCATACCGAAATTTTCAACGTCGCAACGTGGTCGAGAATACAGTGATTTTTCTGACTTACATCGTATCGCTGGGCTTCAGGCCGTCAAGCGGCAAGTCCAAGCAGGGCTCATGATGGCTCGTGCTAACGTTGCTGAAGATAAAGAGCGTCATCAGTCTCAAGAGCGGAGTTATGATCGCGTGGAAGAGCAGAAGGAAGTGCGTAAGCACAAGCTTGAAGAAAAGGAGGCGAGAGAGAAAAAGCGCGGAAGGTCAATTTAAGTACGCCATCCTTACGCCAGTCATAAGAAAATTTTGTTAATAAACAGTTTTATGTGGTGCCCGGGGCCAGCAGAAAACAACATATAATAATCAGGCAGTTGGCATTGTGCAGACGTATTTTTAACGTAAAAGTATCAAATAAACAAAGACCGCTTAATTATAAAAAATATAGTTGATTGTTATCACCCCTCCGATTTTAACTTAAGTGACTCTGCTACAAAAGCAACCGCCCCATATTTTTTGAGGGGGTGGGAAAAGTGCAATATTTGCAATATTTTTGCAAATCAGCACTCATCAAGTTGATATATATAGGAAAATATGATTTATTAAAGTGCAATATTTTTGCAATATAAATGCAAGTTGCTTGCACTTTTTTTTGCAACAATCCCTAAAATTAAAACAAAATAATTTCAATAACTTAAATAAAAGTGCAATATTTTATGGCATTTTATTGCACTTTTTTGCAATAAAATTTATTTATTTTTTTCAAATGCTTAAGCGGTAAAAAATGAAAGAATTGCAAATATTGCACTTTCCCCAGCCCCTATAGGCACTTTTGACCTATACTCATTTTATGGGTGCGATACTTTATGATTGCAGTGCATCAAAACGCATCAGATTATCAACCATAACTCTGCCCGCCTAAGCCCTGCCCTGTCGCATATCCGCCCGCCTACCCTGCTATGTAAAAAACCACCCCAAAAGGTCGCGGGCGAGGCGGGGAGTAGAGCGCGCTGTGTGGGGGATGAGGTGGTGGTCTGGTGAGTGGATGGGTCTGGCCCCGATCACGCATTTTGGTACCTTCATTTATGAAGGCACCAAATGTTAATAATATGCTGTTATGGTAGTCATGTGCTAGAGCTCAACACTACGTGATGAGGTGGTGCTACCGACATTGGTGTCGGTAGCACTGCTTTATGGTGATTATTAATTAAATTTGTAAATCAAGTTATCCTCATATATGGCGTTGCCATTGATATGTGCTTGTATGCTGAGGGTTTTGTAGCCAATCAATCTATCCCATCCTTCGAGTTTGTTTTGAACAATGAACTCAAGATAGGCAGGGAGCTCACTGCGTGTGCTGCTAAAAAATATAAATGGCGGACGGACCATCCGCATTAGCGCCAGAAACTCAACCATCCCAAAATAGCCTGCTTTGCGATAGGCGCCCTGCTTGGTGCACACATACGGCGGGTCTAATACAAATAAGGTTTTGTCTCGGTCGCTATATTGAGGCAGCAACGTTTCGTATGACTCATTGACGATCTCTAAGCCGTCGAGGTAGCCATCCGCTGGTGGGTAGTCGTTACGTCTCATTTTGTTATAGAAGGATTTTTTTTGCATTTCCTCCAGCGAGCCGACCATTTGCCCGGAAAACAATATCCAGGTAGTCAGTGCATCGAGGTCAATGTATCCGTCGAATGAGTCAATGGCCGCGAATATTTGCTGCTTAATTTGTGGTGGAATGAGGATGCCGCGCGGGCAGTCTTTGACGATCTGCGCAATGGTTTGTCGTAATCTGTTGGTGTCGGGGATATTGCGCAGGCGCTCTGCCTAGCCGTCGAAATCATTGTAGATGACGCGGGCTTTGGGCTTGATATGCTTGCTAACATGTGAGAGTAATCCAGAGCCACCAAAAGCATCGACGATCGTCCAGCCGTCGCCGTCTGCTTCGATGTGCTCATTGATCACTTGACTGTATAGCTTGATAAATTTCCGTTTTTGGCCAATAAATGGCAGGGGTGCTTGAGTGTACATTGTTGCTCCATTTTTTTGGCGCTCGATGGCACTCAAAGATAAAAACGGCGCTCAATGGCACTCTTATGACTAATAGCTGATTGCTATCTTTTGGTTTTATGTACGGTTTGTACATGCTTACATCGCGGGCATTTAATATTGATGTATCCATCAAACTTTTTTGCCAGCATTTTCTTGCATTTAACGCAGCGTAGCGCTTCCACTGTTGCCTCCAATAGTTACTCTTACAGTTACTGTGGTATGCTACCCGCGCTCCTCGAGGGGCGGGGCAGCCTTGGTCGTAGTGGCGTGGTCACTGCGATGGCGAGTGTGCTGGTCCGAACAGCACGCTCGTCGCTGTCTCTATTTTTTCGCGCCCTCCTCTATTGCGATTTGATATGGGTTAAAGCTGATAACGTCTTGCCCGAGCCAGTCGTTTATTTCCCCGAAGCGCTCTTGTAGGGTGGTGACTTCGTTGCGTGCGAATACTTGCGCGGCGTCGGTGACGCTGCCAAAGCCGCTGGTATTGGTCGGCACGATACCCATGATGTTGGGCGGGACGCGCGCGGCGGCGAGCTGGTCGTCGCGACTGATCGATTTGATGTTAAAAAACTCATCTTTGGCGGTCACTTCACTGATTGGCATGAGTTTGAGCCCATCGGTTTTGCCGTTGGGCGCGTAGTAGAGCAGGTTCCTAAAATTACCGGGGCCTTTGCTGTCGCGCAAGGCAGTTTCAAGCGCTTCGATGTCGCTTTCGTCTTGCGCTGGATCAGTGATATAGAGGATATAGCCTGCATGGCTGCCGTTGTTGTAGTAACGCAAGCGGAATTTGGTCGCTGCTTCGTTGAGCTGTGCCGATTGTACTGCGGGCAACCATTCTGGCACGCCGTATAATTCTTGGTTGACGTCGGGTTGCAGCAGATGAAAAATGCTGTCAGCCGGGAAGGTATGCACGGGCATTTGCTCGATCCAGCTCCACGCATTGGGGTCAGCCAACCAGCCGTCGGCCTGTGCTATAAACTTATAGCGGTCGTTCTTATCGCGGCGCATGTATTTTGCCGGTGAGTGTTTGAGCGCCAACAATTTACCTGTGCGACTGCGCACGCGCTCTAGGTAGCAATTACCGAACCACAGGTAATCAATCGCGAGTTTGGCGAATTGTTGCTTTGATAGCAACGGATGCTTGATATAGCAACTGGTCAAGATATCGGCTTTGAGCTGTAATGAGCTGCGCAGATAGAGCAGCGAGTAAAAGTATTTGGCGTGCGCTCGATGCTATACGGCAGCTCGTAATATTGGCCGTTGTGCATACATTGAAAATAGTGCACCAGCTCGATGCCGTTGACGACGACGCGCTCGTCGCCAAAGGTAAATGCTTTTATTTTTTGGTCGCTCATTAATCTCTCCTTTTAAAAAACTTTTAATTTGCCACGGCCTTTGCCCGTGCCTGCGTCCGCGACGGCGCCCAAGGGGTCGTTGCTCAATGCATTCATGATGGCCCACGCGACGTCTGCGTGGCCTGTTTTCGCTGTTCGCGATGCTTTATACGTCACGCGCCCACCGCCGGTTGGCGCTTGGTGGATGGTTAAAAATGCACTGGCAATGTCGGTTGACTCTGCGTCAAATTCCAGTCGGCCGTGGTGCATGAGCTGGTAGGCTTTGAGTACCATTTCGTTTTTGTCGTCGACGTTGTAGATGATTTCGCGGGCGCGCGGATAAAATTTAGTGACCAAGTCATGCACGGCTTTACCAATGCCCGTCGCATCGATACCGATAAATTTAACGTTGTAGCGCTTTGTGTATTCCTTGATTTTGTTCGCCTGCGCTTCAAAGTCGAGGCCGTTAAATGACTGGGTTTCGATGATTCTAAACTTACCGCCAGCTTCGGTTGGCGGTGCGATCACGGCCAACGATGAATCGTCTTGTGATCTGCTCGGGTCGTAGCCAATCCACACCGGCAAATCGCCCAACGGACGCTTGCGCAACGGTTGCCAATCCGCCCATGATGCACGCGCGTCGATCATGCAACGTTGTAGGTCGCGCATCTTAAACAGGCTATTCATATCATTAATGAATTTACCCATAAATAGGTTGTCAAACTGCGCGGGATTAGGGAATTTTTGCTTTAGTCGTGAGAGCGTGACGCGATCAAAGCCACTGTTGACGGCGTCCTCGATGGTAATCAACTGGCGCCAATAACTGTCCGAGCAAAGCGCGCCATCTTTGAGCGACCTATGCGATGTGTCTATTTTGACGTGGTCTTTTTTCGGGCGCTCGGCATTGTAGTGCTCGCCCGTCCACAGTGGATACGCCTCGTGCGCGGTGGTCGACGGGGTAGAAAAATAGGTAATGCGGCGGTCATCATGCACCGTCATCCCCGAGGCGACGTGCTGGATCTTGTCAAAGCGTGGTATCCAAAAATACTCGTCTATATAAAGGTCGCCAGAGTATGACTGCGCGGTGTTGTTGTTGGTGCCGAGGAAATACAGCATGCAACCTGGCCCAATTTTCAGGTGCTCGCCGCGCAATGTGATGCCCGTCGCCTGCTCGACAAAAGCGACGATATTGGATCTAAAAATATTGGCTTGATTGCGCGACGCCGAAATAAAGATTTGGTTTTTGCCCGTTTCAATGGCGGTGAGCAGCGCCTCGGCGGCAAAATAATACGTCGCGCCAATTTGGCGACTTTTGACGATTTGGCGCATATTGTGGTGGCGATTGGCGTACCAATGTTTTTGGTGTGGATACATCGTTGCATCAAAATGCGCTTTGAGTTCGTCAATCTGTGCGTCAGTAAATACACACTTGCTTGCCCTTTCCTCGGCCTTTTGCTTTTTTGCCTTATTACGGTTTTTAACTTTGGGGTTTAAATCGGCTTCATTTCCGCCGTTTTCAAATTTTTGAATGCGCGCAACCCGCTCTAACTGCTTGCCGAGCAACTCTATCTCGTTGCAATCTTTTGCGCTTTTATCCTCTTTGGCAATGAGTTGACCATAGCGCGCCTCGATTTGCTCTGCGCAACGCTTGGCGACGCTGGCTTTATCCCATTTGTCACGCTGGTGCCAGCTACGCACCGTCGCATCCGGCTCATCTAAGATCCGGGCAATCTCGGCGCAGGAATAGCCGCGCCAATACATCAGCGCCGCTTTTTTACGGTTTGGGGCAGGATAAGTCGTCATCATGCGCGCTATTGTCATTGTGCTGACGACTTAAAAAAACAAGCAAGCGTCCGCAGACGACCTTGGCGGACGCTTAGGCGTTGATTGGTGCTTAAGACATGATGACAATGCGCATATCACTCGCAATCTCGCACCGGAGCCACAAAAAATGAGATATTTCCGCATCGCCACCGAAGGCAAGACTATCGACGGACGCGTCATCACCGCAGAGCACATCAAACAGATGGCCGCTAACTACGACCCAAACAAATACGGCGCACGCATCTGGATTGAGCATATGCGCTCGCTGGTGCCTGACGGCGCATTTAAAGCGATGGGCGACGTCACCGCGCTCAAAACCGAAAAAAACGCCGACGGCAAACTGGTATTACTCGCCGCAATTGAGCCTACCGCTGAACTGGTCAAAATGAATCAAGACAAACAAAAGATCTACACCAGCATTGAGATCGACCCCAATTTTACCGACAGCGGCGAGGCCTATCTGGTGGGCCTGGGCGTAACGGACAGCCCCGCATCAACCGGCACCGAACGCTTGATGTTTAGTGCGATCAGCCAAGAAAAGACCCATTTATTTAGCGCATACGACGACGCTGATTTTGAGTTTGACGATACACAGACTGCTGACAAATCCAACATCTTTTCCCGCGTCAAAGAGCTGCTACAAAAGCACGACACTGCGCAAAACCAAAAGGCAGACAGCCAATTCAGCGCTTTTTATAAAGACGTCGCCAAATCTATAGAGCAAGTCATCGAGGACTACAGCAAGCGCGATAAAGCACGCATTGAGCAATACAACGCGCTAGCGCAAAAACACAACGCGTTACAAACGAGTTTTGACGAGCTCAAGCAATCCCTCGACCGCACCCCTGCCTCTGATCACGACGACTACACAACCCGTCCTACCGCTGACGGCAGTAGCGCCAATAACCCCATCGAAACAGACTGCTAAGGACTAATTATGCACAAGCTAACCCGCCAAAAATACAACCAATTTTTAAACAGGATTGCCGAGTTAAACGGTGTCGATGACGCTACCACAAAATTCAGCGTCGCGCCACAGCCAGAGCAAATACTGGTTGAAAAAATCCAGGATTCCCATCCTTTCTTAAGGTCGGTCAATAGCTACGTTGTTGACAACCAAGAAGGCGAAAAAATCCACATCGGCGTCAACTCGACGTTGGCTGGGCGCACAGATACCAGCGACGGCGAAACCGAACGTAAGCCACGTAACATCGCCTCGCTCAGTAACGACAAATACCGCGCCAATCAAACCAACTTTGACACATTTGTGCGTTACGCCACGCTCGACGCCTGGCGCCATAAAAAAGATTTTCAACGCTTGTTGCGCTTGGTCACGAGCAAGCAAATCGGACGCGATCGCATGATGATAGGCTTTAACGGCACCAGCGTTGCTGCCAATACCGACCGTAGCGCCAACCCGCTGTTGCAAGACGTCAATAAAGGTTGGTTACAGCACCTGCGCGAGAGCAAATCAAGCGCGGTAATGAACGGTGCAAAAATTGGCAGTATCAACGGTAAAGATTATACCCACGTCGACGCCGCCGTCTTTGACGCCGTCAATACCTTAATCGAGCCTTGGCACCGAGACAGCGAATTGGTCGTGATTTGTGGGCGCAAAATCTTGTCGAGCAAATATTTCCACTTGATTGACAGCAACGACGTACCGAGCGAGAGAAAGGCGCTTGAGTCGCTGATGGTCAATAAATCACTTGGCGGACACAAGACATACGCGATTCCATTTTTCCCAGAGGACGCCATTTTTATCACGCCATTGAGCAATTTGAGCATCTACACCCAGAGTGGCACCACGCGCCTCGCGTATTATGACAACCCCAAACTCGACCGCATCGAGGAGTACCGCAGCGTCAACGAGGCGTACGTCATCGAGGACTACGACGCGTGCTGCTTACTTGAGGGCATTAAGACACCCAACGATGATGGCAGCGCCTGGGTATAAGTGGAGGATCACACCATGACACCCGCACAAAGACACAAGCAACGCGAGGAGGCTCGGGCAGCAAATGCCCGAGCGTCTGAAAGCGACAACGAGCTCAGCGGCGGACACTACGAGCTCATGCTCAACCAGCTCGCACAACAAAAGCGCGCGCTGAAAGCGATTAAATCGATGAGCAAACGCATCGAGGCCAAAGCCGAATTGTTGCCGGAATGGTCCGGATACATCGAGGGCACGCTCAGCGAGGACGCTGGTGTGCAAGACCAAATCATCGGCCAATTATTGGTTTGGTCCATCGACGTCGGCGATTTTGCGCAAGCATTGAGTATTGGCGCGTACATGCTCAAGCACGATCTCGCCCTACCCGAGCAATTTGAGCGCGAGACCGAGGAAGTGCTCGCCGAGGAAATGGCCGAGGCGTGGATTAAATCTGACACACCTACGCTCACACTTGAGCAATTGCAGACGGTCGAGGCGTTAACCAGCAAATACGACATGCACGACGAGATCCGCGCCAAACTTTACCGCGCGCTCGGCGAGGCAGAGCACAACGCAGGCAACGACGCGACCGCGCTTGAGTGGTTGCGCCAAGCGCTCGCACTTAACGAGCGAGTCGGTTGCAAACCGCTATTTAGCAAGTTGGAAAAACAGCTCAGCGAATAACTCTCTCTACAGCCCGCGCGGGGGCGCGGTGGTGAACACGTTTTTGTGAAAGTTTCTGTTCCCACCGCAACCGCGCACCTTAATTCTTTATTTAATAGGTGAAAAAATGAGCGCATGGGTCCCCAAAAATAAGCCGAATGAACATCCAGTGCCCGACATTGTCGTCAATCCTGACGCCTTTTTCCCGGATTTTAGTTTATCCGAGTTTCGTCGCGAGATGCGCAACGACGACACAATCACCAACGAGCGCCTGACGGAACATTTTGAGGTCGCGATCATCATGATTAACGCGCTGATCGCTGATTGGCGCGCGCAGCAATTGGGCATCCATCGTTTACCCGTCGGCACTCAGACAACGCTCTACAAAACCGCCGTATATCGCCGAGTCAAAACATACATCCTCGAGCAATACTGCGACATCGACACCACTGGCGACGGCAACGAGCGCGCTGAGGCATACGAGCGCCGCATCGCGCACGAGCAACAACGCGAGCGCGAGGCAGTCCGACTGCTCACCGAGCGCAAACGCACAACCGCGGTATTAATATGATTGTCATCACCCAACAACACGACACCCTCGACGCTTTGTGCTACCGGACCACTGGGCGTACCGATATTATTGGGACGGTCATTGAGGATAACCCTCACGCCATCCACCCACCAATATTACCTGCCGGGTTGCGCATCAGCGTGCCTGACCTACCCAAAGCACCACCACGCAAACCATCAATAAAATTATGGGACTAATTATGCCAGATCCAATCACTAATAGTGCATTTGCCGGCGCGACGCAAACCGCGCTTGGCAGCATCATTTACAAAATACTCGTCTATATCATCGGCCCTATCCTTGCCGCCGTGGTGGTGATGTTTATGGCACAACCGCGCAGCCCAAGAGAATGGTTTAGCGCGATGATTAGCACCGTCATGGCGTCCATCGGTTTGGGCAGTTACGTGCTGACGCATTATCTCGTACTCAACCCCGCTGCCGATGAGCTCTCTGCGATGCAGGCTGGCGCCGTTTATTTTATGTGTGGATTGCCGGGGTGGTTTTTTGTGCGCGCGCTGTTTTATACCTTTGAACAACATCGCAATACCAATATTTTAGAGCTTTGGCAAAAATTAAGGGGGCTTAAATGACGCGACAAATGACATCACAAGGCATGCGCGCCTTAATCGTGCGCGAGGGATCGCGCAATAAAATGTATCACGACGCCGCCGGGCTACCGACCATCGGCGTCGGCCACCTACTCACGCGCAGTGAGCTAACCAGTGGCAAAATCATCATCACCGGCAAGCCAGTGCATTGGCGCGCGGGGCTCAGCGACAAACATATCACCGCGCTACTTGATCAAGACAACGACATCGCCGAGCAAGCGGTTAACGATCTCGTGCGTGTACCGCTCACGGACAATCAATTTGATGCGCTGGTGTCGTTTGTGTTTAACGTCGGCGTCGGTGCATTTAAGCGCTCGACGTTGTTGCGCGAACTCAACAAAGGCGACTATCAAAGCGTACCACATCAGCTTAGACGTTGGGTATACGCCGCGGGCAAACCCGTCCTCAAAGCTAGGCGCGAGAGCGAGGCGATGCAATGGTTGAGCGACTATGTTTAAAAAATTACACATTTATATCGCGGTTTTTGTCTTGCTCGCCTACAACATCGTTTCAATTGGGCTTGCCTACCGCGCAGGACAACGTAGCGTGCAACATCAGCAACTTAACGCTGCACTTGTTGCAATCACAACAGCGATTGACCAGCAAAAAGCACAGCACAAAATCTATGCGCAACTTTCAGACGAGTTTGCCGCGATCAGCACGCGCCAACACAACGCCGCACGCCACATGGAGGACAACATCAATGCGTACCTACAAACCCTTGAGCATCGCGATGATTGCATTGAGCCTGACGCTGTGCGCCTGCTCAACCAAGCCATCGACACCGCCAACGCTGCCGCCACCACCAGTGGAAGCGAGCGCGCTTACCCCCTGCGCTGACCTACCCGCGCTAAGTGACGGCAGTAATCACGCGCTGATCCGCTGGATAGCGCAGGCAAACGAATACTACGCAAATTGTCGTATTAAACATCTATACACAAGCAATTGGATAAAAATCAACACCATGGACATCATTGACAGAGCCAGCGAAACCGAAGAAATGACGCGCAATATCGCAATTAACAAAGCGCGACAAAGACAATCGTTACAAGGCACGACTGAATGCATCGACTGCGACGAGCCCATCCCCGCTGCCCGTCGCGCTGCCAACCCAAGTGCGCAACGTTGCATTGATTGCCAAACGGATTTTGAGCGTAAGCGCCGTGTTAAATAACCAACTCAATATCGGCATCAAGCGCTGTCGCAATGGCTTTGATGACTTTGATCGAGCCATCTTTTTTGCCGCGCTCAATATCGGATATATAGCTTTGCGACACGCCAATGCGCGCCGCGAGCTCAGTCATCGTCATGCCGCGGTATTCACGCCAAACGCCGATTTTGTTGTCGCTGTCAAACAGCTTGTCGACAAACTCAGATGGAAAACGCTCACTGTCGCTGCCCGCGCACATTTCATCGTATGCGGTTTTTTCGATGATGACATAGTCCTTGTTGTTAAGTGTGATGGTTTGCATCCTGTAATCTCCTTATTTTTTATAAACTTGACCGCGAGGCAGCACCCGCCAAATATCAATCACCGTGTCGTATTCATCGAAGCGCACACGGTAATCGCCCACCCGCAGGCGATAGCCAGGCTCGCCAGTCATCTTGATGACATTGTTGGCGAGCGACGCGGGGTCAGTTGCGTACTGATTGATTTTTGCACGCACGTTTTTTTGCGCATTGGCTGGCATTTTCGCCAAATCTTTCATCGCCTTTTTGGTGTAAGTGATCTTTTTCATGCGGTTAATTATAGCAAATAGATATAAATAGGTCAATTAAAATAGCGGATAGATATATGCACACATTAAAGCAACTCAGAGACACCCTGCTCGACGCCGGCATTGGCATCGAGCCAGAAAACATCAGCGCCTTTGCTGATAAGGGCACAGTGCGCCATTATCCCGCGCGCGCTGGTGATCCCGACTGCAACAGCAATTTTAGGCTTGAGTACAACGCGACCTTGGTCATCATCAACTACGCACGCGCCCCCGAAATCCTCATGCATATCGTCGGCGAGTGGTATCACCGCGTACAGCCTGGTCACAAAGCAGACGGCATCAGTTATGAGGCGGAGATACTCGATCACGACAGCGTCGACATCCGCATCACCATTGACGGACTAATCGATACTTACAAACCCAACGAGTTAGTCGACGGCACGTTGATCATCAACTGTGCCAATCAAGCCGCCGACCCAATTATCCGCCAAGCCGGGATAGTTAGCGTGACAGGTGCCAAAGATGCTTGAGCATAATCTAGACGAGCTCGACACATGGTGCGCACTACAGATGGCACGCTTATCGCCCGTTGCGCTCAGGCGCCTACAACGCGATATTGGCTACCACCTGCGCGAGCAAAACCGCAAGCGCATCAAAGCGCAAACAGGGGCAGACGGTCAACGCTGGGCACCGCGCAAGCCCGACACCGGCGACGGCAAGGGTAAAATGTATAAAAAACTAAAACAGAACAAACATTTAAAAATCAGACATACAACCAATGGGCTACGGGTTGGCTGGTTTAATCGCGTCGGACGCATTGCGCGCACGCATCATTACGGATTGCGCGAAGAGCTTAAACACGGTGTCGCCGAGTATCCCGCGCGACCACTACTAGGCATCACGGCGGCAGACAAGGCCGGCGTGCAAGAGATCATCCTGCGACACCTCTCGGAGGCGCCATGAATTTTGACCAGACGGACAGCAAACGCCGCTTGCACAATACAATATTAATTGCCACAGTTGATAAAATTGACTGGGAGCACCGTAAATTCCGCGCGCGACGCGGTGATATTTTGACGGGCTGGCTACCGATGCCGGCAAAAATCACCAACAATTACAAATACTGGTATCCATTGCGTAAAAAAGCACAAATTCTGCTTGCGTGTATGAGCGGTGATCTCAATACCGCCTCGGTAGTGGGCATGCTTTGGTCAGATGACGTCAAAGCCCCCGACATCCCAATCGATGAGCGCCAGACAACTGAGCTAATCGAGTTTGAGGACGGCACGGAAATCCGCTACGACGCAAAGCGCAAAACAATCACGATTGACACGCCCTGCGATCTGACGATTAAAGCAAAAACAATCAGCCTGCAATCCGATGCACTGACGCACAACGGCATCAACATCGGTGCAACCCATACACATAATGGCGTTGTGTCTGGCGGATCAAATACGGGGGTGCCACAATGAGCCAACAACCCAACCACGTTCCCCAAAAAAATCACTATCGTGATTTTAATGGGGAGCCCCGTGGAGCATTAGCTAAGCTCGGCATGAGCCGTCACGATGGACGCAAGCTCTCGCCTCAGATTGCGCATATTCACCAATCGCTAACCGATATTTTTACCACGCCAATCGGCACGCGCATCCAGCGCCGCGACTACGGTAGCCACTTATTTGCCTTGATAGATAGCCCGATGAACCCCGCCGGGCGGTTGCGTTTGGCTGCCGCCGTGGTTGACGCGACATATCGTTGGGAGCCTCGGGTTGTCATCACCTGGGCGATGATTGACGCGAGTATCGACGGCAAAGTCACGCTCAATTATCAAGCACGTACGCTTGATGGCGAGGATATACGCAATGCCATACGCATTAGATGAGGCCGACACAAAATGAGGTTACACCCACTATCTCTGGCAATTTTTACCGCGATATATGCACGCGTCCGCACAGCGCCTGGGCGGATATCATCTACTAGCACAGCAACAGACAAATGCAGACAATAATGTTATGACAAATCCAGCCAAGCCCAACGTCTATCAAGCGCTAGACTACGAGACAATTTTGACCCGTCGCAAAACGGCTTTTATCTCATTGTGGCCGAGCGATGAGCGACAAGCGTGGGCCGATACGCTCGCGCTCGAATCAGAGCCTGTCACAAAATTACTAGAGGAGTCGGCGTATCTTGAGATGTTATTACGCGCGCGCATTAACGACGCCGCGCTTGCTAACTTGCTCGCATTTGCACGCGACAAAGACCTCGAGCGCCTCGGCGAATTTTACGGCGTTGAGCGCTTTGAGGGCGAGAGCGACACGGCATTGCGTGAGCGCATCATTGAGCGTATCCGCGCATCATCAACCGCCGGTCCTGCCGCGCACTACCGCTATCACGGCCTATCAGCCTCACCCGACGTCGCGGACGTCCATATCGACAGCCCGCGCGCGGGGCTAGTGCGTGTATCTGTGATTGCCAAAGATGGACAAGCAGACGCAACGCTGGTTGACACCGTGCGCGCGCATCTCATGCGCGACGATATCCGCGTGCTGACAGACACTCTCGACGTGCGCGCAGCAAGTGTGCAACGCGTTGACGTCTCTGCCACTATTTATTTGCTACCAGACGCAGCGGTAATCGACGTGGCACAAATTGAGACGAGGTTGCGCGAGGCGGTCGGCACCCAACTCGGCCTTGGTCGAGATCTGACCCGCTCATGGCTGATTAGTACCTTGCATACGCAAGGCGTGCAAAACGTGGTGCTACACGCACCAAGCAACGATATTGTCATCGACAATGATCAAGCAGCCGCCATCGGCGACGTCAATATAACCTTTGCCGAGCGAGGGTATTGATGAGTTTACTACCACCCAACAGCACCGAGCTTGAGCGCAAACTATCATTTACTCTACAAGGCGCGACGGTCGCGCAAGATGCCGACATCATCCGCGGACGTAAATTTGATCCGCCAGACAGCTGGCTGGATTTGCTGATTTGGGAGTATGGCCTCGGCGAGCTCAGTCCTTATATACAAGATAAGCGTCAGTTGATTGATGACGGTTTGCGTTGGAGTCGCATACGTGGCACGCCCGAGTCGCTACACATGGCGCTCAGCTGGGGTGGCTTGCGAGCGCGAATTGTTGAAAGTACGCCGTCGGCTGAGCGTAACGACGTCCTCGCCCAGCAAAATTATGTGCCATACAAGCATTTTGCCGAGTATGACCTCATTACCGACACACTGCCTAGCGTTGTAGACATTTGCAATTATGCTCACTTGGCTATCCTAGCCCAACCTGTGCGCTCGAGATTGTGGCGACTGGTCCACGGTTACGACAGAGGCGTTTTAAAGCTCAGCGATAGTGCGCTCGACGATGCATTTTTAGACGATGACTCAGGCGTGTACCCTACCCGGGCACAACTACCATGTTTGCCTACAGATGAGCAACAGGGGCAAATACCCAAACTGTCATTTAGGCAATTTTTTTCGGCGCGCGTTGAGCGAGCGCAAACAGACGTGATCATGGGGATGAGCATTACTTATGCCTATCACATCACTGCTTGGCAATCACACATGCCCTATCTCGACGACCTACCCGGCCCAAACGAGGTATGGACAGCGATAACCGGCGCAAGCACGCCATCAGCAGCAGCAATTTATTACGGGCAAGTTTGGGCAGACCAGCCGTGGACAAACGCGCAAGACTGGACAAACACACGCATAATGATAACCAAAGGACAACATTAATATGGCTATACTCACAACAAGCGGACGCGCGGCACTAGCAACCGCCGTTAAAAATAGTACATTGCATCTAGCATGGGGCCGCGGTGATGCAAGCTGGGATACATCACAACCGCGCGAGCCACGCGCCGCGACTGCGCTCACCGACGAAATCGGTAGACGCAAAATCACGCTCGCGCAATACTGCCGTCCTTTAGCCGATGGCAATATCGTCACACTTGGCGCACGGTTTGTACGCTCAGAGACACCAACACCAAACTTGCACGTTCGTGCTGAGTTTGATTTTAACGACGGTCTCGGCGAAACCATCAGAGAGCTCGGTGTATTTATCGACACACAAACTCGCGACGACTTACCCGCAGGGCAAACCTATTTAACGCCCAGTGACTTAACATCCCCAGGCATTTTGCTCACACTCGACTACATCACCGCTAATCAACGTGGCGTCGGCGCGCGCATTGCCTTTGATTTTGTCATTACATTTTAAGAGGATGACATGAGTAACATAAATTTAGCCAATTACTACAACCGCCACACCGCAGACAACCAAGACGAGACCCTACTCTTTAGAGCTGGACTCGGACTACAATCAGCGGAGCTCAACGAGCTGCAAGCGATACGCGAGCAACAAATCAAGCGCATTGCCGACCAATTTATGGTCGACGGCAGTATCCAATCTGGCGGCGCAATCGTCATCGACCAAGACACGGGGGCGACCACCTGCGCGACATCAGAGATTTACCTGCGCGGACGGGTACGCGACGTGCCTGAGCGTCAATTTACCATCCCAACAGATGGCAGTGTGCAAATCGGCGTGTGGCTGACTGAGAGCGTCATTACCGAGCTTGACGACCCAGGGTTACGCGATCCGGCAGAGGGCACGCGCAATTATGATGAGCCAGGCGCCGCGCGCCTGCGTATCAGCGCCGAATGGGGTCTCTCAACTGACAACCATACTGGCAACTTTTACCGCGTTTATGACGTGGAAAACGCGGTGCTTAAAATCAAATCTGCACCGCCAGATATGAGCGGATTTAACAACGCATTAGCCCGCTATGATCGCGACAACAACGGTGGGCACTACGTAATCAATGGTCTTGACGTCATCTATAACAGTCACGATGACAACGACGAAACGTATTCCTTGCGCGAGGGCAAGGCGCATGTGTTTGGCTATGAGATTGAGCTACCGACATCACTGCGCCTACGTTTCCCTCTCGACCCCGATTTGCAAACCGTGCTATCCGAGCCTCATCAATTTAGCGATGCCGGCAATGGCAAAATGCGCGTCAATGTTGACCGTGCCCCAATACATGAGATCCGCAAAATTGACATCACCAAGCAAAAAACTGAATCCATCTTGCACGGCAGTTACTCTGGCGTTGCCGATGCATTGCCAGATGCATCTGTCATCGAGATTGTCAGTGTCGAGCAAAGTGGCACAAGCTACCAAAAAACAACTGATTGGGTATTTAGCAGCGGCATGCTCGACTGGTCACCAAGTGGCGATGAGCCTGCCCCCGGTAGCACTTATAGCGTCACCTATAAATACATCACTCAAGTTGAGCCAATTGATGCAGACGAGCGCGGATTTAGCGTCGAGGGCGCAGTTGACGGCTCGTTAATTTTAATTGATTACCAATGGCGCTTACCGCGCGTTGACACCGTCACGATTGACCGCGAGGGCACGATTACGCGTATAAAAGGCATGCCCAGACGCTTTAACCCAAAAGCAATACCAGCCTCATCGGGGCAACTTGAGCTCGCGCAGTTATGGCACACATGGTTTACCGATAGACCAACTAAAGTCATTAATACCGCTATTACCGCGGTAAGTATGGGCACATTGCAGGACATGCGCCACGACATATTTGATCTATATGATTTGGTCGCGATTGAGCGTCTTAAATCCGACGCCATTGCGACAGCGCCAAGTGCGACTCGCGGCGTATTTGTCGACCCATTTTTAAACGACAATATGCGCGATCTCGGGCAATCGCAAAGCGCTAGCATTGTTGATGGCGAGCTAATGTTACCCATCGCCGCTGACGTTAAATTGCTCGACGAGCATCGCGCGCCCGTAACGCTACCATATCAAAAGGTATTACTCATCGAGCAAACAGCGCGCACAGGCAGACTCAAAATCAATCCTTACGCGGCATTTGACCCAATCCCTGCCACGGTTGAGCTTATGCCACCGGTAGACGTGTGGACCAAAACCAATACTGTTAATCATGCAGACGTGACACGCGTTTTTGGCAGTGGTGCACGCACACGCATTAGCGAGCATATCGAGCGGCGCACAACCGGCACAAAAACCGCCGAATACCTACGCCCAATCACCATTAAATTTAGGATTGAGGGATTTAAGCCCGACGAGCCACTGCCAAAAGTCATATTTGACGGCATCGAGCTCGCTGTCGAACCCACCTCATAATTAAGGAGGCATTATGATTACAGCAGATCACAGCGGTATCGTACGCGGACAATTTACCCTGCCAAGCGACATACCTGCAGGCACAAAACGCGTTGAATTTATCGGCAACCGAGGCAGCAGAGGCCTTGCACAATTTACCGGACGAGGCGAAATCACCATTGAGGAGCGTCGTCGCGTGCGCGTTATCCAGCGCTACGACCCATTAGCACAGACGTTTACCCTGCTAAATGAGGGACGACATATCGCGGCGGTCGGGCTTTGGTTTGAGGATATTGGCGCGCAGCCTGTCACGATACAAATAAGAGAGGTTAGCAACGGCGTCCCAACGGGCATCGTACTCGCCGAAAAGCGCATTGATGCCAGCGACATTGCCAGCGCTGGCTCGGAAACCATTATTGATTTTGTCACGCCTTTGTATCTAGACGCGCTACAAGAGTTTGCCATCGTCGTTTTGACCGACGACAACGCCCACAGCTTGGCCATCGCGAGGTGGGGCAATACGATGCGCGCGCCCAGCGCTACGTCACAGAGCAAGGCTACACGGTTGGCGTGTTGCTCTCATCGTCAAACGCAAGTACATGGACACCACACAATAACGCCGACCTCGCATTTAGGATTTACGCCGCCGAATTTAGCACAAGCACGCACACATTAGAGCTCAACACGGTAAGTACGACTAATGCGTCTGACGCATATTTAATGGCGGACGTTGAGCGGACAGGCGCAGAGACAGACGTCATCTTTACCTTAACCGACGCCGATGACAATAGCTACCGCTTACAAGATAACCAAACAGCCAGATTAGATGCACGCACCGACGACGACATCAAGACAAAAGTTACGCTGACAGGTAGTCGCAAACGATCGCCACTGCTTTACCCAGGCGTATTAATCGCGCTCGGCAATTTGCAAGAGACCGCCACTTATATCAGTAGGAGCGTCGTTGCAGGCAGTGGCGAGGCCATCGTTACATTAGAGAGCAACACGCCGTCGGGTAGTAGTGTCAAAGTAGAGATTGAGATTGACGGCAACTACCAGACCTGCACCCCCACAAACGGCGAGCCCATTGGCGATGGCTGGGTGCGTAATGAGTACAAACGAACCATTACTGGCGGCGACAGCGTGCGTTGTCGCATCACACTGACTGGGACAATACACGCCCGTCCGCGAGCGCGCCAGCTACGCATGATCACAACTTAGGAGGCATTATGATTGACGAGCGCACCCCACATAACAACTTACCTTTACCCAATCAACAAAATTTATTGAGTGAGGACGTCGAGCGTATCCGCACAGCGATTGGTGGCATTGATGAGGCATTACACAGCGCACAACAAACGTTAACCGATGCGTTGACAGAGGCGGCACAAGAGCGCGAGCAAGCCCTCGAAACATTTAGCGACACTATTGCCAAAAAGCAACGCAAAACCTATATTTTAGCATTGGCGGGGTTATAAAAATGAACACGTTACAATCCGCTGCCGCCGCCGCCGCATTGAGCGTTGATCTCGCAACCGTCAGCACCGACAGACTCATCGAGCTGTGTTTGCTCTATCGTGCTGCACCAGATGCGTTGGTGACCTTCCCCGCCGCCTTGCAAGCAGAGATTGAGCGGCGATTTACGCGCGAAGAAATCGCGCAAGAAGACGTCATGTTTAGCGTATTACAGCATTTTAGCAATCAATTTAAGTCGCCCATACCTTATGCACATCAACAGTTTATGAATTTGCTGGCGCAAACCAATCGCCACGTTTGGTTTGTGGATAACCGAGATTTTTATAGGACTGCTATTAATAATCCAACCATCGCACAATGGCTACTTACACGCCTCGACATATTAACTGTTTGCATCAATGACCCGGATATTGGTCTCAGCGAGATAGCCGACAGCGAGGTCATGACAACAGCCATTGTCACGCATACAGACGCCTACACGATTTGGCAAGAGGCGCGGGATTTATGGCGCATCTGGCCTCAGCACAGCGTTGGCATGACGGTCATTGCTAAATCTGAGCAAATTATGACTTGGGTATCATCATCCGCGACAGCAATGCAAGCCGTCGCCGCGTCCGCGACAGCAATGCAAGCAGTTGCCGCATCTGATACAGCAATGCAAGCTGTTGCCGCATCTGATACAGCAATGCAAGCAGTTGCCGCATCTGATACAGCGATGCAAGCAGTTATTGCGTCTGATACAGCAATGCAAGCAGTTGCCGCATCTGATACAGCGATGCAAGCAGTTATTGCGTCTGATACAGCAATGCAAGCTGTTGCTGGGTCAGGCGAGGCACTTGCATCTATTATTAATACCGCGGCCGCTCGTAACAAATTGATAGCGCATAACTCAAGGCTACAAGCATACAAAACGCAAATTTTTAATACTGTTAAAGCGACTTGGACACGTAAAAAAACATATAAGACAAAGGCAAATTACCAAGTAGATGCCGCAAGTGGCGTAGTTAGGGCACCAGCAGGGCTGGTTTTTGCTGTACTTGGTGGCCACAGTAGCAGGTATCCTGCGAACACGACCATGCGACACCCAAATGGGGCTATTGTAGCAGTTAATAATAGACACCTTGGCGATGATACTAACTCTATAACAAATAATTTAGACGGGGTGAGCTTTAATGGCGCGCAATTTAACGCTACAGCTCATTACGGTCGCTTATATATCGAGCTATGGGCGCCACAATAGGAGGATTTATGAGTTATCACATTATTAATAACAAAAACGAGATTGTCGGCTGGTCAGCGGATGAGTTTGACCCTGGCGGAGACCTGCGCTTAGTGCCAGAAGGAGAGCCTATTGAGCCGCTGAGCCTAGACGCCCTCAAAGCCGAGCGCGTTGAGGTTATCAAAACCGAGGCTCGCGAACGCATCGAGGCACTAGCTTGGCGCATCGAGCGCGCCAAAGAGCGCGATTTAATTGGTGCAGAGGGTGAGACAATTGCTGAGGTCTATGCCGAGCGCGAGGCAATTAGACAGGCGAGCGCGCGAGCTGAGGCAGATTTAATGACGCTCACCGAGGCCGAGAAAATCAGTGCTTTTACGTGGGATGTGCTTGAGCAAGACTATATCAAACCGAGCAAAATCACCAAGCTCGCGTTCGTGCGCAGATTTAGCGACGAGGAATATCACGCATTAGCACAAGCACGGTCGCAAAATCCCCAGCTCGCAGGCTGGTGGGAAAAGCTTAATTTTGCACTTAATATCAACTTAGCAGATCAAGAAACCATCACAGGCATCTATTTTTTAGAAAAAATGGGACTGATTGGCAAAGGCAGAGCCGCGCAAATATTAGCAATAGACAGCTCAGGCTAACGCCAATCGGCGTTACTAGTCGCGCGACTGCAAAAAACCAACCCCACCCGAAGAAGTTAAACCCAAGCGCCGACGCAAGTCGGCAGAGGCAAAAAAATGAATACCGAAAATACTATTTATATTGCATTTTATAAAGGCAAAGCACGTAAAAACGATCCAATCAAGGTCAAACTAGCGCATATGATGGACTTTCTGATCCGCGTCATTACCCGCTCGCCCTACTCGCACTGCGAAGTCGCAATACCCGATACCACGCGCAAAGGTGTCTACCATTGTTATAGCTCGTCGATAAGAGATAAGGGCGTACGTGACAAATGGATGTACTTACCAAATTACCGCTGGGATCTCGTCAAAGTCGATGCTGACGCGGCAAAGATCCGCGAACGCTTTGCGCGCACGCAAAAAGCTGGCTATGACTACGCTGGTCCGTTTTCATTCCTATTGCCAGTTATCCATCACAACCCTAAAAAATGGTTTTGCTCAGAGTTGTGCGCGTGGCTAATCAACTTGCCCAACTCGCGCCGCTACTCGCCTGCAAGCCTGCACAAACACTTAACCACAGGAGCCAAACATGCCTGATTATTTACACGGCGTCCGCGTCATCGAGCAAACCGACGGCGCGCGCCCAATCCGCACCATTGCCACCAGTATCATCGGCTTAATCGCGACCGCAGACGACGCCGACGCATCGCTATATCCACTCAATGAGCCAGTGCTACTCACAGACTTGGCTACCGCTATCGGCAAAGCTGGGCAATCTGGCACCCTTGCCAAAGCCCTCAATGCGATTTATCGACAAGCCAATGCGATGACCGTCGTCGTACGCGTTAGCGAGGATACAGACACCGACGCGCAAGACGCTAACGTCATCGGCGCATATACAGACGGCAAGTACACTGGCCTCAAAGCCCTGCTCACAGCACAAAGCAAACTGCGCGTCACCCCGCGCATACTCGGCGCCCCAGGGCTGGACTCACAAGCCGTCACCACCGAGATGGTCAGCATTGCTAAAAAATTGCGTGCGTTTGCTTATGCGCACGCCGTCGGTGATAGCAAAGAGAGTGCGGCGACATACGAGCAAAACTTTGCCGACCGCGAATTGATGTTGATATATGGCGACTGGCAGGGTTGGGACGAAACGCAGTCAGCGGTAAGCAATATTGACAGCGTCGCCACAGCTCTGGGATTGCGCGCAAAACTCGATAATGACATTGGCTGGCATAAGACGTTGTCAAACGTTGCTGTGTCAGGCGTCATGGGGATTGACCGCGACATCACGTTTAACATCAGCGATCCAAGCAATGATGCCAACTATCTCAACAGCAAAAACGTCACCGCGCTGGTGCATAGCGACGGCTATCGCTACTGGGGCAACCGTAGCGCTAGTGATGACCCCGCCTTTGCATTTGAGAGTTATGTTCGCACCGCGCAAGTCATCGCCGATACTATGGAGGAGGCGCATAACTGGGCAATTGATAAACCGCTTAGCCCAGGCCTTGCCAGCGATATCATTGCAGGCGTCAACGCCAAGTTGCGCGAGCTCACCGCGCGCGGATACTTGCTCGGCGGACAAGCGTGGTTTGACTCATCACTCAATCCCAAAGAGACGCTACGCGACGGCAAATTGACTATCAGTTACGACTACACGCCAGTGCCGCCGCTCGAACAGCTCGAATTTATCCAAAAAATCACCGACGTTTATCTAGTCGACTTTGCCCGCCGAATTGAAGCTGGCACCCATTTTTAAGGAGCGATTATGTTACCCAAACTCATTAAAGACGCGATTTTATCGGTCGACGGCCACGGCTACGCTGGTCGCATTAAGTCTATCCAATGGCCAAAGCTCGCGCGCAAATTTGAAGAGTACCGTGCAGGCGGTATGCACGGCCCCGTCGAGGTCGATCTCGGCGGCGAGAAAATGGAGATGGAGTTTGAGCTCGACGAGCAATCGGCTGAATTACTGCGCCTATGGGGTGCGTGTAGCGCGACCGCCGTGCGCTTTAGGATCAACGCCAGCGCGGAGAGCGACAATCCAGATTGCAATGGCAACGCCATCGAAGTGGTTTGCCTCGGACGCCTTCGCGAAATTGACCCAGGTCAATACCAGCCAGGTGAAATCCAAACCGCGAAATACGGCGTCGCAGTGACAACGCTCACCTATCGCCTAGACGGTGAGACGCTAATCGACATCGACAACGCCAACAATATTTTAGTTGTCAATGGCGTTGATCTGCTAGAGAAGCGCCGCGAACACCTGCGCATGTAATTAACAAAAGGAGCCAATTATGAACAAAACCATCACCCTAAACACGCCACTCAAATCAGGCAATAAAACCATCAGCGAATTTGAACTGCGCGAGCCCAAAGCGGGCGAGCTACGCAACATCAAGCTATTTGACGTTATGCAGATGGACAGTGCCGCTTATATTGAGCTACTGCCGCGCATCACCACCCCTACCTTGACCAAGGCGCAGGTCGCAGACATGAGCCTCGCCGACTTAATGCAAACCATGACAGCAGTCGCGGAATGGTTTGCGGGAAAGCCGAGCGACACGCAGGAGGATATCCCGCAGACGTAATGCAAGCCTGGGCAGATATCAATATTGTGTTTGGCGGCGGTTGGCCGCCAAGCGAAATGGACAATATGACCCTAGATGAGCTTGTGAGCTGGTGGTATATCGCACGCCAACGCCATAAAATGGATAATAGTTAATGTCAGATCTCAATATTAATGTACAACTGCGCGCGTTTGACCGCATGAGCAGGCAATTTGCAAATATCCGCCAAGCTAGCGACAAACTAACCCGCAAATTTGATCAGGCGCGAGGTAAATTAGGTGCGTTAAACCAGCATTTAAAAGACGTTGAGGCAATGCGCAAGCACCGCGCCGCACTGGCGCAGAACGGGCAAGCGCTGACCGAAATGCGCGAGCGCGCCCGACGCTCACGCACCAGATTATACGATTAGGAACCACTATGTTAATGATTTATGGTTTATTTGTGTTTAGCGTTGATACCGCCCCATTTGACCGTATCGAGCGCGACACAAGCTGGCGATGGCCAAGCAATAACCGCACCGGCGCAGATATCGTCTATCAATACACTGGGCGCGGCGAGGACACGATAAGCTTAAGCGGTGTATTAATGCCCGAGATAAGCGGCGGACCCGTTAATTTAGATATGCTACGGCGCATGGGCGATCGTGGCGAGCCTTACTTATTGATGGGCGGCAATGGCGATATTTATGGTTACTATATTATTGAGCAATTGCGCGAGGGCAGGTCATATTTACTCGCCGATGGCACCGCACAAAAAATAGAGTTTACCTTAACGCTCAAGCGCTACGCTGGCAATGAGCAATTTGGGTTGCTCGCCCCACTATTACCACTGCTCACGAGGCTATTTTAATGACGCTACTTACCAGCTGACAATCAATGGTAACCCCATCGAGCTACGCAACCGCTTGCTCAATATGCAAGTCGTCGACAAAGATGGCATGGAGGCCGACCAACTCACACTTGATATTGACGACGCCGACGGCAGCGTCGAAATCCCAAGCAAAGGCGTGGTTGTGGGCGTGACATTTGGCTATAACTGGCACTCGCGCTATATCGGCACATTTGTCGTTGACGAGGTTAGCCACCACGGGCCACCAGACGTCTTGACTATCCGTGCGAGTAGCGCAGATTTCCGCCGGTCCTTGCTTGAGGAGCGCGAGATCAGCTATCACGCCACCACCCTTGGCGCCATCATTGGATCAGTCGCTGCGCGCAATACACTTGAGTCCGCTATAAACGGTGATTTAGCATCAATAACTATTGAGCATTTAGACCAAACCAACGAGTCCGATGCTAATCTCATCTCACGCTTAGCTGTCGAGCATGACGCGGTCGGCACCGTCAAAGACGGGCGCCTTGTTTTTATCCCGCGCGCCAGTGGTAAAACCGCCAACGGCCAGGCACTGCCCGTAGTCACTATCGAGCGCAGCGCAGGCGACACGCACGAGTACAGCGATGCAGACCGCGACGAACGCGTCACGGGCGTCATTGCTTATTATCAAGACAAAAAAAAAGGTCGACGCAAAAAAGTCACGGTTGGCAGTGATGGTTACTGTCGCCACTTAAAACAAACATACAACAGCGAAAAAGAGGCGCGCGAAGCCGCCGCAGGCAAATTTAAACGCATCCAAACGCGCTCGCGCAAGCTCACCATCAACCTCGCCATCGGTCGCCCCGAGCTTATCGCAGAGCTGCCCATCATCACCCGTGGTTACAAGCCACAAATTGACCAAATACACTGGTTTGCCGCCGAAATCACCCACACGCTCAACGAAAAAGGCTTAACAACATCGATACGATGCGAAGAAATGCAAAAATAATGAGATTAGCCCTTAAAGTATTCAGCACGCGCGCTAATGACAGCGGATTATGGTCTGATAAGTTAATTGAGCGGCAATTGGACCACAGACCACGCGACGACGCTGGCGTCTATGACAAATCGGAGCAGATTGACGACAGACGCAGACTAATGGCCGGGTACGGGCAAACCTAAATTCGACTGGTCATCCGTGGATTGGCGCGATAATAACCGCGCCATCGCCGAGCAGCTCGGCCAATATATTATCTAAGTTTTATCAATAACATCAGGAAATTTAACACGAGCGTTAGCTTCCTCTTTATCTGCTAAATCACCATGCCACCATAGCGCAAATCCTATATACATCATTGAAAAAAGCACCAACATTGGCGTTAACGCATAGTATAAAAATAGTCTGTTTTTAACTTTAGATATATGTTTTTTGTCATCAGGTGATAATTCCTCGCCTGACTGATATTCTGTTTCCATCACGTTTTTAGATTCGGCGTCATAATGCATATCACGGTTTGCTGGATACGTGAAGGTGACTAAAAAAGCGCAGGCTAGAAAAAAAACAAATAAAAATTTATACCAAAGAGCATTCTTGCGCTTCTGAATATAATCTTTGCGCCGATAAACTACCAGCTCCTGTATCAACCCAACATCCTCCGATGTCATGTGATTTGAGATGATGATTTGATGAATCCCGCCCGAGATTGTTGAGTTATTTATATCGCCGACTTTATTGCCATATCCGTCTACCGTAATATTTCACCAGTATCTAAATCAACCAGACGTTGAATATTGCGTAGCTTAAATGTACGCATATCATCCGCTTTTTCGCACCATGATTGGAGTATCGTGTCACCGCGTTTATTTGTTTCCGTGTACAGCAGCTTAATCGTCCGCTCGGTGATGTTGCCGTGGAAATCCTCATACACCATCTGGTAGCGATGTCCAACCTCTAACGCTCCATTCAGATGCTCGTATGAAACGCGTTCAACATCATCGTCCAACAAGCCCTCAGCACGCAATTCTGCTTCCGCGATGCGATACTGCTCCTTCATCCATTCACTAGGTTCATCTGGCGTCTACTTAGGCGCAAATAGTGAGCCAATAATTGCCAATGCAACAAGCACAGCAAGCAGCGCCACCCACCAAGCTAAGATGCCTTCTGTCCATAAAATAACCCCTGCAACGATAACCAAAATGGAAATAACGCCACCGATAGTTTCTATCGTTTTATTTTTATTGTCGCGCTTTCCACCTGATGGGCTGTGTTGCTGATGGCTAACTGGTTTGGTTTTGTTTGAATGACTAGGCGACTCCGCGCTATATTTATTACTGCTAAGATGGACTTCATCTATGTATTGTCTTGCTTCGGTCTTGATGAGCACAATGCGTCGAATCACAAACCAGACGACCCATGGGATAACGATAAAAGCACCAGCAATAGCGATTATTGACTTTATGCTAATTTGTCCTTCTTCCATTGGAGGTGCAATTAACAATGCAAATACAACAAATAATGTCCACAACCACAGAATAAAATAAAGAGCTTTTTTAACGGCATTCATTTATCGTTTCCATTTTGTTTTATGCCGCCAATAAATGATCCTGAAATATTACCAATGCTATTTCCACCTTGTTTGATTTGACTATCACGGGTCATTAGTACGTTCAGCGCCGCATTGCGAACCAATAGTGGCGCGTTTTGCCACAGCTCGAGTAGTTCGCTCTGTTCTTGAGTCAGCCCGTTTTGCTGGCGACTTCCTGTCAACAATTCAATGATATTTTGCTTGAGGCGCAACTTTTCTCTAGGTTGCTCGCTAGATTGTTCGATCATAAACAAATCAAATACCGCCTGCCGATATGCTGGACTGGCTTTTTCAAAAAAATCTAATAAGTTGAGTTGATTATGATCCAAGTCAGTCCCGTCACGTTCACCAGTGATGAGGTATTTGATATCTGCGCCCATTCTGGAAATCTTCATCAAATATTCAGAATCTGGCCGTCTTTCTTCTTTTTCGTAGCTTCGTTGCGTTTTTCGTGTGACTCCCAATTCTGATGCAAGCCCTTCTTGTGTGAGGTTTTTTTTAACTCTAAACGCTTTTAACCGCTCTCCAAAAGACACTTTATTTACCCTTTTTCTTGACGGGTACAAAATTACCCTTTATAGTTACTCTCACGCTTACTAGTAAGCATAAATTTAAAGGCGGTGCAGTCGCCAGTCGCCAAACTTCAGACTGCACCTTTTGCGCTTAACGTAGCGCTAACTGTGAGGATTATATATGAATCTTAAAGATTTAACACCCCCACCGCCACGCATGGCACCGCCTGTGATGGTGCGCGTGACCGAACTTGACCGCGAGCAACTCAAGCAACTTGCCGATAAATACAATTTACCTATGTCGCGCATCGCTTACTTTGCTATTCGTCAACTCCTTAACGAGGAGTTTGACAGGGGTGGCGCACAATGAACAGCATAAAAGATTGTGACGCAACTAAAACGTTGCAACGCCATTTGCTCTGCATTGAGCCCAAGCAACTAGCAAGCGAGCTGGGCATTGATCAATCCGCTGTTTCGCGTATCCGCAACGGCGAGCGTGGTTTAAAAACTGATGAAATCATCAAGGTCCTGTCGATGCAGTCGTCTGCATTTGCGCGAGGACTATTGATTACGCCCGCAGGCGCGATGACTGTGTCACGCGATGAGCTCATCGCACTGCGCTCGCTTGCACGTAAATATTTGGCGTCAGAAGACGCAGGCGGTGACGCATGAAAATGACTCATCAACATTTGCTCTACCGTATGCGTCGGATAAGGAAAATATTGGCGATTATCTGTATGTATGGATTATTAGCATTAATCGCGATTGATGTTTTTGCCCCACAAGGTCAGTTGGCCTCGGTCAAGGTCGTTGTTGAACAGGGAGGTGGAAAATGAATTTAAACTATACTTTAGCCCTACCACCTACGCTTAAATCGCTGTCCGATGCTATTAAATTAACAAAATCACAATTCCGCCATCTAATGCCGGGATGGATTTATGTCCCATATACCATCGAATTATCAGATGAGAGTAATGCAAGATTTGCGCTAGTAAAGAGAAATATAGTTGGAAAATCTTGGGAAAAAATACCCACAATTGCAATTGAGTTTACCAGTAATACTTGCAAAGTATCAGCAGATGACTGCTACACCGATGATGATATAGCAAAGGCCCTAGACGCTTTTATTACTGCAATGGGCGATCTAATACAACGAGGTCATGATGAAGATTAAGCGTTTGCCCTGCCCTGCCTGTGGCGCGCCAACGCGTATACACGGCAGTCGTGCACAGCATCAACGATTACGGCGTGCTTATGCGCAATGCACTAATTATATGTGTAGCGCTAGTTGGTTGTTACAAATAGAAGTTACACGTGTAGCAAGCCCTAGTTCCGATTTATTTAAGACAACAATCCGCCCGAGCGTCCCTCAAAGCGACCCTTATGATTTAGCTAAAGATATGGCGCAGGAGTTTGTGTCAAGGGGTAATCCGAAGTGGACGCGAGATGAAACGTTGGCACAATGCGTCCAATATTTGCTCACGCACATTGACCTAATTAGTCGATCATCTGCTGAGATGATATCAGCGCAGGCTATCGCAAACTACGAGAGTCGTTTTATCAATCAATGGCATATTAATATTGATAATAGTACGAGTAATGTGCTGATTGTTAATCGTCATCCAACACCAAATGAACAGTTAAATGGACGTGGACACGAACAGCGTGTGATTAGTTTGCGCGAATTGGTTGAGTTTATCAATGCGCGTGATCAACAAGACGAGCAGGGTGATTTGATATGAGTATGCGCCCTGAGTTACTTAATCGTGTCGTCCCTCGCATCCTTGACGATTATGCTTTTAAAACAAGCGAGGATGGGCAATGGTTTAATCAAGGGAAATGCCCCGCTTGCAACAAGCGCAGCCTGTTTACCGCCGCTGATAATCCGTGGGTATTGCGTTGTGGGCGCGAGAATAAGTGCGGCGCGCAATACAGCATCCGTGACTTATACCCAGACGAGTTTGGTCAGTTTGATCAGCGCCACCCTGCCACATCATCAAACCCAATGGCGACTGCTGACGCATATATGAGCGAGGCGCGCGGATTGGACGTGGTGCACATGCGCAAGCATCAATACTACACCCAAGATAGCTGGTGGAGCAGGCAAGCAAATGCAGGCACAGCGACGGTTCGCTTTGCTATCCCCGGCACAGATGGCAGTTACATGGAGCGGTTTGTCGATCCAGTCGAGATAACAAATGCCGACGGCACCCGCGAAATCCGCAAGCAGAATTTTAGCGGTCCGCATCGAGGTTTGTGGTGGCAACCGCCAGAAATGCCAATCAACGCTGGCGATGAGGTGTGGATTGTCGAAGCGATCATCGATGCAATCAGCTTGTGGCAAAACGGCATTAAAGCCGTCGCGATTTTGTCTTGCTCAAATTACCCCTCAAAGTCATTAACAAAGCTCATACAAGCTAAACATGTTAAGTGGGTTTGGGCGCTGGATAATGACGATGCCGGCAAGCGCGTTATTAAAAAGTTTGTCAAACGCATGCGCGGAGATAACTTGCAATGCAATAGCGCTATTGCGCCACAAAAATCAAAATGCGATTGGAATGACCTGCACCGCCTCGGCCGACTACACAAAGACGACCTTAAAGACTATAAGTATTATGGTGCATTGCTGATTGCAAACTCGGCGCTAGACAAAGCGGCATTGATGTTTGCTCGCCGGCAAACCCCGTTTTTTGTCGTGGATTTTGACAACCGCTTGTATTGGTTTACGATTGAGCAAAAAGCAATAGCTGAGGCGCGCGACGATATCCACCAAAGCGATCTGAACCCACGCGATGAAGAGGAAATGCTGGCGCTGATCGCGAAAGACGCAGGCAAATTACAGCAAATCGCCAACGTTAGACCAGAATTCCTCTATTTCCAGCGCAACGAAATTACGGATGAGAGCTGGTTTTTTTGTCGCATTAATTTTCCCGATGGCCGTCCGCCAGTCAACCTGCCATTTACCCCAGGCCAAGTCACCGCTTGCGCCGAATTTAAAAAGCGCCTTGCCAGCGCCGAGGGCGCATGGTGGTCGGGTGAAGCAAAGCATTTGGATTGGATTGGCAGCCGATGGCTACAGAATCTCAAAAAGATAAACACGATTGAGTATATCGGTTATAGCCGAGAGCACAAAGCCTACATCTTGCCCGATTTTGCCGTCAAAGCAGGCAAAGTCTATCCCAAAAACAAAGATGATTATTTTGATCTACCGCGCGACTCTATTAAGACCCTGGCACAGGATAAGACGATAAAAATAGAGATGACTAACCAAAACTACCGCCAAGATTGGGCACAACTGGTGTGGCGCGCTTTTGGCACCGACGGCATTATCGCTTGCGTGTATTGGTTTGGCTCGCTCTTTGCCGAGCATTTGCGCCACACCCAAAGCTCTTATCCATTCCTAGAAATTATCGGCGAGCCCGGCGCGGGCAAGTCCACGCTCATCGAGTTTATTTGGAAAATATGGGGCCGTGAAGATTACGAGGGCATTGACCCGAATAAAAATACCTTTGCAGGCAACCAACGCAAGATGACGCAATACGCCGCCATGCCGACCGTATTTATTGAAGCCGACCGCGACGAGGACTCACATAGCAAAAAATTTGATTGGGAAGAGGTCAAGCCTTATTACAACGGTCGCGGATTGCGTGTTCGCGGGATGAAAAACTCGGGCAACGAAACCTACGAGCCCCCTTTCCGTGGCACCCTCGTCATCGCTCAAAATGAGCCCGTCAATGCGAGCGACGCCGTGCTTGAGCGTATTGTGCAACTACGGTTTAGCAAAGCAAACCACAATCATGACTCAAGAATGGCTATAGATGAGATGATGACCCTTGAGCCAAGCCAGCTCAGTTATTTTGTCACTCTCTCATGTCAGCGCGAGCAACAAATTATTGACCACGTCACGACAAGACAACATCTACATCAAGACTATTTGCTCAACAATACAGACATACAGACTTTACGTTTAGCCAAAAACCATGCACAACTAATCGCCCTCGCTGAAGCGTTTGCAGATTTAGTTGGGCTCTCAAGCGATCAGCGAGCACAGACTTGCAATGCATTGGCACATGCTTGCGCCGACCGACAATTGGCCATAGCCAAGGACCACCCAATCGTTGCCGAGTTTTGGGATATTTTTGATTATTTAGATAGTCAAGGCAATAACCCAGATGGCTCACCCAGACCATTACTTAATCATAGCCGCAACCCCAACGAAATAGCGGTCAATCTAAACGAATTTGTAGAGCAAGCAGGCATTGCAAAACAACAAATGCCGTTATTACGCGATTTAAAACGACTGCTAAAAACCTCAAAAAATCGCAAATTTATCGAATCAAGTCGGACGGTTTGCTCAGCAATAGATAGCAATAAATACGGCAAACCAAAAACACCCAGATGTTGGATATTCCAGCGCGCAGCAGGAGAAACAATATGACCATAGAACAATATCTAATAGATATAAAAAGCGCCCTTGAGCGCAGTATCCAGCGCGATGACGATCTCTGGACGACTGACGATGTTGCCGCTTACCTAAAAATGAGCAAGCGCAGCGTACAGAGCATCATGAAACACCCCAATTTCCCAAAAGCAATCCGCCTACCAACAGGCGATAACGGCAGCAAACCGCGCTGGATCGCAGGCGAAATACGCCAATTTTGTAAACGATTTAAAACACAGTAGGAAATACCCATGTTTAATTCAAATATAATTTTAAATGCAACTCAAAGAGCGTGGTTTAAAAGCGCAACCATAGAAGAAAAGCGCGCGTTTGTCGTAAAGGGCAAAGCATCATACGGCGAACTATTTAATTCCAATACCAGGAAAATATCATTTTGCCCAAGAATTAGAGGCGTGATTTTTGGAGGTGAATATACTTCCCCCAATAAAGCGATTACCGCAGCTCAAGAATTGCTCGCTGAAATGAAAGAAATGCCACTCGCTGATATCGATGAATCGTCCCTTGGTATCAGTACGGTTAATCAAGAACTTGCAGCATCAATAGAAGACCAATCCAATTTCAGCGTCGATGCAATTATTCATCTTGCCACGCTGGTTAATGACCGCCCTGCTTGGACAAATTCAGTCTCAGAGTTTATTGAATCAGCAATAGATGAAGGCTCTCATCTCTACGATTACCTTGCTAGCCATAAATTAAAGCACGTACAGCATTTTCATAAAAACCTAGTCAGTATAGATGAAGATGCTGACGAACTTTCTCAAATAATCATTGAGACAGGAACAGCGGGGTGGTTGGTCAATGGCCAATACATAGGCTCGGGTTATAGACAAATACGCTGGTTCTACGGTGAAACATACGAAGAAGCACTTGCCGAAGCAAGAGCATGGGCAGAATCTAAAGGTGCTGATGAGGATAAAACGAAATGATTGTATTAGACACCGAAACAACAGGGCTAGATAACGATGCAGAAATTGTCGAAATAGCCATTATCGACAGTTGGGGTACCCCTTTATTAAACACCCTAGTTAAACCAAAAACGCCCATTACCCCAGAAGTCACCGCAATAAATGGCATAACCAATGAGATGCTAAAAGACGCACCGTGCTGGGAAGTTATACGTCCTTTAGTCAAAACTATTTTTGAAGATAATTGCTTTGACTTACCACAGGATAAATCCGAATTCCACAAAGCGTATGCATATAACGCCAAGTTTGATCAACGAATGTTGATACAAAGTGGATGGGAAGGCAAGCCACCCGAAATAATTTGCGCAATGGAACGCGCTATCCACCACCTAAAAATTGATCAATCCAACTGCTAGACAGCAAAAGCGCACAGCAGCCAGCACGACAGCAAACAGCCGCGACCACGAGCAATGCCTACGCTGAAGCAAGCGGAGGCACAATGCGCAGTAAATACGATAATTTTGACGACGATCAAATCCCTTTTTAAAAGCCATATAAGTGTGCAGGCATTGCAAAAGAAGTGAGGGACGATGAGTAAGAACAATATTGAGCAGCAAATTATCAAAAAAGTAATCGATATATTTTTCCACCTTTGGGGTGAAAGACGTACCGCAAGCTTTCCAAGCTGCCGAGCATCAGTTTGTAACAACGAAGGCAGTTATTGCGTGTGGGCATCAAACACGAAAGGAACTGATTTTGAGGTTTTAGATGACAGCGAAGTAAGAGCACTAATCAGCGGCGTTGAGAATGGTTCTGTAGTGCAAAAGATTACGGATTTATACAACTGTGTTTCTCATGGGGTGTGGTAATGATTGAAGATTTAGAGCAGAAATATGAGCAAGAAAAATAGACAACAGTGGTTGCTCAACAAAGCACGCGGGCAACAATGCACCGCGCAGTAAAAACAATAATTTTGACGACGATCAAATCCCTTTTTAAAAGCCATATATGCCGATAAGGACGCGTTAAGCAGTGAGTGACGCGATGGAAAAAACCACTGCTACAAATGATTGTTAACCTATCAACAAGGCATTTGTCGTTGCCTCACGAGACGAGGCCCTTTTTTATTACCATTTTGGCTTTGATCTCACTGCATTAACTAATTCACTTGCATGCGGATTAAAATATATCATCAAAGACCGTGGGTCACGATGCCCGATTATTTTGCCAAGCGCCAAAGGGTCCATGCCTTCCAACTGCGCCATCCGCGAGCAAGCTTCGTGGCGCGCATCATGAAACCGTAGGTCAGTAATTTGTGCCAATTGTAGTGCCCGACGGAATAATGTCCCCGCGCTGGATTGGTTATAGGGAAATACTCGCTCGCCCTCTTTTGCCGTTTGCATTTGCTCAATTAATTCAACTGCACGCTCAGTAAGCGGCACATGCCGATCATCGCCATTTTTTGTAACTGGTAAATACACATAACCATCTTGCAAATTAACGTTGTCCCAAGTCAAACCATAGATTTCGCCCTGCCTCATACCAGTTTCGATTGCCAATAAAAATGCAACCGCCACAGCTTGCTGCGCTTTGCTAACTGATTTCTCTGGTGAGTATCCAAGCGCGTCACAAATCCGCATGATCTCATCATTGCTAATGCGACGATTACGCCCTTTGGGCTCTTTTGGTTTGCGCGCATCATTAACAGGGTTGGTTAAGCAATAACGCCAGCGGACGCATTCTCTAAATACCGAACGTAATATGGTGAGCTCTCGTAGGATTGATCCATCAGCTAACCCTTGATCCTTTCGTAATTTAATCCAGTGCTCGATATCATCGGAGGTAATTAAATCAACATAATCATCAGCAATAGCATCTCGCTGAAGTTTAGCTATTCTCATTTGTTCCCAGCGTTGGCCTTTGTGTTGTGGCGCAATCTCGTGGCTATATCGCTCTAACGCTTCCGCGAGCGTCCGCTTGATAACATGTTGCCCACTTTTGAGCAGTGCTTTTTGTTCGAGCTCAAATCTTTGCGCCTCAATTTTTGTCGAAAAAGATTTGTAAATCCCAGGCATCCCTTTGCGCCTGATCTCAACATGCCATTTACCATTTTTAGATACTATTGCCACAATGCATCCATCCGTAAAACCATCCGTAATTTATCCGTAAAAATTTGGATATCGTTGCGTTATTCTGCATGGTTTTGCAAAAAATGCAAAGGCTAATGGCTTGTTTTTCTACTTGTTTCGCGTTGTTGCGTTATTTTGCAAACTTGAGATGGTGCCCGGGGCCGGACTCGAACCGGCACGGATGTTTAGTCCGAGGGATTTTAAGTCCCTTGCGTCTACCAATTTCGCCACCCGGGCATTGAAAGAGAGCGCGCATAATATCCTTATTAAGGAGGCGCGTCAATTATTTTTTAAACTTTTTTATTTTTGTCTCCATTGAGCTTGCTGTGCGATTAATTTTGCATGCACTGGCGCATAGGTATACCGATTATACAACACGCAGAGAAAGGCAAAGGCAAGGCATAAAAAAACCTAAGCAAAGAGTAAGTATAAAGGGCGACAAACCGATATTGAGCAGTACAGACGCATTATCCCGACTTCTTAACTCTAACTCACAACGCACCCATGGACTATCAGCCATTTTGAGTTGCTTGCCTTTTTCATAAAACCTTAATAAACGTGAACTATCACGACTGCCGATATAAAGGGTGCGTCCTTTACTGGTTTCGTTAAACCAATCATCGCCTTCTTTGCGTAATTTTGGACGAGTATAGGCATTGGTAAATCCGCCTTCATAATAGGTTTTTAAAGCATCATCAACACTAAAGCGACCATCTAAAAAATCATGAGCAATATCTACACGAGTATAACGAAAGCGATACATTTGCTTTAGAAGACTAAAAGCATATAAACGGTGTTCCCAGCCATCTTTTGCTGCTGCTAAGCCTGTAGCGGTTAATTCTACGCAGATGGTGTCTGAGTTGCTTTTATTAATGATGCCGCCTAAACACACATAACTATAGCAGTTTTCTAAATCCCCTAAGTTAAAAGAATCACTGTAGAAATTTGCGCTTTTATGGCGATTATGCGAGCAAGCAAAGCCAAATATCTCATGCAAATAAGGATTAAGTGCATTGATATAGTCTTCACTATAGTCAAAATCCTGTGCATCTAATTCTGTTAAAGCGTGAAGGGTGTGTTTGTCAAACACAAAGATTAATTGATCAATAAATGCTTTATTGCCTTCGGTTGGAGTTCTAAACAATTGTTCAACTAATTTGCCATTACGAATAACGGGCAAAGAGACTTTTTTGGAGACAAATGCCTTCACGTCAAATTGAGGCAAATGATTACTGTCACCCCCTGTTAGCGTGGGGGTGTCGCTAACGCCCCAGCGCTCAATAAATTGACGTTCAAATAAAGCGCGCACCGACGCAGCAGCGGCACGCCCTGCTTGCCTGCCTTCTGCTTGCGTCTTGGTGCGCGCGCTAGTCTTTGTTGAGTAGTTGAGTTGGTCTTTGGTTGATAGCGACATGAAAACCCCGTTGATTAGTAATCATCGGGGTTTAAGACTGATAAATCAGATTAAATCAAGATACTGTTGTAAATCCCCGATTAGGGATAATATATAAGTTTTCTTCCCTTAGAAATATACCCTAATTTCTGGAGCCAAAACAGTAATTCATCATACTGTTTAGAGGTTAAATCACCTTGTAATTGTTCAATAATTTTAGTTGCTTCATTCGCCCTTTGTTGTAACTACATGCTATTGATTCGATGTGTTGCGCTATCTGCATAAACATTTTTTAGTTGCGTAATCAGATTGGCTATTTTTTAATTTTCTGTTTTATGCCAATAGGTTGGCATTTGTTTTTCCGCCAATGCTTTTAGATGGTTCACTTCTTGTTTAAGATTTTGATGATAAGAGGGTTCTTGCAAAGAGCGTTGCAATATTGGATGTTCTGCAATTGTTTGCTCTAGCGTTTTTGCCACAGAAGCTAGTGCATTTAAAGTATCACTCACACCTGCCAATCCCTCTTTTTGACTGATTGGCCATAGTGGTTTTGCGATTTCTTGCAGGGATTGTGCCCATGCTACGGGCGTTTGCAATTTTGCCGCCACTTCAGCTACAGACCCATCTTGTTGGGCGGTGAGTGCCAATAGTGCCTGTACACGCGCCAAATCAATTTGTCCCTGATGATCTGTAATTAGGGTCTGCAGTTGTTGTAACTGCTCTCGCGATAGTTGCGGTAGTGTATTCGCGCCAGCCTGTTCTTGTGTGTAGACCTGTAGCGCGCCGTTATACGCCCCTAATAAGACCTCCAGTGCGGAAATTTCCTCTGCCGCTTGGCTTTTCGAGGCAAGTAGCGCCATCGCCATCACTCCCCATTTATAAAACCGTTTCATTATTGTCTCTCCTCTAATCCTAATTCCATTTGTAGCGCTTTAATCTTAGAAAAATCAGCATGTTCACTGTAATGCGTGCTTAAACGTTGCAATAATGCCTGTGCCTGCGCGCGCTCACCCAACTGCGTTGCCATTACCTGCGCCACTAATAAATAATTATTCACCACATCTTTATGCCCAGCAAAGCGCTTACTAAAGCCCTCCACCAAAATCAGCACTTCTTCTCCTTTTTGCTCTGTTGCAAGATATTGCCCTAACGGATAGACCGCATCCGCTGGAAAATGCGACTTTGCTTGCGCTTGAGGCAATTGTTTATACACACGATAGGCGGTATAAGCCTCATTTGATTCAAGCGCCTGCATCAGCTCAGCTTGCCACGTTTTAATATCCACCGCATCAGTCGCCTTTAACGCTTCAGGCACAATCCCATCCTTATGCGCATCAAAAATAGACATTTATTCCTCCATCATTATTTTTGTCTCATCTACAACAACCTCATCAGCGTACTTTAACATCCTCACTACCAAACAAACCGATTCCCGCCAATATGTTTTCCGTCTAACAAAATCTTGCATCCCACCGCGCAAAAATGCCATGCCGACCCCCAGCACCACCTCAACTTCACGCCCCTCCACCTCAAAACACAGCTTCGCCGTATACATTCTAGACCCCGCCTTATCCCCTAGTTTTTTATGATGCACCAGCGCCCCATTAATCCAAATCATCTCCTCACTGAGCAACTTCGTCCCTGAAAAATCCCAAGCATTTTCCACTACCACCTCAATCCCTTGCGCTCGCCCTACAAATTGCTGTTTTTTCATCTATCCTCCTAACTCACACTAAAACTCGTCCCACAGCCACACGTTGCCGTCGCCTTAGGATTATCAAAGACAAAAAACTCATTCAACCCCTGTTTTTTACATCCAAAACCAACCCTTCAATCAACGCCAAATCCTCAGACGCCACCACCACCACAAATCCCTCATACGCCTGCGACAAATCCCCCTCACCTACCGCGTCAACAAAATCCAATTGATAGGAAAACCCTGAACACCCCCGAACGCACCACCCCCACCTTCACCCCAATACCAAAACCGCGTTGCGCTAATTGCTTCTTCACGCGTGAGACTGCCTTATCTGTTAAAACAATCATCCTAACCTCCAAAATCATGCAAAAAATTCAACAACCGCGCCAACTCATCCTCGCGCGTCAAATGCGACAAACTCACACGCACCGACTGATGCGCTGCAACATCCAACCCCATTGCTCTAAGCACATGCGAGCCCTCCGAAGACGCCGCCTGACAAGCCGACCCTGCAGATAATGCCAACCCCACCTCCGACGCCCTCGCCAACACCTCAGACGCCGAGCGCCCCGTATTCACACTCACAATATTTTCCACCACATTCTCCCCCACATTCACCGCCATCGACTGAGGCAACCCTGCCACTAAAGTCTGATAAAGCGCCCCCCACGCGCGCCTGATTCTCCCCCAGCGCCTCAACCGCCAATCTTACCGCCAACTCTAACGCACGCACCAACATCACAGGCGACGTCCCCGAACGCAACCCTCGCTCCTGCCCCCCTCCATGCAACAACGCCTGCAAACGCATCTTAGGCAAACGTCGCACATAAAGCATCCCAATCCCTTGAGGCGCATACACCTTATGCCCAGAAAAACTCACCAAATCTGCTTGCCACCGCGCCATCGACACCGCCACCTTCCCAAGCGCCTGCGCCGCATCCACATGCACCTTTGCCCCATAGCGATGCGCCAACGCCACTACCTCCTCCACAGGCACAACCACCCCCGTCTCATTATTAACCGCCATCACACTCACCAACGACACCCGCTCATTAGACAACACCGCCTCAAACGCTGTCAAATCCACCTGCCCATTTTCCAATACAGGCAACACCGACACCCCGCACCCCATTTTTTGCCAAAATCCCCGCACAATCCAACACCGACTTATGCTCACTTTGTAGCGTCAGCAAATGCCCATTGCGCCGCTCGCTGTGCGCAAACGCCCCCTTTAGCGCCAAATTATTTGCCTCCGTCGCCCCACTTGTAAACACCAACTCGCGCGCATCCGCCTCAAGAAGCGTCGCCAACTGCTCCCGCGCCGATTGCAATGCCACCCGCGCCTGCAACCCCAAGCCATGCGAAGCATTCGCATTACCCAGCAAAGCGCCAGAAGTCATATCCAAAAATACCTGTTCCGCCACCAAAGGATGCACAGGCGTAGTCGCTGCATAATCAAAATACCCCCATTCTTGCATTATTCCTCCCCTCGCAAACGCCGATTCTCCGCCTCCAAACGCCCTACCCGCTCCTGCAAATCCTCCAACATCGCCAATATCGGGTCAACACATTCTGGCGACTGCGCATAAGCGCGAAACTCCTGTTGCGCCTTTTGCGCCTCCTTCTTATCACCCACCACCTGCGCTGGCACACCCACCACAGTCGCCTTTGCAGGCACATCCTTTACCACAACCGCATTAGACCCTACCCGCGCCCCATCTCCCACCATAATCGCGCCAATAACCTTCGCACCCGCCCCAATAATCACATCATTTCCAATTGTTGGATGACGCTTTTGTGCCTGCCAAGACGTCCCACCCAACGTAACCCCCTGATAAATACTCACATCATCGCCAAGCACCGCCGTCTCCCCAATCACCACCCCCATCCCATGGTCAACAAACAACCGCCGCCCTGCCACCACAGCAGGATGAATCTCCACCCCAGTCAACCAACGCGAACCCAACGCCAAAAATCGCGCCAACCAACGCAACCCACAACCCCACAACGCATGTTGCACCCGATAAGCCACCACCGCCCAAAAACCCGTATGCAACGACACAATCGAAAAAAACCCTTTTGTAGCAGGGTCTCGCACCGCCACCACCTTATAATCCTCACACACCAACCGCCACCAACGCATAAGCCCTCCCACTCAAATCCTTAAAAAATAACCCCCATTCCCCACGCCCACAAGCCCCAACAAACGCCCAACCGCTTTATTAAACCACCACATAATCAAGAGCAATACGATAAACGCCAAAACCGCCCCTATCTCCTTTCTTACAGCGCCAAAATGAATTAAAAAACGCGCCATTATAAGCCACAACCCATATTGCGCCCAAAGCCAACGCTTGCTAAACTAGCCTGCATTCAACCCCTTAATCTTAAACAGCAAAAGGAAATTATGTCTAAAGAAGAAAATATTGAAATGATGGGAACCGTTATCGACACCCTCCCAAACACCACTTTCCGCGTTGAGCTTGAAAATGGTCATGAAATTAACGCCCATATCTCAGGACGCATGCGCAAACATTACATCCGCATTCTCACAGGCGACAAAGTCAAAGTAGAAATGACTCCTTATGATTTAACCAAAGGTCGAATCGTCTTTCGCGAAAAATAATTTTTCATTGCGATAAAATCATATGCGCCACGCTCAATAGCGTGGCTTTTTTGCATATTCTTAACTGCGAATCAAACTACAAATTACCTTATCTTGCAACCGCTTACGCCCACCAAGTGCTTCAATCTCTAGTAAAAAAGCACACCCAATCACCTGCGCACCCAAAGACTCCAACAGCTCAATACACGCCTGCATTGTCCCGCCTGTTGCCAACACATCATCCACCATCATAATCCGCATACCCTGACGCACATCCTCGCGATGCACCTCTAACGTATCTTGCCCATATTCCAAATCATACGTCGTACGCGCCACCTTACGTGGCAACTTCCCTGGTTTACGCAACGGAATAAACCCAATTTTCAACCGCTGCGCCAACGCTGAAGCAAAAATAAAGCCACGCGCCTCAGGACATGCCAACGCATCAGGCACCTGCCCCTCACGCTCACAAAAACTCGCCAACTCTTCAATAGCCTCATTAAACGCCTGACCATTTGCCAACAACGGCGTAATATCTTTAAAAACAATCCCTTTTTTTGGATAATCTTGAATATCGCAAACCAAATCTTGCCATTTCATGCTAACACTCCTTACAAATTAAAAATTAACTTGGCAAATACGCCAAAAAAAATCCTAATAAAACAAATGCTCCAACCCAATTATGCCCCACAAATGCAGCAAAACACCGCTCTCTATCTAAATGCCGTGTTTGCCAAGCATAAAATGCCATCACCAACGCCCCTGCCAAAAGCCCTAAATAATACCAGCCATTTAATCCTGCTAACATCCCCGTAAGCCCCCAAAACCCCAACGCCAAAACTGCCAAGAGCGCCAAAAACAGCTGTTCACGCCCCATAACCCAAATAGCGCTTGATAAAATCCCAATTATTAAATCATCTTCTCGGTCAACCAGCGCATAATAAGTATCATAAAGTACCACCCAACACAGCGTCCCTAAAAACAAACTCACACTCGCACCCGTCAAATGCCCCAAAATTGCCGTATGCGCCAATAAAATCGGACTTGCAAACGCCACCCCTAACACCAACTGCGGCACCTTAAAAAAACGCTTACAAAAAGGATATAACAACACCACCCCAGCAAGCACCACCGCCAACACTACACTCTGCCAATTCAATAAACAGACCAACAAAAAACTCAATAACAACAACACCACCGCCAAAACAAGCGCTTCAGCAACACAAACCTCCCCTGTTGCCAGCGGACGCCCAGCAGTTCGTCGAACCCGCCCATCAAAATGACGGTCTGCCAAATCATTACACACACACCCAGCCGAACGCATCAAAAAAGTTCCCAATAAAATAATCGCGCATACTCGCGCAGGCGGCTGCCCTTGCCCTGCCAACAATACACCCCACAAACCGCTCCACGCCAACAACACCGTCCCCACAGGACGCTCCAAACGCATCAAGCGCGCATACACCCACAACCGCTGCCAAGAAAAAAACCGCATAAAACCAGTCCAGAAAGTAGAAAACAAAGCAATGTTCCAATAGAATAACGCGATATTCATTTAATTTAAACTTTCATTTATAGGCGAACCATTCTATGAGTCAATACGTCTTTACCATGAACCGCGTCGGCAAAGTAGTGCCACCGGGCAAACACATTTTAAAAGATATCTCCCTCTCTTTTTTCCACGGCGCCAAAATTGGCATTCTTGGATTAAATGGTGCAGGTAAATCCACCCTCCTACGCATTATGGCAGGGGTAGACACTGATATTATTGGCGAAGCCAGAGCACAACCTAACCTTGATATTGGCTATCTCGCGCAAGAGCCTGTCCTTGACCCAGATAAGACCGTACGGGAAGTTATCGAAGAAGCGATGAGCGATTTAAAAAGCGTGCAAGAAGAGTTAGACGCCGTCTATGCCGCCTATGCCGACCCTGACGCTGATTTTGACGCCCTTGCTGCCAAACAAGCTGAACTTGAAAATAAACTTGCTGCCGCAGATGGGCATGATATGCAACGACGCATGGAAATTGCCGCCGACGCGCTACGCCTCCCCCCGTGGACACAAAAAATAGCCACACTTTCTGGTGGGGAAAAACGGCGCGTTGCCCTTTGTCGTCTTCTTTTATCCAATCCCGACATGTTATTACTTGATGAGCCTACCAACCATCTAGATGCTGAATCTGTTGCATGGCTTGAGCGCTATCTCGCTGAATTTAGCGGTACAGTCGTTGCCGTAACCCACGACCGCTACTTTTTAGATAACGTTGCAGGCTGGATACTCGAACTTGACCGTGGGGAAGGCATTCCTTGGCAAGGCAACTACTCCTCATGGCTTGAGCAAAAAGAAAAGCGCCTTGCTACTGAAGAAAAACAAGAGAGCGCCCACCGTCGCGCGCTCAAACAAGAACTGGAATGGGTGCGCAACAACCCCAAAGGTCGTCAAAGCAAAAACAAAGCTCGACTCCAGCGCTTTGATGAACTCTCTAGTCGCGAATTCCAAAAACGCAGCGAAACCCAAGAAATCTACATTCCACCGGGTGAGCGCCTAGGCGATAAAGTTGCTATTGCTGAGAACATCAGCAAAGGCTATGAGCATAAAATGCTTTACGAAGACCTCAACTTTAACATCCCTGCTGGCGCAATCGTTGGCATCATCGGGCCCAATGGCGCAGGAAAATCCACCCTGTTCAATCTATTAACAGGACGCGACACACCCGATAGCGGACAAATTGATATTGGAGAAACCGTGCAATTTGCCTTTGTTGACCAATCGCGCGAAGGACTAGACCCCAGCAAAACCGTTTGGGAAGAAGTTTCAGATGGGCTAGACAACATCACCGTTGGCAATTACACCATCCCCTCACGCGCCTATATTGGACGCTTTAACTTCAAAGGCGCCGACCAGCAAAAACGCGTTGGCGACCTTTCTGGTGGTGAGCGCAATCGCCTACATCTTGCCAAACTCCTCAAAAGCGGAGGCAACGTCTTACTCTTAGACGAACCAACCAACGACCTTGACATCGAAACCTTGCGCGCATTAGAAGAAGCCATTCTCGCTTTCCCTGGCAGCGCGCTTATCATCTCGCACGACCGCTGGTTTTTAGACCGCGTTGCCACCCACATTCTCGCTTTTGAAGGCGATTCCAAAGTTAATTTCTTCCATGGTACTTATTCCGAATACGAAGCAGACCGTAAAAAACGCCTTGGTGAAGAAGCCGACCAACCCACGCGCCTCAAATACAAGCGCATTCAATAACCCAACCCCGCCTACTTAGCTAGGCGGTTTTTTTAACTAAATCAGGATAAATCCATGCTCATCGTAACTGGACTGTCTGGCGCAGGAAAAAGCGTTGCTTTAAAAACCTTAGAAGATTTAGGTTATTACTGCGTTGACAACCTCCCTGCCATCTTATTAGACAATTTTGTACGCGAGTTTGCCAACCATGCCTCTTATCCCATTGCTGTCGCTATTGACGCACGCAGCACGGATAACCCCACCGCTTTAGCCGAAAGCATACAACAATTAAAAATCATCCGCCCCATTGAAACCCTCTTCCTAAACGCCAGCGACAGCATCTTAAATCAACGTTATAACGAATCGCGTCGCCCTCACCCCAAAAATCACACCACCCCCCTACCTCAAAGCATCGCCCAAGAGCGCCAACTCCTCACCCCTCTACTGAACACCGCTGACCTTATCATCGACACCAGCACCTACAACGCCCAATACCTCAAAGCACAACTCCAGCGCGTTTACTCCAATCAAAATCTAATCACCCTAACCCTGCAATCTTTTGGCTTTAAAAACGGGTTACCTATCAACGCTGATTATCTTTTTGACGTCCGCTTTCTACCCAACCCTCACTGGCACCCCGAACTACGCCCCTATAGTGGCAGCGAAACCCCTATCATCAAATTTTTAAACCAATACCCACAGACCCACGAATTTATTCAAGACACAACCCAGTTTCTGCAAAAATGGTTGCCCCAATTTCTTAAGCAAAACGACCGTAGTTACCTAACCATCGCCATAGGGTGTACTGGCGGACAACATCGCAGCGTTTATATCAGCGAACAACTCGCCCAAACCCTTAAACCCCACCTTCCCCCAACTCCAGCTCGAACACCGCGACCGCATCCCCTATCAACCCAACCCCTAACGACACAGTGAGCATAGAGTAACTTTAGGACAATATTTTTAATTAGCAACCCAATCTAGCGACATGGAGCCTTGTCAAAAATTATTATAAAAGTGCTATAATCCCCGCTTTTGACCTCACCGCTTAACAACTGCATGACCCAACACACCACCCCCATTCCCACCCGCTGGATTGGTCCTATCCATATCCACGGCAACACCGTCAACGAAGCTGTACAAGTTCCCCTTGCAACCTATGAAACCCCCGCTTTGGCCATCTACCGCCCGTGGGGCAAAAATCTCTCGCCTTTGTGATGGCATCCGCGTTACCCTCATAGACGAACGCATGACCCGCTCTGTTGTTCTACAAGCTCAGCACGCCCAACATGCCCTTGAAACCTATCAACGCCTGCAAACACAACTGCCACAACTGCAACATCTCGTCAGCCAAACCAGCCGCTTTGCAACCCTTGATAAACTCCACGCGCAAATTCTTGGCAATCTTCTCTTTTTGCGCTTAGAGTGTTTAACAGGCGACGCTTCAGGGCATAACATGGTTACCAAAGCCGCTGATGCTATCTTAAAATGGATTATAGAAAGCGATGAAACCCTCCAATACGCCAGCATCTCAGCCAACCTTTGCGTGGATAAAAAAGTAAGCGCCATCAATGGCATATTAGGGCGTGGTAAAAACGTTATTGCCGAAATCACCATCCCCGAAACCATTCTCAGCAAACACCTACGCACCACCGCCGCCAAAATGGTCGACCTCAACACACATAAAAATCACCTTGGAAGCAATCTTGCTGGCAGCATTCGTAGCGCCAACGCGCATTTTGCCAATATGTTGCTCGCCTTTTACCTTGCCACAGGACAAGATGCCGCTAATATCATTGAAGGCTCTCAAGGCATTGTTCACTGCCAAAATCAAGAAGGACAATTATATTTCTCCTGCACCCTTCCAAACCTCATTGTCGGCAGTGTCGGCAATGGCAAAGGACAGCACCTCAGCACCATCGAACAACACCTGCAAACCCTCGGTTGTCGCGAAGAGCGCCCAATAGGAGACAACGCCCGCCGTCTTGCCGCCATTTGCGCTGCAACCGTCTTATGTGGTGAGCTCTCTTTACTTGCTGCACAAACCAATCCAGGTGAACTCATGCGCTCTCATCTTGCTATGGAACGACACTCATGAACGACCTTATCGCCCAACGTAAACAACAACACCTCGATATTCTCGCCAACGACCCACAAGTTGAACGCCACGCTAGCGGTTTTGAGCGCATTCGCCTAACCCACCGCGCCCTTCCCGACCTCAACCTCGACGACATCGACACGCGGTGCGAATTTCTAGGCAAAACCCTCTCCTTCCCGCTGATTATCTCCTCTATGACAGGCGGGGGCGATGAGCAACAACATCTTATTAACCAACGCCTTGCTCAAGCTGCAGAGTTTTGTGGCGTAGGCATGGCGGTAGGCTCACAACGTATTATGTTTGGTCATAAAAAAGCCCAACAAAGTTTTGAACTACGCCCTCATGCCCCTGAAACCGTTTTACTCGCCAACCTAGGCGCTGTACAACTCAACAAAGGCTTTACCTTAGAGCATTGCCAAAGCGCTGTGGATATTCTTGAAGCAGACGGACTTTATTTGCATCTAAACCCCCTACAAGAGGCCATCCAACCCGAAGGCGACACCGACTTCAAGCACCTACATCATCTCATTAGCGCAACTTGCAAAAATCTTAGCGTTCCCGTCTTGCTTAAAGAAGTGGGCTGTGGACTTTCTCCTGCTGATATCGCGCTGGGCAAACAAGCTGGCGTTCATTATTTTGATGTGGCAGGACGTGGCGGAACCTCATGGAGTCGCATCGAACACCACCGCCGCGCCAACCCAGACGACACCCTAGGACTGCTCTTTCAAGATTGGGGACTCACCACCGTTGAAGCCCTCACTCTCGCCCAACAAACCCATCCTGATATCACCCTTATCGCTAGTGGCGGTATTAGAAATGGCATTGATATCGCCAAAGCCGTTATCCTCGGTGCACAAGTTTGTGGGATGGCCGCGCCACTTCTCAAGCCCGCGCAACAATCCACCCAAGCCGTCATTCACGCCATTGACACCTTACAAAGACAATATCAAACCGCATTATTTCTCCTAGGTTGTCAAAACCATCAAGACATCCACAACAACCGCACCCTCCTCCTAACTCCCTAAAGTACAAAATTATCATGAATATAGGCATCGACCAACTCCATTTTCACATCCCAAACTATTATCTTGACCTCGCCGTTCTCGCGGAGCATAACGGCGTTGATTTAAGCAAATACCACAAAGGCATCGGGCAAGAAAAAATGAGCGTAGCCAGCCACGATGAAGACATCGTAACCCTTGCCGCCAATGCCGCCGCCCCCCTACTCGCTGATTTAGAACAACGCAACAGCATCGACACCCTCTTATTTGCCACAGAAAGCGGTATTGACCAATCCAAAGCCGCAGGACTCTATCTCCACTCCCTTTTAGACCTACCAAGCAATTGCCGTATTCTCGAAGTTAAACAAGCCTGCTACAGCGCCACCGCCTCCCTACAGCTTGCCTGCGACCACATCGCCCGCCAGCCCAATAAAAAAGTCCTCGTTATTGCCAGCGATATAGCACGTTACGACCTCGGCACCCCCGCCGAAGCCACACAAGGCGCAGGCGCAGTCGCCCTACTAATTAGCGCCAATCCACGACTGGTTAGCATTGACCCCATTAGTGGTAAATACAGCGAAGACGTTATGGATTTTTGGCGTCCCAACTACCGAAAAACCGCCCTAGTAGATGGCAAATACTCCGCCCAAATGTATCTCAAAGCTTTAAAACACGCTTGGCAAGACTACCAAGATCAAGGCGGCTATCCCTTTAATCATTTCAGCCATTTTTGCTACCACCTCCCCTTTAGCAAAATGGGCGTCAAAGCGCATCAACAACTCGCCAAGCACAGCCAAAACCCCATTAACCCAGACCAAATCGAAGACGGCATGCGCTATAATCGCCTCATCGGCAACAGCTACACCGCCTCCCTCTATTTTGCGCTAAGCTCCCTATTAGACCACCGCGACGACCTCGCCAAGCAAAACATCGCATTTTTTAGCTATGGCTCAGGGTGTGTAGGTGAATTTTTCAGCGGACAAGTACAACCCAACTACCAACAACACCGCCACCGCCAAAGCCACCAACACCAACTCACCCACCGCCAAAGTCTCGACTACGCCACCTACCAACACTATTGGCACAACCCAGAACCAAGCGACGGCAGCACCATTGAGCTCCCCCAGCAAAACCACGCGCGCTATCGCCTTGCAAAACTCAGCCAACACAAACGCCACTATCAAAAAAATCCATGATTATTCGTGCCCAAGCACCAGGGAAAATCATTCTTAGTGGCGAACATTCCGTCGTCTACGGCGCCCCAGCCATTGTCGCTGCCGTAAGCGAATACACCCAAATCAGCTTCACCCCTCATCATCACAGCCACAGCATCAACACCGCCTTCCAAGGAATCTCCAAAGGCAAACCCTATCCATTAAAAGCGCTCAAAACCCTTAAAAGCAAACTCGACCAACGCTTTGAACAATTCATTCGTGGCGAACGCCCCGTCAACCACATCCTCCATCGCCCCGACGACCTCGCCATTTACACCCTCGCCACACTCCTCCAACATCTCCCCGCCCTAGGCACCAATCAACACCGCCCCACCGCAGGACGACTTAACAGCCACAGCACCCTCCCTCTTGGCGCAGGCATGGGCTCTTCCGCCGCCGCCATTGCCGCCACCCTTGTGCTATACGAACACATGCTCAACCTCCCACTCACCCCCAAACAACGCTTTGAGCATGTTCGATTTTGTGAGCGCCTCCAACACGGCAAAGGCAGCACCATTGACGCCACCGCCAGCGTTTATGGTGGTCTGCATTCCCTTCACAACCAACAGCCCACCCCCATCAACACGCCCCTCACCCAGCATTGGTATTGGGTCTTACACGGCATACCGCAAAGCTCAACAGGCGAATGCGTCCACCACGTGCGCAAACACCACAGCCACGACACCCCCCTCTGGCAAGCCTTTACCGACTGCAGCCAAAACCTACTCAACGCCCTAGAAAAGCAAAGCGACCCACAAGAAAGCCTAAGAGAAAACCATCAACTGCTTAATCGTATTGGCGTCGTCCCCCAAAGCGCCAATCACTTTCTAGACAGCCTAAACACCCATGGTGGCAGCGGCAAACTCAGTGGCGCAGGCAGCATCCGTGGCGAACAGGCAGGAATCCTCCTCATCTATCATCCCGACGCGCAACAATTCACCCACTTCATGCAACACCACCACCCAACGCTGCCCTACAAACCCCTAAAACTCACCTTTAATGGCGCACATATCCTCCCACACCCCTCCGCCCCCCCACAGCAACCATGAACACATTTCACTTCTCAGCACCCGCTAACATCATGCTTTGTGGCGAACATTCCGTCGTCTACGGCGCCCCAGCCATCGTTGCCGCCATTAACCAACGCCTCCACCTCCACCTCACCCCACGCAGCGACCGCGAAATCCACATTGACAGCAACCTTGCCCACTACCACAGCACGCTTGACACCCTCCCCACCCCACCCCAAACTCCACCCCCTACTCACCATCTTACGCCACGCACGCGACCAAAAAACCCTCACCCACGGACTGCATCTGCGCATCTACTCACAAATCAACCCCACCCTAGGACTTGGCTCATCAGCAGCCCTCACCATCGCCCTTACCGCCGCTCTAAACCGCCTACACAGCCCCAACCTCAACCTCACACACATTCACCAACAAGCCCTAGAACACACCCGACGCATCCAAACCCTTGCCAGTGGTGCAGACCTTGCCGCCAGCCTTCATGGCACCCTACACGCCTATCAAATCAACCCTACCCGCATTGACCCCCTTCCCATTAACCAACCCTTCCAATTAAGCTTACGTTACAGCGGCTACAAAACCCCCACCGCCGAAGTACTGGCAAAAATCGCGCACAACATGCAACAACAGCCCGAACATCATCAACACCTCTACCAACAAATGGCGCACACCACCCAAACCGCCATCAACGCCCTTAAAACCCACCAACCCCAAACGCTCTACCGCGCTCTCAATCACTACCAAACCCTATTAGTAGCCCTAGGCGTGAGCGACCCCACCCTAGAGCGCCTCATAAAAGAAGCCACCCCCCAAAGCTACGCCAGTAAAATTTCAGGCTCAGGACTAGGGGACTGCATCGTAAGCCTTAGCGCCACAAACGCCCCACCTCCCACACACCACATCCCCATCTCCCTTGCGCCACAAGGACTCATCCACCACACCCCCTAACAAACAGGACACATCATGACAGACCCCCTCATTGAGCAATACTTCGCACAAATCCTTCCCGAAACCCTCACCCCAATCCAAAGCGCCAGCGCCTACGCCCCCTGCAACATCGCCCTCTGCAAATATTGGGGCAAACGCCAATACAGCCTCAACCTCCCCAACAACAGCAGCCTCTCTATCTCGCTCGCCCACCACGGCACCCACACACAAATCCAACACAGCCCCGACGGCCAAGACCACATCCTCCTAAACCAACAAGAACAACCCCTAAATACCCCCTTCAGCCAACGCCTACTCACCTTCTGCAATCACTTTCGCCGTAACCAACCCCTTCCTCTACTCATTCACACCACCAACAACATCCCCACCGCCGCAGGACTTGCCTCCAGCGCCTCAGGCTTTGCCGCGCTCACCCTCGCCCTCAATCACTTCTTCCAACTCAACCTTACCACTAGAACACTCTCCGTCGTCGCGCGCATCGGTAGCGGTAGCGCCAGCCGCTCCCTATGGCATGGCTTTGTCTATTGGTTCAAAGGCTCACACCCCCTAGGCAATGACAGCTACGCCACCCCCATAGAATACTCATGGCCAGACCTGCGCATCGCCCTACTACAACTTGACCAACGCCCCAAACGCATAAGTTCCCGCAACGGCATGAATCACACCGTAGACACCAGCCCCTACTACAGCGCTTGGGCAGAACTTGCCGAAAAAGACATCAGCGCCCTATATCAAGCCATCAACGAACAAAACTTCCCCCGCTTTGGACAAATAGCCGAAGACAACGCGCTTGCCATGCACGCCAGCATGCACGCCGCACGTCCAAGCCTCATCTACTGGCAACCACAAACCCTAAGCCAACTCCACCACATCCACCACCTCCGCCAACAAGGACTCCCCGTCTACGCCACCATCGACGCTGGCGCAAACGTTAAAATCCTCTTCCTTGCACAACATCAACACGCCATCGAAACCGAACTCAACCCCAGCGCCATCATCAACCCCTTTTCCCCCAACAATCCCAAAATCCCCCTTTCTCTTTAATCCAATCCAAAAAAAAGCGGGGCAACTCCCCGCTAATTCAAGCCACAATTTATCCCCAAAGCAGTGAAATCCCTAACCTCGCGCATCCCCCCCTATCTCAATAATAACCACCTTCATCCAACGCGCCCCATAAATTACCACCCCCCTTATTTCAACCGCTCTTTAAGCGGCAAACGACAGGACTCATTCTCACAAACAGCATCATCCATCGCCTCCTTGCCCGCAAGCAAGCACTTTTGCCATTGGCAACCGTGCGGTTTGATATAAAAGGCGCACCGCTCCCATTCCTTTATGCATCTTCTTGTTATCATCTTGCACATAAAGATACGTCATCGCCTCCAACTCACTCACCCCAAAACCAGCAAGCTCATTAACCGCCTGCGATACAGCAACAATACGAATCTCATCTGGATTCTTAGCCTTTGTATGCCTTGCCAAAGCATAACAAATCGCGCATTTATCATCGTAATACATCGTAATCATCCTCTGCTCCAGATTTTAAAATCGGCTTTATTCCCCAATAACCATCCCCAACTAAAAAACCGCCACAATAAAAAAGCACCACCAGAAACCCAGTGATGCCCAAAAATACCCACCAAAAAACCTACTGACGCACAAACTGCGCATTAAAAGACACAGGCACTTGTTGCACAATAGAAGACAACGCCATCACCTTCACCAATTCCGCAACCCCATCTTTCATATTCACCGCTGACGTATCTACTATCACAGGAGACAAAGTACTGACCATCAACTTATCTTCCGCCACCTTCTGAATCGCTAGATCCGCCTGCAAATCAACCTGTTCACCATGAAGTTCCAACATCAAAGGCTGTTGCAACTTTAACACCTCCCCCACTGCCAACTGCTCAAGCGCTTTCACATCTAAAGTTGCACTCACTTTCGCCTGTGTAAATTTATCGGTTTGAAACACCCAATCGCGCAACCGCTCATCACGAATCTCAACATTGGTTTGCACACTATTTAAATCAATCTCTAATACAAAATTGCCCGACTCATCCAATCGCGCCTGAGAATTTTGAAAAGACGATTGCTCAGTAATACTCGCATTTTCTTGATTCACTTTTGTCGTTAAAAACGTAATCGCATTGTCATTAGACACCCATTGCGCTGCCTGCGCCCAAGAAGAAGACAGCAACACTGCCGATAAAATCATTTTTTTCATACTCACTCCTTAAAAATAAAACAATAAAAAAGCGCTTATCTCCAAGCGCCCAAACAGTTTAATCTAATCAGCATAACTTACTATTAAAGCCTGTAGAATATCCTCATCTGCCACCCCAGAAATCACCTCACAACGCCCAAACGCCACCATCAACACCAAACGCAATCGCCCACTAGCCACTTTCTTATCCAAATACATCAGCGACAAAATCTCCTCTGCCGCTAAATCCCTAGGCAAAGAATCTGGCAACCCCACATCCTGCAATAATGCCCGCAAACGCCCAACCTCTTCTACTGACACATATCCCAACAAACGCGACAACTCCGCTGCCAAACGCATCCCAATCGCCACCGCCTCACCATGCTTAAATCGCTCATAGCGCGTTAGCGTTTCAATGGCATGCGCAAAAGTATGCCCCAAATTCAACAAAGCCCGCGCCCCCGCCTCGCGCTCATCACTCGCCACAATCGCCGCCTTATGCCTACAACAGCGCGCAATCATCTCAATTAACCCCTCCGCCTGCTGTTGGACAATCGCTGACCGATTCCTTTCAAGCCAGGCAAAAAAATCCACATCCCCGATTAATGCATACTTAATCGCTTCTGCCAATCCTGCGCTAAACTCGCGCTTAGGCAAAGAGCGCAACGTCGCCACATCAATCATCACCGCCTGCGGTTGATAAAACGCCCCAATCATATTTTTCCCCAGCGGATGATTTACCCCCGTCTTCCCCCCCACAGACGAATCCACCTGCGCCAATAACGTCGTGGGCACCTGCACAAAAGGCACCCCCCGCTGATAACATGCCGCGGCAAAACCTGCCACATCCCCAACAATCCCCCCGCCAAGCGCCATAATTGTTGCATCACGATTAAAGCGCGCCTGCATCAACGCATCGCAAATCTGCATAATCGCCGCCATTGATTTAAACTGCTCCCCATCCTCAAGATAAACCGTCAACACCTGCTTATCAGGAAAATTTGCCAACAATGCCTCTAAATACAGCGCCCCCACCGCTTGATTAGTTACCACGCACAACTGCTGCCCACGCACCAAACCCGCCCACGCCTCACCTCGACTTAACAACCCCTCTGCCATCACAATCGGATAGCCTCGATTCTGTTGCGCCTCAAACTCCAACGACAACCGCACCAAATCCCCCATAAGTCCTCCTAAAAATTAACGTCCCAAAAGAACTGCCACAGAATCCTGCGACACAAACCCATCTGCCAACACCCCATTATCCAATTGCCACTGACGAAACGCCTCACGCGTCCGCCGTCCCAACACCCCATCAACCCCACCGACCTCATAGCCAAGCGCCGTCAAACGAGATTGCAACAATTCCACCTGCGCACGCGAAAGCCCCAACGCCTGCCGAGGCCATTTCGCCACAATCCCCCCACCACCGCCAATCCTATCTGCCAACAAACCAACCGCCAACGCATAACTAGACGACTGATTGTAAACCTTAATCACCTCATAATTATCCAACAATAAAAACACCGCACCTTGATGCCCAGCAGGCAACCACAACCGCGCCATCACCGCCCCATCCAAATCCTCATGCTCAACCGCCCTCACCCCCAAAGCACGCCAACGCGCCAACGGCAACCGCGCCTCCACCAACGCAAAATCAAATCCCGACGGCAAACGCACCTCCATCCCCCAAGGCAACCCAGCCTCCCACCCCGACTGTTGTAAATAAGACGCCGTTGACGCCAACGCATCCAATACATCCCAAGGGTCGCGCCGACCATCGCCATTCCCATCCACCCCATAGCGCACAAACGTCGCTGGAATAAACTGCGTATGCCCCCATCCCCGCCAGCCCACGACCCCTCCACCGCCAAATCATGCCAATCTTCCTGCCCAGCCAACGTCAACAACGCCAACAACTGCTCCTCAGCAAACTGCGCACGTCGACCATCATAAGCCAGCGTCGCCAACGCCGAGGGCAAATGCACCTTCCCCCATCGCCCCCCCAAATCCCGACTCCAACCCCCAAATCGCCAACACCACCTCCGCGGGCACACCAGAGCGCGCCTCAAGCCCTCGTAAAAAATCAGCATACTCACCCAACAGCTGCCGCCCCTTCCTAATCCGCGCCTCAGACACCGCCGAATCCAAATACTCCCACACCATCTTAGAAAACTCAGGTTGCCCACGATCTAGCGCCACCACCTTCTCACGATAATTGGCTTGTGCCAACAACGCCTCCACCAACGGCGGAGCAAACCCAAGCGCCACCGCCCGCGCGTAAAACCCCTCCTTCCACTGCGCAAAACTCCCTGCCTTAACCAAAGGCTCCGCCCCCTTCTTTGCCTCAGTCAACGCCTGCTCTTTTACCACTGCCACATCCGCCCCCAACGGCGAACTCACACTCGGATTAGACAACACCGACGAACACCCCATTATTGTTACCCCAGAAATCACCAACCCAAACCACTGACCCAACTGCATCGCCTTTCTCCTAAATAATTAATTACTCTAAATCCAACGCCCGAATCAACGCCGATGTATCCAAGCGCCCCAACCCCTTTCCTTGCAACGCTTGATAACGTACAAGCACCGCCCTATTCAAAAGCGCCACCGCCCCCACCCGCACACTCTCATCCAAAGCATAACCCAAATCCTTCACCATCCAATCCAGCGCAAAACCAAAATCAAACTCCCCTACCAACATCGAACGCGCCCGATGACTCAACTGCCACGACCCAGCCGCACCCCCCTCAATCGCCGAAATCACCGCCTCATCAGGCGAAAGCGCCAACCGCCCACCATACTGCGCCACCCAACTACGCGCCTTCTCCACATGACGATTAAACACACACCTCAAACCCCGCCTGATGCACATGCCCAGCCATAGGAAAGCCCATCACCCCCCAAACCCAAAAACGCCACCTGCATCATCCACCCCCTAATATTAAACGATTAAACAAATCCAACCATCAAACCATTACCTCAACGCAAACTGCTCATAACAGCGCAACGCCATCGGCGCAACCATATCCAACAAAGTCTTCTCACGTGAAGCCTTAGACAACAACGACAACTTCTGCGTCGCTGTCATATTCTCCGCCGCCCCACGACTTGCGCAAGCACACACCTGCGCCTCCACCTCAGACACTGCCAAATCCTGCGCTTCCAACGTCTTTTTTGCAAACTGCCAAATCTCCTGCTTCTCCAAATAACGATGACACGCCCCATCTAACCAAGATGCCGTCAAAGAAGGCGACAACGCCTCCTGCTTCTCCATCCCACCAGCACACCCCCACAACCCCAACATCAAACCCAAACCAAAACCAAAACCAAAACCCAAATTCTTACGCATATTTCCTCCTAGATAAATTCATACCTTAAAAATGAAAAACAATGTATCACATATCCAAACACTTCTCCCTAACCATAAAGCCTGCCATACCTCTCAATAAATCGCGCGCGCTTATCCAAATCAATCTCCTTCATCTGCTTAGGCTCAGACACCTCCACACTCAAAGGACATCCAACACGCTCACCAGAAACAGCCATTGCCGCCAAACGCGCTGCCCCTAAAGCGGCGCCAACAGGGGATTGCCTATAATAATGCAATGACTTACCACAAATATTTGCCAACAACTGACGCCAAAATGCACTTTTTGCCCCACCCCCAACCAATACCACCTCACGCGCCACAACGCCCGTCTGTTCAAGCGCCTCTATGCCATCAAGCAAAGCAAAACTCACCCCTTCTATCACCGCTCTTGCCAAAGTAGCTGAATTATCCTCATGCCCCAACCCTAAAAATGCCCCTCGTGCATATACATTATTATGAGGCGTGCGCTCCCCACTCAAATAAGGCAAAAAGACCACCTGAGAATCCTCACGCGCTTGACTCGCTGCTGCAAATAACTGCGCCACATTCGTAAAACCCAACGCCTTCACAGCCCAATCTATTGCAGATGCCGCACTCAAACTAACCGACATCAAATGCCAACGCTCAGGCAATGCATGGCAAAAACTATGTACCGCCTGCGCCGTATTGGTTAAAAAACCATCACTCACCACAAAATACACTCCCGACGTTCCTAAAGACAACATCGCCTGCCCCGCCTCATATAATCCCAAACCCACTGCTGAGGCGGCATTATCCCCACCGCCAGCGACCACAGCCACTGATTTCATTTTCCATTGCCGCGCCCATTTATCGCGTAAATAGCCCGTGATTTCATTGCCCTCAAATAATTTTGGCATCTGTGATTGTTCTAACTCACAGACGCTCAACATCTTGTCACTCCAACGACGTTTTCCCACCTCCAACCACATCGTCCCCGAAGCATCAGATACATCAGTGGCATATTCTCCCGTCAAGCATAACCGCAAATAATCTTTAGGCAACAACACCTTCGCCACCTGTTTAAAGATTAGACGATGATGCTCTGCCAACCATTTAAGCTTTGGCGCGGTAAAACCTGCCATCATCAAATTCCCCGTAATCTGGCGAGACTCTGGCACCTCTTTCTCTAATTGAACGCATTGCGCCTCACATCTACCATCATTCCATAAAATGGCTGGGAACAGCACCCTATCCTGCCGATCCAACACGGTTGCCCCATGCATTTGCCCACTCAACCCAATCGCTTGCACCGCACTCAAATCATACAAATAAGCCAATTCATCCATTGCCGCCTCTGTTGCCTGCCACCAATCAGAAGGATTTTGTTGTACCCATAATGGTTTAGGGCGCTCAATTGCTAAAGCGCGTGAAGTTGTCGCCAGTAGCTGTTGCGCCTCATCAAGCAACGCAACTTTAACGCTTGAAGTCCCCAAATCTATGCCGATATACATCTTTTCTCCTTATTTTAGGGGTAAATCCTTATTTGTATGCCTACGAGTGGCGCGCTGTATGTGTTCTAATAATTGTGCTGTTTTAAATGGTTTATGCAAAATCATAAACTCTTGCGCCTGTTTGGTGATATTGGTTTGATTGCCCGTCATCAATACAATTGCAATATGCGGATAATGCTCACGCACATAATGCGCAAGCGCTATGCCATCAATCTCAAGCAACCCAATATCAGACAATAAACACATAACCTTGCTTGCTGAATTTGCTAAATACACCATCGCCTCTTCTGCGCTAGACACTGCCACCACGCAATAATACTCTAGTTGCAATTGCTCAATTAATGTTGCCCTTAAAACAGCGTTATCTTCAACCAATAACAGCGTTTGTTTAGACATAAAAGTAATAGATGGATTTGGTAAAGACACAGAAGCAGGCGTTAACGCCCGAGCCAAAGGCAGTTGTAAATACACACTTGTCCCCACCCCCACACTAGACTCTATTTTAATTCGCCCCTTAGACTGGCGAATAAATCCATAAACCATTGACAACCCCAACCCACTGCCTTTATCAGTCTTTTTGGTGGTGAAAAAAAGGCTCAAATACCTGTTTTTTAGTCTGCTCATCAATCCCGCAACCATTATCAATTACCGCAATTTCAATCATTTGTTCTTGGCGATATTGCCGTTGCACTAATTTCTGTTGCGTTTGCAACACAATAACCCCACCCCCTTCTAATGCATCTTTAGCATTGACAATTAAATTAACCAACGCCGTCTGCAATTGATTTCGGTCAATATAGGCAGGCGGTAGGTTTTGCTCTAATTGCAATTTTAATTCAATATTTTGCGCTAAATTGTGTTTTAACAAATCCGCCACCTCGCTCACAAGCGCATTCACTGACAATGAAACGGGTTGTAATGGCTGTTTACGCGCATAGGCCAACAACCGCTGAATCAATACCGCGCTATTTTCCGCCGCTTTTAATGCTCGCTTTAGGCGATTAGCCTGTGCCTGCGGCAATAAGGTGGCATCAATCAAATCTAAATTGCCCATAATAACAAGCAAGAAATTATTAAAATCATGCGCAATACCGCCTGTTAAATGCCCAATACTGCGCATTTTTTGACTATGCGCCAAATCCATTTCAAGTTTTTTTCGCTGGGTGCGGTCAATTAAAAATGCCACCAAACCGCCATCTTGCAATCGACTAATCCGCCATTCTAAAATTTGCCCTGCGAATGCTAGCTCTAATGGCTCCTGCTCTAGACGTATTTCCTGCAAACATTGTGTATTTATCATCAAATCACTGCCATAAACTTTAGCGCCCTGCGTATGCAAATATTCTGCCAACTGTGATAAATCCCACTGGGACTGCATCGCAGTTGTTACTTTTAATAGACGTAAAAATTGCTTATTGCAAGAATATAAATTCATCTGCGCATCAAAAATCGCCAAACCATCGCGCATCGCTAAATAAGTTTGCGATAACAAATTATTCTTAACTTTTAATAGCGCATCAGTTTGTTCAAGAGTAAGCAATTGCTGATAAAACAACTGAAAAGCACGCGCCAACTCACCAATTTCATCTTGATATTGACGCTGTGGCACGCGCACTTGGTGATTGCCTCTCGCCAACTCAGTAAGCGCATAGGTAATCGAATACAATCTCTTGCCAATAATGGAATCAATATACCCCCCTAACACCATAATTAAGGCAATAGTAAAGATTGCTAGCAGCGCAATCACTTTTTGATAATCACGCAAATCTTGTTGCACTTGTTCTGAATGTGCCTGCACTATCGCCATCTCTTGCTGCGCCAAAATAGTGTAGCGCTCTTCTATCATTTTTGATAAGGCGTTAATTTTATAAATTAAATAATGTATTCGTTGAGACTGTTCTGCCAATACATTTGCTTGAGTAATGATTTGCTCAACAACTGTTTTCCCTTTTTGCCATTCTTCCATAAGCGCCCCTTGCGCTTTGGACGGCTCTAATGCCTCAAATAATCTGACGATTGTTGCAAAATCTTGCGCTGACAAAGCGCCTTGCATGGTTTGCTCAATTAAACGCTCCAACTGTAAAAATTGTAAATCCTCTTCCTCTGTTAGCTGAGCATGATGTGCTAAACGCTGCATATGGCGTAAATGCAAGATGGTTTGATTGAACTGGCTGAGTATCGTGGTATGCGTGATATGTCGCTGATGTGCCTGCCAAAGTAACTCTTTAACGCTTTGCTCTAATACTTGTAAAAACTGCGCCAGTTCTAAAAATTGCTCAGCAGGATTAGCGAGCGCGTGTTGGTGCGCGCTTTTTAATAACTCATGAATTTGGGAGAGATAATCTTCTAATTGTCGAGCCGATTCTTGATATTCCAGCGCTCGCGCGCTCTGACTAAGGCGCAATGCATAAGCAGAAATCTGTGTTGTTTTTACACCCAAAGTCATTGCAAATAGCATTTGTTGCTGGGTTTTTTGTTTTAAATCCGCCAAAGATTGATAAGTATGATTTAAACCAAACCATGCGCTAGCACTAATCAAACCAACCAAGAAAATTGCAAGGCATACAAATCCAACCAAACGCGCTCTAACACTACCGCGCATCTCCAACCAAGCATTTAAACGCTTCACTTAAATTCCATATCTAAAAAACACCATTGTAAAAACAACTGCGTACAAAATGATGACAATTATGAACAAAATGCCATCATCTTAGATTTATATAACTATGCTTTGATTAACCTAGAAACAAAATCACTCAGGGATAACCAATGAGTCAATCAAAAAAGCAAGCGCCATTATTAAAGATTGAGTCCGTTAGTAAAAAGTTTGGTGATTTTTATGCTTTGAAAGAGGTGAATTTAGAGTGCTATGCAGGAGAAATTCATGCACTTATGGGGGAAAATGGCGCGGGAAAATCTACTTTAATGAAAATTTTAGCAGGCGTTTACACCGCCTCTGCAGGACAAATCTCTATCGCAGGTCAAATTTGTCCTCTAAATTCACCCAAAGCAGCTATTGACGCTGGCATTAGTTTGATTTATCAAGAAATTCATCTCTCACCCAACCTCACGGTAGCGGAAAATATCTTTCTTGGAAGAGAAATTAAAAGCCTTTTTTCAATCAAACACAAACAAATGCTGCAAGAAACCCAACAAGTCTTAACACGATTAGGCGCACAATTTTCCCCCACGCAAAAAGTCTCTTCTTTAAGCATCGCCGAACAACAACAAGTTGAAATTGCTCGCGCATTACATCGCAAAAGTCGCATTTTAATTATGGATGAACCAACGGCGGCACTGTCTTCACGCGAAACCGAACAATTATTTGAGGTCATCAAAAAACTACGCCAAGAAGGTTTAGCGATTATCTATATTAGCCATCGTATGGCAGAAATTTATGAACTTGCTAATCGTGTAAGCGTATTGCGCGATGGCAGTTATATTGGCTCACTTACTAAAGAAGAAATTAACCCACAAACATTAGTGCAAATGATGGTTGGGCGTACATTAGATGATTTATTTCAAAAAGAGCAAGTTTCTGTTGGCGCTGAGGTCCTACGCGTTGAACAACTTGGTGATGGCGAGAAGGTAAAAGAAATTTCCTTAGTTGTCCGTGCAGGTGAGATTGTTGGACTGGCAGGCTTAGTAGGGGCTGGACGTTCTGAATTTGCGCATTTGCTTTTTGGAATCCGCCAGCCCAAATATGGCGCAATATATCTTAATGGGCAAAAATTTAATCCAAGCTCTCCTCGCCATGCGATTGCTCAAAATATCGCTTTATTACCAGAAAATCGTAAAGAAGAAGGACTGTTTTTAGAGCTCAATATTGCTAAAAATGCCGCTATGGCAACGCTTGAACGCGATGCAACGCTGGGAGTCATTCAACCTAAACAGATACAAAAACAAGCCGAACAAGCCATCTCAAAGCTCAATATTCGTGTCCCTAATGCTTTTGTCAGTCTAAGTGGTTTATCAGGCGGCAATCAGCAAAAAGTTCTGTTATCCCGTTGGATGGCAATTAATCCTAAGCTATTTATTTTAGATGAACCTACGCGCGGTGTAGACGTAGGCGCGAAAAGTGAGATTTATAAAATCATCACGCAGATGGCTAAACAAGGGGTTGCTATTTTAATGATTTCTAGCGAATTGCCCGAAATTATCGGTATGAGCGATAGAGTGTATGTCATGCAAGAAGGCACTATTGCTGGCGAACTAACTCAACAACAAATGAATCAAGAAAATATTATGGCGCTGGCATGTGGCGCTATGGTTTAACAAGGAGATATCCATGCAGTCTGTTTCAAAACCAACCTTTAAAAAAGCGCTATTGACCGACTCATTGCAAGCAATGGGTATTTTGCCAATTTTATTATTGATAATTATAGTTTTTTCTATTATTGCGCCTAACTTTATGAGTGAAGCCAATTTGATGAATATTGCGCGTCAGGCGTCTATTAATATTGTTCTAGCAGCAGGGATGACTTTTGTGATTTTAACAGGCGGTATTGATTTATCCGTTGGCTCTATTTTAGGCGTTACTGCGATTGTTACGCTCATTAGTTCCCTACAACCCGAATTGGCGGGTTTTTCTATAGCCATAGCGTTATTTACGGGTTTAGCAATGGGTATATTTAATGGCGCATTGGTTGCTTATGCTGGGTTACCACCTTTTATCGTAACTCTTGGAACTTATACCGCCCTACGTGGCATGGCTTATTTAGTTGCCGATGGCACAACCGTCATTAATTCTGATATTAACTTTGCATGGATTGGTAATGGCTATTTAGGCTCAGTCCCTTGGCTAGTTATTATTGCTTTTGCCGTGATTGCGCTGTGTTGGTTTATCTTACGTCGCACAACATTAGGGATACACATTTACGCTGTTGGCGGCAACTTACAAGCAGCGCGCTTAACAGGCATTCGTGTTTCATTAGTGCTTATTTTTGTATATGCCGTCAGTGGCTTATTATCTGCATTGGGTGGCGTTATGATGGCTTCTAGGCTTTATAGCGCCAATGGCAATTTAGGCACTGGTTATGAATTAGATGCCATCGCTGCCGTTATTTTAGGCGGAACAAGCTTTGTTGGTGGCATTGGCACTATCACTGGCACACTTATCGGCGCTTTAATCATCGCAACCTTAAACAACGGTATGACCTTAATGGGTGTGTCTTATTTTTGGCAATTGGTTATCAAAGGAGGCGTTATCATCATCGCTGTTTTAATTGATAAATATCGCACTAAACATCACTAATTTTAATAATCTTATCAAGAAGGAGAAACATCATGAACTTAAAACCCCTAGCTTTAGCCCTACTAATGGCAGCTCCATTGGTTCAGAGTAAAGATTTACAATCTATCGGCATTACTGTGGGAGATTTAGCCAATCCTTTTTTTGTGCAAATTGCTAAAGGAGCGGAGTTAAAAGCAAAAGAATTAGGAGGCGATAATGTCAATGTTACCGCCGTATCTAGTGGCTATGATTTAGGTCAACAAGTAGCGCAAATTGATAATTTTATCGCTGCCAAAACGGATTTAATTATCCTAAATGCTGCCGATTCTAAAGGTATTGGGCCTGCGGTTAAACGTGCGCGTGATGCAGGTATTGTCGTAGTTGCGGTTGATGTTGCCGCTGATGGCGCTAATGCAACCGTTACCTCCAACAACTATCAAGCTGGTGAAATTGCCTGCCAAACCATAGCTGAGCGTCTTAACCATAAAGGCAACGTTGTCATTATCAATGGTCCGCCCGTTTCTGCTGTACAAGACCGCGTTCAAGGATGCATGGATACTCTTGAAAAAGATAATGATATTAAAGTGTTATCACACAATCAAAATGCCAAAGGCAGTCGTGAAGGCGGTCTAGAGGTTATGACCGCTTTACTCACCGCACATCCTAAAATTGATGCCGTCTTTGCTATTAATGACCCATCAGCTATTGGGGCTGACCTAGCCGCCAAACAAGCCCAACGCAATGAATTCTTTATAATGGGTGTAGATGGTTCACCCGATGGCGAAGAGGCTTTAAAACGTGAAAGTAGCTTATTTATCGGCACTCCAGCACAAGACCCACAAGTTATGGCATCACAAGCAGTTAGCATCGGCTATGATATTTTACAAGGCAAAGAAGCGCCCAGTGAAGTAGTGCTTATTCCTGTCAAGTTAATTGACCGCGATAATGTCAGCGATTATCAAGGCTGGACAGTAAAATAACTTTTAAGTATTCACCTAGAATGAATTATAAAATTCTAATTTTAAGAAAAAGTTATTAAACCAAGATAGGGGGTAGTGCTAATTATCACGAACCCATAACGTTATAATCAATGAAATATCCCCTATCTATTTAAAATAAATACTCTCTTTTATTGCCATCAATATACTTAAATTCGAACATTCCAATTGAAATTAGATGAGCGATAAACCATCTAATTAACAAGTTAATTATAAAAATAATAAATAAAATAGATGGCTTTAAGCTTATCACAGGTTCTATCCCACCACTTCTACCGCACAAGCAAATAAATAACCTTCACCGCGTACGGTTTGGATAAAACTAGGCGCTTTAGGATTGATTTCAATTTTCTTACGCAAACGCATAATCAACACATCAATCGTACGATCAAAAATCTCCAATGTATCGCTATGGGTTAATGCTAATAACTGTTGACGGGATAACACTTTTTGCGCATTTTGCAATAAAGCGCGCAATAACACATACTCTCCATGCGTAAGTTCGACTTCCTGTTTTAAAGGATTGTATAAGCGGTTATTTTGTGTATTTAAAAACCACTGTCTAAAAGCAAATCCTTGTGTAAATGCTAAAGAAGGCACTGATTGCAAACGACGTAATGCCGCCTTAACTCTTGCCACTACCATGCGTGGATAAAAAGGCTTGCCAATATAATCATCTGCTCCCATTTCTAAACCTACTATCGCATCTAAATCCGAACCCAAACCGCTTAACATAATAATTGGCGCATCTGTCAAAGATTTAAGTTGCTGCAATAGCGTCAAGCCATTGATATCTGGCAAAATCAAATCTAATAAAATTAACGCCATCTCCTGTGAATCTTTTATCTTATGGAGTGCTTGCTCACCACTATGCGCCAAAATAGTGGTGTAATTATGCTCACTAAGAATATCTACCAATAACTCACAAACCTGTAAATCATCATCAACGATTAATATAGATTCTTTCATGCAATCCCTCATCCTTAAATTGTTATTAGCGTATAATATAACTACATTATTTTAATCATAACATAGGAGGTCGCATGCGCATCGGTATTGATTTAGGCGGTACAAAAATAGAAATTATTGCCTTATCCAATCAAGGCGAAGAATTATTTAGAAAACGCATTCCTACTCCTAAAGGTTCTTATTCACAAACTCTAACCGCCATACAAACGCTCATTCATGACGCTGAAAGTCATACCAAACAACAAGGGAGCATTGGGATTGGTATCCCAGGCACGCTTTCTCCTTTTAGCGGTAAGGTTAAAAATGCCAACTCTGTTTGGTTAAATGGACAACCTTTTGATAAAGATTTACAACAATTGCTAAAACGCCCCATACGCATTGCTAATGATGCCAATTGTATGGCGGTTTCTGAAGCTACCGATGGTGCAGGTCAAAATAAAAATATCGTCCTTGCTTTAATTTTAGGCACAGGGTGCGGTTCAGGGATTGTTCTTCATGGAAAAGTGCACAATGGCGCTAATGGTATTGCTGGAGAATGGGGACACAATCCGCTACCATGGCAAGATGCCGAAGAACAACACATCGCCCAAACCAATCCTTGCTACTGTGGCAAAAGAGGTTGTATTGAGCAATTTATTTCTGGCACAGGACTTTGTGATGATTATCAACGCCGCACTGGCGAGCGCTTAGCAGGAAATGAAATCGCTCAACTTGCCCTATTAGGCAATCCCATTGCTGAACAAACCTTGCAAGCCTATGAACGTCGCCTAGCCAAATCACTTGCCAGTTATACGAATATTCTCGATCCTGATGTGATTATTCTTGCAGGTGGTGTGTGTAATATTGATAGACTCTGTCAAACCATCCCCCTTTTAATGCCACAATATATTTTTGGCAAAGAATTCCATACCCCAATCAAAAAGGCTCATCATGGTGATTCTAGTGGCGTCCGTGGCGCGGCATGGCTATGGGGCATTGATGAATATCCCTACAACTAAACCTTTAACGCACACCATCAAAATAGAGATTAATTTATGATAGGAATAACTTTAATTATTTATTTTTAGCGCCATTTTTTTGATGATTTATACTAAATGGCGGACTCATCCCTTTTTAGCATCCATGACGATTGATACAGATACATGCCAATGATGGCTGGTGGTAACTAATTTTTCTGCCCCCTAACAAGGACATCGCACACAAACCGCCTTAACTTTTATTATGGCAGTAGTTTATGTTACGCATTTATCTATTTTTTTGCTCTTAGCTATAAAAACACCATGAATATACTCATTGCTCCTGATTCTTTTAAAGAAAGCCTGAGCGCCCTAGAAGTTGCGCAAGCCATCGCCACAGGTTTTAAAAAAGTCTTTCCCGACGCACAGTATCAACTATTACCAATGGCAGATGGTGGAGAAGGTACCGTGCAATCTATCATTGATGCCACCCAAGGCAAACGAATCTATAACACCGTTACCGACCCTCTAGGAAATCCAACTCAAGCTTTTTGGGGGATAACGGGAGATGGTAAAAGTGCCATTATCGAAATAGCACAAGCCTCAGGATTACATCTTGTGCCAAATGCGCAGCGCAATCCGCTTATTACCACCAGTTACGGCACGGGAGAACTTATTAAAGCCGCTTTAGATGAAGGGGTGCAACATATTATTTTAGGCATAGGCGGTAGTGCGACTAATGATGCTGGCGTTGGTCTATTGCAAGCTTTAGGCGCCCAATTTTTCGACGAACAAAACCAAAAACTTGATTATGGTGGCGCAGCATTAACCAAATTATCACGCATAAATCTCGGCAAACTCCATCCACGTTTACAACAAGTCCACATTGACGTAGCTTGTGATGTCAACAATCCATTATGTGGAGCGCAAGGCGCTTCAGCAATATTCGCACCGCAAAAAGGAGCCACAGAAGCACAAGTTAAACAACTTGACCGCGCCCTACTGCATTTTGCCCAAAAAGTACAACAACAATTTAATATCGATATCCAAACCCCAAAAGGAGCAGGTGCGGCAGGCGGTATGGGAAGCGGATTATTATTATTGCCTCACGCTACGCTCAAATCAGGCGTAACAATTGTTGCCGAAGCTCTAAATTTAGCCAAAAAAATCTCACAAGCAGATTTAATCATTACAGGTGAAGGTCGCATGGATGCACAAAGCATACAAGGCAAAACCCCCATCGGAGTAGCACAAATTGCCAAAACGGCAGGTAAACCCGTTATCGCTATTGTAGGCAGCCTACGCGCAGACTATTCCGCTGTATATAAGCATGGCATTGACGCTGTTTTTCCTATTATTACTCAAATAGATACCCCTGAAAACACCTTACAACAAGCGCACAATAACTTAAAATCTAGCGCAGAAAATATAGCGAGATTATGGCAACTTAAATCTTAAATTTATCATCAAGCCATCTCCTAAAACTTAAAAACGCAAACAGTTTGCACAACAAATACAACCTAGAACTATAACCACGCAATTCATTAATCAGTTTATGAAATTGCATAAGAGAAACAGACTCACCCCATAAATTCCATATATTTTTATTTATCAATGAGTTAATCATTAAGTGAAACAGATAATTTCTTTTTAACCATTCAATCCCACGCAGAGCATGGGTTTGAGGCATTGTTGGTATTTCTCCGCACCATAATAATAAATACCAACAAAAAGTCTTGCATACAGGAGAAGCTCAGTGCGCCCCCATGAGGTGAAAACCAAGCAATAACAAGGGTTTTAAAGACACAAAAAAAAGCACCATGACGGTGCTTGATGTTAGGTGTGGCGGAGAGAGAGGGATTCGAACCCTCGATAGGGCTATAAACCTATACTCCTTAGCAGGGGAGCGCCTTCAGCCACTCGGCCATCTCTCCAAAGAACGCGTATTATATTGAAAAAATTTTTATACGTAAAGTCTAATTTTCATATTTCTGCTGCTGCAATTTTTGATAAATCTCCTCACGATGCACTACGACTTCTTCAGGCGCTTTTATCCCAATACGTACTTGGTTTCCTTTAACCGCTAAAACGGTCACTTCAATATTATCATCGATAATAATACTTTCGCCTATTCGTCTAGTTAATATCAACATATTACATCCTTGCCATTTAAGCTAATAATTTTATAGCAATTTTTGAAAATACCGCTATAAATTTAGGCAATTTTTATAGGGAAATTAAATTCATTTTCAAAAATTTTTCATTATAAAAATAATACTTATTTTTGTTAGCTTTATTTCACCTTATCCAGTGCAAAAGCATCATGCAAGGTGCGCACGGCTAATTCTAAATATTTTTCATCAATTCCAACGGATATTTTTATCTCAGAGGTGCTAATCATGCGAATATTTACGCCTTCTTTGGCTAGGGCTTTAAACATGGTACTTGCCACTGCAGCATGAGAACGCATTCCTACACCGACAACGGACACTTTAGCAATATCTGAGCCTTCAATAATCACACCTTGTACATCATACAAATGCTGTTTAAGAATTTCTATCGTTTGCTCATATTCCGTACGCGGCACAGTAAAGGTAAAATCTGTTTTACCATTTTCGCCGATATTTTGAATAATCATATCCACGTTAATATTAGCATCGCCCACGGGGCCTAGAATTTTATACGCCACCCCTGGCTCATCAGGAACATCAATCACATTAATTTGCGCCTCATCCCGACTAAAGGCAATACCTGTAATAATAGCTGCTTCCATAATCTCTTCCTCTAATGAAATTAACGTTCCTTCGCCGTCTTCAAAACTTGATAACACTCTAAGCGGTACTTTATATTTTCCTGCAAATTCTACCGAACGAATTTGCAAAACTTTTGACCCTAGACTTGCCATTTCTAACATTTCTTCAAACGTAATGCGGTCAAGTTTGCGTGCCTTAGGTTCCATGCGCGGGTCGGTGGTATATACGCCATCAACATCGGTATAAATTTGGCATTCATCGGCTTTTAACGCCGCTGCTACTGCTACTGCTGTTGTATCTGAACCACCGCGACCAAGTGTTGTAATATTCCCATCTTCATCAACCCCTTGAAATCCTGCAATAATCACCACCTTACCAAGCGCAATCATTGCTCTAATTTTTTCATCATCAATATGGGTAATACGTGCTTTAGTATAGGATCTATCGGTTTGAATTTTCACCTGTGAGCCTGTGTAAGATAGCGCAGGATAGCCACGTTTATTGAGCGCCATCGCCAACAAAGCGATTGACACCTGCTCCCCTGTTGAAAGCAACATATCCAACTCTCGCGGTGTTGGGCGTTCTGAGATAGCCTTAGCCAAACCAAGCAAACGGTTAGTTTCGCCACTCATTGCAGAAACCACCACCACCACATCATCGCCTTGCTTGCGCGCACGAATTACTCTTTCTGCCACATTTTCTATGCGCTCCACCGAACCCATAGAAGTGCCACCATATTTTTGTACAATTAAAGCCACATCTATTCCTTTATTTTGTCTTGTAAAATCGAACTCACCGCCTGCAAAGCTTTGGGTAAGGCTTGTACATTTTTACCACCTGCTTGTGCAAAATCAGGGCGTCCCCCACCTTTACCATCAATTATTTTTGCCAAATGTGAAATGAATTCACCAGCATGCAAACCCAGCGTATTTTTTGCCACACTGACCACTAAACGCGCGGTTTGCCCATCTGCACTACCAATAACCACCATATTCACCTGATATTTATCACGCATTTGGTCGGCAACATCGCGCAATGTCGCATTATCTAGCCCATCTTTTTCTACAGCGATAAAGCGATAATCGCCCACTGTTTGGATAGCCACCTGCTCGCCATCTTGCCCAGAAGCCAACTGACGTTTTAATTGCTGCAACTCTTTTTCCAGCCCACGTACCTGCTGTTGCAAACCTTGAATCCTTTCGGGCAACTGCTTTATATCACTTCGCAACAGCGCCGTTGCTTCATGCAAATACGCCTCATTTTGTTGCCACTGCGCCAAAGCGCTCAATCCTGCTACTGCTTCTACTCGTCGAATTCCAGCAGACACGGAACTCTGCGCCATAATCTTCACCAAACCAATTTCACCGGTGCGCCCCACATGCGTCCCCCCACATAATTCCACCGAATAATCCTTCTCCCCCATTGAAACCACACGAACAACATCGCCATACTTCTCACCAAATAGCGCCATTGCACCTTTTTCTTTCGCTTCATCAATAGGCATTTGCTCAATTTCCACCACAGTATTTCCCAACACCGCCTGATTAATTGCCTGCTCAATTTCCTGCAACTGCTCAGGTGTTAGCATCGCATCATGTGAAAAATCAAAGCGCGTCATATGCTCATTAAGCAACGAACCTTTTTGCTGAACATGCTCACCCAGCGTCTCTCTAAGCGCCTTATGCAATAAATGCGTTGCCGAATGATGGCGTTTAATCGCCTGACGCCTTGCCTCATCCACCTCAGCCCACACCTTCGCATCAACGCCCAGCTCACCCTCAATTAACACCCCAAAATGCAAAAACACATCCCCTTGCTTTTGCGTATCCCTAACTCCAAACAGCCCAGAATCAGCACGAATCCAACCCGTATCTCCCACCTGACCCCCAGACTCTCCATAAAATGGCGTTTTATCCAACACCACCACAGCCTCATCCCCCACAGCCAGCTGCTCAACCGCCTCTGTGCCCATAAACAACTGCGTTATCTGAGAAGAGCAAGACAACGCCTCATAGCCTACAAACGCTGTTTTACCCGCCACCGACAACGCCACATCTGCTTTAAATCGTCCTGCAGATTGAGCACTCTCTCGTTGCAAGCGCATCGCCTCCTCATAGCCCTGCAAATCCAACGACAACCCACGCTCACGCGCAATATCTGCCGTCAAATCCACTGGAAAGCCATAAGTGTCGTATAATTTAAAAACCGTTTGCCCATCAATTACCGACCCAGACAACTCCGCCAACGCCTTCTCAAGCATTCCCATACCATCATCTAACGTCTTAGCAAAACGCTCCTCCTCCTTCAAAATTGCCTGCGCCACCTGTTGTTGCGCCTGCACCAATTCAGGATACGCCTCGCCCATCTGCGCCACCACCTCATCGACCAAACGATAGAAAAACGCCCCACTTTGCCCTAACTTATGCCCATGACGAATCGCTCTTCGCATAATCCGACGCAACACATAGCCGCGCCCCTCATTACTTGGCAACACCCCATCGACCATCAAAAAACCGTCGAACGAATATGATCAGCAATCACCTTCAGCGAATTTTCCTGCAAATTCTCACAACCCGTCGCCTGAGCCGCCGCCTTAATCAACGCTTGAAACACATCAATCTCATAATTGCTGTGCACCCCTTGAAGCACCGCAGCAATCCGCTCCAACCCCATTCCAGTATCAATTGAAGGCTTAGGCAATGGCTTTAAATTACCCTGAGCATCGCGCTCAAATTGCATAAAAACAATATTCCAAATCTCAATAAAGCGATCCCCATCTTCTTCTGCCGAACCAGGCGGGCCACCCCAAATATGCTCCCCATGGTCATAAAAAATCTCCGTACATGGCCCACAAGGACCTGTCTCCCCCATCGCCCAAAAATTATCCGACTCATAACGCGCCTTACCCGCCTTATCCCCAATACGAATAATCTTATCCTCCGAAAGCCCCACCACATCGCGCCAAATCGCATACGCCTCATCATCCTCCTGATAAACCGTAACCAGTAACTTATCAGCTGGCAACGCAAACACCTGTGTTAACAAATTCCATGCCAATACAATCGCACGCTCTTTGAAGTAATCCCCAAAACTAAAATTACCCAGCATTTCAAAAAACGTATGATGTCGCGCGGTATAACCCACATTCTCCAAATCATTATGCTTACCCCCAGCCCGCACACAACGTTGCGAACTCGTCGCACGCACATAATCGCGTCGCTCATTTCCTACAAACACATCCTTAAACGGCACCATCCCTGCATTAGTAAACAACAACGTCGGGTCATTACCTGGCACCAAAGAAGCCGAATGCACAATCTTATGCCCATTGCCTGCAAAATAATTTAAAAAAGCGCTACGAATCTGCGCACTTGATTTAGGAATTGTTAACGTCATTATTTATCACCGCATTAATATCATCAAAAGAAAAACCCCGTTGCAACAAAAAACGCTGGCGCTTAGCGCGCTCCTTCGCATCCATTGCTTGAGCATCATACTTACGCTTATAGATCGCATCAGCCACCGCCCGCCAATCTACAGCATCCAACAAATCCGCACACAGCGCCTGCGCAATATTATGTTGTTTTAACTCATATTCAACCTTAATTCGCCCCTGCCCACGCTCAACCTTTGCGCGCACAAACTGCTCTGCAAAACGCTCATCACTCTGCCAACCCTTTTGCGAATATTCAGCCAGCACCTCCGCCACCAAATCCTGCCCAAACATCTGCCCAAACTTATGACAAAGTTCCGCCTGACTGTATTCTCGTCGCGCCAAAGCCGCCAATAACTTTGCCTCAAGCGCTCGCCTTGCATCCACTTGCATCAACCAGCCTCATCCGCGCAATTATTCCGCCTCAAACTCAGAAAACTCCTCATCAGAAGAAGGCAAAAAACCCGTTGAATCATGATTAATATACTGCTCACGCAATTGCGCCTCAATACGCGTTGCCACATCAGGATTCTCTTCTAAAAATACGCGCACCTTCTCCTTACCCTGTCCAATTTTCTCCCCATTGTAGCTATACCACGCGCCTGATTTATCAATCAATCCCGCATCCACGCCCAAACTAATAATCTCTCCACTACGCGAAATACCGCTACCGTATAAAATCTCAAATTCCGCCTGTTTAAATGGCGGTGAAACCTTATTTTTCACCACTTTAACGCGCGTTTGATTCCCTAAAATCTCCTCACCATCTTTGACCGCCCCCGTCCGACGAATATCCAAACGAACCGAAGCATAAAATTTTAGCGCATTCCCCCCCGTCGTCGTCTCAGGCGAGCCAAACATCACGCCAATCTTCATCCGAATTTGGTTAATAAAAATCACCAACGTATTGGCTTTCTTAATATTTGCCGTCAACTTACGCAACGCCTGACTCATCAAACGTGCCTGCAAACCCATATGAGAATCCCCATATCCCCCTCAATCTCCGCCTTAGGCGTTAACGCCGCCACCGAATCCACCACAATCACATTAAACGCCCCACTGCGCACCAACGCATCACAAATCTCTAACGCCTGCTCACCCGTATCAGGCTGCGTAACATATAAATCCTCCGTATTGACGCCTAATTTTTTAGCATAAATCGGGTCAAGCGCATGCTCAGCATCAATAAACGCCGCCGTACCGCCATTTTTTTGCGCCTGCGCAATCACCTCTAGCGTCAGCGTTGTTTTACCAGAAGACTCAGGGCCATAAATCTCCACAATACGCCCCAACGGCAACCCACCAATCCCCAAAGCAATATCCAACCCCAATGAACCCGTTGAAATCGCAGGAATATTTGTTTGCGCAGGCTGATCCCCCAAACGCATCACCGTCCCCTTTCCATACTGTTTATCCAACTGCGCCAATACCGCACTCAACGCCTTCTTTTGGTCATCATTCATAATCACTATTCCCAAGGAAAATTATTTTTTAGAATCGCGCAACCCCTCTAAGGCACGCAAAGTGTTGGCAATCATAACATCATCAGGCGCATCTTTCAGCGCATTTTTCAATTCCAGCGCCGCCAAATCCAGATACACATTCACCAAATTCAAACGCGCATTTTGATGCTCAGGATGACGCAACAACAACTCCCGCAACACCGCCTCCGCCGCAGGCAAATCCTCTCTCGCCGCATAAATCACCGCCAACGCATTATAAGCCTGAGGATAATCAGGAAAATTACTCCGCATCATCAAAAACCACCGCTCCGCCTCCTGCGCGCGCCCAAGTTGCATCAACACCATCCCCTTCAAATACACCGCCCGCACATCGTCAGGCGCCAACACCAAACGCGCATTTAATTGCGCCAGCGCCCCTTGCGCATCACCTCCTACCGCCATCGCCTCCACCGCCGCATAACCAGACCAAGGTGCAACTGCCCCCACAACTCCAGATTTCTCCACAGCCCCCTGTTGGCTCAAAGCCACCTCAGGCGTCAAATATTCCTCCCCACCCCCCATAGGCAACAACGCCACAGGAACCTCCTGCGCACCCACCACTACCATCCCTAGAAAAATCATCCACCCTAAAAAAACCCTACACACCACAAACACCTCCACATAAACAAAACCAAACATTATACCCCCCAACCCCCAAAGCAAAACCACAACCAAATTATTGTCAGCGCCTAATTCGCGTGATAGGCTTAAGCCCTTTTCCCCAAATCTATAGAGAAAAGCAAACATGAACATCATCCTACTTGGCGCACCGGGTTCAGGCAAAGGCACCCAATCACAAAACCTCAGCACCCTTTACAACCTCAACCACCTCTCCACAGGCGACCTCCTACGCGCCGAAATCACCGCCAACACCCCATTAGGACAACAAGCCAAAACCATCATGGACAGTGGCAACCTTGTTTCTGACGACATCGTCATCGCCATGATTGCCAACCACCTCAACCAACAAGGCACATTATTTGACGGCTTCCCACGCACCCTCAACCAAGCACAAGCGCTTGATACCCTACTTGCCACCCACAACAACAGCCAAATCGACTACGTCATCGAACTTGACGTCGACCAAGAAGAAATCATCCAACGCATGCTCGCACGCGGACGCGCTGATGACAACGAACACACCATCCGCAACCGCCTAAACGTCTACAACCAACAAACCAAACCCCTAATCGACTACTACCAACAACAAAACAAACACCATAAAATTGATGGAAGTGGCGCAATAGAAGACATCACCGCCCGCATACAAACCATTATAGAGCCCACCTCATGAGCGGCAGCAGCATCGGCAAACTCCTAACCCTCACCACCTTTGGCGAAAGCCACGGCGTAGCCATAGGAGGCATTCTTGATGGTTGCCCTGCAGGCATCCCAATCGACCCAAACTACATCCAAAGCGAACTTGACCGCCGCAAACCTGGCACCTCTCGCCACGTTACCCCCCGCCAAGAAAGCGACCAAATCGAACTCCTCTCAGGCATATTTAACGGCAAAACCACAGGCACCCCCATAGGCCTACTCATTAAAAACCGCGACCAACGCTCACAAGACTACCAAAACATCGCCCAAGCCTACCGCCCTGGACATGCCGACTACACCTACCAAGCCAAATACGGCCATCGCGACCATCGTGGCGGTGGACGCGCCTCCGCACGTGAAACCGCCATCCGCGTAGCAGGCGGCGCCATTGCTAAAATTATCCTCCAAACCCACTGCCAAATCCAAATCCGCAGCTACCTCTCCCAACTTGGCGAACACCCCCTAGAATTTCACAGCTGGGAACACGTCTCACAAAACCCCTTCAACTGCCCCAACCAACACCAAGTCCCCCTCCTCGACCGCTACCTCTACGACATCCGCAAATCAGGCGACTCCATAGGTGCAGAAATCACCTGCATCGCCGAAAACATCCCCACAGGACTTGGCGACCCCATCTTTGACCGCCTAGATGCCGACCTAGCCAAAGCCCTCATGAGCATCAACGCCGTCAAAGGCGTATCCATCGGCGATGGCTTTGACGTCATCCAACAAAAAGGCAGCCAACACCGCGACGAACGCACCACAGCAGAAGGCTTTCTCAGCAACCACGCAGGCGGCATCCTAGGCGGCATAAGTAGCGGACAACCCATCATCACCAAAACCGCCTTCAAACCCACCTCCAGCATCCTCATCTCAGGACGCACCACCACAACCGACCACCAAGACACAGAAATCATCACCAAAGGACGCCACGACCCCTGCGTCGCCCTACGCGCCTGCCCAATCGTTGAAGCCATGGTTGCACTCACCCTATGCGACCACTGGTTACGACAACGCGCCCAAAACCACCCCCAACCCCTAACCCCATTGCGCCGACTCATCCTCATCCCCGCCCAAGACCTCCCCAGCCAAAACGTCTATGGGCGCGACCTCCCCATACACCACTACCGCCACCATCTAGGACTCACCCAACAACACCTCTATTGGGACGCCACAGCAGGACTCCACCCCACCGCCTTTAGCGCCATAGCAGGCAGCATCCAACACCCCTACCATCTCTACCTCCACCTCCCCCACCCACTACCCCAACGGCGACCCAGACCACCAACGCATGCTCGACTACGGACGCCCCCATCCACCTAGCCCAACCCAACTTCAACCAACGCCTCCGCCGCCTCATCACCCAGCACCCCCAACACCCCCACCCTCACACCCCCCAAACCCAAAACATCGACCTCAGCCCAAAAAACAAATCCTACTTGGCAAACGCGGACGGGGCAAATCCACCCAACTCGCGCTAAAAATCCAGCAATTCGCCAAGCAAAACATCCAACCCCAACTCCTCGTAACCACCTTCAAAGCCCATCGCCAACGCATCCTACAACTCCTCCCCCAAAACCCTCCCCCTCCTACTCCTCCCCCCCCGATGAAGCCTGCCGCCGCCTCCCCAAAGCCCAACACCTCATCATAGACGAAGCCGCCACACTCCCTGCACAACAACTCCACACCCTCACCCAACACTACCCCCATTTCACCCTAGCCACCAGCGAAGACGGCTACGAAGGCAGCGCCCGCCACTTCAGCCTCCACACCCTCCCAGCACTACAAAAACAACATCCCACCCTCATCATCACCCCCCTTTACAACGCCCAGCGCCACCCTGAAAACGACCCCCTAGAACAACTCATCGAACAAACCTTCTTCCCCCAGCGCCCCCCCTAAACGCCCCCACCCACCAACACCCCCCCAACCATCAAACACATCAACCCCCAAACCCTCGCCACCAACGAACCCCTCCTCCGCCAAATTACCCCTCCTCCACCAATCCCACTATCGCACCCGCCCCGACGACCTCAAACGCCTCCTCGACCTCCCCGACCAACACCTCCTCATCGCCCACCACTCCCAAACCCACACCCCCATAGGACTCCTCCACATCCTCATCGAACACCCCCCTCCCCCCCCGACCTCATCCCCCCAAATCATCCACAACCAACGCCGCCCTCAAGGACGCCTCCTTATGCAACAACTCCTCCTCCACACCCCAACAACCCCACCACGCCCACCACCCCATAGCCCGCATCCAACGCCTCGTCATACACCCCACCCATCGCCGCAAACACATCGCCAGCCAACTCATCACCCACGCCCGCCACCACATCCCCCACCAACTCGGCGTCAGCTACGCCCACACACCCGAACTCCACCAATTTTGGACAAACAAAACTTCCACACCCACCACATCAGCGCCAAAGCCAACCCCCGCACCAACAAACACAACATCATCCAACTGCAAGCGCCCTAAAAATCCAGTATCATAGCCCCACAAACCACAACAAAACTAGGAGAACCCATGAGCCAACAAACAGACATCCTTATCGTAGGCGCAGGACCAGCAGGACTAAGCATCAGCCGCGCCCTAGCCAACAGCACCCTCCGCCTTACCATCATTGACCCACAAAGCGCCGAAACCCTCGCTAACCCCCCATTTGACGGACGCGAAATCGCCCTCACCCACCCCTCCAAAAACCTCCTAGAAACCCTTGACATCTGGCAACGCATCCCAAAAGACCAAATCCACCCCCTCCGCCAAGCCAAAGTACAAAACGGCAACACCCCACCACAACTCCACTTCCCCACCCCCAAAAACCAACCGCAGCGGCCAACCCATCGACACCCTAGGCTATCTCGTCAGCAACCACCTCATCCGCCAAAGCGCCTACCAAGCCTGCCAACACCAACAAAACCTCCATTGGCACCTACAAGATAAAGTCATCCACGCCACCAGCACCGCCCAACAAGCCAGCGTAACCCTAGAAAGTGGCAAAACCCTCCACGCCAAACTCCTCATAGCCGCCGACAGCCGCCTCTCACAAGTCCGCCGCAGCCTAGGCATTGCCACCGACCTCCACGACTTCGGCCGCACCGTCATCGTCTTTCGCCTAAGCCACACCCAAACCAACCAACACACCGCCCAAGAATGCTTCTTCTACGGCTCCACCCTCGCCCTCCTCCCCCTCACCCCCCACCTCACCAACTGCGTCATCACCCTCGACAGCCGCCACGCCGCCACAATCCAAAACCTCACACCAGACCAACTCGCCCAACACGTCAGCGAACAAATCAACCACCGACTTGGACAAATGACCCTCGCCAGCACCATCCACCACTACCCACTACTAGGCGTTCACGCCCGCCAATTCCACGCCCAACGCAGCGCCCTCATAGGAGACGCCGCCTGCGGCATGCACCCAGTTACCGCCCACGGCTTCAACCTAGGACTCCAAAGCCAAGCCATCCTCAGCCGCCTCATCCTACGCCAACACGCCCAAGGCAAAGACATTGGACACCCAACCCTCCTAAACCAATACAACCGCCAACACCAACGCAACACCCGCCCCCTCTATCACGGCACCAACCTCCTAGTAAAACTCTTCACCAACGACACCCCCCCCGCCCAACACCTCCGCCACACCCTCCTAAACCTCAGCAACCACCTCTCCCCCCTAAAAAACTCATCACCCACCAACTCACAGGATAACCCCCACAATTACCGTTTACTAAAAACCCACCCAACCAACCAAACAATCCGCTAAACTACCCAACCGCGCCCACAAAAGCGCACCCAAACACAAGGAGCAAACCCATGAAACATAAACTACTCACCCTACTAACCCTAACCACCCTAAGCCTCACCAGCCAAGCCGCCATCCAAAACGGCAAAGCCTACGGCAACTGGCAAGGCGTCTGCGAAAACAACCAATGCGGCGTCTTACAAACCCAAAACAACACCCAAGGCGAACCCGTTGGACAAATCCTCATCAGCAAAACCCCCGATAACAGCATCATCGCCCAATTCACCCTCCCCCTAGGCGTCAACCTACTCGCAGGCATCGGACTCGCAGTAGACCACAACCAAATCGGCGTAACCCCCTACATCTTCTGCGACCCAACAGGTTGCCACAGCATCCTCCCCCTAGACCTCGACACACAAAACAAACTCAAAGCAGGCAAAAGCCTACAAGTCGCCGCCTTCCTAGGAGAAAGCCAACAAACCCTTAATTTTTCATTAATCGGCGCAACAGACGCTCTAAACAACCTATAATCCGAAAAAAACCAGCCCCCATGGCTGGTTCCCCCCAAACCACAACAACACACAACCAAACCCCACAACATGACCACACCAACCTACCATTTTGACGGCATACTCTTTGACTGCGACTCCACCCTAAGCAGCATCGAAGGCATCGACGAACTCGCAGCCCTAAACAACCAAAAACAAACCATCGCCCAACTAACCAACCAAGCCATGAACGGCGACCTCCCCCTACAAGCCATCTACGAAAAACGCCTCCAACACATCCAACCCACCCAACAACAAATCCAACAAATCGCCCAACAATACCTAAAAACCATCACCCAAGGCGCAGAAACACTCATCGCCACATTACAACGCCACAACATCCTAGTTGGCATCATCAGCGGAGGACTCTACGACGCCATCCTCCCACTAGCCCAACACCTCAACATCCCCACACAACACCTCCACGCCGTACACCTCAACTACACCCCCGAGGACACTACCACAGCATCCAACCCACCCCCTCACCACCACCAACGGCAAACACACCATCGCCCAACAATGGAAACAACAAAACCACCTTAACCGCATTGCCCTCATAGGAGACGGCATAAGCGACATCGCCGCTAAAGGCGCCGCAGACACCATCATAGGCTACGGCGGCATCATCGACCGCCCACAAGTCCGCCAACACGCCGACCACCACCACACAGACCCAAACCTCCTAAGCCTCCTCCCCTACCTACAAAACCCCAACAACATCTAAAAAATAACCTAAAATCATAAAAAACACCCAAACCACCAACCCAAAAAAAACAAAAAAAATTTGGCTCTTTAAAAACATGAAACAAAACAAAAGGGTTAAAAACCACGTTAAAAATTTGGGTCAAACCAACAAAAAACGGTTTAAATCCTTGTAAATAAAAACCAATCAGGCGTTGGGCTTGGTTAACCGTGGCATACACGGCTTAGAAATGCTTAGTTTTGCTGGATAGGGGCGGGTTCGCGTTAACCGTGGCATACACGGCTTAGAAAACAAGTAATAGAGACTGTGCCACTGACGAAGTTGTTAACCGTGGCATACACGGCTTAGAAAATAGTGTTCCTTTCACCCAACGCAACTGGGATGTTAACCGTGGCATACACGGCTTAGAAAGTGTACGTGTCTCGCCTTCGGTGATTACATCATGTTAACCGTGGCATACACGGCTTAGAAACTCTAACGCGCAGGGGTCGACGCGCTTATGCAGTTAACCGTGGCATACACGGCTTAGAAAACGTCAACGACGCGATTTTCGCGCTCAATGCTGTTAACCGTGGCATACACGGCTTAGAAATCGTCAGGGTCTATAATTCCACTAAATCCAAAGTTAACCGTGGCATACACGGCTTAGAAATTACCATCTTTCGCTGCGCTACCAGCCGAACTGTTAACCGTGGCATACACGGCTTAGAAATGTAGCGTTATAGAGCTGATGATAGACTCGCAGTTAACCGTGGCATACACGGCTTAGAAATCAGGAGCGCTCCACAACCCAGCGCGCGCCATGTTAACCGTGGCATACACGGCTTAGAAAGAAAATAAAATTACTGTCGGAAACTGGATATCGTTAACCGTGGCATACACGGCTTAGAAATTCCCATTAACACAAGTTGCTATAACGACTCCGTTAACCGTGGCATACACGGCTTAGAAAACAAAATAAAATGATTGTTGAGGCAGTGCGCTTGTTAACCGTGGCATACACGGCTTAGAAACAATGGAAGTAAATACAATTATTGCAGGTACAGTTAACCGTGGCATACACGGCTTAGAAAATCTATATCTCTCACGAGAAGGGAGAATTAAGGTTAACCGTGGCATACACGGCTTAGAAAAAGCCAAGCGTGAGAACACACAAGCTCAGAAAGTTAACCGTGGCATACACGGCTTAGAAATTCCGTTGAGTTGGGTTAGAGTGGAGGCTCAAGTTAAACGTGGCATACACGGCTTAGAAACAATTCTCACAGCATTGTGCTGCGAGAATATAGTTAACCGTGGCATACACGGCTTAGAAAACCAGCCGAACTGCCGCCCTTGTCATCTTTCGGTTAACCGTGGCATACACGGCTTAGAAAATCTCCACGGTATTGTGTTTTTCTCAGAAGATGTTAACCGTGGCATACACGGCTTAGAAAATGATACTTACAGATGATGGCGCTATTACCGAGTTAACCGTGGCATACACGGCTTAGAAATGAAAAGGTTCTGCGCGCTCAAGTCAATGCACGTTAACCGTGGCATACACGGCTTAGAAATACTGCCATCTTAAGCCGCTCGCAAAGCTACCAAGTACCCCAAGCCGACCCTGCGCAAGCTCGAGATTGGCTCATCACGCAAGACATAGACAGCGCAGAAGCCGAACAACTCTTAGCCCTCTATCGCAACAACCCCTTCCTTGCCTACGCACAACGCGAACAAGGCGCCGCCTTCCTGCGCCCCCAACCGCTACCAAGCCGCGCACAGCCAAGGCGCCACCCCCTATCAAGACCAAGAACAAATTGTCGCCCGCGAAGAACAAGGCTTTGAATTCATGATGAACGCCCTGCGTCTGAAAGACGGCGTCGCGCGTGCATACCTTCCACAACGTACCGCGCTGCAACACAGCGACCTCGCCCCCGTTCTCGAAACCCTCATCGCCAAAAAACTCATTGCCGACGACCCGCAGACATACCGCTGCACCGCGCAAGGCTATGCTTTTCTTAACGATGTGCTGACCGCCTTTTTATAAACAACCATTAAAAATACTTGTCCGTTTTTCGGTTGTAGCAACAGCAATCCCTATCTACAATAGCGCGCATCATATATTTGTAATGAAAAATGAAAAACTTAAGCCACGAAAGAATGTACCGAGCCATTTTAAATAAAGACAGCGCATTTGAAGGTATCTTTTTTACCGCCGTCAAAACCACCGGCATTTTTTGCCGCCCCTCCTGCACCGCCCGCAAACCCAAGCGCGAAAACGTAGAATTTTTTGCCACCAGCAAAGAATGCATCTTAAAAGGCTACCGCCCCTGCAAAGTATGCCGCCCCTAGAACATCTGCACCAAACCCCGCCCGAAATCCAAAACCTTCTTGATGAATTAGCCCACAATCCCGGTTTAAAATTAAAAGACGATGATTTACAGCACAGGGGAATTGAGCCTAAATTCATTCGCCGCTGGTTTTTAAAAAATCACGGCATGACATTTCACGCCTTTTGCCGCCTGCACCGCATCAACTCGGCATTTAAAAAAATCCAATCAGGCGAAGCCATTGCCCACACCGCCTTTGATGCGGGATTTGATTCATTAAGCGGATTTTCAGAATCCTTTAAAAAAATATTCGGCGTATCGCCTAAGCAAGGCAAACAGCAAAACATCATTGATTTAAAACGCATAGAAACACCGCTCGGTACCATGATCGCTTGCGCCAGCAATCAAGGCATTTGCTTATTGGAATTTAGCGATCGAAAAATGCTGGAAACCGAATTAAAAAACATCGCTAAACGCCAAAATGCACTCATTATTCAAGGCAACAATCCCTTCTTTCAGCCATTAGAAAAACAATTAAACGAATATTTTGCCAAACAACGCAGAAAATTTAGCGTACCCCTGCATTTTATCGGCACGGATTTTCAGCAACAAGTTTGGCATATCTTGCAAAGCATACCCTATGGCGAAACCCGTTCTTACGGCGAACAAGCCAAATTATTAGGCAAACCCAAAGCCGTTCGAGCGGTTGCCAATGCTAACGGCATGAACAGCATTTCCATATTAGTACCCTGCCACCGCGTCATTGGCGCCAACGGCGAATTAACCGGCTATGGCGGCGGACTATGGCGAAAACAGTATTTGCTTGATTTGGAAACATCAGAGGGCATTCAGAAATCTGTGTCAGTTCAATCAAAGGCTCATCACCTTATCTAAGCGTCCGGGGAAATGGATAGACAACTGCATCATAGCAGGCAATAAGAATATCTTCTACGCCACGATTGTGTAAATCCGTCAGCACAGACAGCCAATAATTGGCGCCCTCACTTTCAGAGCAGTAAAGTCCAATAAGCTCTTTATACCCCTCGGTATTGAGGGCTAACAGTTAAAGCTTCGTTAAAGTCAAAGTGTTGCATAATGTCATTCCTTGTTTTCTGGATAGTTTATGGGAGTGACACAGTTTTTTGAACACTACCTCTTTATCATTTTTTTAAAACTAATGGGATGTTATATTCGCTACAATCTCTATATAGCACACATAGTAAAGTAAATACTTTTACAATAAATAGTTACTATTAAATAGTTGTGTTAATTATTCGTACTGCTAGAATGACAGGTCGTTATCTATAAAACTAACCAGAGAAAATGATGAATAAACTTTTATCTATATTATTGACCTCTTTTTTGTTATACGGCTGCGATAACATTGAAACTCCATTCAAGAAAAGTAACGATAAATCCAATATTGACAAAGAAAGTCATATCGGTGTACTTATGAGTAATGCGATCGACAACCCTTTCTTTTCTAAAGCTTTTCAAGCCTTTCAAGCTTACGGCAATGACCACGAGAATATCAAAATTATCTCTAATGATGCACATGATAATCAGCAAAGTCAGTTTGAAGCTCTAGATAAAATGATTGCCTCAGGCGTTCAAGCTATCATTATTAACATGGTAGACACCACACAAAGTTCTGTTGTAATAGATAAAGCAAAATCAGCTGGAATACCTGTCGTATTTTTTAATCGTAATCCTGGGGAGAATATTTTATCAACTTACAACAAAGCTTTATTCATTGGAAGTGATGACGTTCAAGGGGGGTATTACAAGGATTAGATGTATTAAATAAATGGAAAACCCACTCTAATTGGGATAAAAATAACAACCGCTCTATTGAATATGCCATGCTTATGGGTATTCCCACCAACCCTGGCGCACAGGCAAGAACAAAATGGTCAACAAGTACAATGAAAAGCTATCCTCAACTCGGTGTGCCCATAAAAGAAGTAACCACTGAAACAGCAATGTTTAAAGAAGATCTTGCAACTGATATTGTTACTGATTGGATTAATGATGGCACCATTAATAACATTGAGGTCATTTTAGCGAATAATGACACAATGGCAATTGGCGCAATTAAGGCTTTAGAAGAGGCTCAACTGTCCATTCCTGTATTCGGTATTGATGCTATTCCAGCTGCATTAGAAATGTTAGAACAAGGTCGTTTATCAGGAACTGTTATTAATGACGCTACTGAGCAAGCAGAAGTTTCTATTTTAAGCGCCATTAATTTAGCTTACGACCAACCCACTACTCAAGGTTTAGATTATCATGTGGAATATCAAACCATTCTCGTGCCTTACAAATCATTAAATGATTAATTATCAGGGACTTAATCATGAAGAAATCAAGAAATCAAGAAATCAAGAAATCAAGAAATCAAGAAATCAAGAAATCAAGAAATCAAGAAATCAAGAAAAATAGAACAAAAATTAAAAAAAACAAGCCTAACCTAAGATTAGATAGCTTTAAGAAATATCGTGCTATTATTACTTCTGTTATTCTTTTTTTGATTTTTAACATTTCTATATTAGCTCTAAACTATTATCAGTCCTTGAGAATTGATGAATCTACCACTAAAATAAATTTATCAGCACAACAATCAGGACTACTTGAAGATATTGCTAAAAATATTATCGATATTGACCTGATAACTGAACGCTACGTAAATGAGAACAACTCATTACAATTAGAAGATATCAACGAAAAAATCTTCAAACAAATTGACTCACTGATACGCTCTTCTGATTTGTTTGGGCAAACATTAGAAGCATTTCAACGTGGTAAAGATATCAATATAAGCGATGGAAGCACGGTATATATAGAGCCTATTCAAATTGAAAGCGCAATTAAAAGCTTACAACGAATTCAAGATGTTTGGTCGCCTTACAATGGTCTACTTAATAACTTTTTTAATGACTATAATGCTGGAAATATTCAACTAGATAACATTCAATTTGCTGCCGACTATGCACGTATTTATACCACACGGCTTCTAAATGAAAATGATGATATCACTAATGCATTGCAAGATAATTCTAACGCTCAAACCAACTTAGTTCGTCTTATTCAAATTGTTGGGATAATTATTGCAATATCGATTTTCTTCTTTATTGTTTTCCGTGCATTGAGACAATTACTGCGTTCAGATGCAGAGCTTGCGAAATCGCGTCGTGAAACTACTGAAATCATGAATTCTATTCAAGAAGGATTATTCTTGATAGACCGTGACTATATTATTGGTGAACAACAGTCCAAACAGTTAGGTCATATTTTCCCTGTTAAGGATATTTCAGGTAAAAAACTTGATGAAGTATTAGAAGGCGTTGTTCCAGAAAAAAATATTGAAAATACAAAACGCTTTATAAATCAATTATTCAATCGAAAAGTACATGGAGACTTGATTAATGATTTGAATCCATTGCGTCGTGTAATGATTCAAAGAAAAAATGAAAATGGCTCTACAGAAACAATTTATTTGAGCTTCCAATTTGTCCGCTCATACGAAGGCAAGAAAATACATAATGTTTTGGTTAGCATTACTGACGTTACTTTAGCTGTTGAGTTGGAACAACGTCTAGAGAAAGAAAAAGAACAATCAGAAATGCAATTTAAAATGTTAGTTAAATTGTTACGCATAGAACCTACTATTTTGGATGGTTTAATGCGCAATGCATCTAAAATGGCAGAGCGTATCAATGATATTCTACGCGATAAAAAATGGAGCCAATCGGCATTAAAGCAAAAAGTTAATGATATTTTCCGTGAAGTACATAGCTTTAAAGGAGAGGCTTCTGCATTAGAGTTAGAAGGTTTTGTTGATATTGCTGAATCTATCGAAAATCAACTAAAAGCTCTACGTGAAAGAAATCAGTTAAGTGGGAATGACTTTTTAGGAATTGCTCTTTCTCTAGAGCAATTTTATAACCTAAATCAAGATATTGAGAACATGCGTAGTCGCTTGGTTAATCTTAATATGCAATTAGATTCTAATAGATCAGAAAATATCTCTGAATATTTTAAAAATTTTGCAGATAAAATTGCGCAAAGAAATCAAAAAGAAGTTCAATTGCAAGTTTTAGGATTTGATGATGTGTCATTAGATAATGAGACTCTTGATAAAATCAAAGAAGTTACTATTCAACTTCTTCGTAATGCGATTGTTCATGGTTGTGAATTGCCAGAAGTTCGTCAAAGATTAGGCAAACCTGCTTATGGCCGAGTAAGAATCAGACTAATAAAGAAAAATGATTTTTATGAGATTATTGTTGAAGATGATGGTGGTGGCATTCTTATTGAGGAAATTCGCAAAAAGTTAGTTAAAGAAGGTTTGTATACGCAGGAACAGGCTAATAATTTACAGCAACGCGATTTGTATCAGGCTATCTTTACCTCTGGCTTATCTACAGCAAAAGAAAGCAATGAAGATGCCGGTAGAGGTGTAGGCATGGATGTTGTAAAAGATAGAATCCAGCAGTTGCATGGAAAAATAAATATCCGCTCTGAAGTTGGAAAATATAGTCAATTTATTATTCGCTTTCCTGCTTAATTCATAATTTTATATTGGAGTATTCTTATGTATCGTTTGATGGTTGTTGATGATTCTACGATTATACGTAACAAAATTAGTCGCACTTCCACTGGTAATCAACAAAATCGCTTTAAAATTGTTTGCACTGCCACAAATGGGCAAGAAGCGATTGAGCAGTGTAAAAAATATTTGCCAGATATTGCCACAATGGATATTACCATGCCAGGCATGGACGGTTTAGAAACTATTCCCAAGCTACTCGAAATAAAACCTGATTTACAAATTTTGGTGGTCTCCGCCCTATCTGATGAAAGTACAGGACTTAAAGCGCTAGAATTGGGCGCTAGTGGATTTGTGATTAAACCTTTTACAGAAATTGAATTACAAAGGGCTCTAGAGTCTATTATAGATTTTATCGAAGAGGGTAATGATGAAGACTAAATTGTGACAAATTAAAACTCAAAAACCGTACTCTCCTATATAAGGGAAGTACGGTTTTATTTTAAGAAATAAAAATGAATAAAATTTCAAGTAACTTTATGGATTTGATCTTTGCTCAATACTTACCACAATATTAGCTGTATATTCTTTCCAAATTATTGGAATAACAAATGAGCGTGTTGTTTTAGGTAAGTAGACTTCATCAGGCTGTCCTTTAACTACTAATGGTGTAGAAATTACAAATTCTTCTCCATATTCTGCACGAGCATTTCCAGAAATGGTATTAGCAATTTCACCAATTAAATCCATCATTGTTTCTTCTGATTTATCAGGTTCTTTAATAGTTAAAAGAAGATTATGTAATAGAACTCTTGGCGCAGAAAAATATACGCTTCCTCGATAAGGTCCTGAAATACCAATAATTCCCGTATAATCATAAACTGAAGGTTTATTCCCTTCTATTAAGTAAGGAGAACCTACCTTAACACCAATATTATTCACTTCGTTAAAATATTTATTTACGCTATCAATAAATATTTGAATTCTCTTCTCTTCTAACATACTAATACCTCCACGTAACATGACACCTAATTAAGTATATAAATACGTAAAAACAGCTGTCAATAAAATTGACAACTCATATATGAAATAATAATAAATATTATTTTTGTGAGAATATAATAGCGCGTTCAAATAGTCAATTTACTCTGATTCTAATTTCTCACTTCGTTTACCAACATGTGAGCGCGTGTTGGGATTGTTATCATCTAGGAGTGGGTCATCATATTCATCTCCAATAGTGGTTCTATTTCCAGCCACCCATGGAATGGTTGTTCCTTGAATAATAATAGAAAACACAACTACTGCGTAGGTCATTAATAAAATGGTTTCACGATAGGCGCTATTTGGCAAAGTTAGTGCTAAAGCAATGGATAATCCACCACGTAACCCACCCCAAGTTAGGATGCGTACGGAACGTGGTGAAAAAAAGTAGCGCCGACTTAATAGCGCAACAGGAATTAATACACTAATCCAGCGCCCAAATAAAACAACGATAATGGCAAATATCCCTAATAATAGGCGGTGACTATCCATTGGAATAACGAGCAATAAAATTCCAATCATCACAAATAAGGTGCTATTTAATACTTCGTCAACCACTTCCCAGAAAGTATACATGGATTCTAGGGCTTTATGCGTCATCCCTTTGTAGCACAAATGCCCAAATACAATCCCTACAATCACTACAGCGATGGCGGCTGAAACTTCTATCCATTCTGCAAATTGAAAAGTGCCAAATACAAGCGCTAAAGTCAGCATGATTTCAATATGATAATCACGCGTCATGCGCATTAAAAGATACGCTCCCACACCAGCAACCGCTCCTAAAGCAATCCCACCAAACACATTACGCGCAAAAAAGAGTGAAACTTCTGCAAAGCTCATTGTTTCGGCATTGACCGCCAACGAGAAAAAGAATGTAAAGACCACCAAACCAATCCCATCATTAAACAATGATTCACCACAAACATCCATATCCAATCCTTTAGAGACACCAATAGAGCGCAAAATTGCGAGCACCGCGATTGGGTCAGTAGGAGAAATAAGCGCTGCAAAAGCAAAGCAATACATCAATGGTAACTCTACAGAACTCAACAAATGAATGGCGTAGTACATACCATAGCCAACCAAAAGGGTAGAAATTAAAACCCCACAAATTGCCAAGACAGTAATTGGAATCAGTCGCGGTTTTAAATCTTTAAACTCAATATTCATTGAACCCGCAAACAATAAAGCGCCTAACATGCCTTGGATTAAAGTATCGCTAAAATCAACTTGCATCACCAATGGCGTAACCCAATCATGCTCAATTAATCCTAAATATTTCGCCAGCAAAATACATAGAGAAAAGACCAATGCAATCAACATCACCCCAATTGTGCGATGCAATTTTATAAAACGGTCATTTATTACAGCGAAAATAGCGGTAATGACCAATACAATAGCCATTAAATTAAAAGCGCTCACACATTACCCCAAAGGAAGTTGAAAGAAAACGCGTCATTATACGCGTTTTACAACACTATCAATGGCTTATCCTATAATTTAGACCTGCTTTTTATCCTACCCATTATCCTACCCGTGATATAGTGCGCGATTTTTGTATATTTTATTTGTATCTTTCAAATGAAGAGATTGTCCATGAAATTAACCATTATTAGACTCTTCAGTAGCCTGCTGCTAATACTTCTAATGCCCTTAGCTTTAGCGCAAGGGTTTGGTTTTGACCAATCACAAATTGCTAGTGAGCTAGAAGGAGATTTTAATGAGGCGTATTACCCTATTAAAACGCTTAATGCTGGTCTACCCAAGCTCAATCCGCCAGCCAACCGACAATCCCCACAAGCATTAATTATTTTTTTTGAACAAGCCATTGCCGAACAAGATTATCTACGCGCCGCCCATGCGCTCAATCTTAATCTTATCAACCCAGAAGACCAACCCGAACAAGGTGCCAAACTTGCAAAAAAACTCGCATTTTTATTAGAAAATGGCAAAGTCATTAATTATAAAACCCTTTCTGATCGCCCCGATGCACTTATTGAATCCATCCCCGGAACCAGCCAATCCAATGCTGGAAAACCCCAACGCTCTATTAAGTTAGGCGAATTAGACCGCCAACACTACAAACAAACGATTCGCCTACAGCGCGTGCGCGTTAAAGAACTAGCCCCCATATGGGTTTTTTCTGCCAATACTGTCGATAGTATTGAACAGCTTTATCAAATTCATGCCCCCACCAAACTCGAACAAGCCTTACCTCAATGGATTAAAATAGAGCTTTTTTCTATCACCCTATGGGAATATATTCTCGTTGCCATCCTATTAGCGCTTGGTATTTTAATTGGGCGTTTAATTAGCTTAATCACCGAAAAAATAGCTGGTTATCTAAAAGAGGGCATTATTCAAAATCTAATTCGCACCCTCACGCGCCCCATCACTTTTACCATCGCCCTAGGGTTGCTCTATGGCATCACTTCTGGACTTATCATTGGCAACAAAGCTATCGCCTCCAGCCTACGCCCCATCATGTGGATAAGTTTTGTTATTGCCGCCATCTGGCTTGGCACTCATATTATTAATTTCTTTGCTGATCGCTACAAAAGTTTACAAATCACCCCTCTTGATGACGACCAAAGCAGCCAACATCGCTGTCGCATGACCTACCTCTCTATCGGCAGACGCGTCTTCACATTCAGCTTAATTTTAATTGGCATCGTCATTATGTTGTCTGAATTTATCAACATCAAACTTGTTGGCGCCAGTCTACTCACCTCTGCTGGCGTGTTAAGTATTATTTTAGGCGTTGCTGCCCAGCCCTTGCTAGCAAACATAGTCGCTGGCATACAAGTTGCAATTACCCGCCCCATTAGTATCGGAGATACCATTGTTATACACGACGAATGGGTAGTCGTTGAAGAACTCACCTACACCTACGCCATCTTGCTTACTTGGGATGAAAGACGCCTCATCGTCCCCATGCGTGATTTTGTAACCGAACCCCTCATCAACTGGTCACACACCAACCAACATATGCGCCATCCCGTTTTCTTATATGTCGATTACAGCATTGACCTAGAAGCTTTAAAAAAACACTTCATTGAACAAGCCAAAGCCCACGAAAACTGGTGTCAGAAAGTCGAACCCGACCTTCTCATCCTAGAATATCATCCCACCTATTTAAAACTCCGCGGACAAGTCAGCGCCAACACGCCCAACCTAGCTTGGGCCATGGCAAAAGACCTTCGAGAAATCATGCTCACCTACCTACAACAAAACGCCCCCGATGCCCTACCTCGTGAGCGTATCAGCACTCTTAACCCCTCTAATGCTTCATTCCCACCCCATTTAAACACCTCACAATAAAATCCTCCATGCTAGACTATGCCCCTTCTACATGTAAAATCACATACATTAAAACCCTCTATAAATTCTAAGGAGAAACCAACATGCATAACCACGCCGTATTTAACCTAGGCTTTCGCCTCTTTTTTCTATCCGCCACCTTTCTATCAGTCTGCACCATGACGATTTGGTTATTTCTCTTTGGGTTAGGCTTCCCCCTACATCTAACCGCACTCCCCCCACTCTATTGGCATGGACACGAAATGATATTTGGCTACGCATGGCAGTTGTTGCAGGATTCTTACTCACCGCCGTACAAAACTGGACGGGCATCGCCATGCCCCACGGAAAATCCCTCTTATTCATCTGGTTACCATGGTTTAGCGCTCGCCTCATCTTCACCCTATACCCCAACGCCCACATCCTCGCCGAATGTCTAGACACCTTATTTTTAATTCTTCTTATTCATCCCATCGCCCGCGCCATCTTCCAAGTCAAACAATACCGACAAATGGGCATCCTCTCCAAACTTTGTCTATTACTTATTGCCAACCTACTTTACCTCAGCGGCTCTCTCAACTGGCTCAACCAAGGACACCATTTAGCACTTCAACTCGGGTTCTTTTTAATCCTCTCACTTGTCCTTACCATCGGTCGTCGCATACTCCCCTTTTTCATAGAAAAAGGCGTTGGTTATCCCGTCACCCTTAAAAATTCCGCATTAAAAGACAAACTTTCTCTCATAACCTTCCTCTTGTTTTTTCTCACTGAAATATTTACCCCATGGCATACCTTCGCCAGTTTTCTCGCACTTAGTGCTGCCCTCACCCAAACTTGGCGACTCATCGGCTGGTATACCCAAGGCATTTGGAAAAAACCTCTTCTCTGGAGCCTTTATCTTGGCATGATTACCATCATCATTGGATTAACCTTATACTTCTTACGCCTCTTTTTCCCCATCACCAACTCACTCGCACTCCACGCCCTAGCCGTAGGTGGCATTGGCATCATCTCACTATCTATGATAGGACGGGTAAGTCTAGGACACACTGGGCGCAACATTCACCAACCTTCCAAATGGCTCATTTTTGCCTATACATCCTCTTCGCTGCATTTTTCTTTCGCGTTCTTATGCCATTAATCCTCCCCCAAAAATATCTTATCTGGATTATTCATGCGCAAGTTTGCTGGATTATTGCATTTTTAGCGCTCATCAAACCCTACCTACATATCTGGACAACTCCTAGACCCGACGGTAAACACGGCTAAAAACAACACTTGCAAAACCAAACCAACCCCACTATAATCCGCCCACCCTAGGCGCGTAGCTCAGTTGGTTAGAGCACCACCTTGACATGGTGGGGGTCGTTGGTTCGAGTCCAATCGTGCCTACCAAATACTTTAAAACCCACACGAGTGGGTTTTTATGTGTGATAATTTTAAAACGCATAGAATCGTTACTATAATTACACTTTAAACATCAAACATACTCCCATCACACTGGTATAATTCAAAACGATCGTTTTATTCAGTACGATTTTTTTTCCACTATCAAGAGAGGTTTTTATGAAAAAACTAGCTATTTTACTTCCTTTTGCTTTATTAACTGCTTGCGCTCCAGCAACTAACAATCAATCCAACGTGACCAATACTCAACATGAGCACACAACCCACCAACACAACCAAATGCAAAACAACGTAGTAGCACAAGCTCCCGTAGCATCTAATACTGTTGAACGTGCTTATGCTTGTGAAGGCAATGGACAAATCATTTCTAGAGCAAATGAAAATTCAGCGCGCATCTCTGCAACCATTCCACAACTGAATCTAATCAACCAAGAAATTGAACTTGAAATCACACGTTCAGGCAGTGGCGTACTTTATGTCAACAAACAAAATCCAGAAAATGTCATCCAGTGGTTCTTGAAAGGTGACCAATATGGTTTATTTGAAGTAAGCTTTGCAGATGGACGCAATCTAACCATCAATTGCGACGCTATTTAATGTAACCTAGCCCTTTTAAAGCAAAAAGCCCGTTTTAAACGGGCTTTTTTATAACCATATTACGGGGTAACACCAAAAACTAGCCACAAAAAAATCCCCGAACTTAGAGCTCAGGGATTTCTGCAGCAATCGCTATTAATCTTATCTAAATCTTTTTAAAATTTCATCAGGTACATAACGTAACCATTCATTGTCGCTGCGACGTACCAATAAAGTAGCAATTACGCCTGCGACTACGATACCCGTTACAGCAGCGCCAGTGATTAACCAATGATTTTCCACTGGACAATCATCTACCATATTGCGTACTTTACGAGCACCACGGCGCACGTAGTTTTGTGCATCGTCTGCAACATCCTCACCAAATTCACGCGCATCCTGTGCTTTCTCTTTAATGAACTTATCCATTTCTTTACTGCTACTCTCAAGAGATTTGCGCATTTCAGCCAATTCAGCTTCCAATTTTTCTACACGATCAGACATTTATTTCTCCTTAATATAAATCATCTAAAACAAAAAAACCTGCAACACTATACCAATTCACATAAATGACCAAGATAACATATTGGTCATTTATTTATAACCAATTATTATAAAAAAATATTTTTATTATTTTGACCCTAAGTTCATTGATTTAAGTCCATCTAATCTAATTGAGGAGATAAGAAAATAAACAGATAATTTGCTATGATTGGCAAAATTTTGCTCAATATTTCTCACGGAGTGCTCTATGCGCCAATTTTTAGCGTTTGTTTTATTATGGTTTATGCTGTTGCTTAGCCCAACACTGACTGCACAAACTCAATCACAAGCCATAGATAACAGCCAAGCTTTTGCCACTTTAGCTGATATTATCGACAACCCAGAACAACGCAAAGAACTTGTCCACATCTTACGCGAGCTAAGTCAATCCTCTAACGAACCAAATGCAGAAGATGAAAATAACGAGCAAACTACACCCTCCAGCACTATAGTGCCAGATGGTGAAGATGCCTTTAAAAGTGTTACCGAAGGAACCAAAGCAGCCGTCGCCTCCGCAGTCTCTTTACCTAGCAAACTAGCATTTCATACCAGCGAGATTGCCGCTCAGGTTGGCGAAAGTTTAACCAATGCTTGGCAATCTCTTATCGATATTACCCAAGGCAAAGACCTTCGTTTAAAATATCTCAACAAAGATATTTTTAAAACGGTTCTTATTAATTTAGCCATTATCATCGCTACAACCATCGTTTTATTTCAAACATTGTGCCGCCTATCCCGACCCCTTAAAAAGCGCCTAAGCTTTTGGGTGCAAAGTAGCGATAGTTATAAACCCATCATCCGAAATATTTTAGCTGTTGTTTTAACTGCACTGATGGATGCTTTATTGCTTGGCTTAACCTATTTAATTGCCAACTCGGTTGCCATTTACGTTATTGGGGAGTTTGGAGCGCCCTCAGTACAAATGGCTCTAGTTATCAACGCCTTCTTAATGATTGAAGCAATAAAAATCGCCACTCGGCTCGCTTTTTACCCCTACTATACTGGACTGCGCCTACTACCTAGCAAAAATGAAACAGCGCACTATTGGTATCGTTGGCTCGCCAACATGATAAACATCATTGGCTATGGCTATCTTGTCTGCGTTCCTCTTGTTAACCTTAATCTTTCTAAAGCATTAGGAAAAGCCTTATTGAGCATTATTGCTATTAGCGCTTTTATTTATGGCGCAACATTTGTTTGGCGCAACCGTCATCGCGTTTCACAAGCACTCATTAAAGTCAGCAGTAATGAGCACAAACAAACCTTAATTATTACCACCTTCCTTCGTATGCTTAGCCATATTTGGCATTGGTTAGCCATTGGCTATTTTATGGTCTTATTGATTGTCACACTTTTACAGCCCGAACGTGCGCTCCCATTTATTATGCATGCAACCATTGTAACCATTGCCTCTATTGGCGGTGGATTACTTCTCTCAACCTTACTAACGCAATTAATTGGACACCGCATTGAACTGTCCAGCGAGTTCAACCGCAAACTCCCAGGCATTGAAGCACGTCTAAATGCTTATATCCCTGTATTTTTACGCATCATCCGCCTAGTGCTTACTATTTTTGTAGTGCTTATAGCACTATCAGCATGGGGCATTTTTGACTTAAGCGCTTGGCTGCAATCTGATGCAGGGTCAATTTTTATCAGTCGCTGGGCAAGCGTCTTTATCATTATAATCATGGCATTTTTACTTTGGTTGATTGTCTCAGGCATTATCGAACATCGCCTAAGCGAAAACACCGGTTCAGGACGACCAACCGCTCGCGCACAAACCCTCTTATCATTATTTAAAAATGCATTAGCCATCAGCATCATCGCAGTTACTACTATGATAGTCCTCTCAGAAATTGGTATTAATATTGGGCCTTTAATTGCTGGTGCGGGGGTATTAGGTTTAGCAATTGGTTTTGGCGCTCAAACTCTTGTGCATGATGTTATTACTGGAATTTTCATCCAAATTGAAAACGCCATGAACACCGATGATATTGTCGATATCAATGGCACCATGGGAACCGTTGAAAATATCTCTATTCGCTCTGTTGGGCTACGCGATACCTCTGGAACCTACCATCTTATCCCCTTCTCAAGCGTAAGTATGATCTCTAACTACAACCGCGGCTACGCCTATCACCTAGAAGAATACGGCATCGCCTACCGTGAAGATATTGATGAAGCTATTGAAGTGCTCAAACAAGCCTTTGAAGAACTCAGCCAAAATGATAAAAAACGCGTCATACTAGAGCCAATGACCATTGCAGGAGTTACCAAGTTAGACAACAGCTCAGTAAATATCCGCATCAGCATCAAAACCGTTGCAGGAGAACAATGGCGCATAGGACGAGCCTTTAACCGTCTTGTGAAAATTCATTTTGACCGCGCAGGCATTGAAATGCCCTTCCCACACCTCACCATGTATTTTGGACAAGGCAAACAAGGCGAAGCAGCACCAGCCAACCTACGCCTTATGCGCCAAAGTTTTGATATAGACGGCAGTCCAAAACCTATCACGCAAAAAAACCTCTTTCATAAACAACCCTCTTTATCGCAACAACGCCCTAAGCCCCTTTTAGAATCAGATAAAGACAATCCAGAGACAACACAATCTCCAGACAAGAAAGAAAACAATATTGGTAATGTTTCAGAAATTCGTGTTGCTCCCAAACCACCTAAATCAGATTAACCTGCAAAACGAGCAAACCAGTAATTTAAATTAACTACAAAAACCAATTATTTAGAGAAAAAGCGCAAAAATTTAAAACATAATTTGCAATTTATTCTTGCCTTTTAAGTCTAAACATCCTAAAATGCGCGCTTGCTTAAGCAGTTCGGAGTATAGCGCAGTTTGGTAGCGCACTTGGTTTGGGACCAAGGGGTCGGGGGTTCGAGTCCCTCTACTCCGACCATTTTAGGCTTTATCTTGTGCCCGTAGCTCAACTGGATAGAGCAACGGCCTTCTAAGCCGTAGGTTACAGGTTCGAGTCCTGTCGGGTGCGCCAATAACTTGCATGGCATAAACCCTATCGGTATTAAAACTATGGTGGGTGTAGCTCAGTTGGTCAGAGCGCTGGATTGTGATTCCGGAGGTCGTGGGTTCGAACCCCATCATCCACCCCATTTAAATATCCTCTTTATCTTATTTTTCGAAATATTCTTAATTTCTAATCACTTATCGCCAATTAATTCATAGTTAATAATTATCTCCTCTACTGCTTTCTCCTTAAATATAACTCTCATCGCATACCACTCTTTAAATGGGAAGGTTTTAAGTCTTTTAATTAACATTTTGACTTATCTGTAATTTTTTAATTCTATTCTCTATTTATCTAGTTTACAAACCCAATAATCAAACATGCCAGCTTACTATCTCCAATTATCTGCGGACATAAAAAAGACCCAACAAGTTGGGTCTTTAAAAAACTTAAAAACCTAAAATCACTTGGTTTTTAAGTACTCTAGCATTGTATCAACATCACTGCATTCAAAAGGATCAGATTCACAATTATCTTGTTTGCCTTGCTCACTAAATACTTGCTTGATTTCTCCATTATCAACGAATATAGCATACCGCCAGCTTCTCTCACCAAAGCCTAAATTTTCTTTTTTAACCAACATACCCATTTCACGAGAAAAATCACCGTTTCCATCTGGAAGCATTTTTACTTTCTCAATATTTTGATGTTGCGCCCATTGATACATAGTAAAAGCATCATTTACACTTAAGCAATAAACCTCATCAACCCCTTGAGCCTTTAATTCATCATATTTTGCCTCAAAGCCTGGCAAATGTGTGCTTGAACAAGTTGGAGTGAAGGCTCCAGGAAGTGCAAAAAGTACAATTTTTTTGCCTGAAAAAATCTCACTACTTTTGACGTCCTGCCAACGGAATGGATTTTCTCCGCCAACTGATTCATCACGTACACGGGTTTTAAAAGTAACTTCTGGAACTTTTTTACCGATTAAATCATTCATTTTCTAACTCCTGTTTGATAGATTGAACCAAAAAGCTAGCATTATAAGCAAAACCGATTATCTATTCAATCCAAATCTATATCCACCATTGTTCATATTTAAGGGAAGGGGAGTTTTTGAAAACTGAGAAAGAAATTTTATAAAAAATTTTTAACTTTTCTCATCTTTAGTACGATATAGCAAGAAAAAATATTTATTTGCAGCTATAATCTGTGGCTTTCATTAATAGAGTCGTTTTTATGCGTGAGAATTTAGAACCACAACCTTTTGATTTACTCATTTTTGGTGGCACAGGCGATTTAGCCACGCGCAAACTTCTTCCCTCGCTTTTCAAGGCGCACGAGGCGCAAACACTACATCCTGATGGCAAAATTTGGGGAATCTCACGTCAGTCACTTTCACAAGATGATTATCGCAACCTAGCCAATCAACAAGCGCGCCAATTTATTACTGATATTGAAAAAGTCGATGAAGAAGTTTGGCAGGATTTTTGCAAACGCTTGGATTACATCCAATTAGATGCTAAAAATGCAGAAGATTTCAAAAAACTTGCTGAAAAAATCCCTCCCCAATGCCCACGGGTAACGATTAGTTATTTAGCAACTTCGCCTAATTTATTCGAAGACATTTGCCGTGGTTTAGATGCTGTTGGGTTAAATCATGCTTGCGCTCGTGTCGTCTTAGAAAAACCTTTAGGTACAGATTTAAAATCAAATATTGCCATTAATGAATCCGTTGCTAATTATTTTGATGAGTCGCAAATTTTTCGCATTGACCACTATCAAGGCAAAGAGTCTGTGCAAAATCTTTTAATGATGCGCTTTGCTAATATTTGGTTTGAACCACTTTGGCGACGCGAATGGATTTCTCATGTGCAAATTACCATTGCTGAATCGGTTGGTATTGAAGGCAGAGGGGCTTTTTACGACCATATCGGCGCGCTAAGAGATATGGTGCAAAATCATATCATTCAACTTATTTGTTCCATTGCGATGGAAGCCCCTTCTAGTATGGATGCCGATGCCATCCGTGATGAAAAACTTAAAGTCATTAATTCTTTAAAACCTTTCTCCGAAGCTGATGTCTCACTTTATACCGTGCGTGGTCAATACAAAAGTGGTGTTATTGATGGCAAGAAGGTCAAAGGATTTCATGAAGAAGATAATATTGCACCCAATAGCCAAACTGAGACTTTCGTTGCAATTAAAACCGAAATTGAAAACTGGCGCTGGGCAGGCGTGCCTTTTTTCCTTCGTACTGGGAAAAGAATGCAAGAACGACTCGCTGAAATTGTTATCCAATTTAGAGATGTTCCCCATCAACTCTTTCCACGGGTGGCAGGAAATTATGCACCCAATCAACTAGTTATACGCTTACAACCTGAAGACAGCATGACCTTACATCTATTTGCCAAACGCCTAGGCAATAATATGGTCGCGCGACCTGCTTCACTAAATCTAGATTTCTTTAAAGCTTTTGAGGGACGGCGTACCAGCGCTTATGAACGCCTATTATTAGATGCTATTGATGGCGACCAAACACTTTTTGTAAGACGGGATGAACAAGAAGCCGCTTGGCGTTGGGTCGCACCTATCATGAAAGTTTGGGATGAAAGTGAAGAACCCCCAAAACAATACACTGCTGGCACATGGGGACCTGCTAGTGCTAGTGCATTACTTGCCAGAGATGGTGTCGTTTGGCACGAGGAGCAATAATATGGAACTTATACAATTTAATAGTCATAAAGAGCGCGCGCAAGCGCTTGCAGAACAAGTAAAAGAAGACATCCAAAAACTACTGCGGCAAAAAGATATGGTTACGCTAGCCGTCTCTGGAGCAGTACGCCAAAAGATTTCTTTATTGCTTTGTCCAAGCAATCACTCGATTGGTCGCGTATTATCATCATGCTGGTTGATGAGCGCGTTGTTCCTAGCCATGATGAAGATAGTAACTCCAAACTCGTACACGATTATCTCTTACAAAATGATGCCGAAGGGGCGGTCTTTTGGTCTTATTTAGATGAAGATAATATTGATGATGAAGATGCGCTACAGCAATATGCCAATCGTCGCTTTGCCCAGCCAGACCTAGTCGTTCTTGGTATGGGTGAAGATGGGCATACCGCCTCCATCTTCCCTGAATCCCCACAATTTGACACGATACTCAGCGCGCCAAAAGGCATCATGCTGGTTGACCCAAAAACAGCCAACCATATGCGCCTAAGCCTAACTCTAAGCGCTATTTTAAATGCACAAACCATCTATGTTGAAATTGCTGGGCAATATAAAAACGAAGTATTGCACCAAGCCAAAGAAGGCAAGAATCCGCAATATCCTATCAGCTATGTACTAGACCAAAGCCAAACCCCTGTTTATGTCTACACAGCCTCTTAAACTCGTAGCAGATATTGGCGGGACTAATGCACGCTTTGCTCTATATGACGCCAAAAGTGGCGAACTCAACGCACCGCAAACATTAGCCACCGCCAATTATCCTAGTCTTGAACAGGCCATCTGCGCCTATCTTTCACAGACTCAAACACAGATTGATGAAGCAGCCATTGCCATCGCCACGCCCGTTTTAGGCGATAAAATCAAAATGACCAATCATCACTGGCAATTTTCTATCAGCGCCTTAAAGAAAACCTTAAATCTTAAGCATTTACAAGTTATCAATGACTTTGTAGCGCAAGCGCTTGCTATTTTAGACCTAAAAGACCATGAAATTCTCCCACTAGTCAATATAACGGCGCAAGCAGATGCTCATGCGCCAAAAGCGGTTATTGGACCGGGTACAGGTTTAGGCGTATCTGCGCTTATTTCACATCATGGAGATTGGCAAGCCCTTGCCAGTGAAGGCGGACATACCAGCTTTGCCCCGCGCAACGAACTTGAATATCAAATACTGCGCTATGCACAAACCCTCCACGGAGACCATATTTCCGCGGAACGGTTCATCAGTGGCGCAGGGCTTACCCTTATTGATAGCGCCCTCGCTCATCTTGAGCAAAAAACCCGCAAGCGCACCCCTGAAGAAATCACGCGCAACCTCCCCAACGATTCAACGGCTAGACAAACCGTCGACCTCTTTTGCCAAATTCTTGCCAGCGTCGCTTCCGACCTAGTGCTTACCTTAGGCGCGCGAGGAGGCGTTTATTTATGCGGCGGCATACTCCCCAAAATCCAAACCTACCTACAAACCCACAACCCTCTGCAATCACGGTTTAACGACAAAGGACGTTTTAGCGACTATCTTGCCAACGTTCCTGTCTATCTTGTCACCGCTCAAGAGCCTGGATTACGCGGCGCAACGGTTGTACTAAAACAGCACTCATGACACTTTGGATAGACGCCGACGCCTGCCCCGTCGTCGTAAAAGAACTCATCTGTCGCACCAGTATCCGCACCCAAATCCCTGCCATTTTTGTTGCCAACCATGGCATTACCCTACCCAAATCTGCATTTATTCGCCTTATCCTAGTAGCCAACAGTTTTGATGCCGCCGACCGCCATATCCTTGCCCACATTCAAACCAACGACCTACTCATTACCGCCGACCTTCTTTTAGCCGCCAGCGCCATCGAAATAGGCGCGCATGTTCTCACACCACACGGAAAACATCACCACAGCGATAACATCCACAATCTCATCGCCACCCGCACCCTTATAGACAGCCTACGCGCCAGCAATCCCCACGATCCACCCGCCCACAGCAAACAAAAACCCTACACCAACAAAGACAAGCATCAATTTGCCAACCAACTCGACTCCCTACTACGCCAATTCAACCCCTAATTGGGCAAGCGCATATCCCCCACCTTAATCCACCCCCAGCGTCGCAATACCATCGCCACTGCCACCGCAATCCCTGCTGGCAAAATAAACATCAACAATCCAATCGCCCCCCATAGCATTGGCACACTCAGCACCCCACCAGAGGCCTCCAACACCCCAAAAATTCCTACCAAACCAGCGGTTCCCATTCCTGCGCCACTTGGTGTACATAACAATCCAAATCCTACCGTCGCCAACGGCCCCACCACCGCACTCGCCACCACTGCTGGTAATAAAATCAAAGGATTACGCACCACATTGGGAATTTGCAACATACTCGTTCCCAGCCCCTGCGCCACTAATCCCCCCCAACCATTTTCTTTAAAACTCGCACAAGCAAACCCCACCATATGCGCTGCACACCCCACCACCGCCGCCCCCCCAGCAAGTCCTTGCAAACCAATAGCAATTGCAATCGCCGCGCTACTGGTTGGCAACGTCAACAACACCCCCATCACCACCGCAATCACCACCCCCATTAAAAATGGTTGCAACTGCGCCGCCTCATTAATCGCCGTACCCATCCAAGCCACCAACGCCACAAATGGCGGACACAACAACCAGCACGCCAACAACGCCCCCAAAGCCACCACAAGCGGCACCAATAAAATATCTAAACGCGTTTTCCCACTCACCCACAACGCCAAACGATACGCCACAACACTGGCCAAATACGCCCCTATAGGATTGCCTGATGTTGGCAAAACATAGTTAAAAGACCGCCCATCTAACGACTGCGACAGAAAAAACTCTCCTGCCATCAGCGCCTCACTATGCGCCCCCATCATCCCAGCCAGCGTACACCCCAACACCACCAACGTTGGCGCTTTTAAATAATACGCAATCCCAGCCCCAATCCCTGCCCCCATCAACATCCCAGCCAAACGCCCCACATCCACTAACAACGACCAATCCAGCCACCGCCCGATTTGACTCAAAATCAGCCCCGCAATCAACGTAACAAACAAGCCATAAGCCATCCCCGTCAGTGAATCAATCGCATATTTTTTTACAACCGCACGCACTTGCGCCATCCTCCACCTCCCACAATCCAATAAAAAAGAGTCCTCATAAGCTCAAACCTACGAGGACAATCTCTAACCTAACAATCCGCTTTTATGACTTCTTATCTGCCTGAGGCGCCAAACACTGATGCAAAAAGCCCATCATCGTCTGTTGCATTTCCAAACGATTTGCCTCCTTGGCAAAACCATGCCCCTCATCATATTTCACCATATAAGGCACCTCCACCCCACGAGCACGCAGATTTTCCACAATTTGGTCTGCCTCATTAATATTCACCCGTGGGTCATTCGCTCCCTGCACCACAAACAACGGCTTAGTAATTTTATCTGCATTTTGCAACGGCGACACCTCATTCATAATTGCCTGTTGCTTCTCATCGGTTGGGTCATACCAAATCGTGTATAACATCTTACGCGCAGACTCCCAATAAGGCGGAATACTATTCATGAATGTAAACAAATTCGACACCCCCACATAATCCACCCCACAGGCATATAAATCGGGCGTCTTAATCAACCCACGCAACACCGCAAATCCACCATGACTTGCGCCATAAATCGCAATCCGCTCAGGGTCAGCCCAGCCTTGCTCAATGATATACGCCACCCCATCTTCCACATCATCCATCGTCTTGCGCCCCACCTCACCAAGACCCGAATTAAAAAATTCCTTCCCATACCCCCCAGAAATACGGAAATTCACCTGCAACACCCCATAGCCATGGCTAGTAAACAGTTGCACCTGCGGATCAAATCCCCAACTATCGCGCACCCCTTGAGGCCCCCCATGCACATACACCACCACAGGCACTTTCTCCTCCTCTTTTGCCTGCACAGGACGACTAAAATATCCATGCAACGTCAACCCATCACGCGACTCAAACTCAATCGGCATCATCTCCGACATATCCTCGCGCTTTAAATGAGAAAACAACTGCGTCAACTGCGTTAATTTTTTCGTCTCACTATCATATAAATAATAGCTCCCTGGCTCTTTATCACTTGCAACCACCACAATCATCTGACGCTCATCATCATCTCTATCGACAATAGTAATCTTATTTTCCGAACCCAGCTGATTTTCCAAATCCTTCATCCACCCAGCGAACGTCTCACTTTTTATAATTATCTGCGGTTTTGCGCCATTGTAGAAAATCGCATCCAATTCATAATTGCGTTTGCGCGATAAACTCACCGACCCCATATCATAGACTTCATCACGGAAAATCTCTTCAATTACCTTATTTTCTTTTAAATCATAACGATAGATACGAGATTTATCGCTATCCTCACTACTGACCACATAAGCATCATCAGGATTATCACTGCGCTCATCAAACGCTAAAACATCAAACGTCTCACCAAAAGGCACATGCTTAATCTTTTTAAACTCCCCATCAATTTTGTAGTAAAAATCCGCATCCTGCCCATTAACTATCCGCGTAAGCATACGCAAATCGCCTCTTTTATCGAATAAAAACCCTTCGATAGGCTCCTCACTTTGCGGATTATCATATAACTTCTCCATCTCACCTGAGACCACATTCAACAAATAAGGCTCAAACAACTGCGCATCTTCCTTGTTCATTTGAATAATAATACGCGCCTTATCCTCTTTTAGCCCATTAATAATCGTCGCGCGCACATTTTCAAACGGCGTTAAATCGCGAGGCGCTTGCTCATCCAACCCAATGGCATAGATATGATAATTTTCATCCCCGCCATTATCCTGCATAAACACCAAATGGTCTTCATTTACCCAGCCATAGGCACGAATTACATCCTCACCCTCAGTGATAAACAAACGCTCCTCACCTGTTTTTATATCGCGCAACCAAATATCTCGCTTACCCTGCGCATTGCGCTTACGCCAACTCAAATACTTCCCATCGGGTGAAATTTGATAACTACTTACCTCAGGCAACGTAAAAAAATCCGCCACTTGATACGGCGCATCTGATTTTGCCAATTGCGCAATCTTAGCCAGCGCTTCATCAGAAGATGGCAACACCGTATTTCCAGGCAACATTTTCCCCTGAACCGCCTCACCACCAGAATGCATCTCCCCTGAATCCTCAGCAAAAGCCACCCCACCACAGACCATCAACGCGCTAAACAACAAACTCTTTTTCATCTTAAATTCTCCCTTCAACACTAAAAACCGCAAAGCTTAACCCACACCATGGCGCAAATAAAGTTACCCCCTTTTAAAAACCCAGCCCCCCACCTAACACACGATACACATCCACCCTGTTTTGCCATAAAAGCAACTGCGCCTGCAAAAGCGCCTGCTCTGCCTGCTCCACAGCCAACGCACGTTCTAACAACGACACCGCACTCCCCACACCACGCTCTAAGCGCACCCCCTCCAAACGCTGACCCTCCAACGCCGCCTCATATTGCCTTTTCACCGCCTCATATTGCGCCAACAACACCTGACGCGCGGAAAGCGCCTCCGCCACCTCATAAAACGCACTTTGCACCGTCTGTTGATAATGCACCAACGCCAACTCACGCTTTACCTGCGCTCCCTGAAAATACGCCCGCCGCTGACCGCCATCAAAAATCGGCAAAGACAACGACGGCGCCAAACGCCACACCACACTCTCAGGCGCTACCAAACTTTGTAACTCCCCACTTGCCAAACCTGCACTACCCGTTAAGCGAATACTTGGATAAAAAGCCGCCCGCGCCTGCATCACATCCGCCTCCGCCGCCTGCAACTGATACTCCGCCTCCCGAATATCAGGACGTCGCTCCAACACCTTCGAAGGCAACCCCGCTGGCAGTGGCGCCAACACCACCGCTCCATCAATGCCCCTTGAGGTTTTACATCAACTGGTTCACCTACCAATCTCATCAACACATTTTCCGCCTGCACCACCTGCCCACGCGCTTGAGCCAAACTCGCCTCAAGTTGCGCCACCCTCGCCTGAGCATTCACCATTACCCTAGCATCCACCAACCCAGCTGCCATCTGCACCGCCCCCAAACGCGCCAACTCCTTTTGCTTTGCCAACTGACGTTGCGCCAGCGCCAACTGATACTGCGCCAAGCTCAAGCGATAAAACCCCTTCGCCACCGATGCAACCACCCCAATCTGCGCACTATCGCGCGCCTCACGCGTTGCTAAATACTGATTTAACACCGCCTCCTGCTGCGCCTGCACCCGTCCAAAAAATCCAACTCAAACCCAGCCACCCCAACCCACACTATACTGCTCAGCCACCCTCGCACGCCCTGACGGACTCAACGACTGCGCCACCCGTTGCGCCGATATCTCAGAATTCAACGCCAACTTAGGCACTCCCTGTGCCACACTAATTTGATACTGCGACGCCACCAAAGCCACATTCAACGCCGCCTGACGCAAATCATGATTATGCACCAACGCCCTCTCAATCAGCGCCTGCAAATCTGGCTCTACAAAAAATTCTCGCCATGACAGATCAGCCACCCCAGCCCCATCAGCATCCGCACCAGCCTCCAGCGCCAACGCCACCCACTCAGGCGCAACTGCCACCTCAGAACGAACAAACTCAGACGACGGCGCACATCCCACCAAACCCAACACCATCGACACCCCCACCCCAAACCAAAACCCCTTCGCCATAAAACACCCCCAACTAAAAGCACAAAATGCCAAAAAATCGCCATTATGCCACAACCCACCCCCTCAACATTGCCCCAATAATCCCATCCCTTCTCATAAAAACTCCCCCCAACACCCTGATTGAGTATAATTAAGCCTCTGTCCCTTTAATAAAAAGAGCCCTGATGCCTTTTCTTAATCGCGCAAACACCATCGCCCCCTTAAACTACAATCGCTGGCTTATCCCACCTGCTGCACTTGCCATCCATCTTTCGATTGGACAAATTTATGCCTACAGTGTTTTTAACCAACCCCTTACACGCATCATAGGCATTCAACAACCCAGCGAAGGCGATTGGAGTCTCGCCACCATTGGCTGGATTTTTAGCATCGCGCTGGCAGTGTTAGGAGCTTCAGCAGCCCTATTTGGCAAATGGCTAGAACGGGTTGGCCCACGCAAAGCCATGTTCTATTCTGCCTGTTGTTTTGCGGGAGGATTTTTTCTCTCTGCATTAGGCATACATTTTCATCAAATCATGCTCATTTATTTAGGCAATGGTGTTTTAGGAGGCATCGGTCTAGGGTTAGGCTATATTTCCCCTGTTTCTACTCTCATCAAATGGTTTCCTGACCGTCCAGGTATGGCAACAGGGCTTGCCATCATGGGCTTTGGAGGGGGCGCCATACTCGCCTCACCATTAAGCATTGCCTTACTAGAACATTTTGCCACCCCAACCTCTGTTGGCTTAGTCCCCACCTTCCTCACCCTTGGAACGTTGTATTTTATTTTCATGATGTTTGGCGTGCTCACCATCAAAATCCCTGCCCCAGATTGGCAACCGCAAGGCTATCTCCCCAAACCCAACCAACGCATGATTTCCAACACCAGCCTCAGCGCCAACCAAGCCTTTAGCACCCCACAATTTTGGTTATTATTTGGTGTTTTATGCCTAAACATTACCGCAGGCATTGGGGTTTTAGGGCAAGCCTCCGTCATGATACAAGAAATGTTCTCCACACAATCTGTTGGTGCAGACAAAGCGGTCACTATAGCCGCAGCTGCTGGATTTGTTGGACTACTAAGCCTTTTTAATATGGGCGGACGCTTTTTCTGGTCAAGCCTTTCAGACAAAATCGGACGCAAAAACACCTACAACCTCTTTTTTATCCTAGGGGCTATTTTTTATTGCCTCATTCCCACCCTCGGCGCCTCTGGCAATCTCAGCCTATTTATTATTGGCTTTTGCTTTATTTTATCCATGTATGGTGGCGGATTTGCCACCATACCTGCTTATCTTCGTGATTTATTTGGCACTTTTGAAGTAGGCGCCATTCATGGACGCATTTTATTAGCTTGGTCCACCGCAGCTATTATCGGGCCCGTTCTCGTCAACTATCTGCGCCAAATACAAATTAACAATGGCATTGCCCCCTCACAAGCCTATAGCATCACCATGTACATCATGGCAGGCTTATTATTAATCGGACTTATCTTAAATCTCCTCGTTAAACCCATCTCCTGCAAATTCGCTCCCCCTCTTACTCAAACACCCACCCAACCTATCTCCACAGAACCCCCGCCGCTAAAACCCAGCAACATTTCTAAATCCCTAATCTTGCGCTGGATCATTGTTAGCATTCCGCTTATTTATGGCGTTGTCATGATTTTTGCAAAAATCCTCAATCTATTTCATCTCTAACCCACACCAACCGCCAGCGCACTTTTGTCTAAACGCCTGCAATGCGCTATCATAAACCCCTTTTTGACAATACCTCATAGCCATGTCCACCTATAAAAATCTCTACTGGCACGAACTCAAAGGCACACTGCGTCTTGGTTTTCCGCTTATTTTCTCGCAACTCCTTGGCTACGCCCAACAAGTCATCGATACCCTCATGGCAGGACGCCACAACGCCCTCACCCTTGCCGCCGTCTCCCTTGCTGGACAATTATTCACCCTTGTTTATTTACTCATGATTGGCATAGGCATCGCCATTTCCGCCAGCGTCTCGCGCTATCATGGACGCCAAGACCCCATGCGCATTCGTCGCTCATTCCAGCAAGGGCAATGGCTCATGTTATTTTTAGCACTGCTGAGCATTGTATTAATTATCGCTATGGCCTACGTCCCCAGCCTAATTGGGAGTGCAGAGGATATCGCTCAAGAAGCCAAACGCTATCTCCTCACGCTTGCCCTAGGGGCTGGACTGTATGTTCTTGCCCTCACGCCACGTTATTTTTTAGAAGGCATGTCCTATCCGCGCACCAATATTCTAATCACCCTCGCGCTATTACCCTTAAACGTTTTTCTAAACTGGGCATTTTTAAGCGGTTGGAGCATTTTCCCTGCGCTAGGTGCTCAAGGCATGGCGCTTGCCACCGCCATCTGCTACAGCCTCTACGCATTCCTGCTATTCTGGCAACTGATTATCAACCCCCAATTTCGCGCCCTTCGTCTTTTCCAGCGCTTTGCCCCACCCAATTGGTTTGAGCTTAAAACGCTTATCCGCATAGGCGTTCCCATCTCGCTAGCCATTATCATGGAAGCAGCTCTATTTATCGCTATTGGACTCATTGCCAGCCGTAGTAATGCCATTCTCACAGGCGCTAATCAAATCGCGCTGAACTACGCAGGCGTGATGTTTATGATTCCTCTTGGGCTTGCCTCGGCGCTCACCGTGCGCGTAGGCAACGCCATTGGACAAAACAACCTCACAATCGCCCGCATTAGAAGCTTAGGGGGCATCGCACTCTCAGCATTTGTTATGTTATTTTCAGGCGCACTCATGCTTTTTTTCGCCAAAGAAATTGCCAGCCTATATAGCGATAACAGCGAAGTGATTGATATTGCTTCCCACATCCTTATCATTGTTGCCATTTTTCAAATTTTTGACGGCATTCAAATCACCGCCGCAGGCGTCCTACGCGGTTTACACGATACCAATATCGCCATGCTTTACGCCCTTATTGGCTATTGGATTTTAGGGTTTCCGCTTGGACTCTATTTTGCCTACGTTTTAGGCTATGGATTGTATGGACTATGGGCAGGCGTTGCCATCGGCCTAATCGTCAATGCCTTCTTAAGCACGCGTCGCGTCTTACAAAAAACCCGCCCCACCGCATCTTAATCTTGCAACTTTCGCCCTAAAAAGCGCTGGGTAACCACCCCTGCAGTCATTGTGCCACTCACATTTACCAGCGTACGCATCATATCAATCAGTGGCTCAATCGAAATAACCAACCCCACTAACACCAAAGGCATATCCAATAGCGACAACACAATAATAGCGGCAAAGGTCGCGCCACCGCCCACCCCCGCCACAGCAAAAGAGACCAACGCAACCACAATCACCAACATCAGCACAAATATCACCGACCATGCATCCATCGCAAGAGAGGGCATAATCATCCCCGCCAATACCGCTGGAAACACCCCAGCACAGCCATTTTGCCCAATCATCGCGCCAAAAGAAGCGGAAAAATCCGCAATAGAGGGATGGACTTTCAAGCGCTTAATTTGCGCCTCGATATTAAGCGGAGTCGTTACCGCCGAACTACGGGATATAAAAGCAAACCTCAACACAGGCATAATCTTCTTAAAATGCCTTATAGGCGAACGCCCAGTAATCACCACCGCCAGCGCATGCACCCCCAACATCAGAGCCAACGCCACATAAGAGGCGATAAAAAACTTCACCAACTGCCAAATTACCCCGCCATTTGCCGATAAGCCCACCTGTATCATCAACGCCAAAACCCATATGGCGTTAAGCGAATTATTATACGCACCAACGCCATCACCCACACCTGCAACCCCTCAATAACTTGCACAATCTGCGCGCCCGTCTCAGGGTCTTTTTTCACCACCGCCAACGCTGCCAAAGCAAAAAACATCGCCACAATCATCAGCGATATCATCACCATATCCGTCAAACCTGACAATGCTGAGGCGATAAGCTTAGGGAAAACCATAAATACCAGCGAGCGCAACGTCCAATCCCCTTCCTCTAAACGCCAATTTATCCAATATTGCTCAAGGGCTAATCTCTGCTCTACTCTCACAATCGCGCTTGCATCCAAATCAAATAAATTCGCCACCATTACACCATCAAGGGCAGCAATAGCGGTCATTGCCATCAAAATCGCAATCACCCAAAACGCAATCGCCCTATCGGTACTGGCTTTTCCCACTCGCACAATCGCCGATAAAACCGAGACAACCGCCAAAGGCATCGCAATCATCTTCAGCAAACCCGCATAGCCATAACCCACTAAATGCACCCATGGCAATAATCCTTTAACGCAGCCCTGAAAAAACGACAACACCCACGCATAGCTCATCCCCAACACCAGCCCTAAAAGCACACTCTGACTTAACGACCTACCCGCCCGCTGAAACCGCCACACCACATACAGCAACAACACAAACCCTACCAACCATAACCCCAACATCCGCCTCTCCTTTCATTCTCAAACGCGCCAATTACAAAATATGCGCAAAATACTATCCCAAACCCATCTCTAATCTCTAAAACAAATGGCGCATAGCGCCTGTTCTTGATTAATCCGAATCCATAAAATCACCCCATAAATCGGCAATCCCACCAACATCACCGTCCACGCATGACACAACAAACCAATCCCAATCAATTCAGGAATAATATTGAGAAAATAATTTGGATGCTTCACCACACGAAACAGCCACGAGCGATTGATTTGATGTTGCGGATGAATATAGATTTTAAGCGTCCACAATCCTCCAAGCGTGCGAATCACCCAATAAAGCGCTAATAACGCCAGCACCGTCAAACCAGCCCCCAGCGCTGAAATGCCATCAAACTGCGCACCGCTTAACTGCGCCTCCACCAGCGCCAATACATAATAAGCAATATGCGCCATCGCCAACACTTTAGAATTACGCGCCCCATATTGTTTAGCCCCCACCGCCAACAACTGTTTTTCATGCCGAATCGAAACCGCCAAAGACAGCAAACGCAACATAAAAAACACTACAAAAAATCCTATAATCATTACTCATCTCCAAAAAAAAACGGCATTGTAGACAAAAACCGCAACATTGCCATCTTCTCACTAACGATACGCCCCTTTTCCCCGCATTTTTTCAAACCCCACAATCACCACAGTGCCTAAAATCATCAACCCCAACACCGCCAACGCATGCGCCTCCCTCTCATAAGCCATCGGCAACACATTTTCTCCCGCTACCTTCCATGGCCACAATTTCGCCAACGACCCAAAAATAAATCCCGTCAACAGCGCCACCGTCAACGCATGATAGCGACTAAATAACCACTTCAATATCCGAGATATGCTCAACAATCCACACACCGCCCCCAGCGCAAACACCGCCAACACTTTCATATCCAGCGTACTAATGGCAGAAAGCAAAACATCATAAGCGCCAATTAACAACAAAATAAATGCCCCTGAAATCCCTGGCAAAATCATCGCGCAAACCGCCAAGGCGCCCGCAATAAACAAAAACCCATACCCTTGCCCAGCATCTGCTACGCCCGTGGAGGTCGTAATCCACCAAGCGCCCCAACGCCCCCAGCCCAGCAAAGGCGAAAATTTGCACATCAAAGCGCCCCACCTCACGCCCAAGCGCCCAAACACTTGCCGCCACCAAACCAAAAAAGAACCCCCATAAATGCAAAGGATAATGCAATAACAACCCCTTAATCACATGCGACAAACTCACCACACTCAATAAAATCCCTATAAAAAGCGCCAATAAAAACCCACCATCCATATACCGCCACGCCGCCCGCCCCCCCTGAGAGCGCCAAATTCGCCATGCCTGCACATTTATCCGACTAATCGCCGTAATCAAACGCTCATAAATCCCCATGATAAAAGCCATCGTCCCCCCAGACACCCCTGGGACGATATCCGCCGCCCCCATCACCATTCCCTTTAGCACAATCTGCAAATACGCTTTAGCCATTTTTTCCTCCATTAAGCTCCCACAGTTGCCCATAAATGCGCTACACTACGCCCTCATTTCCACCCCTTATGAATTGCATGACAGATTTCTCACGCATCCAAAATCTAAACGGTGCACACATTATCGAAGCGCACGAATTTCCCTTATTTCAATTCACCGCACTCTATCAAAAATTCACCGTTCCCAGTGAACGCATTAGCGCTGAGTCCATTATTGTTCCATTGGAAGTCATCGACATAAGCCACGAAGAATTACTCAATTTAATCATCGCCTCAGGATACGTTGCAGATGATGCCGACATTACCTTTCGCATCAACGAAGCCAGTGGCTATTTTTACGCCTATTTTAATTTCATCAACGAAGCGCTTTAATTCCAGCGTGGCTCAGTCAATTTGCTTATCGCCTCAATCTCTTGTTTAGGCAAACGCGCCAAACACTGCGCCACCGTCCCATACTCCCCAAGGCACAACGTTTTATCAAGCGTTGCCAACGGCTGTAACACAAACGCGCGTTCATGCATTCTAGGGTGAGGCAAAGTAAGCGTTGGTGTCTTTAAAATATGCCCTTCAAACACCAACAAATCCAAATCAATCACTCGCGGGCCGTTCTTAAATAGCCTTACCCGCCCCAAGCGTAACTCCAGCGCCAGCAACGCCTGCAACAATGCCTGAGGCGTTTGCTTACAGCGATAACGAATCACGGCATTAATAAAATCATCTTGCGCCTCAAAGCCTACGGGTGGCGTTTGATATAAAGGGGAAGCCGCCTCTTCTTCCATCCCCTCTAAATCCGCCACTTGAGCGCGAGCACGTAATAACTGTTCAACAGGTTGCTCTTGATTACTGCCAAAGGCAATCCAAACGCGGTTCATCGTCTGCGTCTATGCCGTTGGTAAGGGCGACGCGTATCTTGCAAAGCTGCTGCCTGCGCTATAAGCGCTACCGCCTGAGAATCCTCTTGCACACGTTGCCAAAACTCCGCCCAAGCCTCTACTGGCTCGCCTGCGCTTTGTCGTACCAATAAAAAATCATACGCCGCGCGAAAGCGTCGATGCTGTAAAACATTAATCATCTTCTCATCATTTAACATCGATTTTTTAAATCTGCGTCCTTGCTGAGCGTAACGCTCAAATAATAATTGCAAACGCGCCTGCAACGCCCAAATATCTCGAATCATAGTTTTAAAACGCATCGGAATCGCCACACGTTCACTCGCTGCAATCAATACCAAATCAATCGCCTCATACATTGCGCTATGCCAACTGCCCCGCTCTTTTAACAACCCCTGATATTGCAACTGATAAATCGGCCACAAAATTGCCGCCAATAAAAATGCCACTGTTACCGACTGACCATTTGCAATACGCTCATCCGTATTGCGCAAAGCAGTCTCCACCATCTGCTGACTATAGCGCGCAAAATCTACATTAGGATGAGCAAAAGAGGTTTGCGTATCTGGGAATAACACCGCAAATAAATCATAGCGCTGTAAGGATTCAAAACATCTCAGACCATAACCGCCTAAAAATAGTTTTTGCACCTCATCAAATAACCTAGCTGATGGTACCGCTTTTAACAACTCACGTTTTTCTCTAATAGCACGCTCTGCCTCACCTTCTAGCGCCATCGACAATTTCGCGGCAAATCTTGCTGCACGCAACATCCGCACAGGATCTTCCGTATAGCGCTGTTGCGCCTGCCCAATTAAAGCAATTCGCCCAGCTTTGATATCCTCCATAGCGCCTAAATAATCAATAATTTTCTGTGCGCGCGCATCATAATAAAGCGCATTAATCGTAAAATCGCGCCGAATCACATCCTCTTCAATCGTGCCATAATGATTATCTTCCAGTACATTCCCATAGCGATTACTGACCACCTCCTCCTGCGCCTGCGCACGAAACGTCGCCACCTCAATCACATCACGATAAAAATAAATATGCGCCAAGCGAAAACGTCGCCCAATCAGACGACAATTACGAAACAACCCCTTCACCTGCTCAGGGCGAGCATTTGTTGCAATATCAAAATCCTTAGGCATCAACCCCAACAATAAATCGCGCACACAACCACCCACCAAATACGCCTCAAATCCCGCGTCATTTAACGTTTCTAAAACCTCCAACGCCCGCTCATCTAATTGTTCTAACTTAATTCCATACGCCTGAGCATCATAAAAACTAGGCGTTAATTTTGCGGCTTCTTCCATGCCGACCTCACCAGTTTGTTATGCATTTAACCTACGTTGCATAAATTACGCTTGGCCTTTTTGAGCGCCGCAATAGAATCATCACACACATTTTTATCTCTATTGACAGCCTCTTATCCACTTTGTTCTACCATTCCATAAAAACTCTCAAGCCTTTCAAATCAACTGACAGATACTCCTCACAGCATCTGATTTATCTAGAATTTAAGGAATAGTCTATTCGCCCAGATTTGCGAAAAGCCAATTAGTCGCACATCTTCAGCGCTTTTTTAAACACTCAACCACCTAAGCTCATCAACCTATTAATGATAACGTCGCCATGTTTTTGGGTCTTGATGATCTCCTGCCTTTTGCCATACACCGAGCTTCTCCTTTTGCGCTTGTTGTTGAGCCTGCTTATAGCGTTTTTGCGTCTTACTATCGGCATAAGCAACAGCATATCCTTCGCGCACCATCTGCTCATTAATATTTCTTTCTTTGACATACAACTCACCCAACATCCGCTGATAAAAATCCAAACCATAGAACTTAATCCGCACCTTATCAGGCAACGCCATCGCAAGCGCCTTCTTAGCCCGTTCACCATAAGGCGCTTGCTTCATCTCAGGCGCATCAATGCCATACAAACGCACCATAATGCGCTCCTGCTCGCACAGCGCCTTAATCGAATCTCCATCAACAACCACAATATCCCCACACACCGCCTCCTTTTGCGCCAAAAGCGCCTCTGAAGCGCGCTGTGTAGATTGCTTAGGCGTTTTTTCATTCGACACACAAGACACCGCAGCTATTCCCATCGCCGTCAATAGCAAAATAGCAGGATAACCCTCTAAATAACGTTTTAATCCTGTTTGTTTTTGCAATTGATTCAATTGGCGATAAAAGCGCTTAGTATCTTTAAGAAAACGTTCTGCTTGTTTAAAATTATCTGATTTCAATGGTTTTATTATTCAGTCGAGTTTAATTTAATGCCATGCAAAAAAGCGCGCTTGTTGTAACGCATTACAGTCATCATGCTTATTTTTGCAAAATTTCAGCAAAACTATTTTAAAGCCATCTCCATAGCAAGGCATAGCTCAAAGTACTACAGAAAAACGCCGATAAATCGGCGCTTTGCAAATCGCTGTTGCATAAAAGCATTTTTTACGCAACACACTTATAACGACTCATCCACGCGCTCACGCAATTCCTTACCAGCACGAAAATACGGGATAGACTTAGCAGGAACATCCACCGCCTCGCCTGTTTTTGGATTACGCCCAACACGTTTGTCACGATGATGTAAAGAAAAACTGCCAAATCCTCTAATTTCAACCCTATCGCCTTTTTCAAGACTTTGACAAATACGCTCTATCATCAACTTCACCGCGCCTTCTACTTCTTGGGCGCGCAATTGAGGATATTTCATCGCCAAGCGTTCAATGAGTTCAGATTTTGTCATGTAACACTCCTTTTAGAATAGATTGCCGTCATAAAGACGGCAATCGTAACCTATTTGCTTGCAAATAGTCCCAGGCTCTTTTTTAGGATTATTCTTTTTCCACGTTATCTAACTGCTCTTTAAAGATATCACCTAAAGAAGTACCGCTATTAGATTCTTTACGCGTGTAATCTTTGATAACCGCTTTTTCTTCTGCAACTTCTTTGGCACGCTTAGACAACTGAATCGTTTTATTTTTACGGTCTACATTAATCACGTTTGCCTCAACCTCATCGCCAACACTTAGCAAAGTGGTTAAATCTTCAACGCGTTCAATAGCCGCTTCATTTGCGCGCAAAATACCCGTAATATCTTCTGCTAACTGTACAACAGCTTGTTGCTCATCTACCTCAACCACAGTTCCTTTAACCGTAGTACCACGACCATTAGTGGTTACAAAAGTTGCAAATGCATCTTGTGATAATTGCTTAATTCCTAAAGAAATGCGCTCACGCTCAGCATCGATTGCTAAAATAACTGCTTCAACTTCCTGACCTTTTTGGAAATCACGCACAGCTTCCTCGCCTGAATCATCCCATGACAAATCAGACAAGTGAATTAAACCATCAATGCCACCATCTAAGCCGATAAATACGCCAAAGTCAGTAATGGATTTAATTTGACCTTCGACTTTATCGCCTTTGTTGTAGCGTTTTTCAAACTCTTCCCAAGGGTTAGATTGACATTGTTTCATGCCTAAAGAAATACGACGGCGCTCACTATCAATATCCAAAATCATCACGTCAACTTCTTGACCAACTGCTACAAATTTACGTGGATTAACGTTTTTATTTGTCCAGTCCATTTCAGAAACATGCACCAAACCTTCAACGCCATCTTCAATCTCAACAAAAGCACCATAATCAGCAATATTGGTCACTTTACCGCTGGCTTTGCTATTTACTGGATAACGCTCAGTAATATCTGCCCAAGGATCATCGCCTAATTGTTTTAAGCCAAGGGAAACTCTTGCGCGCTCGCGGTCAAATTTCAATACTTTTACTTCTACCTCATCGCCAATATTAACAACCTCTGAAGGGTATTTAATGCGTTTCCAAGCCATATCGGTAATATGCAGCAAGCCATCAACGCCCCCTAAGTCTAAGAACGCGCCGTAGTCGGTTAAATTCTTAACCGTTGCCTTAACAATATCGCCTTCTTGTAAGTTTTTGAGGATTTCTTCGCGCTCTGCTTTGTATTCATGCTCTAGCACTGCGCGACGTGAGACAACAATATTATTGCGTTTTTGGTCAAGTTTGATGATTTTAAACTCGATTTCTTTCCCTTCAATGAAGCCTGCATCTTTAACGGGGCGCACATCAACCAATGAACCAGGAAGAAAAGCTTTCACGCCTTCAACGTCCACAGTAAATCCGCCTTTAACGCGACTAGAGACCAAGCCAGTAATCGTTGCTTCTTCGCTGAATTTTTTCTCCAGCTCACCCCAAGTGCGAATGCGTTGAGCTTTTTCATGCGAAATGCGCGTTTCGCCAAAGCCATCTTCTAACGCTTCTAAGGCAACTTCAACCTCATCGCCAACGCTAACGGTTAGCTCTCCCTTATCGTTAGTAAACTGTTCAACAGGGATTAAGCCTTCAGATTTTAAACCTGCGTTTAAAATAACGAAATCTTTTCCAATTTCAATGACTTCTGCGGTAATAATAGAACCTGGCTTTAGTTCGGTTTGTTCAATACTTTTTTCAAATAAGTCGGCAAATGATTCTGACATGGATAATACTCTAGTGTGTTTTTACACGATTAAATTAATTGTTTCTCTGTCAAAAGCGCTAATACTTTTTCCAGAACCTGTGACGCGCTGTAATCTTGCGTGTCAATAATTACCGCATCGGCTGCAGGCTTATGCGGTGAAACCTTGCGCTGTGCATCGCGTGCATCGCGTTCGGTAATCTCTTGTTTGAGGGCGCGTAAACTATCACACTCCTCTTTTTTATTCAACTGTTTAAAGCGCCGTTGCGCGCGCACTTCTGCGCTAGCGGTTAGATAAATTTTTAAATCTGCCTGCGGAAAGACCACTGTTCCCATATCGCGCCCATCGGCAACAAGAGCCAAAGGCATTGCAAATTGGCGCTGAAATTCAAGCAAAGAGGTGCGCACTTCGGCATAAGCGGCAATTTTGGAGGCAATATTGGCGCAATATTCACTGCGAATCTCTTCGCCTACACTTTGCCCATTTAACAATAGGCGATAGGTTTTATCTTGATACTCAAACTCTAGTTGCATGGTTTCAAGCAATGCGGCGACTGTTTGAGGGTCGGCATTTTCTTTGCCAGATTTAAGCGCTTCTAGCGCTAATGCGCGATATAAAGCCCCACTGTCTAAATACGCCCAATTTAATTTTTGTGCCAACGCCTGACACAATGTTCCCTTGCCCACGCCACTGGTCCATCTACCGTTACTACGGTGCGTTTAGTCGACTTCATAGGCGCTTACCTGCATTCCTACTCTTTGTGCTAACTGGCGAAATGAGGGAAACGAAGTTGCAACATTGGCACAATCTGCAATCACAATCTCTGCCTTGGCGCGAATTGCCGCAACAGCAAAACTCATTGCAATACGATGATCACCCACACTATCGACCTCCCCGCCTTGACAATATTCTCCCCCTTCGATTTCCAGCCAATCCTCTGCGCTATTACACCGCACGCCCAAATGCGCCAACCCTGTTGCCATTGCCGCCAAGCGGTCACTTTCTTTTACGCGCAACTCGCCAATCTCTCTAGCGGTGGTTTTTCCTTTGGCAAAACTGGCGGCCACAAAGATAATTGGAAACTCATCAATTGCAATAGGCACGTAGTGGGTGGGAATATCAATGCCGTGTAACTGTGAGGCGCGCACCCGAATATCTGCAACAGGCTCACCGCCAACCTCGCGCCTATTTATTAACTCAATCTTTGCGCCCATCGCCTTTAAAATATCAATCACAGCAGCACGTGTTGGATTAATCCCTACCTGTAAAATTAAAATATCTGCCTTCGGTGCGATTAATGCCGCCACTATAAAAAACGCCGCGGACGACACATCCCCTGGCACGGTGATAGAAGTCGCGCGCAAGGTTTGCCCCCCTTGAATCGACAACGTATTCCCCGCTTGTTCAACTTGCACCCCAAACCCACGCAACATGCGCTCACTGTGATCACGACTTGCGCCACATTCCACAATCTGCGTTATACCATCGGCATATAATCCTGCTAACAACAACGCTGATTTTAATTGTGCGCTCGCCACAGGCAGGGTGTAGTGGATTGGTTTAAGCGCTAGGCGCGCCCCTGCTTTGCTCTGACCTGTAATAGAAATCGGTGCAGTTCCTGCTTCAGATAATGTCATTTCTGCGCCCATTTGTCGCAAAGGCGTGGCGACACGTTGCATAGGGCGCTTCATCAACGACGCATCGCCAACCAATACACTATTAAACGTCTGACCTGCCAACACACCAGACATCAAGCGCATGCTTGTGCCTGAATTTCCCACATCCAGCGCTTTTTCTGGCGCTTGCAAGCCAAACAATCCCTGCCCATGAATAATCACCTCGCCTGCGCTTTTATGCTCAATGGGCACTCCCATTTGTGCAAAAGCGCGCAAAGTCGCCAAACAATCCTCTCCTTCTAAAAATCCTGATACCTGTGTAATGCCTTCTGCCAAAGCGCCCAGCATAATCGAACGGTGAGAAATTGACTTATCCCCAGCAACGGTAATCTCCCCAGCCAAACTAGAAACCGGATTGCTCCGCCAATAAACCATCATAAAGGCAACTCCTGTTGATAATGAACATCTCGCGCTAATTTGGCGCGCGTAAAAATCGTTTCAATTTCTGCTGCCTCTCCCAGGGACAACAACTGCTCAAACGCCTGCAAGCGTTGACGATACTGCGCCAACAAATCCTGCAACACCACCGCATTATGCACACACACATCTCGCCACATTATCGGTGAACTTGAGGCAATGCGCGTAAAATCGCGAAAACCACCCGCAGCGTAAGTAAAAATCTCATCATGATGCAAATCTTGATTAAGCATATCCACCAATAAAAATGCCAACACATGCGGCAAATGACTGGTTGCCCCCAACACCTCATCATGATCAGCAATAGACAAATACGACACCACCGCTCCTGCAGCATGCCATAACCGACTCACCACACCAAGCGCTGCATCATCTGTTTGCGCCAGCGTTGTGATAATAACCTTATGGCGGACAAACAGCGCCCCATCAGCAGCTTCCACACCGCTTTTCTCTCGCCCAGCGATGGGGTGCGCTGGCACAAACCAACTCGGCACTTCTCCATAAGCCTGCACCATCGCCTCCAACACAGATGATTTTGTACTCCCCACATCCGTTACCACCGCGCCTGCTTTCAAACTCACCGCCTTTAACTGGCGACACACCGCAAACAACGCATCTACTGGCGTTGCCAATACAATCACATCCGCTTGCGCAAGTGATTCCATCTCCCCTAGCGCATCAATCACCCCAAGCTCTAGCGCTTGATATAAATTTGAGCGCACCGCATCAACCCCAATAATCCTATCCACCACCCCAGCCGCTTTTAATGCCAGCGCCAACGACCCCCCAATCAATCCCACACCCACAATTGCCACCACCCCCAAAGACGCCAAACCCGCTTCACCCTCAACCTCAGCCATAATACCGCCCCAATCCAAGCAAAAACGCCATTTTACCCATCAAAAGCCTTTGCGACTAGATAAAAACCACCTCACAAAACCAATCCATACCAACCCTAGCCTCAACCATACAAAAAAAGCGCTGCCAGCCAAGCCAACAGCGCAATGAATAAATCACGAAAAACTATTTATTTTATTATCTTTTTAAAGCCATGGCAGTGACCACCACACGCTAAAAAGAGTCTCCTAACAAAATAAACAAACTCACCGCATGATTAATCTTTATGCTCATCATTTACAAAAGAAAAAGTCGCGGTATAGCTAATTCTATCCGCTTTAGCCTTTTCAGCTTCAGAGGGTTCGACTTTATAGCTGGCGGCAATAACATTTAATCCTTGATTGCGCACAGCAATTTTTGCCTTTCCTTCAGCGTTAGTCTTTGCAACAACTGTTTCACTATCGCCCACATAATCCCCAATAATGTCTACCCCTTCAACTGGTTGACCTTGATAGTAAACTATCACTTCCACTTCATCTCCCATATGGCTTTCTAGCGCCTCAACCTGAGGCAAAACCACTAATGGCAAGCTAGACAAATCAGCAAGCGCTGGTAAATGATGCGTATGCCCAACCACCCCTATCGCTGTTTTAACAGAATGACTCGCCGATTCAGCTTCTTTCACTTCATTTTTAGGTTGATTAACCCATTTGCCGTCTTTTTGTTTTGTCCAATAGCCGTTATCCATCACCAACGCCACACTAGCAAAACCTTCTTTAGCAAAACGGACATTCTGCCCTGTTTTCTCCACTTTTACATCAACCGCTTTACCATCCTCATCAAACGCTTGTACAAACGTTACTTTCTCAGGATTGTATGCCTCATCGCTTGCACCATGCCCATACACCACCGTTGGCACGTCTAATCGTTGCGCAATCCAAGCGCCATGCGACCAAGCCAAAGGCGCTGTTAATGCGAGTACCGCCGTTAATATTACTTTCTTTTGCATTGTTTTCTCCTGTAATTGCTGGAGCGCGAATTTTATAACATCACAATACTAAATGCAAGTAAAAATGATTCTCAATAAAGAACCTAGCGCTATTAATAATCTTCTAACGCTTTTGGATAGCTGCCCAACACTCGAAACAAACTTGCTTGTGCGCGCATTTCTGCAAACAAATCTTGCAACTGTGATTGATGCCCTTCTAAATCAATAAAAAACACATACTGCCATTTATCTTGTTTATTAGGGCGCGATTCAATGCGCGTCATATTCACACCATAACGTTCAATGGGCTGCAATAATTTATACAGCAATCCTGGTCGATTATTAGCAGATACCAAAATGCTTGTTTTATCATGCCCTGATATCCCCACCTCTTGTTTACCCAACACCAAAAATCGCGTGGTATTGTGCAACTCATCTTCAATGCGCGATAACAAAATAGGCAATTGATAATAATCAGCAGCCGTTTTTCCAGCAATCGCGGCAGCATTGGGTTCATTGGTTGCGCGCCTTGCTGCCTCGGCATTGCTATTTACCGTAATCAACGTTGCATCAGCCAAATGCTCTGCCAACCAACCGCGACACTGCGCCAATGATTGCGCATGCGAATAAACCACCTTAATATCATTTAAATCAGTGGCATGCGTGAGCAAATATTGCTCAATCGGCATTTGCACCTCACTACAAATAGTCAGCGGCGAATGCATCAAGCGGTCTAATGTATGCGTAACCATGCCCTCTGTCGAATTCTCCACTGGCACAACACCATATTGGCATTCATCATTCTCCACCGCCAAAAACACCTCACCAATACTGCGTTTAGGTAAGGTCATCACCGCTTGCCCAAATTGTTTTAACGCTGCTGCTTGTGTAAATGTTCCCTCAGGGCCTAGATAAGCAACATTTAACGGCAATTCTAACGCTAAGCATAGCGACATAATCTCGCGAAATAAGCGCATCACCTGCGCATCTGGCAATGGACCCTCATTAAGCGCTTTAATCCGTTCTAATACCTGTCGCTCACGCTCAGGGCGATAAAAATACCTTGTTTACCTTCGCTTGCTATTTTCGCCTCACCAACCGCCTGCGCACAGCGCGCACGTTGTGAGAGCTTTTGCAAAATTTCTGCATCAAGCGCATCAATTTGTTGGCGCAACTGCGTTAAATCTGCCATTGTTTTTATCCCCTCTCATCATCGCTTGCCTGTCCCATCTCCTCAGCCTCATCAGTCTCATTTTCTTCATTGACCACCTTTGCCACCGCAATAACTTTTTCCGCCTCATTTGTGCGAATTAAGCGCACCCCTTGCGTATTGCGTCCTAACGTTGGAATACCCTCAACGGCGGTACGAATCATCGTCCCGTTATCAGTAACCAGCATAATTTCCTCCCCTGCGCTTACCTGCATCGCCGATACCGCCGCGCCATTGCGTTCAGAGCATACAATCGACATCACCCTTTAATGCCTCGCCCTTTTGAACCATATTGCTCACTACTGGTGCGTTTGCCGTAGCCATTTTCCGTGATGGTTAAAATATCGCCCTCTGCCTCTAATACGCACAAAGCAATCACACGCTGTCCTGCTTCCAGCATCATTCCGCGCACACCTGCCGCACCGCGCCCCATACTGCGCACATTCTCCTCATGAAAACGCACCGCCTTACCCGCATCAGAAAACAACATAATATCCTGCGCGCCATTGGTAATCGCCACATCCACCAGCTCATCTTCTTCTCGCAAATCAATCGCGATAATCCCATTACTGCGCGGACGTGAATATTCTGACAACGCCGTTTTTTTCACCGTCCCGCCTTTAGTTGCAAGCAGCAAAAAGCGGTCATCTGGATAATCGCGCACCGTCAACACCGCATTTAAGCGCTCATCTTTTTCAAAAGGCAATAGATTCACCACAGGCTTACCTTTTGCATTGCGCCCTGCCTGTGGCAATTCGTAGACCTTCAACCAATACACCTTCCCTTTATTGGAAAAACACAACATCGTATCGTGAGTATTGGCTACAAGCAGTTGTTCGACAAAATCCTCTTCTTTAACCGCCGTAACCGAACGACCCTTTCCACCGCGACGTTGCGCCTCATAATCTGATAAGGGTTGTGCTTTAATATAACCCTCATGCGATAGCGTAATCACGCGGTCTTCTTCAGCGATTAAGTCCTCCAAACTCAAATTCACATGACGGTCTAAAATCTGTGTTCGTCGTTGATCATTAAACTGCGCCCGAACCTCACGCAACTCCTCACAAATCACCTCAATCAAACGCTCAGGAATCTGCAAAATCTGCAAAAAGCCCTCAATATCCCCAATAATCGCTTGATATTCGCTTAGAATTTTCTCCTGCTCCAATCCTGTTAAACGATGCAAACGCAAATCCAAAATCGCCTGCGCCTGCTCAGGCGATAAATGATAAGAATCACCATGCATGCCATAACGTTGCGACAATCCCTCAGGACGAGAATTCTCCGCACCAGCGCGTGCAAGCATATCCGCGACCTGCCCAACCGTCCATGCTTGCGCCAAAAGCGCCTCCTTCGCCTGAGCAGGGCCAGCAGATGCCTTAATCAACTCAATCACCGCATCAATATTTACCAGCGCAATCGCCAAGCCTTCCAAAATATGCGCACGCTCGCGCGCCTTACGTAATTCATAAATGGTGCGCCTTGTAACCACCTCACGACGATGGGCAATAAATACATTCAACGTCTCTTTTAACGACAATAACTTCGGCTGACCACCTACCAACGCCACCATATTAATGCCAAAAACTGATTGAAGCGCCGTCATCTGGAATAAATTATTAAGCACCACCTCAGCCACCTCACCACGGCGCAATTCAATCACCATGCGAATGCCATCTTTATCCGATTCATCCCTTAGCGCCGTAATGCCTTCAATCCGCTTATCCTTAACCAACTCCCCGATTTTAATCAGCAACTGCGCCTTATTCACCTGATAAGGCAGTTCATCTACAATAATCGACTGCTTTTGATTGGACTCATCTGTTTCAATATGGGTTTTAGCGCGCATATAAATTCGCCCACGCCCCGTCTCATACGCCTCACGAATCCCTTTTGCGCCATTAATCATCGCACCAGTAGGAAAATCAGGCCCGGGAAGAAAACGCATCAACGCATCAACTTTCGCCTCAGGATGTTCAATTAAATGCAAACAGGCATCAATCGTCTCCCCAATATTATGAGGCGGAATATTAGTTGCCATTCCCACAGCAATCCCCGACCCACCATTAACCAACAACTGCGGATATTGTGTTGGCAACACCGTTGGTTCTTGCAAGCGCCCATCATAGTTAGGAATAAAATCCACCGTTTCTTTTTCGATATCTACTAACAACGCATGCGCAATTTTTGACATCCGCGCCTCGGTATAGCGCATTGCAGCCGCCGCATCGCCATCAATCGAACCAAAGTTCCCCTGCCCATCAATTAACATATAACGCATTGAAAAAGGTTGCGCCATCCGCACCACCGTCGCATAAATCGCACTATCGCCATGCGGATGATATTTTCCCATCACATCCCCAACAATCCCTGCCGATTTTGTATAAGAGCGATTCCAAACATTCCCATTTTTGTGCATCGAATACAACACCCGACGATGCACAGGCTTCAAACCATCACGCGCATCAGGTAACGCCCGCCCAATAATGACACTCATCGCATAATCAAGATACGAATTGCGCATCTCATCTACTAAATTAACGGGTAATACTTCTTTAGCAAAATCGCTCATTAGACAACCTTTATTCCATTCTTATGAAAGACAATCGCAACACCTTATTGATATTGATTAATCAAAGCGCCACGCCAATCGCCAAAACACCATCAGCCTTTAAACGCCAACATCACCAGCATAAAGACTAACAAAACAACCGCGCAGTTTACCACAGACCACACAAGAGCGCGTCTGTATCATTTTTACCACAAGCTAGTCCTTAATAGGGTTCTTAGTACACTTTTCCTTTGCATTTTTGCAACAAAGCGCATATCATGCGCGATGGATAGGTGTAAACCTGTTCGAGGATATGTTGCTAAGACAACTAATCAAAGCAATATATCCAACGAGCTTTTCAACGAACTTGCAAGTTTTGTTTATTGGAGAATCATAAATGAAATTAAACAAACTAATTGCAGCGACTATCATCGCGACTAGCGCTTCAGCAGCCTTTGCATTATCGGCTGATGAAGATTTAACTACCCGTTATGACATTGTTGTTAAAAACAATTTCGGCGAGTGTGTTCAAGTTAACCGCAACATCGTCTCACCTGAGTGTCATGACGTACAAGCACCAGTTGCACAAGAGCCTGTACAAGCACCACAAACTCAAACTGTGATGCAATCTGACGTGATTACTTTAGCAGCTGATACCTACTTTGATTTTGACAAATCCACCCTAAAAGCAGAAGCAAACAAGCCATCCAACAATTAGCTAGTGAACTCAATCAACGTGGCGCTGAAGTTAAAGAAATCACCATCGTTGGTCATACAGACTCTGTAGGAAGTGAAAAATACAACCAAGGATTATCAGAGCGTCGCGCGCGTTCAGTAGGCGACTACATGTTAGAAAACGGCGTCCCTGCTTCACTAATCAAAGCTTATGGTCAAGGTGAATCACAACCTGTTGCAACCAACAAAACCGCAGCTGGTCGTGCGCAAAACCGTCGCGTAGAAATTACTGTTGACGGACAAGTAACTGTTCCTGTAGAAAAAGTTGTTCGTTAATCAATCCTAGATTAATTCGCCGCCTAATCTAAACCCTGCCTCAGCAGGGTTTCTTATTTTCAAAGTCCTTAATCCTTAATCCTCATCAGAATACTTATAAAAATAAAAAAACAGGTCAATCCGACTCCCACTAAACAGCCATGACAGGCAATGGTTACAATCTACAAGCTCTCCAATATTTTTTTATGCGCTGTCTTTGAATAAGTTTGACACAAAAAAGCGCTTTATATCGCGATAAATCTTAATATGCTTGGATGGCTTTTAAAGCTTCGTTAAAGTCAAAGTGTTGCATAATGTCATTCCTTGTTTTCTGGATAGTTTATGGGAGTGACACAGTTTTTTGAACACTACCTAATTTTGTCGGATTACTTACCTGATAGCAGAGACTGTTAATTATTGATATTACGGGCGTAATTTATTGTCTCCTTCGGAATATGCCCAACCTATAACAGCAAAAGTGTCAATAAACCAAAGCAACGCAAATTTCATCAAAAAACGCCCTGATTAGGGCGTTTATACTGAATGCTTCAAACAATCAAAGACTGCGGATAAAAATAATGCTCGATTAGTTAAAGCGCTACAAATCAAAAGCCGCTTCGATAAGCTTTTGTGTGTACTGCGTTTGTGGTTGGTAAAAAATCTGCTCCGCACTTCCGCGCTCAACGACTTGCCCACTTTTCATCACCAACACTTCATCACTCATTGCCCGCACAACTGATAAATCATGACTAATAAATAAATACGACAAGCCATAACGTTGCTGTAAACCACGCAATAATTCTACTACTTTCACCTGAATTGAGCGGTCTAGCGCTGAGGTCGGCTCGTCTAGTAAAATAAACTTTGGCTCTAAAATCAATGCCCGCGCAACGGCAATTCGTTGGCGCTGTCCACCAGAAAATTCATGCGGATAGCGATTAATCATATCAGGTGAGAGCGCTACTTCCTCAAGCATCTGTGCGACTTTTTCTATACGTTGTAGTTTGGATAATTGTGGACGGTGCACCAACAACCCCTCTGCAATAATCTCACCAATGGTCAAACGTGGTGAGAGTGAGCCAAAGGGGTCTTGAAAGACCACTTGCATCTGCGCTTTTTGCAACTGACGCTCACGCGCATTCATTGTTTCAAGCGCCTTGCCTTCAAATTTTACCTCTCCTTCATAAGACAACATCTGCATAATCGCCTTACCCAAGGTTGATTTCCCCGAACCACTTTCACCAACAATCCCAATAGTTTGCCCATCCTTAACCGTCAAAGAAATATCATTGACTGCCGTAAATGTTTTACGCACTTTGCCAAAAAATGAGCGTTCAATGACAAAATCTACGCGAATATTATTCGCCTCTAACAATACTGGCGCTTGCGCTGATACGGGTTGTTTCATCCCTTTGGGCGTTGCATTAAGCAACATACGGGTGTAATCATGTTGCGGGTGAGTAAAGACCGTTTCAATCTGCCCCTCTTCAACAATCTCACCCAAACGCATCACACAGACCGTCTGCGAATAATGCTTTGCCAAACCTAAATCATGGGTGATGAAAATAATCGCCATCCCCATTTGTTGTTGCAAATCATGCAATAAATCTAAAATCTCGGCTTGAATGGTTACATCTAACGCAGTTGTAGGCTCATCAGCAATCAATAAATCTGGCTCATTAATCAGCGCCATTGCAATCATAATGCGTTGCAACTGACCGCCTGAAAATTCATGCGGATAAGCACGCATCCGCTTTTCTACATTACTAATCCCTACTCGCTCTAATAGTTGTTGCGCTTTTAATCTGGCCTGTGCTTTTGTTGCACTCGCATCATGCGTTAACACCGCCTCCATCAATTGCTCACCAATGCGCATAAAAGGATTTAAAGACGTCATCGGCTCTTGGAAAATCATCCCAATGCGCTTACCGCGCAAATCCTGCAACTGTTTATCACTACAGTTTAAAATCGATACCCCATCAAATAAAATTTCCGACGCCTCACCATAGCGCGTAATATTTTCAGGCAAAAGCCGAACCAGAGACATTGCTGTAACCGACTTACCCGAACCACTTTCGCCCACCAATGCCATCGTCTCGCCTTTGCGCACGCTAAAATTAATACCGCGTACCGCATGAAACTCACCATGATTTAAGCGAAAAAATACCGATAAATTCTTAACCTGCAATAATGTTTCTTGAGTCATCTTAGCGGTCCTTCGGGTCTAAGGCGTCGCGCAAACCGTCGCCAATAAAATTAAAACAAAACAGCATCATAGCCAAAATACTTGCGGGGAAAATCAGCGCCCAAGGAGAGGTTTCCATCTGTTGCGCCCCTTCAGAAATCAACACCCCTAAACTTGTCATCGGCTCTTGAACGCCAAGCCCTAGGAAACTTAAAAAACTCTCTGTCAAAATCACCACAGGAATCGTCAAAGTAACATAAACCATCACTGTCCCAAGCGTATTTGGGACAATATGGCGCTTAATAATGCTAAACGACGACACCCCAAGCGCTTGCGCTGCCACAACAAATTCTTTATGGCGCAAACTCATTGCCTGACCGCGCACAATCCGCGCCATCGTCAGCCATTCAATCGCCCCAATAGCAGCAAACATCAATACAATATTGCGCCCAAAAAACACCATCAACAAAATCACAAAAAACATAAACGGCATCGCATATAAAATATCGACAAAACGCATCATCAAATTATCCACACGTCCACCCACATAACCTGCAATAGCGCCATAAAGCACCCCGATTATTAAACTGACCGTTGTTGCACTTAATCCCACCAACAACGAAATGCGCACGCCATACATCGTTCGCACGAATAAATCTCGTCCATTGACATCCGTTCCAAACCAATGCCCATCTTCCAGCTTGGGCCTTGTTGAAACGCACTCCAATCCACCTCATCTAAACCAAATGGGCGAAAATAAGGCGCAAATACCGCCATTAACGCAATAAACGCCAATAGCAACATCGACAACACCGCCGCCTTATTAGCAAATAACCGCTTTGCCGCTCGCGCCCATAAACTTTCACCTTTTGGCGCCTGCGCCACCATTTCAGAGTCTATTTTTGTCGTCATTACGCCAACCTCACTTTCGGGTCTAAAAATGCATACGCTAAATCTACCAACAAATTAAACAGCACAATCAAAAAGCCATAGAACACGACTACGCCCATCACCAACGTATAATCACGATTTAGCGCCCCTTGAACAAAATAGCGCCCCACGCCAGGAATTTGGAAAATCTGCTCAATCACCACTGAACCCGTCAACACCGCCGCCGCCGCTGGTCCTAAATACGACACAATCGGCATCAATGCTGGTTTTAAGCAATGCTTTAACACCACCTGAGAGGCGCTCAATCCTTTTGCTCTTGCCGTGCGCACATGCCCTGCACGCAACACCTCAATCATCGACCCTCGCATCAATCGCGACACATACGCAATCTGCGGTAATGTTAACGTCAACACAGGCAACACCATCTGCTGCCAACTCTCACCCCACCCCCCTGAAGGCAAAATTGTTCGCCCCCACAGGTATAAGGCAATACCGCAAATAACAAAATCATCAACGGCGCCATCACAAACGTTGGCACAGTAATCCCAGCCATCGCCATAGTCATCACTGAATAATCCACCACACTATTTTGCCTAAGCGCCGCCACAATCCCTAAAAAACTGCCAATAATTACCGCCAGCACAATAGAAGTAAACCCTAATTTCATCGATTCAGGAAACCCATAGCCAATCAACTCCGTAACCGTGCGGTCTTTATATTGAAAAGACGGGCCAAAATCACCTTGCACGATATTCCCCAAATAGCGCACAAACTGCTTAGGCAACGGTTCATCTAAATGATACATCCGATTTAAATTGGCTTGAATTTCAGGTGGCAACGTCCGCTCACTATCAAATGGCCCCCCAGGAGCAACCCGAATCATAAAAAATGCCAACGTGATAATAATCAACAACGTCGGAATGGCAATCAACAGTCTTTTAATCACATAACGCAACATGCACAATCCCTCTGTGGGTAAAAAATATAAGAACTTACTAACCTTTCGTTAATAGAAGCAACCATATCATAATTACAAAGCACTAGAATCACAACCATAAATGTGCCATGATAACTCGCGTTAACCTTCACGTAAGGTTAATAACTTCTCAATAATCATCAGGAGAAACTATGTCTTTTAAACAAAATCATATCACCGCAGCTATTTGCGCTGCCCTACTAACTTGCAGTTTTAGCGCACAAGCTGAAATGGTATTTAGAAAAGGCAACGGTGCCGAACCGCAAAGCCTCGACCCACAAATTGCTGAAGGCGTTCCCTCTTCTAATATCTTACGCGATTTATTTGAAGGACTGACCAGTGAAGACGCTGCTGCTAATGTTATTCCAGGACTAGCAGAAAGCTGGGATATTTCCGAAGATGGATTAACCTACACCTTCCATTTGCGTGATGCGCTTTGGAGCGATGGACAAGCTATCACCGCTGAAGATGTTATTTATGCTTGGCAACGCGCTGTTGACCCAGCAGTTGGCTCAAACTACTCTTTTATCCTTTACCCTATTAAAAACGCAGAAGCCATTACCAAAGGCGAAGTTGCAGTAACTGAATTAGGCGCACGCGCCCTTGACGATAAAACTGTAGAAGTAACGCTTGAAGGACCAACGCCTTATTTCATTGGACTACTGACCCATGCAACCGCCTATCCAGTGCCCAAACACGTTATAGAACAACATGGCGACCAATGGACACGCAAAGAAAATCTTGTTTCAAGTGGTGCGTTCAAAATAAGCGAATGGATTCCACAATCTAAAATTGAACTCAACAAATCCGACACTTATTGGGATAAAGCTGTTGTCAAGCTCGATAAAGTCATTTATTACCCCACTGAAGACGAAAACAGCGAACTTAAACGCTACCGCTCAGGTGAGCTAGATTTAACCAATACTGTTCCATCATCACAACTCAAATGGGTTAAAGACAATCTTGCAGATGAACTAAAAATCGTCCCAACTCTTGGTGTGGAGTATTACGGTTTTAACTTGAGCAAAGAGCCTTTTAAAGACAATCTCAAATTACGCGAGGCACTCAATCTTGCCATCGACCGCAAAATACTTACCGAAAAAATCCTTGGTGCTGAGCAAATCCCAGCCTACAGCATTGTTGTCCCTGGAATTAATGGCTATGAAGGCTACAAACCTGAGTGGTCAACATTAGATGATAAAGCACGTATTGAAAAAGCTAGAGCGCTTTATGCTGAAGCTGGCTATAGCAAAGACAAGCCATTAAAAGTTAAATTGTTATACAACACTAGTGATGGTCATAAAACCAATGCCAACGCCATTCGTGCAATGTGGAAAGAAGTGCTCGGGGTAGATACTGAAACCAATAATGAAGAATGGAAAGTCTTTTTAAATACGCGTAAACAAAGAAATACCGAAGTCTTCCGTGCAGGCTGGCAGGGCGATTATAACGACCCAAATACTTTCTTAGATTTATTTGCCAGCAGTTCAGAGCTTAACGACCTTAGTTTGAAAATCCAGAATTTGACGCATTACTCAAAAAAGCTGGGCAGGAACTAGACGCTGAAAAACGTGCGCAGATATTACAACAAGCGGAAAAACTCTTCACTGACAGCTACGCTATCATCCCGCTTTATTTCAAATCAGGTGTGCGGTTAGTCAAACCAAATGTAAAAGGCTTTGAGGCAAATGTTATGCAGCATAACCCCTCTAAATACATTTCTGTAGAGTAAGATAACCTTCAAACAATGCGCCTTTCGGGGCGCATTTTTATTTTAATTATTCTGTGTTATTTCATGCTCTATGCAAAACCTAGTCTCACTCGTGCGCACTTGTTTATACCCTAAATTATTCGTTATCATAGCGCCTAAAATACAACTTTAAAAACTTATGGATACACACAACGCCCTTTCTTTTAAAACCCGCATGACCAGTTTTACTACCGTCAGCGTTAATCCTCAAAATCTCTTAGAATTAGAACTTGCGCTAAGCAAGAAAATGCAAGCTGCACCCAAAGATTTTTTCAGACAGTGCCTTTTGTAGCCGACTTACAACAAGCCACTCACCTAACATCTGATACCTTAGAACAACTCAAACAAACTTTTCAGCACCACGGTTTATTGCTTGTTGGACTAACCAACCATAATCTTGACCCAGACCTACTACTTAAAACAGGATTGGCACATATCGCTACCAGCGTAGCGCCTATACAAGCGCCTCAAAATAACCCTATCTCCAACGACACATCTCAAACCCGCCCAGCCCTCTCCAGTCTTTTAGAAAATCTTTCTAGTAAAACCAAAGTATTAAAACATCACATCCGCTCAGGGCAACGCATTTACGCACCTGAAGGCGATTTGGTGATAATTGGTTTAGTTGGTGCTGGGGCAGAAGTTATCGCAGATGGCAATATTTTTATTTTAGGCGCATTACGCGGACGCGCTTTTGCAGGCGCTAAAGGTGAAAATGATGCTTTTATTTACTGCAATGAGCTTAACGCTGAACTAATTTCCATTGCAGGCAACTATCAGACCATGGAACAACTTGACCTGCATAAGGGCAAAACCAACTGCCTTATCACCCTAGAAAAAGATGAAACCATGACTATAAAAGCTTTATAATCACAAGCTTTTAACACAAGCAACAATTTTTACATTATTTAGGAAATATCTATGAGCAAAGTCATTGTCGTAACCTCAGGAAAAGGTGGCGTAGGCAAAACCACCACCAGCGCTAGCTTGGCCACTGGTCTTGCCCTTAAAGGACATAAAACCGTTGTCATTGATTTTGATGTTGGTTTACGAAATCTTGATTTAATTATGGGTGTAGAACGTCGTGTTGTTTATGATTTTGTTAATGTTATCAATGGAGAAGCTAATCTTGGTCAAGCGCTAATCCGCGATAAAAGTGTTGAAAATCTCTACATTTTACCCGCCTCGCAAACACGCGATAAAGACGCGCTCACCGAGGAAGGCGTGGGAAAAGTCATTGATGATTTAAAAAGCATGGGCTTTGAATTTATCATCTGTGATTCCCCAGCTGGTATTGAGCGTGGCGCATTAATGGCGCTTTATTTTGCCGACGAAGCGATTGTTACCACCAATCCAGAAGTTTCTTCAGTGCGAGATTCTGACCGCATCTTAGGCATTTTGGCCAGTAAATCTAAACGCGCCGAACAAGGGCTTGAACCCGTTAAGGAGCATCTAGTCATTACACGTTACAGCCCAAGTCGCGTTAAAATGGGAGAAATGTTAAGTGTTGAAGACATTATAGAGTTGCTTAAGGTCAAACTGCTTGCCGTCATACCAGAATCTGAGGCAGTCTTGGCATCCTCCAATAAAGGTACGCCTGTTATTCTTGCCAGCGAAACTCAAGCTGGGCAAGCCTACTCCGATATGATTGAGCGCTTACTAGGCAAAGATATCCCGCATCGATTTTTGGATGTTCGCCGCAAAGGATTCTTCTCAAAACTATTGGGGAGCTAAGCATGAGCCTTTTTAATCTCTTTCGCAGTAAGCCAAACTCGGCGCAAAAAGCTAAAGAACGACTCCAAATTATCATTGCTCACCAACGCGATGGGCGTGAGTCTGATAAAAATGAGCAACCTGCTTTTATGGAGGAAATGAAAGCCGAAATTTTAAAAGTCGTGCGCCGATATATTCAAATTGAACCTGAAGACGTTAGCACCGATTTAACGCGCAACGGCAACACTGAAGTCTTGGGACTCACCATTAATCTAGCGGATAAATCTCAGCAAAAAACAACAATAATCCGAGCTCTTCGGATAATCCACCCCATAATCAAGCGCCAAAAAATAATGCCTGAGCATGAACCTATAAACGTACGCCTTGACCAATGGTTATGGGCGGCACGTTTTTATAAACAACGTCCACTGGCGGTTAGCGCTATTAAAAATCAGCGTGTGTTAGTCAACGGACAACGTGCAAAACCTGCGCGCTTAGTGGATATTGGCGATACTCTCACCATAGAGAAATCTGCCGAACAAACATATACCGTTGTCGTTGAAGGCTTAGCGCATAAACGCGTAAATGCTAAAATTGCTCAAACTCTTTATCGCGAAACGCCCGAAAGCCAAGAAAAACGCGCCCTACTACAAACTCAACAACAACTTGCCAAAGCCTTAGTCAGTTTTCCTGATAAAAAACCCGATAAGCGCGCGCGTCAAAAAATTCGTGCCATACGCCATGGCAACTTTTAATTCTATGAACCATCCCCATTTTTAATGGACTAACCTAATTTAAGTGAACCATGCGAGGTAATTTATGAGCGCAGATTTTGATTTAATTTGTATTGGTGGCGGTAGTGGCGGCATTGCCAGCGCTCGACGCGCCGCTGAATATGGCGCAAAAGTCGCCGTTGTTGAAGCGCAACGCTTAGGCGGTACTTGCGTTAATGTGGGTTGTGTTCCCAAAAAACTTTTTTGGTATGCCGCAAACGTTGCAGAAAGTTTATATAATGCAGATAAATATGGATTTGCCGTAAGCGGTGAACAGCCTGAATTTAACTGGGGGCAATTTAAAAAAGACCGTGATGCCTATATTAATCGCCTAAATGATATTTATACCAATAATCTAGAAAAAAGTAACGTTACGCTTATTCGTGGGCATGCGCGCTTTATTGACCCAAATACCATCTCAGTAGGTGAAAAAACCTATACAGCCAAGCATTTTATTATCGCAACAGGGGGCAGACCTTTTGTTCAGCCTACACTAGAAGGACGTGAACACGCCATTACTTCAGATGATTTCTTTGCACTTGAAACCCAACCTAAGCGCATGCTTATTGCTGGCGGAGGTTATGTTGCCTGTGAAGTTTCTGGCGTTATGCAAGCGCTTGGCAGTCAAATTGATTTAGTCGTACGCCAGCCCAGAGTATTAAAAAGCCTTGATGAAGACATTACCACCACTTTAGACAATGCCATGCAAGAACAAGGCATTAATCGCCATTATGGGCAAACCATTACCCGTATTGAGAAAATTTCTGATGGTTATTGCGTTTATCTAAGTGGCGGTCAAAGCATTGAAACAGATTGCGTTTTACTGGCAACAGGGCGCATTCCTAATACTGACGATATCGGATTAGAAACTATTCATTTAGAGCGTAAAGAAAACGGAATTATTCCTGTTGATGCCTATCAAAACACCAATATTGCCAACATCTACGCCATTGGGGATGTTACTGGGCAAGTAGATTTAACCCCTGTTGCCATTGCCGCAGGTAGAAAACTTGTTGCCCGTCTATTTAATGATCAACCCGATGCCAAGCTTGATATGGACAATATTCCAACTGTGCTCTTTACTCATCCGCCTATTGGTAGCGTGGGCTATACCGAACAACAGGCGCAAGCTGAATTTGGTGAAAGTGTTAAAGTTTATAAAGCACAGTTTACACCTATGGCGCGTACTTTCTCCCATCACAAACCCAAAACCCTGATGAAACTGATTTGCAAAGGCAAAGAAGAGCGGGTTATTGGCATTCAAATGATTGGGGATGGTGTGGATGAGATGCTACAAGGCTTTGCTGTAGCGGTTAAAATGGGCGCCGCCAAAGCGGACTTTGACGATACTGTCGCCATTCATCCAACCAGCAGTGAAGAATTAGTAACTTTGCGCTAAGCGCTTTAATCTCCATAAAAAAATACCGCTTATCACAAGATAGGCGGTTTTTTTATGCCTTTAAAATAAAGCCGATAACCTCAAGCAAACCAAGCGCACGATAACAAAATAATACATTTAATCATTTACGCTTAAATCTCTTTCCATAAATTGCCTTTTATTTTAAGAAGTCTCCCTACCTTAATTAAATAACTGGCGATGTAATTTTTCTAAAATTTGGTAGTCTTCCTGCAAAATAAGCGCTTTTTGCGCTAACTCCAGCGCGCGCTTTGCTTGATGCTTTGCCTCAGCGCGCACGCCTTTTTCATAACCGCGTTGATAAATTCCTGCTAACACTTTTTGCAAGCATACCCCTACTTCAATATTATTCGCGCCATCTCGGGCAATAGGGGCAATGGGATGGGCAATTAAATCAGCTTCCTCTAAAGCAACCATACTTAAATTAGCATAGCGCGGAGATTGCTCCTCATTTTTTTCAGGCTCAATTAATAACTCGGCAATCACTGCTAAAATTTGAATCGCCGTCCCAGGGTCATTCACACTTGGGGAAAGCGCCCGTTGCGCCACCTCACTTAACACAATCAATCCAAAACGCGCATCTTGTTCATAGGTGCGCATACGCCCTAAAATAAATGCCTCTAACACCTTTTGTTGACGCTCATTATCCAAATCCTGCCCATACACCTCGACCAAACACTCTCCCCCATAAAGCAATTTTCCAGGGCGATGCTGAATATGAAAATGCACCTCATATTCTTGAGCAAGTTCTTGTAACTGCTTAAAATCAATATGCACTAAATAGCCCACCTTATGCCCACAAATGCGCGTTTTAACCGCGCCTTTTGGAGGGCTTGCGCAGGCACCATAATAATAATCTTGCCGATAATCTTTAAGCGCATTAAGCGCTGCAACACGGATTTTATCAATCGTAGTGCTTAAGCGCCCTAGAAGCGACAACGTATGCACCCAGCGAATCAGCGTTATAATTAAATACAGCAAAATTAAAATAGTGGCAGCGAATAATACAAAACGTCCATTTTGGTCATAATAGCCCAACCCCGTCGCCGTTTTTGCCACTGCCGCATAGATAAAGGAAGAAATAAAACTCGCAATCGCCATCCGCGCATCTTTATCCGCCATCACTAATTTACTTGCTCTTGGCGTGGCATTATTTGAAGCAGAGGCAAATGCCGCTACCATAATAGAAAGCGAAAACGTACTTACCGCCAACATGCTAGTCGCGATAATATCAAGCAAATCATCCAGCGTTGTCGCATCAATATTTGGCAACAAATCAAGCGGTAGAAAATATTTTGCAACAAACCCTAACGTTGCAAACACAATGGCAAATAACGCCCCCAATGCTGGCTGTACCCACAATGTTTTCTCAGGACTTTTTATATATAACCAAAAACGATAAAACATCGCCCCATCCTCACCAAATAAAACGCGCAATTTTAACGCAAAATGCGCCCAATTTTGTCAATTTACGCCCCCACTTATACCAATCTTTCAACTGCTCTTTCATACCCCCCTATCAGGATTTACAACCGCCTCTTAATTTAATTTACAATAGTGCCTTTTACTCTTTGCAAGGGGCTTAATCATGTTACGGTTGCTATTGACTTACTTGTTTATTATCACGCCCATTTGGGCGCAACAAACCACTGCGCCAACACTTACCGAAGAAGAGATCAGCTCTCCTGAGCAAGCGATCGCGGTTTCACCGATTGCCAAAGATGACGAAATTCAAAAACGCATCAGCAAAATTCTCTCTGCAACTGGCTGGTATGAGAATTCCAGCGTACGCGTTGATGATGGCATTGTGTTTTTAGATGGACAAACCGACAGCGACGAACATCGCCAATGGGCGCGAAACCTTGCCAGCAAAACTCAAGACGTCGTTGCCGTCGTTAATCGCATTCAAGTCAGCAATACCCCCAATTGGAGCATGAAACCTGCACTTTCTGAACTTGAACGCCTGTTATATAAATTTATCGCCTCATTACCCCTTATCTTACTCACCGTCATCGTGCTCCCTGTTGCATGGCAAATCGCTAAATATATCCACCGCTTCTCCAGCACTCTCTTTAACCGCCAACTTGCCTCACCCTACTTGCCGATATTCTTGCCAAAGCCATCGCCGTACCCAGTTTTTTATTAGGCGTTTATATTGTTTTACAAGTTGCGGGATTAACCAGCATTGCGCTATCTATCATGGGCGGAGCTGGGGTCGTGGGGATTGTGATAGGTTTTGCTTTTCGAGATATTGCCGAGAATTTCCTAGCCAGTTTACTCTTAAGCCTAAGACGCCCCTTCACCCGCGGGGATTTAATCAAAGTTGCGGATAAACTTGGCATCGTACAAAGCATGAACACCCGCACCACCGTATTACTCTCCAGCGAAGGGAACCTCATTCAAATCCCTAATTCCATGGTGTTTAAAAACATCATTCATAACTACACCGCCTCCTCCTCCCAACGCGATATCATCGACCTTGGCATTGGCTACGACGCCTCAATTAGTGACACACAAAGCATCATCTTAGACCTTCTCAGTGAACATGAAGCGCTCATGCAAGACCCCAAACCACTCGTTTTGGTTGACAATCTAGGCGCTGCTACCGTCAACCTTAAAATTTACTACTGGTTTGATGGCAAAACCCTCGACCGTCTCAAATTACGCTCCTCTATCCTTCGACTGCTCAAACGTCGCCTCATGGAAGAAGGCATTAGCCTACCAGATGATGCACGCGAAATTATTTTCCCAAATGGTGTGCCCGTCTACCTGCAAAATCAATCCAATTTAGAAACCCCTACAATCAGCACCACAAGCACCCTAGCCTCCCATGAACCAGCCAAAGAAGTCAGCAGCACCGTAACCGCCTCAGAAGGCAACCTCACCAACGAACGCCAAGAAATCGAAGCCACCGCTGAAGTTGATTTAAACCAAGACTGCAAAAACCTCCTTTCCAATCCCTAATCATGACTCAAATTCAAGCAAATCAAATCAAACTAGAACCCAGCTGGAAAACCCGCCTACTCCCGCAATTCCAGCAACCCTATTTTGAAAAAATCAAACACACCCTGCAACAAACCCAAGCCCAAGGCATTCCCACCTACCCACCCAACCGCCTTATCTTTAATGCCTTTTGGCAAACCCCTTTTGAGCAAGTCAAAGTCGTCCTCCTAGGACAAGACCCCTATCATCAACCTAATCAAGCCATGGGCTTATCTTTTTCCGTGCCCAAAGACATCCGCCCACCGCCCTCCCTACGCAACATCTATAAAGAACTCGCCCGCAGTATCCCCCATTTCACCCCACCCAATCACGGAGACCTAAGCGCATGGGCAACCCAAGGCATTTTACTCCTTAACGCCAGCCTCACCGTCGAACACGGCAAAGCCGCTAGCCACAGCCGTATTGGCTGGCAACACTTCACAGACGCCGTCATTAGCCTCCTCAACCAAGAGAAAACCGGCATTATTTTCCTTCTCTGGGGCAATTTCGCCAAAAGCAAAGCCTCACTCATTAACGCCAACCGCCATCACATCCTAACCGCCGTACACCCTTCCCCACTAGCAGGCGGTAAATTTCATGGGTGCAACCACTTTGCTCTAACCAACCAACTACTCATCCAACAAGGCAAAACCCCTATCAACTGGCAACTTTAACCCCACAAAAAACCCCTTAACGAACAAACGATTAAGGGGTTTTAGGCTAGACGCTGTACAATCAAAAAGACCATCTAAACAGATTCACATAAAAACAAATCCCAAAATTAGAAAACCCTTCCAAAAAACAGCGTATCTTATTATTCTTCAATCAGAGTTACCATAATCACGCTATCTTCCAACGCCTCACCTTGAATAAAATTCTTGCCATTAAATAACAACACCTCACCTGCTTTTAAAGCATATTGCTCTGTTTCATTTATAGTAATAGCCAAAGAGCCTTGCAACACAGTAAAAACAATATCATCGCCTTCGTGGTTATGGGAGGGAATCGTATCTCCCTTACTCAACACCTTACGCATCACCTTTGCATGAGCATTTTCAAAAACCTTCCCTTTCGCCAGCGGTTCAATCACTCGCGCCACTTGCTCCTGAGCAAATCCTACTGTGGATAAAGAAAGCACCGACAATAACAACATATTCTTCACTTTAAACATTTTTTTCTCCATCAATAAAACAATTGCGATAAGCCACAACACCCTCGCCACGCCACTATAACACAAATAATAATACAAATAACAATTATTTCTATTTCAAAAATACTTCCCTTCTTTAGCCACAAAAAAACCCCTTAACCGCCAAGGTTGTTAAGGGGTCTTTGCGCCTTAAGCGCTTAGCATAAGCGCATTTTACAAAGCGCCAACACCTTGATTGATACTCCAAGATTGCGTACGACCTTTTGCCTCAGTGTAGTTATAATCGCTCACCCGTCCTGTTCTAAGGTCAATCAACACTTCTAGAAATTGACTCTCTTCACGCGCTGTTACGGCATTCCCACCAAACAAACCACCCGCCATAGCGCCTAAACCAGAAGCCAACACTTGACCACTTCCCCCACCAATTTGACCCCCTACCAAGCCACCTAATGCTGCACCACCAATGCCAGCTGCTTCTTTTTTAATGCTATCATCATTGCGATAGCCATAAGTCAAACGCTTAATATTAGCCTTTTGATTTAATTCAACTGTAACAGGCTCACCAAACATCGCGCGAATCTGTTGCTCTGTCGTTACCCCACGCTGAATTTGATTAATCGCGTTATAGTCCAAGCGCGTTCCTGTTGCAATACAACCAGTTAGAAACACCAACATCGCACAAATCATGGCAAACTGTTTTCCAAAAAAACGAACATTCATATAAAAACTCCAAAATCCAACTAAAATAAATAAATAAATGATAATCCAGTTTCGCGCCGCAAAACTTTGCGCATTATAGCAATATCATTAAACTGCGTTTATTTTTTTCCAAGCGACTTTATACAAGGATTTCTATGAACCCATTTTTTCAAAGCAGACGATTTATCGTCTTGTTAGCCTTACTCATGGGCATTACCGCACTAAGCATTGATGCCATCTTGCCCGCCTTTCCAGAAATCAGCCAAACCTTTGGACTAACCGAAGGAGATGAAAACCGCATTCAGCTCATGGTAATTGTATTCATGCTTGGATTTTCGCTGACACAATTATTATTTGGCGTGCTTGCTGATGTATTTGGGCGCAAAATTATCCTCACCACAGGCTCATTATTTATATTCTTGCCAGCATCCTTGCAATTTTTGCCACAAACTATGAAACCTTACTGATTGCGCGATTATTCCAAGGCATTGGTGTTGGCGCTCCTCGTGTTCTCACGCTTGCCATTGTGCGCGACGTTGTCTCAGGTCGTGCCATGTCACGGCTAATGTCATTAATTATGATGGTATTTCTTATTATTCCCATCATTGCGCCCATGCTTGGACAATGGATTATAAGCCTAGGGGATTGGGTCGCTTTATTTATTTTTTTCGCTCTAATCGCAACCCTAGCTTGTGCTTGGGAACTCATCGAACTCCCAGAAACCCTACCAACCGAACGACGCAACCGCTTTAGCATTAAATCCGTTGCAAACGCCATCAAAACCTGCCTTAGCGACAGCATCACCCTACTTTATCTACTCATCCTAGGCTGCCTATTTGGCATGCTCGTGTTATACATCAGCCAATTTGAACCCATATTCCAAGACGGCGTTTATCATTTAGGGGAAAACTTTGTTTATATCTTCGCCTGCATTGCCCTTAGCATGGTTGCCTCCTCCATCGCCAACTCCCGCCTTGTTCTACACAAAGGACTACGCAGCATGGTTAAAATCGCGCTTACCATCATGGTTATTTCCGACAGCGCCCTCCTTATAGCCGCCCTACTCACCCATGGCAAACCGCCACTATTTTTAGTAATCGCCCTGTTTATGCTCCATTTTTTAGGCTTTAGCACCCTAATGCCCAATTTCAACAGCCTAATCATAGAGCTCTATAAAAACATCGCAGGCACCGCCTCTGCTTTAATTGGCAGCGTGATGACCATTATTGGCATAGGCATTGCCCATATTGTCGGACAACAGTTTAATGAAACCCTCTACCGATAAGCCTTGCCTACTTCATCCTCGCCATAATAATCGCCATCAGCACCTATTGGATATTCACCCATAGCGAAGAACAACCTGACTAACCCCTATGCACCACACAAAATAGCGATACAAACCAAATCAATAAAAGCCAAATATTATGCAATAGGCGCTCGGATTAACGCCCATCTAATCCTCCACCGCCTATTGCTTTTCCTCCAACGGCTTAATCTTCAAACCCAGCGACATGATATTGCCCTTATCATCCATCTGTTTTACCGTAAACACCGCCCGCTCATCAAAAGCCACCTTATCCCCCGACCACCCAATTGCGCTCCTCCTGCGCACGAATAAACGCCAACACCGTCATCTCGCGCACCTCAGAATCCAAGCCAGCAGAATCCAACATCGATAAATGCTTAATACGCACATGAGGAGAGACCACCCACTGCCCATAAAACTCACTCTCTGATTTTGCTTTAATCACACTATCACCAAACAAGCGCGCCAAACGTTCCACATGTTCCCCACGCACCGCAAACCACACCCCATCGCCCACCGCCAAGCGCGTCTCAGGCGACATCGTAACCACCTCATCGGCATGCACAAACGCCAACACCTTCACCTCATGAGCATTAATCTTCTGCGCAATAGCTTCAGGGTGTAGCCCAATAACAAACGCATTCTGCGCCACCACAAACTCAAAAATCTCCACACTCGCCTGCTCATTAAGCCACAAACGGTGTTGACTCTTAGCGCTTGGCGTCTCAGGCAAAATCACCCCACACCAGCGCGCCACAAAGGCAACGCTGACCCCTGCACCAACAACGACAAAACCACCACCGCAAACGCCAAATCAAACAACAACACCGACTGCGACACCCCCATCATCACAGGAATAATCGCCAATGTAATTGGCACCGCCCCACGCAACCCCACCCAAGAAATAAATAAAATCTCATTCAAACGAAATCCAAAAGGCAACAACCCCGACACCACCGCCAAAGGACGCGCCACCAACACCAAAAACGCCGCCACCGCCAAACCATAATGCCAAATCCCCAACACATCGCTCGGCGTAACCAAAAGCCCCAACATCACAAACAACGTCGCCTGACTCAACCACGCCAACCCATCCATCACATTAAACACATGCCCCGTCGCCCGACTCTGATAATTACCCACCAAAACCCCAGCCAAATACACCGCCAAAAACCCACTCCCCCCGAGCAAATTTGTTAACGCAAAAACCGCAAACCCACCAGATAAAATCAACAACGCATACATCGCATCAGCCAAACGCACCCGCCCCAACAACTTACTCAACACCCACCCCCCCATAAACCCAAACGCCAACCCAAGCCCCAACTGACGCACCAACAACCCCGCAAATGAACCCAAAGACTGCGCCTGCGGTTGCAAATTAAGCGCAATAAACGCCGTAACCAACAAAATCGCCATAGGATCATTAACCCCAGATTCAATCTCCAACGTTGCCTGCACCCGCTCATTTAACCGAATACCACTATGGCGCAACAACGAAAACACCGCCGCCGCATCTGTCGACCCCACAATCGCAGCCATCAACATCCCCCAAGCGCCAATCCACCCCCAGCAACCACATCACAAAACACCCAAGCGTCCCCACCGTCGCCATCACCCCCCACGTCGCCATCACACTCGCTGGCTTAAGCGCCACCCGAAACGTCGAAATTGCCGTCCTCAACCCCCCATCCAACAAAATCACCGCCAACGCCGCCTGCCCCACCATATTGGCAAAACCAAAAGATGAAAACTGCAACCCCAAAATCCCATCCTCACCCGCCAACATTCCAATCAACAAAAACCCCAATAACAACGGCATACCAATCCGCGCTGACAACGAACTCGCCAACACACTAGCAAACAACAACACCGCACAAAACAACAAAACCACATTAATCAACTGCATCGCATCCCCAAAAAAACACTAGAAAACCAAACATTGTAACAACCCAACACACAAAAAAGCGTGAGAAAAGATTATATCCTTACAAAGACAATTAAAAAATCATTCCCACTATCTAAAGCTCAATAAATGCGCTACCTTTACCCTTTTGCTCATTAACCAACAAGGACAACCTCATGCACAAAACCGACGACCTACGCATCCAACAAATCAAAGAACTCCTCCCCCCATCGCCCTACTCGAAAAATACCCCGCCAGCGAACAAGCCAGCCAAACCACCTACCAAGCGCGAAAAGCCATCCATAACCTCCTAAACCAGCACGATAACCGCCTACTCGTCATCATCGGGCCTTGCTCTATTCACGACATCCAAGCCGCGAAAGAATACGCCGCACGCCTGCTACCCCTACGCCAAAAACACCAGCACAGCCTAGAAATCATCATGCGCGTCTACTTTGAAAAACCGCGCACCACCACAGGCTGGAAAGGACTGCTAAACGACCCTCACCTAAACGACACCTTCGCCATCAACGACGGCCTACGCATCGCCCGAAAACTCCTACTAGACATCACCGAAAGCGGACTCCCCGTCGCCGTAGAATATCTCGACATGATCACCCCACAATACATCGCCGACCTCGTATCATGGGGCGCCATTGGCGCACGCACCACAGAAAGCCAAGTTCACCGCCAACTCGCCTCAGGACTCTCCTGCCCAGTTGGCTTTAAAAATGCCACCAACGGCAGCATTCAAATCGCCATCGACGCCATCACCAGCGCCCGCGCCCCCCACTCCTTCCTTTCTGTAACAAAATTTGGACACTCCGCTATCGTCCAAACCACCGGAAACGAAGACACCCACATCATCCTACGCGGCGGCGACAAACCCAACTACAGCGCCGAACACATCCAAAACGTTGAACAACACCTACAAAAAGCCAGCCTCCCCCAAAACATCATGGTCGATTTTAGCCACGCCAACAGCCTCAAAGACCACAGCAAACAAAAAATCGTCGCCCAAGACATCTGCGCCCAAATCCAAAATGGCAACCGCTCCATCTTTGGCGTCATGATAGAAAGCCACCTCATCGAAGGCAAACAAACCCACACCCCCAACCAACCACTCACCTACGGACAAAGCATCACCGACGGTTGCATCGGCTGGGAAGAAACCCAAACCATGCTACAAACCCTCGCAGACGCCGCCGCCACTCGCCTCAAATAACCCACAACCCCTCACAAAAAAAGCCCAACAAAACAGTTGGGCTTAACGCTTTTAATCTCTTAAAAAAATCTAAAGATTATCAAAAAAATCTTTCACTGAATCTAAAAATCCACGCTCTTTTGGCGCATGGCGCTTACCCCCATCCTTTAAAGAACGTTCAAACTCCTCCAGCAACTGTTTTTGATGCTTAGACAAATTAATAGGCGTTTCCACCACAACTTTACAAAATAAATTGCCAGTTGAATGACTGCGCACCGATTTAACGCCCTTACCGCGCAATCTAAAAGTTTTATGCGTTTGTGTTTCTTCTGGAATATTAAGCGCCACCTTACCATCTAGCGTCGGCACTTCTATTTCTCCGCCCAAACAAGCAGTTGCAATACTAATAGGCATCTCACAATACAAATCATCGCCATCGCGAGTAAAAATTGCATGTTTACGCACACGGATTTCAATAAACAAATCCCCTGCAGGCGCGCCCATCTCACCAGCCTCGCCCTTACCTTGCAAACGAACACGATCTCCAGTATCCACGCCAGCAGGAATGCTAACATCCAACACCCGTTGCTCATGCACACGCCCAGCGCCATGGCATTTTTCACAAGGATTTTCAATAATTTCACCCTTACCATTACAAGTTGGGCACACCTGCGCAATTGAGAAAAACCCTTGTTGCATGCGCACCTGTCCACTGCCTTGGCAAGTGCTACAAGTATGTTTGGTTGATTTTTCTGTCGCCCCACTGCCATTACAATTATCACAGACCACAAAAGTTGGGATGCGGATTGTTTTCTCCACTCCGCTCACCGCCTCTTCTAGCGACAAATCCAACTCATACGCCAAATCCCGACCACGATTTTGTCGATTAGCATTTGTGCGCCCAGCTCCACCGCCACCGAAAATATCGCCAAACATATCGCCAAAAATATCACTAAAGCTCGCGCCAGCGCCCCCACCGCCAAAGCCACCAAAACCGCCTGCGCCACCATTACCTTTTGCCGCATCAAAACCAAAGCGGTCGTATGTTGCGCGTTTTTGGTCATCACTTAAAATATCGTATGCTGCTTTTGCCTCTTTAAACTTCTCTTCCGCCTCTTTATCATCAGGATTGCGGTCGGGATGAAGTTTCATGGCGAGTTTACGAAATGCCTTTTTGATGTCTTCTTTAGAAGCGGTTTTCTCCACTCCTAAAATTTTATATAAATCTTTATTTTGATTAGCCATACTATTCCCATAAAAAAAGGGCGACGTATGCCGCCCTCAGTAAAAAGAAAAATTAGCTGTTTTTGTCGTCGTCTTTCACTTCTTTAAAATCCGCGTCAACAACGCCATCATCGCCATTGGCTTGCTCTTCACCTGCGCTACCAGCTTGCGCTTGCTCTGCCTGTTTGGCATAAGCTTTTTGCATTACAGGAGAAGAGGCTTCCAAAAGGGCTTCTGTTTTCGCTTTAATTTCTTCAAGATTATCGTCTTTGATAGCAGCGCGTAATGCCTCAACTGCCTCATCCACTTTAGCGCGTTCCTCAGCACTCACCTCGCCTTCGCCTAATTCCTGCATTGATTTCTCAACGCTATGAATCATCGCCTCAGCAGAGTTTTTAGCGCTCACTTTTTCTTGGAATAATTTATCTTCCTCAGCGTGCGCCTCAGCATCTTTTACCATGCGCTCTACTTCCTCATCCGACAAACCAGAGCTTGCTTTAATCACAATCGATTGCTCCTTGCCAGTCTCATTATCTTTTGCAGAGACATTTAAAATCCCGTTTGCATCAATATCAAACGTTACCTTAATTTGTGGCATACCGCGTGGTGCAGGGCGAATATCTGTCAAATCAAAACGACCTAATGATTTATTCGCGCTCGCCTGCTGACGCTCACCTTGTAAAATATGAATCGTAACCGCAGTTTGATTATCCTCAGCAGTAGAGAAAATCTGCTCAGCATTGGTTGGGATTGTGGTGTTTTTCTCAATGAGTTTAGTCATCACCCCGCCCATCGTTTCAATGCCCAACGACAACGGCGTCACATCTAACAACAACACATCTTTTACATCCCCACCTAAAACCCCGCCTTGAATCGCAGCTCCCAAAGCAACCGCCTCATCAGGGTTAATATCTTTACGTGGTTCTTTACCAAAGAAGTTTTTCACCACTTCTTGCACTTTTGGCATCCGCGTTTGACCGCCAACCAAAATCACATCATTAATATCACTACTGCTTAACCCCGCATCTTTTAAAGACTGACGGCAAGGCTCTAGCGTACGCTCAATTAATTCCTCTACCAAAGACTCTAATTTTGCGCGAGTTAATTTTAAATTCAAATGTTTAGGGCCAGAAGCATCGGCTGTAATATACGGCAAATTAATTTCAGTTTGCTGACTAGACGATAGCTCAATTTTTGCTTTTTCCGCCGCCTCTTTCAAACGCTGTAAGGCAAGCGAATCATTGGATAAATCCATACCGCTATCTTTTTTAAATTCAGCGACTAAATAATCAATAACGCGCGCATCAAAATCCTCACCGCCTAAGAAAGTATCCCCATTGGTTGCTAATACTTCAAACTGACGGTCGCCATCTAAATCCGCCATTTCAATAATTGAAATATCGAACGTACCGCCCCCTAAGTCATAGACAGCAATTTTGGCATCTTCTGCTTTTCTATCCATACCATAGGCTAGCGCCGCCGCGGTTGGCTCATTAATAATCCGACGAACATTCAAACCTGCGATTTTGCCCGCATCTTTGGTCGCCTGACGCTGACTATCGTTAAAATACGCAGGAACAGTAATCACCGCTTCTGTTACTTTCTCACCCAAATAATCTTCAGCAGTTTTTTTCATTTTCTGCAAAATACGCGCTGAGACTTCAGGAGCCGCCATCTTCTTCCCATTAACCTCAACCCACGCATCCCCATTATCGGCTTTAACGATGTTATAAGGCACTAATTTAATATCTTTTTGCACCTCACTTTCATCAAAACGACGACCAATTAACCGCTTAATCGCATAAATTGTATTTTTAGGATTGGTTACTGCCTGACGTTTTGCAGGCAACCCAACCAACACCTCGCCTTCATCTGCAAAAGCGACAATAGAAGGCGTTGTCCGTCCCCCTTCCGTATTTTCAATCACCCGTGGCTTATCGCCATCCATGATGGCAACACAAGAATTTGTAGTCCCTAAATCAATCCCAATAATCTTACTCATAAAGTCCTCTCCAAAAGTTCAAATAATTACTAAACACATTAATGGGGCAAAGGCGGATTTTTTCAAGCCAATCCGCAAATTTTTATGATACTGCTTTAGCCACCACCACTTGCGCAGGACGAATCACCCGCCCATTTAATTCATAACCTCTTTGCGCCACCGTCATCACAGTATTTGGCGTGGCTTGAGCATTTTCCACCATGCTAATCGCCTCATGTTTTTCAGGGTCAAAACGCTCGCCAAGAGCAACAATTTCAACCACACCATGGCGCGCCAGCGTTTCCTCAAATAATTTAAGCGTCATTTGTGAGCCTGAAATAAATTGTTCAAGCGTCGCTTCCTCGTTTTTCTGCGCTGATTCAATGCCCAAATGCAAAGAATCCATCACTGGCAATAAGTCCTTAATTAAGCGCTCTGTTGCAAATTTATGGGCGCTTTGCAATTCTCGCTCCTGACGCTTACGCAAATTGTCATTATCTGCCCGCTCGCGCAACACCTGCGCCTTAAGCGCCTCAACTTGCGCCAGCATCTCCTCATTTTGCGCGTGTTCTGGCTGTGTTATGCCTTCTTCTTGCTCGCCAACCTCATTTTCTGACTCTAACGCTTCAGCCTCTAACTGCTCATCTTGTTGCGCATTCTTTTGATTCTCATGGTCTTGCATAAAACACTCCTAATTTAAATAAAATGAACGCCTAGGAGATGAGGGCAACTGCTGTTTTTTCAAGCCAACCCCTTAAAAATCAGGCAAAAAGGGTTTAAAAATAAATCCAACCTTGTTGATAAAGCGTCCTATTTTTACCAACAAGACGCGCTAAATTTCGACAAAACCACAGAATCAATCCTATTATTTCCCCAAATAATGCTATTTGTTCAATCCTTTTAATCCCAATGCCCACAGAATCCCCACGAAAAATCCCGCCAAATGCGCCATATTCGCAACCGCGCCTAAAATGCCAGTAAACCCTAAAACCATCATCCCCACAAATACCATCAACAAATTCCTATCCACTACCTTTTTATAGCGCACAACCACAAGCGCGCGCTCCCCCACATAGCCCACCAACGCATAACACACCCCCCGACAATCCACCAAAAAAACGCTCCATAGACCCAAAACGCCACCACATTACTCACCAAAGCGCTCACCAGCAATAGCCCAAGCAAACGCCCCCACCCCTCAAAACGCTCCACCGCCCCACCCACTACAATCCACCACAGCACATTAAACGCCAAATGCAAAATAGTTGACCCCCACATAGGAAAATGCAAAAAAATCGGCGTAAACAAGCGCCACCACTGCCCCTCTGCCACCAACGACCATTGCAATACAAACAACTGCGTCCATTCATTCTGTCCAGCTTGCGTAAGCAACGTCGCAAGACAACACAGTCCCGCCACCAAATAAGTCAGCCATCCTGCACGTGCCAGCACCACATTTTTCACCATATTCCCACCTTATCTCGCTAAAAGCGCGCATTGTAAATGATTCGCACATAAACGAGCGCACCTTAATTAGTTCATCACAAACCTCTAACCTAAACGCCCCTATTCCCTAGCGGTTTAACGCCATTAAATTATTGCTTTTGCGCCTTAATATTCTGATATATTACAATAAATAGTTTTTTATATTAACAACCTCATAATCCCATCGGAGAGTCGCATGTCTTCTTATTCTCTTTTCCCACAAACGGCTAAAATTCGCCCCTCTTTAAGCCAGCACTACCGCGCTGATGAACAGCAGATGGTGCAAAACCTGATTGAACAAGCCAATACCGACTCCCACGCTCAAGCCATTCAAACACTGACCAAAGATTTAGTGCATAAAGTCCGTAGCGCACGCAAAACAGCCAGCAGTGTTGATGCGCTTATGCATGAATTTTCGCTCTCCAGTCAAGAAGGGATTGCGCTAATGTGTTTAGCCGAAGCCTTATTGCGGATTCCTGATAAAACCACCGCCGATAAACTCATTCGCGACAAAATCTCTCAAGGCGATTGGCGCGCACATATTGGCAATAGTCCGTCCATGTTTGTTAATGCCGCGGCGTGGGGACTGCTTATTAGCGGTAAGGTTGTCTCCACCCATAGCGAAAACGGTTTATCTTCTGCCTTATCCCGCCTAATCACTAAAGGGGGCGAACCGCTTATCCGTCGGGGGGTGGATATGGCGATGCGCTTATTAGGCAAACAATTTGTTACTGGTCAAACAATAGAGCAAGCACTTAAAAATAGTGAAGAGCGTTGCGCTCAGGGATTTCGCTACAGCTACGATATGTTAGGGGAAGCAGCTTTTACCGAAGAAGATGCCCAGCGTTATTATCAGGATTATATTCGCGCCATTCATGCTGTTGGTCAGATTTCACAAGGTTTAGGGGTTTATGAATCCTCAGGCGTATCAGTTAAATTATCAGCTATTCATCCGCGCTATAGTTTGGCGCAACATGCGCGCGTTATGGAGGAATTATATCCTCGTTTAAAAGAACTTTTCTTGCTCGCTAAACGCTACAATATTGGTCTTAATATTGATGCAGAAGAAGCTGAGCGCCTAGAAATCTCTCTGGATTTGATGCATCGATTACTCAATGATGCGGATTTAGCAGGTTTTGATGGCATTGGTTTTGTCGTACAGTCCTATCAAAAACGGTGTGCCTTTGTAATTGATGAATTAATTGACCAAGCGCGCGCCAATCAACGCAAAATCATGATACGACTGGTTAAAGGCGCCTATTGGATAGTGAAATAAAGCGCACGCAAAGCGATGGTCTTCAAGACTACCCTGTTTTTACGCGCAAAATGCATACCGATTTAAACTACATTGTTTGCGCAAAAAAACTACTGACCGCTCAAGATGTGATTTATCCGCAATTTGCCACTCATAACGCGCAAACTCTCGCAACCATTTATCATCTTGCTCAAGGCAAAAACTTTGAATTTCAATGCCTACACGGTATGGGGGAAACGCTTTATGATGAAGTGGTTGGCAAAGAGCGGTTAAATGTACCTTGTCGGATTTATGCCCCCGTTGGTTCTTATCAAACCTTATTGGCGTATTTAGTACGGCGCTTATTAGAAAATGGCGCTAATAGCTCATTTGTTAATCAAATTGTCGATGAGAACATTAGTATCGATACGCTTGCAAAAGACCCTGTGGATATCGCAAAAGCCACCAACGCCACCATGCACCCCAGCATTCCTCTGCCGATTAATCTTTTTGGCGATAAACGACAAAACTCCAAAGGCTATGATTTAACCGATACCACCGCTTTATATGATTTAGAACAAGCGCTTAATGCATTAGCCAATCATACTTATACCGCCAAACCACAATTAGCCCAAAACATCGACAACGCGCCCAGCGCTCAATCATGGCGAGAGATAAGAAACCCTGCCAACAGGCAAGAAATTGTAGGCAAAGTGCGCGATGCTAGCGCAGAAGAAGTCGAACAAGCCTTTACAAGCGCGCATAATTTTAAACATCAGTGGCAACATACTTCCCCGCTATCGCGCGCTGAAATGTTGGAAAAAATGGCGGATTTAATGGAAGAAAATTTGCCTAAACTATTTGATTTGGCAATCCGTGAAGCGGGAAAAACTCTTAATAATGCCATTGCAGAAGTGCGCGAAGCAGTTGATTTTTGTCGCTATTATGCCCAAGAGGTGCGCAATAACCCTGAAGGATATAACCATCCACGTGGCATTATCGTCGCGATTAGTCCTTGGAATTTCCCCTTGGCGATTTTTGTCGGTGAAGTATCAGCGGCATTGGTAGCAGGCAATGTGGTCTTAGCCAAACCCGCTGAGCAAACCTCTTTAATGGCAGATTATGCGGTAACGCTATTTCATCAAGCAGGCATTCCTAAAGCGGCTTTGCAATGTTTAGTCGGCAGCGGAAAAATAATTGGGCAGGCGTTGGTCAGTGATGCGCGTGTTGATGGGGTTATTTTTACTGGCTCGACCGATACAGCAAAAAGCATCTACAAAAATTTACAGCAATCTATCGAACAAACCCCCACCCCAGATCATTCTATTGCCAACAGCGCTCATCCAATCAATGCTTTTACTAAACGCGAAATTAAACCACTGATTGCCGAAACAGGGGGGCAAAACGCATGATTGTTGACAGTTCAGCCCTGCCAGAACAAGTGGTTGCCGATGTCTTAAATTCGGCATTTGATTCAGCAGGACAACGTTGCTCAGCATTACGCGTTTTATACATACAACGCGATGTCGCAGACAATTTACTTACCATGCTTAAAGACGCAATGGCAGAACTTACGGTTGGCAATCCCCAAAAAATCTCTACAGATGTTGGACCTGTCATTGACAAAACCGCACAAAATCGCCTACTGGAGCATATCGATGCGCTGAAAAAAACCGCTCAATCTTACTATCAAGTCCCTATTTGTCCTGAGCTAGCGCAACAAGGAACCTTTGTCGCGCCCACTTTGCTCGAAATAGATAGCATAAAACAGTTAAAACACGAAGTTTTTGGCCCTGTGTTGCATGTTATCCGTTTTGATGCCCAACAATTACCAGAGATAATGGCAGAGATTAATTCAACTGGTTTTGGCTTAACCAGTGGACTTCATAGCCGTATTGATGAAACCGTTGAACTATGGCTAAAGCGCATTCATGCTGGTAATTTATACGTCAACCGTAATATTGTTGGCGCAGTCGTCGGTGTGCAACCTTTTGGAGGCATGGGCTTGTCAGGAACAGGACCTAAAGCAGGCGGCCCACTTTATTTGCAACGCCTATCTTGGCGGCATCAATGGCATCTTGAAGGATTAGAGGGCAGCGCCACAACAATAAACACAACAGAGCTAGAAACTGGCATCCGCGCCACCCTTTCTAATCCAGCACAACAAGATGCACTTAACTTAATGCAAACGCTCGCCCAACAATCCCCTCTTGGCAAAGTATTTCACATGCAAAGCATCACAGGAGAGAAAAACTACCTGACATTAGAAGCGCGCCCCTTAATCGCCATTGGTAACGGCGCTTTGGAAAAACAAATTCAAGCCCTTATCGCCATTGTGATTTGTGGCAGTCGCGCGGTTGTAGAAAAAGACAGCGCATTGGGCAAACAAGCGCAAGCCTTTGGTGAGTTAGTGCAAGTCGTATCAGATTTTAATCAGGTTGATTCTTTAAGTCTTCTTATCGTGCTAGACCCGATAAGCCAAGCTCAAAAACAACATTTTGCTGAGCGTAAAGGGGCAATCCTCACCTATATTGAAACCCTAGAACTCGCGCTATCCCTTCTGCCTTTAGTGCATGAAAAAGCCATCAGCATCAACACCGCCGCCGCAGGAGGAAATGCCAGCTTAATGGCAGAAATTTGATTTAACTCATGCCTGAAAATTTCTAGCGAAAATCCCCATACCATGCGAACACGGGGGACATGCTAGCCATTTTGCGCGCTAAATTGATAAGCCTAACAGCGCACATGATTTAACGATTTAACGATTTGACGATTTGACATCTTAAATCATTACAATCTAAGACAAAAAATACCGCATCAGCTTTTACTGATGCGGTATTGCATTTAAGCAGGACTTTTAATGTGCGCTATTTTCAGTTAAAGGTTTGCCATTTACAAGCATGCCTTGACCTTTATTCTCCACCACCACACTAAACACATCCCCTTTTTTCTCCACATAAGGCGCACCCATCATCTCAACCATATAAGAAAGATCTGAAGCATCAGTCAAGGCAACTGGCACTTTTATCTCTGCATAATAGAAAACATCTTTATCTAATAATTGTTTCCACTGCGCATCATCGCTTGCTTTACAAGCATTCGCCCATGCTTTAGTGTCTGCGCCTTTGCGCAAACTCGCTTCAATTTTCAAATACGCATCCCCTTTATCAGTGCGCACAGCAAAAGTCTCAGCCAAACTGGTGTTATTTTTCACCAAATCATCAACAATCTCTAACATCGCTTGGCAATTGCCCTCTGACCACGCGTGCTGACCTTGGTTATATAATTGCCCTAGATTAGTCACTGATTCCAATAAATTTTTTGAGAAATTGCTAACCTTGTAGTCAAAATCAATGCCTTTAAACTGGAATTTGTTATCTGTTAACTGGTTAAAGCTTTTGCTGTCGGCTTTAACAACAAATTTCCCCATTTCACTGTATAACTTGCCATTTTTTTGCACATCACGATCAAAAGTAACACTATCGATTTTTAGCGCTTCTTTTAACTTTTCATCTGAAAAAATCGTTAAGTCTTTTACCACAAAGTGGCTTTTGCCAATATGTTGATCTAGCGCTTCCTCATATTTTAACTTGCCTTCTCCGCTAATATTTTCAATGTTTAGCGTAAATCCCTTAAAAGGACTGGCTAAACTAATGGGCGAACTATTTAGGCTTAGCTTTCCTTTTTCAGTCAGCTCATAATCAACTGTAAAAGGCTCTAATACCAAAACTGTTTCCACTGAATCAATTTTCGGATATTCATCTAACGCTTTCTGCTGCTCGGTCGTTAACTGCGCTAACGCATCATAGTCAATCACCGTTTTTAAACGCTCAACTAAGAGTTTATGCATGGCAAAGTGGGTTTTGCCTACCCCTCTAATAAAGGTGTCATCATGCGCTTGAGTATCAACCTCTAGGCCTTCAAAAACAATCTTTCCACCTTCTGCCTCTTCGCTGGTAAAAGGTGCCAAGGCGATATATTGCTTAAATTGTTTATCCGCTAATAAATCAGTGCGAACAGTAAGATTTTTATTGAGGTTTTTAAGATAGAGAATCACTTCGTTGTCATTCTCTATTTCACCCAGCATTTTTATCTGCTCATCACTTAACGAGATTTCTGTATCAATACGCGCAAGAATATCTTGTTGATTTAAGGCATCACTATAATCAATGTGGTTATTGGCATAAATAACAATGGGCTCAACTGCTTGCTCATCGCCTCTTAGGCGAATGGTGAGCTGGTCCATTGACTGAGCGGTTTGGTTAGTAGGATTAAAATCTAATTTACCAACCACTAAATCAATGCTTTCAATAGAGGCATCTTGCTTTAGCACTTGATCAATATATTCTTTAGTTTGCATATCGATATGCTCAAGGCGCTGACTAATAAGCGCCTGCTTCGCCTCAGGCTTCATATTAATGGCTGCTTGAGTGCTTACAGTTGTGAGCGTGAACAGTGCCGTAAGAATAGCGCTATTTAAAATTGTTTTTGGCATAAGACCCTCTGTTTGTGTGATAAAAATTAAAAGACTGGCGATTGTATCACAAAGAAAATAACTCACTATATCATTTCAATATAGTAGGGAAGTGAAAAGGTAAAGGCGCCTGCACCATGAGATACTCACCATCAGGCTTGGGAATCTTTAAATTACTGGCATGCAACCGCAAGGCGACCTCAACAGGATTCGGATGATACAAATCATCACCAATAATCGGATGCCCTAGTGTAGCAAGATGCACGCGCAACTGATGGCTGCGTCCCGTTATAGGGTTAGTCGCACAAGCGTTTGTGCGTGCACAATATCTGTTTGCACCACTTGATAATGCGTTAGCGCTGGTTTACCGCGTATCGCGCAAACGATTTGACGCGGACGATTCTCCCAATCGGCAATCAGCGGCCAATCCATACTGCCTTGGGTGGGCGCAATGATACCGCTGGTAATAGCATAGTAGGTTTTTTCCACCAAACGCTGTTCAAACTGAATTTTATAATGGCGCTCGGCAGCTTTATGTTTAGCAATCAACAAAATGCCAGAAGTCGCCATATCAAGACGATGAATAGCGCGCGCGCCTAATGCAAACTGCTGACGCACCCGCGTTTCAACGCTATCAAATTTTTCCTCGCCTCTTCCTGGAACAGACAGCAACCCCGACGGCTTATTCACCACCACGAGGTCGCTGTCTTGATAAAGTACGTCTAATGACGCAATCAATGATTCATACTCAAATTTAATCAACGCTTAATGGGCAGCTAGACCACACGCGCCTACTAAACATTAAACGTTATTTTAGCCATCATCTTGCGCTGAAGTCTCATTTTGGGCTTGGAACTCTTTAGCAAGCTCCTGCATTTTTTGCTGATACATCAGTTCAAAATTGACAGGCTGTAGGAATAAAGATGGGAAGCCAGCGCGCACAATCGACGCACCCACCGCCTCACGCGCATAAGGATAAAGGGTTGTTGGGCAATAAACATTCAATGCGTGATGCAAATGCGCTTTTTCCAAACCGCTAATCTCAAAAACCCCACTTTGCGCCACATCGACAATATAAATTGTCTTACCCAACTGCGCATCATTTGCATTAATGGTTAAACGCAATTTCACTTCAAAAAAATCATCGGGCAATTCTTTAACCTCATGCCCAATATTTAAACTCACCTCAGGATTTAAATCCTCTTTAAAAATCTCAGGCGCACTTGGCACCTCCACCGACAAATCGCCTACAAAGATTTTGCGCAATTCTAATACAATCGTTTTTTGCTCATCACTCATAACATACTCCTATAGATTAGAAAAAATACAACGCGCCATTGTAACAGCTTAAATGATAAAACTCAGCGAAACACCAACCACAACACCATCGCCAATAGCACCCGATACACCACATAAGGCAACATCCCCACCCGAGCCAATAACGCCAAAAACACTCGCACACACACATACGCCGACCCCGCAGAGACCATAAACGAAATCCCAGCCATCAAAGGATCAAGCGCCACCTCACCCCCGCATCAACTCAACCGCTTTTAGCCCCCCCGCCAAAACAATAATTGGAATAGACATCAAAAACGAAAAGCGCGCTGCGCTCTCCCGTGAAAACCCAAGCGCCAATCCCATCGTTAACGTCACCCCTGAGCGCGACACCCCAGGAATTAACGCCAACGCCTGCGCCAAACCAAACCACAGCGCCTGCATAAACGACATCTGCGTAAGCGTTCGACGCCCTGAAAAACAATCCGCCAGCCCTAACAACACCCCAAATACCAACGTAATCCCTGCAATCATCAAAGGACTACGCAAATAAATATCCACATAATTTCCCAACAACAGCCCCACCAACCCTGCAGGAATAGTCGCCACAATTAAAAAATTCCCCAACCGCGCATATTCTCGCGCCCCCTCTGACATTGCTTGATTTGCAAACTGCCCAAACCAACACCGCACAATCGCCCACACATCCGCACGAAAATGCCACACAATCGCCGCCAGCGTCCCCACATGCACCATCACATCAAACGCCAACCCTTGGTCCTCCCAGCCCAGCAATCGAGGCAACAAAATCAAATGCGCCGAACTCGATACTGGCAAAAACTCCGTAATCCCCTGCACCAACGCCAACACCACCGCCTCTAAAACACCCATAACGCCCCTTGTGATTGCCTGAAAAGCGCGCTATTGTACTCCCCACCTACCGCCACATCACAATATTTTCTTGATTATGATCACCACCCACCGCCTCATCCTCTACATCCGCCCACACTGCCACCTTTGCCAACACGCACAACAAATCCTAAGCCAACTCACCCAACCCTTTGAGCTTATTAACATCGACCAACACCCCGAACTAACCCAACAATACAACACCCTCATCCCTGTACTCTATGCCCCAGAATACGACCGCGAACTCCTCTACCCCTTCACCCTTGAGCAATGCCAACAATGGCTTAACCAACTCAACGTAAGCAAAAATTAACTTTCCCACCCCATCCCCTATCTACAATGGCGCACAAATTCACACCTAAAACACCCTATGAATCCCTATTTTGACGCCCAACTCATCCAAAAATACAGCATCAGCGGACCACGCTACACCTCCTACCCCACCGCCGTACAATTCCACGAACGCTTTGACGAAACCACCTACCGCCATCACCTCATACAAAGCAACGAAAGTCAGCGCCCCCTCTCTCTTTATTTACACATCCCCTTTTGCCAAAGCGTTTGTTACTACTGTGCCTGCAACAAAATCATCACCAAAAACCCCAAACAAGCCAGCCAATATCTAGATTACCTCGCACGCGATATCGCCTTACAAACCCAATCCCTTGACGCCAAGCGCCCTGTCGTCCAACTGCATTTTGGCGGTGGCACCCCCACCTTCATCAGCCCAGACGAACACAGCCAACTCTTTCACCTCCTCCACCAACATTTCCAGTTTGCCGACCAAGCCACTGGCGAATACAGCATCGAAGTTGACCCTCGCACCGTTGACTACTCCTATCTATCCCACCTACGCCAGCTTGGACTAAACCGCATCAGCTTCGGCATTCAAGACTTCGACCCCGAAGTACAACAAGCCGTCAATCGCATCCAACCCCTAAAAGAAGTTGAAAAAATCTTCGACGCCGCCCGCGCCCTTCACTACCACTCCATCTCCGTTGACCTCATCTACGGACTGCCTTTACAAACCCCAGAAAAATTTGCTCAAACCGTCGCTGAAGTCATCCGCCTTTCTCCAGAGCGCATTGCTGTTTTTAACTACGCCCACCTGCCCCATCTTTTTGGGGCACAAAAACAACTGCAAAGCCAACACCTCCCCGATAGCGCCACCAAACTCAAAATCTTAGAAAACACCATTCACCAACTCACCCAAGCTGGCTATGAATTCATCGGACTCGACCATTTCGCCAAACCCAGCGACGCCCTTGTCCAACACCAAAAAAACGGCACCTTATACAGAAACTTCCAAGGCTACTCCACCTTCTCCAACTGCGACCTCTTAGGCTTTGGCATTAGCGCCATCTCCATGGTAGGCAACAGCTACAGCCAATATCACAAAGCGCGCAACAAATACTACCAAGCACTCGATACGCAACAACTGCCCATCCTACGCGGCATCACCCTAACAGAAGACGACCTCCTGCGTCGCCACGTCATCACCGAAATCATGTGCAACCTCACGCTAGATTTAACCCAAATCAGCGCCCAATTTAACCTCAACGCTAAAGAACACTTTGCCCAAGAATGGCAACGCCTAGAACCTATGGCAGAAGATAAGCTCATTGAACTCACCCCCACCCAACTCCACGTCAAACCGCTAGGGCGACTCCTTATCCGCAATATCGCCATGGTCTTTGATGCCTACCTCCATGCAAACGACCATAACCGCTATTCTAAAGTCATCTAACTTTCATCTTTTTTCTATAACCAGAGCCCTTATTTGCTGCAAAAAAGCAATAAATTTATCATGTTAAGCGCTCGTTTAGGAACGACGCACAACCAAAAACAAAAGCTTGCCAAAATCCATTTTCGTATAAAACTACGCTTTAATAAGCGCATCAATTACGACACAAAGGCTTAATCATGATAAAACGAAATATTTTATTTTTAGTTACAGGTATGACTCCGCAAATCATCACCGAAACGCTTTGGGCGTTGGCTTGCGACCCAGACCGAGAAACGCCTTGGATTCCTGATGAAATTCACGTTTTGACCACCGCTGATGGTTCAGACCAAATTCGGGCGCGCTTATTTGATGAAGGAATTTTTACTAAAATAAAAAATGATTATCCTGTTTTGGCAAATGTGCAATTTACCATTCAACATTTGCATTTAATTAAAGATAATGGCACTGATCTAAAAGATTTAAAAACACCACTCGATAATGAACTTGCAGCCAACGCCATTTGTGCCCAAATTCAAGCATTTACCCAAGATGAACATACCGCCTTACACGTTTCTATTGCTGGTGGGCGTAAAACGATGGGATTTTATGCAGGGTATGCATTATCGCTTTATGGTCGCCATCAAGACCGCTTATCGCACGTATTGGTGGAGAGTGATTTTGAAAGTACAAGCAATTTTTATTACCCCACGCCAAGTGATTATTTTGTAACACAAAGAAATACCGACAAACGCCTAAATGCCAAAGATGCTCAAATTTGGCTGGCAGAAATTCCTTTTGTGCGAATGCAAAATGCCATTAACAATCGCCATCAGCTTAAAAGTGATGCCAGCTTTAGTGAAGTGGTTGATAAAATCAATCAATCCTATGAAAAACCGTCTTTAACCATTGATTTACGTAATAAAGTTAAAACCATTACCATAAATCACAAATACCAGTTGAAATTAGAGCCAAAAGAATTCGCTTTTTTATACTGGTTTGCTGATTTACGCAAAAATAATAAAGCAGGTGTTCAGGCACCGAAAAAGAATAAAAAAGACGAATATGTAAAAAGATACGCACAATATATTGATGATATCACTATGGAATATAATGAATACTATAAAAAGATAAAATTCAAAGACGTATTTTCTTATGATGACGATAGTTTAATTTACCTATATAAAAATAATTTTGAAATTATCAAATCTAATCTTAAGTCCTGTATAGAAAAACAGCTTGGTATAGAATTAGCCAGCAAATTTGAAATTGTACAAGATAAAAGAAATGCACCTTTTTATCTAAATCTAGACCCTGCTTCTATTGAAATTATCAACTAAGGATGCGTTATGTTACGAGACCCAAGTAATCAAGAAAAAATATCCATCAGTATTGATGACTTGCCAGAAATTGCAACCACGCCTTGGCACACCCTACATTGTGAACTGGTTACGCCGATGTATGGCGGTGGGGTGGTATCGGCAACGGTGGATAACAAAATGCCCATTCGTGCGATGAGTATTCGTGGGGCGTTGCGGTTTTGGTGGCGAGTTTTGGCCAAGCATAAATGGCGGCTAGATGATATCCGAAAAGCCGAGACCAACCTTTGGGGCGGTATAGATAGTGGTGGCGATGAGGGTAAGGCGAGTAAGGTGCTGCTTAAAATTGATAAAATGCCAACTGCCCATAAAGATAAGTTAATTAAGTATGATGATAGACTTTTAAGAAATCTTAAATATGTGCTTTTTACCGCTTGCATGAGTAACGCCGAAAACCACCAAACCAATCCACATAAACTGCTTAATTCTGACGGCATTACTTGGGAGATGTCCTTTGCTTTTTTGCCGACGACTAGCGAAGAGCAAAAACAGCAGGTGATAGAAACCTTGCAATGGTGGGCAAATTTTGGTGGGCTGGGTTTTCGTTCTCGTAAAGGATTGGGGGCGGTACACGTGAGCGGTTGCCTGATTATCCGCAAATTTGTGAGATTTTGAGCGATAAAGAGGTGGCATTGGCAAATTGTCAATTGGTGCAAAAGCAAGCAACAACCAACCCCCTAGCCGCTTTAGAAACCGCGGTACAAAAATTATCCGATTTTCGCCAACAAGCAGGTGTAGGGCGTAACGAGCCGTCAGAGCAAGCTCGCAGAGAGAACAAACCCGCTGGACGCAGCCGCTGGCCTGAGCCTGATGCGTTAAGACGCATACAAAAAAATTTGCAATTTAACCCAAGACATCAGCCAGAACACCCAGCAGGCAATATTTTCCCCAGAGCGGTGTTCGGCTTGCCTATTTTATTTCATTCTTATCAAGAAAAAGCGGTTAATGCCACGGTTGAGCCCAGTATTGGTGAGCGTTTGGCAAGTCCTTTACTGTTGCGTCCTACTTATGCAGGAAAAGACAGCAAAGGCAATAAGCTTTGGAAAGCAACGGCGTTGGTTTTACCTTATAAGGATATTTTGCAGATGAAAGTTGTATTAAACAACAATACATATCCCATTTGGCAAGTGGATGAGGCAACCGACATCAAACCGATTGCCGACAATGGCGGTGGTGACCCCCTGCAGGCATTTTTGCATTATTTTGCCCAATAAAATTTGCCAATAAAAACCAATAACAAGGAATAATAATGACTGAGTATTTGATTACCTTTTCAGTTGGACCTGTGCAGACGATGATTGCAGCGGCTCGCCGTAGCCGTGATTTGTGGAGCGGTTCTTGGCTGTTGTCTGAGCTTGCCAAAGCCTGTGCTAAAAGCCTAAAGACACAAGGGGCAGATTTGATTTTTCCGTTTGTTCAAGACGAAGCGTTGTTAAAAGAAAATTCTACCTTTTCGGTGGGCAATAAAATCCAAGCGGTGGTTAAGGTGGACAATCAAGATGCGTTACCAATAATCATTAACAACGCCAAAACCGCCACGCAAGCACGTTTTCGCCGTGAAGCCGAGCGAGTGTTTGAGGATTTGGGGCATTATAAAAATCAACTTCGCCAAGAGATTTGGAATAAACAAATTGACGATTATCTGGAGATTCAAGTAGCGTGGGCAAAAATTGCTGACAATGCTAATGGTTATCAGCAAGCGGTGGAAAAAGTGGGCAAGGTGCTTGCCAGTCGTAAGGCAACCCGTGATTTTAATGCCAACATCAATTGTCCCTATGATAATGATTATATGTTGCTCAAATCGTCGCTGGACGGTATGCGTGAGACGGTATTGCAAGAAAAAGAGCGATTAAAAATTGGTTTACGGCAAAAACTGTCCTTATCACAAGCAGAACAATTGGATTTGATTGGTGTGGTGAAACGCTTGGGATTTGATGAAAAAGCCGAGCAATTTACCCCTTTTAGTCGCATTACCGCCCACGCTTGGCTTAATGACGTATTCAATGACAATGCCAAGGCATTGGCGGATATTGAAGCTTGTTATAAGGAGCTGGTTAAATTAGGGGTTACCACACGGGTTACAGGCAATGACAAAACTTATGCCAATTTTGCCTATGATGCCCAACTGCTTTATCCGTCAAGGCTTGAGCGTACCATTATTGAAAACAATGATCTTAAAAAGGAAGATGCCAACCAAGCCTTGTTAATTGAAAATGCTTTGAAAGCGTTACAAACCGCTTTGCGTCCGCTGTGGCGACAATACGGCGAGCCTTGCCCTTATGGGGTGCTGTTGCAGGCGGACGGCGACCGTATGGGTGAGCTGTTGGATAAGGCAACAACCCAAGAGCAACACCAAGCCATTACCGAAGCCTTATCTAAGTTTGCCAGTCAAGTGGCGGATACGATGAAAAAGTACAGCGGACATTGCATTTATGCTGGCGGTGATGACGTGTTGGGCTTTGTGCCACTCAATCAAGCGGTTGACTGTAGCGAGGCGTTGCAAGTTTTATTTAAAGATAAATTATCCCAAGTGGCAAATGAATTAAAAGCAGAAAATCCGCCCACGTTGTCGGTGGGGTTGGCAATTTGTCATTTGATGACGCCATTTGGGGTAATTCGTGAGCTGGCATTGGCGGCAGAAAAGCACGCCAAAGGCGACCATATCGACAAAACAGACGATAAAGAGCAACGCCGTAATGCGTTAGGGGTGCTGTTGTCGGTGCGTGGCGGTTCACAGATTAAGTTGCGTTATCGCTGGGACGATGAACAAGGCTTGGCAGAATTTAAAAAAAGCTCAAAAATGGTATCAAAATAAAGCCTTGCCCAAAGGGGTGGCGTATGACATTCGGGGCATTGTTTTACGCACCAAACATTTGGGCGTTGACCCTAATGGTGATAATCAAGGCGATGATAAGCGTTTACGTGCCAATATTCAGTTGGCGGAATTAACACGCCTGCTTAAACAGGCGCGTACCGAAAAGGGCAAAGAAATTGACAGCGGTATTATTGACGCTTTAAAAAAACGTGGCGAGCAAATCGGTTTGGATAAACTGGCGGATGAGCTGATTGTTGCTCGTTGGCTTGTGGCAAAAACACAAAAAGACTTGGGAGAAGGCTAATGCACAGTTATTTAATTCATTCACTTGCTCCGTTGGTGTTTGGTTCTGGCAAGCCTTTTACCGCCCAAGCGTCTGCCAAAGATGTTAATTTTCCCTTGCCCAGTGCAGGGGCAGGGTTAATTCGTTCTTTAAGCATCGCCCAAGGTAAAAGTAATCTTGATAAAAATCGCTGTGGTTTAAAAGATAAAGACTATCAAGCGTTATTAAACATCAAAAGCTGTGGCGTGTATTTGGTGCGTTATGGTGATGATGCGTTGGCGACTGGCAATGTGGACAAGGTAGAGATGTTGCTCCCCAAACCTGCCAACAGCTTATATATTGAAGATGAAACTGGCGAGATGAAGCTTATCCGCCTTGCTCCGCAAGCCTTTGACGAGGATTGTGGCAGTGATTTGCCTGCTGGTTTGTTGTATGTACAAACGGTGGATAAAAATGGGCAACCGCTTACGGTTAAAGGTAAGCCCAAAGCTGGGGCGAATTTTTGGACGCTAAGCGATGTCAAACGTTGGCAACAAGGCGAAAACTTGGATTATAAAACGGTCAACGCCAATGGTTTGGCAAGCATTCCCACCGACACACGCACCCAAGTCGCCATAGACGATGACAGTCGAACAAGCGATGACGGCAAATTATTTCAAACCGCCAGCTATGATTTGGGCTATCAAGCTCGCCAAACGGATGCCATTGCCAAGCGTGGATTTGATGACAAGCGGTTGGGTTTTGTGGTGCTAAGCGAGCAAGAGTTATCAAGCGATTGGGCGACGTTTGGTGGAGAACGGCGGTTGTCGCAATTTTTGCCATTAACAGGCAAGTGCTTGCCCAAACCCACAGAAGGCGATGTGGATGAAATCAACAAAGCAGGCGGTTTTTCGCTGACCTTTATCACCCCTGTGATTTTTAACAATGGCTATTGCCCTGCTTGGCTTAATAACAATGAGCAAGAGCAAGAGCAAGACCAAGCGAAGCAAAACCAAACCGAGCAAGCTCAAACCATACAAGGCAAATTACCCAATAGCACGCTTAGCGTACAATTGCTTGCCGCCGCCATTGAGCGTTGGCAACCTGTTTCTGGTTGGGACAGTCTGCTGTGGAAACCCAAAGCCAATCGTAAGGCGGTAGCTGCAGGGTCGGTGTATTGGTTTAAACTGCTTGAGCCAATGGACTTAATTACACTTAAACGGTTGCATCAATCGCTGGCGGATAATGATTATGACCAAAATGACGGTTTTGGCTTGGCGTTGGTTGCCCCTTATGCCCCATCAAATAACCATTGATTTGATTAAACCACCAAACCAATTAAACTTAAAAACCCAAGGATTTATTATGCAAAACGTTATTTTTCACCTACAAAATCTCTCTGTCCTACATGTTGGCACAGGTCAAGGCGTGGGCGTGGTAGATTTGCCCATTGCTCGTGCCAAAGCCACCAATTTGCCCATTGTACCCGGTTCTGGATTAAAGGGCGTGTTGCGTGATGAATGGGCAGACAAAATTGGCAAAGAAAACATCAACACCTTATTTGGCAAAACCGACAACTTTGGCAAAACCGACAACGCCGACCACGCCAGTGCCATTGCTTTTGGCGATGCCCAGTTGTTGCTATTGCCCATTCGCTCATTTGCTGGCACGGTTGCTTATGCCACTTGCCCTTTTATTTTGCGTCAATACAAAAGAGATTTAAGGCTGGATTTAAAGGTTGATAACCTTGATAAAACCGCCTATGTGACAAATGACAGTGCGTTATTGATTGGCGATAAAATTGCCTTAGAAGATTTGGACATTAACGCCAAAGCCAACCCTATGGCTGAACAATGGGCAACCCAAATCACCGAACAGTTGTACCCCCAAAGCGTTGCCGATAATGAAGACTGGCAAACAGCCGTTAAAAGCCGTTTTGTGATTTTGCCTGACAGTGTGTTTTCGTTTTTGGCAGACACCGCCACCGAGATTCGCACTCGCATTCGCATTGACCGTGCCACACGAGTGGTTAAAAATGGGGCGTTGTGGACAGAAGAAAATCTGCCTGCCGATAGCGTACTGTGGGGCGTGATTGGGGTGAGCGATGCACGAGACAAAAGCGGTAAAAAAGCCGATGAACTGTTATCTTTATTACCCCAAGCGGAAACGTCATTACAAATTGGCGGTAAGCACACGGTTGGGCGTGGCTTGTGTCGTTTGTTGATTGGTGAGGGCAAATAATATGAAAATCCGTTCTAAAGACCATGCCGAAAAAGCCTATCCATTGGTTAATGCCATAAAAAATACCGACATAGAAACCCAATACCGCACCCTTGCTTTAAATTTTCCCACAATGATTTTGCAATCTGGCTTGGTGCAAGCGGTGGGGTTTTTAAGAGCTAAAGGTGAAAAAGAACATCTAACTCTGGCAGAGCATATCAGCCAACTTTTGGGGTATCAGGCGGTGGAGCGATTGCACGATGAACTGTTGCAATCAGACATCACCAAGTATCAGCTACTCACTCGTAACGCCATTGAAGCGGCAAGCTGGCTTAAACGCTATACCCAAGCCTTGCTGAAGAAAGAAGGAGAGTCATAATGAAGCTGATGCGTGAAAATTTACGCCCTTTATTTAAACAGACCCAAACCGCCCACGCAGGGTTATTGATACAACGTGGCTTAAGCGAATGGCAAGACGGCGAAAAAACAATTAAACAAGAGTTGATTAAAAAAATCACCGCCGTACAAGCGGATGAATTGTACTTTTTGGCATTCAAACGCTGGCTAAAACACACCACCCCCACCAGCGACAATGCCCATTTTGTGGGGATTGGGGCAAGCATTGCAGGCAGATTATTTACAGGCTTGCCATTGGGCGGCACGCTAGAAACAGGCGTTAGCACCCACCACAGCTATGGCGTGCCAATGATTGCAGGCTCTAGCATCAAAGGGGCAGTAAGAGCCTACACCGAGCGGTTATTCGCCAAACGCAATGACAATGGCGAGATTGATTTTGAAAAACGACGCGACAAAAACGACAACGAAACCTTACATTATCAATTTGATGACGACAAAAAAGCCATAATTGACGTGCTATTTGGAGCAGATGATGACAACCCCAACGCAGGCTATTTGATATGGCACGATGCGTGGTGGATACCACCAGCCACCAGCGAAGGCAAATTGTCCACAGGCGAGCAAAACAGACCCTTTGCCCCTGAGGTGGTTACTGTGCATCATCAAAATTATTATAACGGTTCGCTAACAGAAGCCCTAGATATTGAAAATCCCATTCCCAATCAACAACTGGCGATACAAGGCGGATTTTATTTTGTGATTGAAGGCGTGTCAGCGTGGGCAAAATACGCTGGCACACTATTAAAACAAACCATTAACGAACAAGGCTTGGGGGCAAAATCCAGCAGCGGTTATGGCTATTTTGTGGTGGATGATAAACGGCTTGCCCCTTATCAAAAAGCCCTTGAAAAGCAACAAGAACAAGAGCAATTTCAACAGCTACAAGCACAAATGCAAAACCTAAGCCCCAATCAAAGGCTCATTGAAGAATTTAAACATCATCTGGACAATAATCCAGACAAATGGGAGAAAAAATCCCCCACAATGTCTTATAAACCCCTAATTAACGACAAACATTATGAATTTGCAGACATTTATAAAGAAGCGATGACTTGGGACGATAAACAAGATATACAAGCCGTTTATGATATGTTTTTGGCATATTTGCCCAGATTTTTGGGCGGAAAAATTAACCAAAATAAAAACTGGAAAAAAAGAATAAACGAATTACAAGAAAAAATAGACAGCTAAACCGCAAGCTTGCCATTTGCCTGTTTCTTTCATTTAGCTGGCATAATGCCCTCAAGGTCAAAACAAAAAGCGTTTATTATCAATATTTCCATAATATGGCGTATCTAGGAAAAATAGGTTAAAGACTATTGAATTGGCTTAAATCTTAAAATTGTAGATTGGTAGATTTATTCTTAATGGGAGAAAACGATGGCAACATTAATTAGTTTTTTGGGCGTGGGTAATAAGCAAAAAGGCTATCGCACCGCCAATTATCAGTTCAATGATGGGCAGATTTTTAATAATACACAATATATTGGTTTAACATTGGTAGAAAAAATCAAGCTGCAAAGACTATTTTTTTGGGTACATCAAGCAGTATGTGGGACGTATTTTTGGAAAATGCAGGCGAAACAATGACTGATGAATGGCTTGGTTTATCTGAAGCGGTTAGCAGTAATCAGGTAACGCAAGAGCAATTAGAACCGTTTTCACATTATTTATCAGAGAAGCTAAATACACAAGTTCACTGTATTTTAATTCCTTTTGCTAAAAATGAGCAGGAGCAAATTGAAATCTTATCGGTACTGTCTGACCATTTAAGCGACAATGAACAAGTGGTTTTAGACGTAACGCACGGTTTTAGGCATTTGCCAATGTTATCACTGGTGGCGGCAAGATTTTTGAAAAAAATCAAACAAGTAGATGTGTCTCAAGTTTATTATGGGGCGTTTGACATGGCTGCCAAAAAAGATACAGAAACTGATGATGACAAAAAACGCCTGTTTTAGAGCTTGAAAGTCTGCTTGTGATGCTTGATTGGGTGGATGGCTTGACAACCTTTGATAAAGATGGCGATTATGGCGTATTCGCCCCCTTGCTACAAAAAGAGGGCTTGTCTGAAAACGATAGCAGATTGCTACAAGAAGCTATCTTTTTTGAGCGTAACAATAACTCCAGTCAAGCCAAACAAAAGCTGTCTACTGTTTTTAATCAAATTGATGACATCAATACCGCTATTTTTAAATTGTTTAAACCGCAATTGATTAAACGCTTGGACTGGTTTAAAAAAGGCAATCGTGGCACACAAGAACAAAAATTGGCGTATGAATATTTGGCACGTCAAGATTATTTAAGAGCGGTTATTTTTGCCCAAGAAGGAATGATATCTGAGCAAACAATACAAGATAAAAACGATCCAAATTCTTATGATGATAGAGAGTTGGTCAGACAAACATTAAAAGAAAATGAACAACAATTCCGCTTTTTAAATATGATTCGTAACGCCTTGGCTCACGGTCTGGGAAGAGATGCCAATAAAGACTTAAAACGCATACTTGGTGATGAATCAGCGATGAAGCAAAGCCTAAAACAAAGATTTAATAATCTTATCAAATAGTTATTGATAAAGAACCCAACACTATAACCGCTCTCTTATTTTTGTTAGAATGTGCAGTTTTATTGTGTCTACTTTTGTAGGCGCATCATCATTCACCCAATTATTTTGAAAGACTCATGAATCATTATGTTTTAGTTTTAAACTGTGGCTCTTCTAGCCTGAAATTTTCTGTTGTTAATCCTGATAATGGCGATGAACCTTTTAAAGGCATCGCCGAGCGCTTAAATACCAATGAGACAGGTAGTCTCACTATTAAAACCGCAAACAGTAAACAACAAACCGACCTAACACCCAGCACCCACGAACAAGCTCTGCTTGAAATTGTGCAAGCTCTAAAAAATCAAGGGTTGGCTGAGAGCATTAGTGCGGTTGGGCATCGTGTGGTACATGGTGGGGAATATTTTTCACAATCAGTGGTCATTGATGACAGCGTGCGCGATAAAATCGCCGACTGTATTCGCTTGGCGCCATTACATAATCCCGCGCATGTTACAGGAATTGACGCGGCGCGTAAGGCTTTCCCTAATCTTACTCAAGTTGCTGTTTTTGATACGGCTTTTCATCAACAAATGCCTGAAAAAGCGTATCTCTACGCCCTTCCCTATGAACTTTATCAGCGCCATGGTATTCGTCGCTATGGGTTTCATGGCACATCCTTTCGTTATATCAGCGCTCAACTGCCACAATGTTTAGGCATTGAGAAACCCAAGGCGGTTGTTTGTCATCTAGGCAATGGTGGCTCGCTTGCCGCTATTGATGGTGACCATTCTTTAGATACCACCATGGGGCTTACTCCTTTAGAAGGACTTGTACACGGCACTCGTTCAGGCGATATTGACCCCGCTATTCCCACCCTCCTCTGCCAACAAAATGGCATGACCCCTGATAGCGTCTCTGATTTGTTATGGAAGCAATCAGGACTTTTGGGACTTTCTGGCATTTCAAATGATTGTCGCACGCTTGAGGAAGCCCTTGAGCAAGGCAATGAAGCTGCTCAGCGCGCTATGCACGTTTATTGCTACCGCCTTGCTAAATTAATTGCAGCGCAAGTCGTTGCTTTAGGCGGATTGGACGCACTTGTATTTACTGGTGGCATTGGAGAAAACTCCTCTTATGTACGCTCTCAAGCGGTTAAAGCGCTTGGCTTCTTGGGACTACATATTGACGCTAGCAAAAATGACGCAACCATTCGCGGTAAGCAAGAGAATATCGCCAGTGCTGAGAGTCTTCCTATTTGGGTTATTCCAACCAATGAAGAATGGCTGATTGCCCATGATGCCCATCAACTTGCACAAGGAAAAACACTATGAGCAAACCCATTTTAATTGTTAGCACCCATCCTGGTGCTGGTCTAACCTCTACTGTTCTTGGACTGTATCACGCCCTAGACCGCCAAGGCTCAAAAGTGGCTTTTCATAAGCCCATCCTTCAGTTAAATAACGAACACGACACTCAAGATTACAGCGAAATCTTACTCAGCAAACATTGTCGTGCCGCACAAGACCCAAGCCTGCGCATTCATCCTGAACGGGTACAAAAAGCCATCGACAAAGATAAACTTGATGAGTTGATGGAAGAGATTATCGATAATTTTAACAACGCCAAAGGGGATGCTGATATCGTTATCATGGAAGGGCTACTAGAAAACGCCAGCACCCCCTACGCACATGATGTTAATAAACGTATTGCCCGCGCGCTCTCTGCTGATGTCATCTTATTATCAAGTGCGCGTGTGCCCAACCTTCAGCGTTTAGAAAATCGTCTTGAATATGCCATTAATCAATTTGGTGGGCGTGAAAAAGAAATCGTATTAGGCGCTATCATCAACCATGTCGATGATGAAAACGCCCTCACCACCGAACAAATCATCACCTCTAAAATCTTTGGGCGGCAATTCCAACTTTTCGGCGCAATTCCTGCCAATAAAACACTCTCCGCTCCACGCGTCATTGATTTACAAAAACATCTCAACGCAAACATCGTCCTAGAAGGCGAAATGCATAAACGCCGCGTGCATGAATATGTTATGTTTGCGCGCACTGTCCCCAACGCGGTACACCTCCTGCGCCCCAACTATTGCATATTTTCTCCTTGCGACCGCGTCGATACCCTCATGGCAGTTACCATCGCCGCCAAATCAGGCGCAAATCTTGGTTGCCTTATCCTAACCGGTGAAACCAACACCTCCGACACCATCATGAAGCTTTGCCGCCCTCTACTTGAAGAAAGCAAACTTCCCATCCTTCATGTCGCCATTAGCAGCTGGAAAACAGGACTGGCCATGGAAGGATTTAACCGCTACATCCCTGATGATGACGATGAGCGCGTACAAAATACCAAAGAATATTTTGCCGAACACATCAAAAGCGACTGGGTCGATGCTTATCTTAAGCGCCAACGACAAAGCGCCATCTCACCTGCCGCGTTTCGTTATGGCATCGTCCAACGGGCTATCGCTGCACAAAAAACCATCGTTCTTCCAGAAGGCAACGAACCCCGCACCGTCGTCGCCGCCAGCCTTTGCGCCGCGCGCGGTATGGCAAAATGCATTCTTCTCGCCAACCCTGAAGAAGTACGCCACATAGCAGAACAGCAAGGCGTCAGCCTAGGGGATAACATTGAAATCATTGACCCCGACACCATCCGCGAACGCTACATCCCGCGCCTAATCGAATTGCGCAAACATAAAGGCATGAACGAAACACTGGCACGCACCCAACTCGAAGACAACGTCATGCTCGCCACCATGATGCTTGAAGCAGACGTCGTCGATGGACTCGTCTCAGGCGCAGTCCACACCACCGCCAACACCATCCGCCCACCATTACAAATCATCAAAACAGCAGAAGGTGCCCAAGTAGTCTCCTCCGTCTTCTTTATGTGCCTACCCGACCAAGTGCTCGTATATGGCGACTGCGCCATCATCCCCAACCCCAGCGAAGACGAACTGGCACAAATAGCCATCCAATCGCATGATTCAGCCAAAGCATTTGGCATCGAACCGCGTGTTGCAATGATTTCCTACTCAACAGGCACCTCAGGCAGTGGCGCAGACGTAGAAAAAGTCAAAACCGCCACCGAAAAAGTTCGCCAACTGCGCCCTGATATTCTAGTGGATGGACCCTTACAATACGACGCCGCAGCCATTGAATCCGTTGGCAAAAAGAAAGCGCCCGACAGCCCAGTAGCTGGACGCGCCACCGTCTTCATCTTCCCAGACCTCAACACAGGAAACACCACCTACAAAGCAGTCCAACGTTCTGCAAATGCCATATCAATGGGGCCTGTTCTACAAGGCATGCGCAAACCCGTCAACGACCTCTCACGCGGCGCATTAGTAGATGATATTGTTTACACCATCGCCATCACCGCCGTTCAAGCGGCACAAAACGATGCCAAACAAACCCAAACCCCACATAACCCCTAAATTTTGCTAAAATAATTTAGCCTAATTTAGGTCAATCTAGCGCAAGGTCCTATACCCTGCGCCTAAACCAAAACATCAAAACAAAGAGGTCCATCATGGGTATCAGTCCAATTCAACTCCTTATCGTACTTGCCATCGTCGTTTTAATCTTTGGTGGCAAACGCCTACGCAGCCTAGGCTCAGATTTAGGACACGCCATCAAAGGCTTTAAAGAAGTTACCAAAGAAGACAAACCAAAAGACACCCAACCCAATAATCACATCCACCACCACAAAAATGACCAACAAGGCAACATTATCGACATTGACACCAAAAACGAACACGACAAAACCAACCCCCCACATAAACCAAATACACCATGTTTGATATTGGATTTTGGGAACTCACCCTAATTGCCATAATAGGCATTATCGTCATAGGACCCCAGCGCCTTCCCGAAGTTGTGCGCACAATAGCCATAGCACTACGCAAAATCCGCCATAGCATCTACAACGTCAAAGCCGACATTAGCCGCGAACTCGATTTAGACAACCTCCGCCAAACCTTCCAAGACACCCAAATCCAAGACCACATTCAAAAACTCAACCAATCCATCCTCGAACAACACCCCAACCCCCTAGACGACCCAGAACTCACCACCCCAGTTGAAGACATCCAACACAACCTCAAAGAAAACATCCACCAACTCCGCACCTTCCTAAACGCCACTCCAGAACAAGAACAACAACAAGCCCACGAACAAGCCGACACCGGCATAGAACCCGACCCTAAAAACCCCACCACCACAAGCGACGACCCACCCCACCCATGAACCAAATCCCCAACCAAACCTCAAATAACGACCAAGAAATGCCACTAGTCGACCATCTTGTCGAACTTCGCACCCGCCTTATTCGCATTATTTTAGCGCTTGCCATCACCTTCCTCCTACTCCTCCCCTTTAGCAGCGACCTCTACACCCTTTTTGCCCGCCCCGTCCTAATGAACCTCCTTCCAGGACAAAGCATGCTAGCAAAAGATGCCATCGACATCTTCCTAACCCCCATCAAAGTCAGCCTCTTTATCGCCGCACTCCTTACCATGCCATGGACGCTATACCAAATTTGGGCATTTATCGCTCCCGCCATGTACAAACATGAAAAACGCCTCATGCTCCCCATTCTCATTAGCAGCACCGCCCTATTTTACCTAGGCGTCCTCTTCGCCTACCTCGTCATCCTCCCCATCCTCTTTCATTTTCTAGGCAACATCCAACTAAATGGCGTTGCCTTCATGCCAGATATCACCAACTACCTCTCCATCAGCCTCACCCTATTTATCGCCTTTGGCATCGTCTTTGAAACCCCCATTGCCACCATTATTCTCGTCCTACTCGACATCATCAGCATTGAAACCCTCAAAGCCAAACGCCCCTACATCATCCTTGCCGCCTTCGTTATTGGCATGGTTCTAACCCCTCCAGACATTCTCTCACAAACCCTCCTCGCCCTTCCTCTTCTCATCTTATTTGAACTTGGACTATTGATCGCCGCCCGATTAAAAAAACCACCCTCCCAGACCCTTTAATTTAGCCATAAAAATTTAACCTTTAAAAACAAAAGATTAAAAACAGCGTAAAAATTTTGGGTCAAACCAACAAAACCGCCTTAACTCCTTGTAAATAAAATAAATCACGCGTACAATCTCTAGTGAACCGTGGCATACACGGCTTAGAAATGATAAGCGTTTGTATAGCGTCTATGACAGCGGTGAACCGTGGCATACACGGCTTAGAAAATCAGGAGTAACCCTCATAACCCTGTCAAGGTGTGAACCGTGGCATACACGGCTTAGAAATGCTGGATGTAAGGCTGTTAAGCGCGCGAGGCGTGAACCGTGGCATACACGGCTTAGAAAACGTGTATGCCACGGTTAACCAAGCCCAACGCCGTGAACCGTGGCATACACGGCTTAGAAAATATGAAATTGATATTAAATGCGAAATTCAAGGTGAACCGTGGCATACACGGCTTAGAAATAATAGCACAGCAAAACGAGTAATGTTTGGGTGTGAACCGTGGCATACACGGCTTAGAAAACCTTTCGCATCGCTATCAGATGAACTGCCCTGTGAACCGTGGCATACACGGCTTAGAAAGTTTCGGGTATTTCTTGTTCGCAAGAATTTTCGTGAACCGTGGCATACACGGCTTAGAAAGCTATGGCTTGATTGTGTTGTCTGTAAGCATCGTGAACCGTGGCATACACGGCTTAGAAAGCGACATCGTTACCTTATCGTTTAAAGAGAGGGTGAACCGTGGCATACACGGCTTAGAAATTTTTATATCAACCATGGCGACGGCGGAGCTAGTGAACCGTGGCATACACGGCTTAGAAATTTTGGCAGCAGTACCGGCCGCAAGATAATCTGTGAACCGTGGCATACACGGCTTAGAAACTAGGTTTGTGGTTAAAGTTTAGAAATAACTTGTGAACCGTGGCATACACGGCTTAGAAATTACAGCTGGACGCTTTCACGTATTGCGCAAAGTGAACCGTGGCATACACGGCTTAGAAATTAGCGATAACGCACAGCAAGCCATTGAGCAAGTGAACCGTGGCATACACGGCTTAGAAAAGTCAGGCGGTCGGTTTTGTAAGACCAAAGGCGTGAACCGTGGCATACACGGCTTAGAAATTAGGAATAACAATATCCCGACTTCTTAACTCGTGAACCGTGGCATACACGGCTTAGAAATCACGAGGAGACAAATGTTTAGTAATCGGTTCGTGAACCGTGGCATACACGGCTTAGAAATCTTCATATGATTCATAAAAAACATCAGAATATGTGAACCGTGGCATACACGGCTTAGAAAAATCATTCTTGCAACAAATGCTAACGCAATTGGTGAACCGTGGCATACACGGCTTAGAAACCTGTAAGTAAGCCAAAGCGACGATGAAATAAGTGAACCGTGGCATACACGGCTTAGAAACAGTGCGTATCAATCAAAGGCTTGATATGAGCGTGAACCGTGGCATACACGGCTTAGAAAAAAACCAATTCACTGACATTGAGCTTTTGATGGTGAACCGTGGCATACACGGCTTAGAAACGATCAGCGTCAGATGGTCGGTCAACGATATAGTGAACCGTGGCATACACGGCTTAGAAAATTTAATGCGCTAATAGCCCCACCAATTGCACGTGAACCGTGGCATACACGGCTTAGAAAAATGACGCGGTTGTTAGTGCACAAACCTTTACGTGAACCGTGGCATACACGGCTTAGAAATTGAACATCGTATGCAAGATTGCGCCGGTCATGTGAACCGTGGCATACACGGCTTAGAAATTATGAATACGGCATCATGTGCCAAGATACTGTGAACCGTGGCATACACGGCTTAGAAAATCACGCTAGGCGGAACGTGGGTTTGGCTTGCGTGAACCGTGGCATACACGGCTTAGAAAACACCGCCGTTTTCTTCTACGCTTTGCATGGCGTGAACCGTGGCATACACGGCTTAGAAAATGCAGGCGGAATATCGCGCGCTGCTTGCACGGTGAACCGTGGCATACACGGCTTAGAAATGCTCGTTTGCTGCTTTTAAATCACGCTCTAAGTGAACCGTGGCATACACGGCTTAGAAAAAAGCGCTACACCATGTCCACGCTGCTCAAAGGTGAACCGTGGCATACACGGCTTAGAAACTTCAAAAAAGAGTAGTCAAAACAAAGAGAGGGTGAACCGTGGCATACACGGCTTAGAAAATTTTATGCTACTATCAGTTGCGAATAACTTCGTGAACCGTGGCATACACGGCTTAGAAAATCACTATCGCGTGTTTGCATCCCAGACAACAGTGAACCGTGGCATACACGGCTTAGAAATAATGCGGAAGGGTTTTTCAGCGTGTCGGAAATGTGAACCGTGGCATACACGGCTTAGAAATTACAGTTGGATGCTTTCACGCATTGCGCAAAGTGAACCGTGGCATACACGGCTTAGAAAATGCAGGCGGAATATCGCGCGCTGCTTGCACGGTGAACCGTGGCATACACGGCTTAGAAATGCTCGTTTGCTGCTTTTAAATCACGCTCTAAGTGAACCGTGGCATACACGGCTTAGAAATATCCCGCATAGCGAACAGCAGAGTATGCTACGTGAACCGTGGCATACACGGCTTAGAAAACAACGAATTCTGCATCATGATTAGAATCATCGTGAACCGTGGCATACACGGCTTAGAAATGCTGAGAGAGTTATTGCAATCTGGCGAGCTAGTGAACCGTGGCATACACGGCTTAGAAAAAGCAGGGCTGTCGACAATAACTTCAGCATAACGTGAACCGTGGCATACACGGCTTAGAAACTGAGTAATGCTGATACAGACATGCCTGTTAAGTGAACCGTGGCATACACGGCTTAGAAAACAAACAGACGATGCCAATGACTACTTTGAACGTGAACCGTGGCATACACGGCTTAGAAATCTTTTTGACATTCGTCAATTACGACAATTGAGTGAACCGTGGCATACACGGCTTAGAAATTGAGCGTGCGTTATCCCCCTCGGTATGAAAGTGAACCGTGGCATACACGGCTTAGAAATTGTCGCGCGCTCAAAGAATGCGAACGCCGGGGTGAACCGTGGCATACACGGCTTAGAAATCATCTCTCTCGAATGCTATCATGTACACATCGTGAACCGTGGCATACACGGCTTAGAAAGCTTTAAAACATGCTGAGCAAAATAAGCATCTTCAACTTTTAAAGTTTAAAATCACAAAAAACCCACCAGAAGGTGGTTTTTTTAATCTATATTAATAGGTTAAGGAAATTATTTTACTGCGCTGTCAGCTTTTTTAATAATTGCTTCTGCTTCTTGTTTTAAAGTTGTTTCATTTTGATTAGCGTCAGTTGCCAGATTATTTTCAACAACGGCAGTATTTGCATTAGCAACTGCTGCATTTGCGCTATTTAAATGCGCGTCTGCCTGTGCACCAGTTACGGTTGTCTCTTTTTGTGCCATTTCTACGGCATGATCAAAACCTTTTTCTTTTGTATCAGTTTTGACTTCCGCCATGGCATGGTTTGTAGCGTTTTCAACTTTTGCTGCTGCCGTATCAACTTTAGAACCCACCTCTTCAGCCGTATTGCTCATTGTATTACCTGCATTTTCAAGCGCAGCATCGACTTTTCCACCAGCAGTTTCTAGCGCCTTACCTGCTTCTTGCGCTAAGTCTTTTGTACCTTCAACTACTTTTTCGCCCGCCTCAGCTATTTCATGTCCAGCTTTATCTAATGCGTTATCTGTTTTCTCTACAGCATGACCGGTAGTCTCTTTAACATCCGTTGCCACAGCACTCGCTGCTTCCTGAGTCTCTTTTTGAGCCTCATCGCTACAAGCTACCAATCCAGCTGAAACCAATACTGTCAACATGAGAGAATGTAATTTCATTTTATTTTTCCTTAACTAGTTGAATATTAAATTAAATGGATAATCGCGCCAAAGAATACCACCGAACCATATTTCAATAAATAATCTTTTTGTAACAAAAACGCCCTTAATAAGGCGCAAAACAAACTAAACCATCCATAAAAACAAAATTGCTTTAAATCAATCTCTCACCATTAGAGAGATAACTCACAAAATCGACTGCGTCGGTTTATCCACCTGTGCTTATATCTTACAAATGAAGGGCAAGGCTCTATACTGCCTCCCTTCTCTATGCATCTATTAGTATTTATTACAGATATTCTTATCAATTTACTTGACTAACAGCCCTACCTTTAATCGCTCTTGGTAAAATCAAGGCGCTATTCTTTTAATTCTTAAACAACCATAATTTATTTCCCCTAAACGTATAAATTTTGTTAGATTATCAACCATCATTTATTCAACAAAGAGCGAGCCTTTATGAACAGAGCCGACAACCTCCAAACTCTTAGAAATACTCAAAATTGGGACGTTATTGTTATTGGTGGCGGCGCTAGTGGATTAGGTGCTGCGGTTGATGCTGCCAGCCGTGGATTTTCTACTCTACTTCTTGAAGCGCATGATTTTGCCAAAGCCACTTCTAGCCGTAGTACCAAACTGGCACACGGTGGCGTGCGCTATCTTGCTCAAGGACATATCGACCTTGTGATTGAGGCGCTCCATGAGCGCGGTTTGCTTGCCAAAAATGCCTCTCATCTAGTTAAAAATCAAACCTTTATCATCCTAACTATCAATGGTGGGAAGGATATTATTACCAAATAGGGCTATCGATTTATGACTGGCTTGCGCGCAAATTACGCTTAGGCAAAACCAAGCGCTTAAATAAAACCCAAACCCTCGCCCAGCTTCCTACTTTAAAAGCGGATGGTTTAGCCAGTGGCATTCGCTATTATGACGGGCAATTTGACGATGCCCGCTTGGCAATCAACCTTGCCCAAACCTTACAAGACCAAGGCGGATGTGCGCTAAACTATGTAAAAGTTATTGACCTAATTAAAGATGACAAACAGCGCATCAGTGGCGTTGTCGCTGAAGATAGTCTAAGCGGTGAGCGCTTTAACTTACATTGCAAAGCAGTTGTAAACGCCACAGGTGTTTTCACCGACAGCATCATGCAATTAGATAAACCTAGCGATAAAGCCTTTGTCGTTCCCAGTCAAGGGATACATCTTGTCCTTGCGCGCGACTTTTTACAAAGCGAACACGCGCTCATGATTCCCAAAACAGACGATGGACGCGTCCTCTTCGCCGTTCCTTGGCATGGCAAAGTAATTATCGGCACGACTGACGTACGGGTTGAACGACCTGAGCTTGAGCCCAAGCCCCTTGCACAAGAAATCGATTTCATCTTACAAACCGCTGCTAACTATCTCACCAAAGCGCCGACTAAAGCGGATGTTCTAAGCGTCTTTGCAGGATTGCGCCCCCTTGCCGCACCTGAAAAAGAAGGACAAAAAAGCAAAGAAGTTTCGCGCAGCCATAAAGTTCACGTCTCAGATAGCGGACTGGTTACCATCATTGGCGGAAAATGGACGACTTATCGCAAAATGGCAGAAGACACCATCGATAAAGCCATTGAAAACAGCGACCTTCCCAACAAAGCCTGTGTCAGTGAAACACTCGCCATCCACGGCAACCGACCCACCAACGAACAAGACCGCCAAAATCATCTCTATCTATACGGCAGCGACGCGCCTGCCATCGAACAATTAAGCGCTGAAAATCCTGATTATAAACAGCGCCTACATCCAAAATACCCCTACACTCTTGCCGAAGTTGTTTGGGCAATCCGCGAAGAAATGGCGCAAAATGTTGAAGACATTCTCGCTCGCCGTGTCAGACTATTATTTTTAGATGCGCGCGCTGCCATTGAAAGTGCACAGTCCGTCGCTCGCCTTATCGCTAGTGAGCATAACCATCCCCAAGAATGGATAGATACGCAAATCCAAAATTTCACCACCCTAGCTAAGGGTTATTTACTCACCGAAAACTAAAAACTTAAAAAACCACTTAACCACCACAAAAGGAGTATTTTTATGAGCAAAAACTATATCTTATCCTTAGACCAAGGCACGACTTCTTCGCGCGCCATTCTCGTTAACCACAGAGGTGAAATTGTCACTATCGCACAAAAAGACTTCAGCCAAATTTTCCCCCAGTCTGGCTGGGTTGAGCACGATGCCAACGAAATTTGGAGCTCACAAGTTAGCGTTGCGGCTGAAGCCATCGCCAAAGCAGGATTTAACGGACACGATATCGCCGCCATTGGAATCACCAACCAACGCGAAACCACCATTATTTGGGATAAAGACAGTGGCGAACCTATCTACAACGCCATTGTCTGGCAAGACCGCCGTACCGCCAAATATTGCGACAAACTGCGTGAACAAGGGCATGAACAAACCATCCAACAAAAAACAGGCTTACGCTTGATGCCTATTTTTCCGCCAGCAAAATCAAATGGATATTGGATAACGTTGACGGTGCGCGGGATAAAGCACAGGCAGGAAAACTCTGTTTTGGCACCGTAGATACTTGGCTAGTTTATAAACTCACGCGTGGCAAACTCTTTGTTACTGACGTAACCAATGCCAGTCGCACTCTACTATTTAACATCCACACCCTCAATTGGGACGATGAACTACTGGAGCTTTTTGATATTCCCAAAGCCATGCTGCCAGAAGTTAAATCCAGCAGCGAAATCTACGGACAAACCGCCACCACCTTATTTTCCAGCAAAATCCCCATTGCTGGTATTGCAGGCGACCAGCAAGCCGCCTTATTCGGACAACTCTGCCTAGACAAAGGCATGATTAAAACCACCTACGGCACAGGCTGTTTTTCACTCATGAATACAGGAGATGAAGCCGTTAACTCTAAGCACAACCTCCTCACCACCATTGCTTGGCAACGAAATGGCAAAACCACCTACGCCCTAGAAGGAAGCGTTTTTGTAGGCGGTGCTGCCGTGCAATGGTTACGCGACGGCGTACGCATTATTCGCACCTCAGAATCTATCAACAGCCTTGCTAAAACTGTAGAAGATAACGGTGGCGTATACTTTGTCCCTGCCTTAACTGGATTAGCCGCCCCTTATTGGGATGCCTATGCACGCGGACTTCTCATAGGCATAAGCCGAGGCACTACAGACGCGCATATTGCCCGCGCCACCTTAGAAGGCATTGCCTACCAAGTTTATGACCTCATCAAAGCCATGGAAGCCGATGCAGGCGAACAAAGCATTGAATGTCGCGTAGATGGCGGCGCTAGCGCCAGCGACCTCCTCATGCAATTTCAAGCGGACCTGCTTAATTTTGAGCTTATCCGCCCACAACAACTTGAAACCACCGCACTCGGTGCAGCCTACCTCGCTGGACTCGCCGTTGGCTTTTGGGAAGATGAAAAAGCCCTGCAACAACTATGGGATACAGATAAAACCTTTTCCCCACAAATGCCCTCCGAACAAGTCAAGCATCATCTACACTACTGGCATAAAGCCGTCCGTTGCGCCCAGAATTGGCTAGAAGAAGAGGATGACAAGAAAGAGAAAGAGAAAGAGAAAGAGAAACAAGAATAAAGCACTCAAGCGCTTGTCTAGTTTCAGTAAGATTTATCACTAAAAATAATCAAGCGCATTTTTTCTCACAAACCACATAATCATAATAATACCAATACAACACCCCCAAAGGAGGAACAAATGCAATCTATTTTCATCGCCGAACTCATTGGCACCATGCTCATGATATTGCTAGGCAACGGCGTAGTCGCCAACGTCGTATTAAGCAAAACCAAAGGACAAGAAAGCGGGTGGATGGTCATCACAACCGCATGGGCATTAGCCGTATTTGTAGGAGTTGTTGTTGCAGGACCTTATAGTGGCGCGCATCTTAATCCTGCGGTTACTCTTGGCTTAGCGCTTACAGGCGGCACCCCATGGCAACAAGTTCCAATTTATATTATTGGAGAATTTCTAGGTGCAGCACTTGGCGCGGCGCTTGTTTGGCTAAGCTATAAAGACCATTTTAATGCCACCACAGACGAAGCGACCAAACTCGCCTGCTTTGCCACCGCACCTGCCATAGCCAATAAAACCAATAATTTTATAAGCGAAGTCATTGGCACATTTGTTTTAATCTTTGTGATTTTCTTTATTGCCGAACCCAGCCTCGAATCCGCCAGCTTAGCTGAGGCAAAAATAGGTTTAGGCTCCTTGGGGGCTTTACCTGTCGCTTTCTTGGTATGGGTCATTGGACTTTCTCTAGGCGGCACAACTGGCTATGCCATCAATCCTGCGCGCGACCTAGCGCCAAGAATAGTCCACTTTCTTTTGCCAATTAAAGGCGACAGCGATTGGTCCTATGCATGGATTCCTGCCCTAGCGCCTTTAGTGGGTGCTACGCTCGCTGCCGTTATTTATCACTTACTACAATAAACCTCTATGGGCGCACGTTGAAATACTCGTGCGCCTTTTGATTTAGCGCCTCAATTTCATTAAGCAAGCGCTTTATCTCCCCCTCATCTTGCGCCTCAATGCTGGCTTGCAGCTCCGCCAATTTCAAGCGTAATTGTTGCATTCCTAGCATAAAATCCTCACGCATCGACTCCTGCATAATGCCCCCCAATGCCTGCGCCTGCCCAGCGTAAGCCAATAATTCCGCTGCAATCTTATTTTTATCTTCCATTGCAATCGACTTTTGCAAAGCATCAAATTTCACTTGCATAATGCTCATCGTCTCCGCCAAGTCCACCTGTGGCGCAATAATTTCAGGCTCAGGCAACGCGCTTTGAGGCGTATTCACCGAAACCGCCACCGTTGGTGCTTTAGTAATCACAAAGGATTGCGATTCTAGCGCCACGCCATCTTGCTCAATTGTTGTATCCACCACAGTTGCCACATTCGTTGCCGTAACTGTTGATGGCGGACGAGGTTCATTTCTATCACTCACACCTGGTTTATCCACCCATTCTTCCTGCACCTCCTGCACCTGAGCCAAAACCTGTGGCAACACCACCGCCGCCAACATCATCACTAAATATTTACGCATAATGCCTCCTGTTTATTTATAAAAGAATCAAAAAGATATCACAAGAATCGCAATTTATGGTCTTAAATTTCCCTTAACTACATTTAAAACAACCCTGTAATTTTGCCATCTGCATCAACATCAATTTTCTCCGCCGCAGGATGCTTAGGTAGCCCAGGCATGCGCATAATATCGCCCGTAAACACCACCAAAAACCCTGCCCCAGCTGATACCGACACATCGCGCACCGTCAACGTAAAATCTTTAGGACAGCCTAATTTTGTCGGGTCATCGCTTAATGACAAAGGCGTTTTTGCCATACAAATTGGCAACTGCGCAAAACCCAATGTTGCCAGTTGAGCCATCGCCTTACGCGCCTTATCTGCATAAACCACCGTTTTCGCGCCATAAATATTACACGCCACCAGCTCAATTTTCTCTTCAATCGATTGGGACAACTCATAAGTATAATCAAGCGCGCTTTCTTGCCTATCCATCGTCTCTAATACCGCCAGCGCCAGCGCCTCACCGCCCTCAGCTCCTTTTGCCCAAACCTCCGTCAGCGCGAAATTCGCCCCCAACTCACGACAATAATTCTCAATAAATTCAATTTCTTTTGTGCTATCTTGGGCAAATCGATTCAAAGCCACCACCACAGGCAAGCCTAGCGCACGCAAATTCTCAATATGCTTACCCAAATTTGCCACCCCTTCCTGCAGGGCAGACAAATTTTCCTCAGCCAGCGTCGATTTATCCACACCGCCGTTATACTTTAGCGCGCGCACCGTCGCCACCACCACCGCACAATCTGGCGCAATCTCTGCCGCGCGACATTTAATATTGCAAAACTTCTCTGCGCCCAAATCCGCACCAAAACCCGCCTCAGTAACCGCAAAATCCCCCAAATGCAATGCTAATTTTGTTGCCAACACACTATTACAACCATGCGCAATATTGGCAAAAGGCCCACCATGCACAAACGCTGGCGACCCCGCCAACGTCTGCACCAAATTTGGCTTAAAAGCCTCCTTCAGCAAGGCGGTCATCGCGCCATGCGCTTTTAAATCACGCGCATATACTGGCGCATTCTCCGTGTTATAACCAATCACAATATCACCCAAACGCCGCTTTAACTCCTCTAGCGACTGCGACAAACAAAAAATCGCCATCACCTCAGACGCCACCGTAATATCAAACCCATCAGCGCGCAAAGTTCCATCACTCACCTCCCCACCGCCACTAATAATATGGCGCAACTGGCGGTCATTCATATCAAGCACTCGCCGCCAGCGAATCCGTTTTAAATGCAAATTCAGCGTATTCCCATGATGAATATGATTGTCAATTAACGCTGCCAATAAATTATTCGCACAGCCAATGGCATGCAAATCTCCCGTAAAATGCAGATTAATATCCACCATCGGCGCCACCTGCGCATAACCCCCCGCCCGTTGCCCCACCCTTAACCCCAAACACAGGACCCAAAGACGGCTCACGAATCGCCACCACCGTCTGCCGCCCCAAGCGATTAAGCGCATCTGCCAAACCGATTGTAACCGTTGTTTTCCCCTCCCCAGCAGGAGTTGGATTAATCGCACTTACCAAAATTAACTTTCCAGCGCGTTTTGGCCTTGCCAACGTCGCCTCCGCATCCACCTTAGCCTTATACGCACCATAGCGCTCCAAAGCAGACAACGGCAGACCAATTTTTTCTGCAATCACCTCAATTGGTTGTAAAACCGCCTGCTCAGCAATCTGTGCATCAGTTAACAACGACATACCCATCCCTCCCTATAAAAAATAAAAAACATGCAAAAATATCGTCGCATTATGGCAAAATTATTCAACGGTCTAAAATTTTATCCTCATTCAATCAACCACAGAATCGCCATAAAACGGCTCACAGGATTGCCCGTCAATCATCAACAAATGATATATTACGACCTCGCTCACCTGCGCCAACAACGCCCACACATTGGCAAACAAACCCCATACAGGAACCCCCTAAGGAACACACATGCAAAACTATCTCTACACCCACAGCCTCCAACAAGCTCAAGCGGATAACCTCATTATCATCGACATCCGCCGCCTAGAAGAAATTAGCGCGCGCCCCCTCCCGCAAGCCCAGCTCACCATTGAAATGACCGACCTACTCGCCAACCCAAGCCAACACCTCGACCCCAACAAACGCTACCTACTCGTCTGCGCTGCAGGAATCCGTAGCAACAAAAGCGCCGCCGAACTCCATCAACAAGGCTATACAAACGTCCTCTCCTACCCAAGCGCTTGGTAAGTGCGCTAAATCATTCACCGCCCCCAAACACCCCAAACCATGACCTACGACGTCCTCATTATTGGCGCAGGCGCTAGCGGAAGCTACTGCGCCATCCATGCCGCCCAACACAACCTCCGCATCGCACTCATCGAACAAAACAAAAGCATTGGCAATAAAATCCGCGTCTCAGGAGGTGGACGTTGCAACCTCACCAACCTCTACATCAGCCCCGACGCCTACCACAGCAGCAACCCAAAATTCTGCCACAGCGCCCTAACCCGCCACAGCCAATGGGACTTCCTCAACTGGTGCCAAAACGCCCGCCTAAGCGTTGAAGAAAAAACCCTCGGACAACTGTTTTGCCAACAAAAAAGTCGCGGACTCATCGACGCCCTCCAACACCAACTCCAGCATCCCCCAAATCACCCTCCACACCCAAAGCCCCGTACAAGCGCTAAGCTATCATCCCCCACACCCCCCACCCCCCTACCAC
>NZ_LXHZ01000004.1 GCF_001888055.1 Rappaport israeli
GCGGTAGCGGATAGATGAGGGGCAATTGCCCCTTGTTGGTTGGGTTAATCGATGAGGGTGTCGATGATGTCTATCATGAATTCGATATTTTCTTGCTCAATGGCTTTAAAGCCTTTGGGGATGCCAATTTCCTTGAAAATTGATTGTTTGCTGGGGTCGTTGCTGAGTTTGATTAGGGCTTGTTGGATGCTTTTGCTGGCTGGGTTGTGGGTTTGGGTGAGTAGGGCGTGGTGGATATCATCTAGGGCGCTTTCGATGAGGGGATGGAGTCTTATTTTGGTAAGTTTGCTAAATTGATGGTAGTTTTCTGCTAGCTGGAAGGTGGCTTCGGCTTTGTTGTCAATGACTAATCGAGCGGCGGCTTGATAGTTGGGGGCTTCTATCCATGTGAGTTGGTCTTCGCTTAGGTCTATGGCTTCAAGTAGGCGTAGTCCGATGAGTTTGATGTCTTTGTTGCCAGCGATGGCGATTCGGTGTCCTTTTTTTAGTTGCTTAAGTTGGGTGATAGAGCTATGAGCGGCGCTGGCAATGATGATTTCATTGGATTTTTCGATGGGGCTGGCAAGGGCTTGATAATTTTTCTGGCGTACGAGTTCGCTACTATCAAAGGGGTTGGCGTAGACTAGGTCGATATTGCCTTGTTCGATGGCTTGAAATTGTTCTTGCCTTGAGGAGGCGATGGTTAGGCGAATTTGATAGCCAGTTAGTTTTTGTAGTTGGGTGTTTAGAATGTACCAGCCAGCAAAATGTTGGGGGGCGATGTCGGGTGTGAGGAGGAGGTTAACGTGGCTCATAAGGTCTCCTTTTGTTGGCAGGTTAGGCGTTTTGGGGGCAGAGGATGGCTTTGAGTTTTTTGGCGCTGCGTTTCATGTCTAAAAAACAAGTCCAAATTGGGCATTGGGTTTGGCGAGTACGGTTAAAACGGTGTTTTCGTCGACGCTTTCCATGAGGATATAGCCTTGCTCTCCTTGAATAAAAAGACGTTCTATTGCTCCGCGAGACAGTTCTTTGGCAATGCGTTGGCTTAGGGCGCAAAGGGCGGCAGAGGTGGCGGCAACAATGTCTTCTTCAATTTTGTTGGAAAAAGCATAAGCAAGCATGAGTCCATCTATGGAAATAAGGGCGGAAGCTTGGATATCAGTAGATTCTACGTTGAGCTCGCCTAACAGGGTTTGGATTTTTTCAGTATTCATTTCGTTTCCTTTATTGTTATAGTTGGGCTTAGAGTTCTAGTTCTTCGGCGAGCATTTTGGCGTAGATCTGGGTGTATTCTCTGATTTTAGCGGGGGATATTTTACGTCTTACGGAGGTGTAGCTGATAATTTTGCCGTGGCGAATATTTGGGATGACGGTCGCATAGACCCAATAATGCCCACCATCTTTGCGTAGATTTTTAACATATCCATTCCATTTGTTGCCTTTTTCTATCGTTTGCCATAAATCAGCAAAGGCCTGTTTGGGCATGTGAGGATGTCTTAAAATTGAATGTGGTTGCCCTAGGAGTTCTTCTTTATGGTAGCCACTGATATCGACAAAAGCACGATTGACGTGGGTGATGATGCCTTTTAAATCAGTGCGTGAGACGATGATTTTACCTTCAGGGAAGGGAAAATGTTCGTTGGTTACATAGACAACGCGTTTGCCAGCTTGGTAGAGGTCTATGGTGTGTTTGGTGGCGGGAAGTTTGGGGGTGCATATCATTTATAGTCATCGTATACTTCCTTGAGTAATATGTTGAGCGCGTGGGTAATGTCTCGCACGCTGACAAATAATCTACCAAGATTACCATTTGAACTGACTAAAACGGTAAGTAAGGCTTCATCGCCAACGTATTGCCCCATTAAAAATCCGCCTTCGCATTGAATAACAAATTGTTCAATGTTGCCACGCTTGAGTTCGCAACAGGCGCGCTCGCTAATGGCTAAGAGGGCGGCGGATTTTGCGCCAATGTGGGCATCGTCGATATGTTTAGGGAGGGCGGAATTAATAATTAATCCGTCGGAAGAAATCAAAGCGCACGCCTCAATTTGTTCAGAAGAATCATTGAGACGTTTGAGCACTCGTTGGATGAGCTTCATGCGCATAGTGCACCTTAAAAGGTTGAGGGTACAAAGGAGAATTCAGCATAGTACAAATATTTTATAATGTATGAATGAAATTTGAGATGATAAAAAATTTAGTTACTAGTGTGTGTTTATTTTAATGAACTTATTCGCAATTCACAATTAGAAATAATTTAATTAGATATTGTTAATTTATTAAAGATGCCTCGTTTATGCTGGACGTTGGATTGAAATTGATAACTTACTCGAAGGATTTATGGCAACTAAAATTGAATCTGCGTTGGCTAATTTGCAGGATGAGGTGGATGGCTTTTTGTCTGTTAATTTGATTGATGCAAAAAGTGGCATGAGTATGGGGTATGTGGGGGGTGCTGATGTGGAAGTTGATGCAGCGGTAAGCTCAAAATTTTATTCAGCCATTGATTTTGGTATTAAAACGTTGGAATTAGAGGATAAGGTTGATGATAACTTATTGTCTTTGGGTAAGACGTATCATATCGTTTGTTTTGTTGAGGACAGTGAGGATATTTTTGTGCATTTGGCGCTTGACCGTAAGCGTGCCAACTTGGCAATGGCGCGCCACTCTTTACGCTGTTTCTTAAATGATTTAGAAGGTCAAGTATAGTTTTTTGATTTTTCTGATAAAAACGGCTAATCCGTTAGTAATGCAATCTAGGAAGTTTTCTCGCTTCCTAGATTTTTTTTATGTCTATTTTATGTCTAGGAGTTGGGCGCTTGTTGGTGGGCTTGTTGCCAATATTGTTGGCTTTGCATTTCAAAGAGGCGACTTTGCAAACGTTGAAATTCAAAGCGCAATTGTTTGCCTTGGTAGAGGTTTTCTGGGGGGGTTGCGCTGGTGATAAGAAGTTTGACGTTGCGGTCGTAGAATTCGTCAATCAGGAGAAGAAAGCGTTTGGCGGCGTCTTCGTTTTCCGAGGTTAAAATGGGGATGTTTAATAGGGCGACGTAGGGGAAGGTTTTGGCGATTTCGATGTAGTCTTTTTGAGAATAGTTTCCTGCGCATAGAGTGTTGAATTCAAAGGTGATGGCGTTGGCATAGTGTTGTAGTGCGGGGATTTTTCGGCTACCTGCTTGGAAGGGGAGGTTGGTTTGTGGGGGGGTGTCGTGATTGAGATGCTGGAGTTGTTCGGTGATTTTCTGACGGTTTTTGGGGTTGTCGGGGGTTAGGAAGAGGTTGTCTTGGTTGTAGTGGCGTTGGCGGTAGTCTTCGCCGTCTTCGATGTGATAGACGATGAGGTTGGTTTTTATCCATTCGATGGCAGGGAGGAAGCTTTGGCGCTGAAGTCCGTTTTTATAAAGATTGTCTGGGGCGATGTTGGAGGTGGTAACAAGGGTGATGCCGTGGCGCTTCATGGCATCAAATAAGCGCACAAAGAGCATGGCGTCGGTGATGTCGCTGATGAAAAACTCATCTAGGCAGAGGAGGTCGATTTTTGTGCGAGGGTTTGAATGATGTGATTGATGGGGTTTTCTTGGTTGGAGGTTTGGTTGAGTTGGTTGTGAAGTTCAAGCATGAAGTGATGAAAGTGTTGGCGGCGTTTTCTTGGGGTGGGGAGGTGGTTGTAGAATAAATCCATGAGGAGTGTTTTGCCACGCCCAACGCCACCATAGCAGTAAAGTCCTTTGACCCATGGGATGTTTTTTTGTGGTTGTTTTGATTTAAATAATTTGCTGAAAAAATTTGTTTGCTCGGTGTTAGGGGTTTTGTCCCAATGCTGTAGTTGTTCGCCAATGCGTTGCATTTGTTCAAGTACGGCGAGTTGAGCTGGGTCGGATTGGTAGTGATGTTCTTGGAGATAGTGTTGGTAGGCGTTTTGTAAATTCATGATTTGTTAGGTGTCTATAGGGTGGGGATGAGGTAATTGGGGATAAGGTTGCTTTGGGTAATGAATTCGTTTGCATTGAGATTTTTAAAAAAGCCGTGGTTGGTAATAAGGGCGCTGTGAATGCCGTAGGCGGCAGCGCCTAGGATGTCGGTGTGTAGGGTGTCGCCACACATGAGGGTATGCGGTTTGTGTAGGGTTTTGCCTTGTTGTTGGAGGCGTTTTTCAGCTAGATGGTAAATACTGGCGAAGGGTTTGCCAAAAATTTGACAGTGGTTAAATAATGGTTCGTCTAATAGTAGAACGTAGCTGCCAGATTCAATGGAGGTATGGCTGCCCATGGGGGCGGTTAGGTCGGGATTGCCAAGGAGAATGGGGCGTGGGGTGCGGTTTAGGGCGTTGAGGAAGCGTTGTTGTTGGGCGTCGTCCCATGAGTGGCTGGAGAGAAAGAGAAATCCATCACTATGAAGAAAGTTGGGGTGGTCATGAAAATGATAGTTAAGCCCTAGGGCGTCGAGGTCGTTTTGTCCGTCTTTGGCGCTAATGATGCCCCAGCGCATATCGCGTGGGTAGGTTTGGACGCCTTCTAATAGAGCATCTCGGCTGGTGATGATTTCGTTGGCGCTAAAGTCAAATCCTAGGCGGGAGAATTTCTCGACCATTTTAGGTTTGTGATAGGTGGCGGCATTGGAGACAACTAACAGATTTTTACCTTGTTGGCGGAGTTTGGCGATGTGTTGTGCGGCGTTGGGAATGGCTTTGTCAGCAACGTTTAATACGCCGAAAGCATCAAATAGGAAGGTGTCGTAAGTGTCGCTAAGTTCTAGGATATTGTGGCGTGTTTTTGGTTGGTGGGTGGCTTTGGGGGCGCTGGGTAAGCGGTGGCGGATGCTTTGGTATTGTGTAAAGGTGTTGAGGGCTGGGTTGTTATTAGGCATGGTTTTCTCTGCTGTGGTTGAAATGGTGGGGCATGATAGCATGGCTTTGGGGTGGGTTTGAGTGTTGGATTATGAGAGATAAAAAATCGCCAAAGAGGTTTGGCGATTTTGAGGGGGGAGGGCGATTGGTGTTAAAAAGGAAATCCATTAGGGGGAAGACCGCCTGCGCGTTTGAGCATGTTTTGGAATTTTCCGCCTTTCATTTTTTTTCATTTGTTTTTGCATTTCTTTAAATTGTTTGAGAAGGCGGTTGACTTCTTGAACGTCAAGTCCGCATCCTTGAGCAATGCGCCGTTTGCGTGAGCCTTTGATAAGGTCTGGATGAGCGCGCTCTTGTGGGGTCATAGAAAGAATTATGGCTTCTTGGCGCGCGATTTTTTAGGATTGAGATGTTCGTCTTTGATGTTTTGGGGAATGGCGCTCATTCCTGGGAATTTTTCAAGCATTTTGTTAAGGTCGATGTTGCGCATTTGGTTGAGTTGTTCGCGGAAGTCTTCAAGGTCAAATCCTTTGCCTTTTATCATTTTTTTTGGCAAGGCGTCGGGCTTTTTTCTCGTCTACTTGATGCTCTAGGTCTTCTATCATGCCAAGAACATCTCCCATGCCTAAGATGCGAGAGGCAATGCGTTCAGGATGGAAGGGTTCTAGTGCGTCGGTTTTTTCGCCAATGCCTAAAAATTTGATGGGTTTGCCTGTGATATGGCGGATAGAAAGTGCGGCACCTCCACGAGCATCACCATCTGTTTTGGTGAGAATAATGCCTGTTAGGGGGAGGGTGTCGTTAAAGGCTTTGGCGGTATTGGCGGCATCTTGCCCAGTCATGCTGTCTACGACAAAGAGCGTTTCGATGGGGTTTAGGATGGTGTGTAGGCTTTGGATTTCGTCCATGAGTTGGTTGTCGATGTGTAGGCGTCCTGCGGTATCGACAATTAAGACGTCAAAATATTGTTTTTTGGCATAATCCAGCGCTTGTTGGGCGATGGTTTGTGGGGCTTGTTCGGGGCTTGAGTCAATAAAAGTTGCGCCAATTTGATTGGCGAGGGTTTTGAGTTGTTGTATGGCAGCAGGGCGGTAGATGTCTGCACTGACAAGCGCTACTTTCTTTTTCTCGCGCATAAGGCGCACGGCGAGTTTGGCTGTGGAGGTGGTTTTTCCTGAGCCTTGTAATCCTGCCATTAGGATAACCGCAGGAGGTTGACTGGCAAGATTTAAACGGCTGTTTTCTTCCCCCATGGCTTGGGTGAGTTCGTTTTTAACGATTTTTAAAAAAGCTTGATCTGGGGAAAGTTTTAAGCTGACTTCTTGTCCGATGGCTTTTTCTTTGATGGTTTGCATCATGCTTTTGACGACAGGCAGAGCGACGTCGGCTTCAATAAGGGCGAGGCGGACTTCACGTAAGGCGGCAGTGATGTTTTCTTCGCTGATGCGGCTTTGTCCTTTGAGTTTTTTGATGGTGCTTTGTAGGCGGTCGCTTAAATTATCAAACATGTTGGTTGCATCCATTTGGCGGTCAATGGTGTATTATAACTGCTTTACTCAGGATAAAAATAGGATTAGCTATGCAGATGTGGCTGGCGCTTTTGGTTTCTTGTGTTTATTTGATAGCAGCAGGGATGTTTTTTCGTGTGGCGCGTCGTGGGGCGCATCCAATGTGGGCGTTGGGGGATTGGTTTTTGCCTGTCAGTTGCATGCTTTTGGTTTGATTGAGGCGGTAAAACAATTTAATACGCTGAATTTGTCGGTGTTTAATGTGGTGTCGATTGTTGCTTGGTCGGTGGCGTGTTTGGCGATGGTGTGGCTATGGCGTGCGTCGTTGGCACTGGCTGGGGTGGTGATTGCCTTGATTAATGCGTTGATGGTGGTGTTGCCTTTGGTGTTTGTTAGTGAGAAAGCTTTTTTAAGTGCGTTGCCAGTGGGGATGCTGTGGCATATTTTAACCGCAATTGCGGCATGGACGGTGTTGACGATTGCCATGTTGCATGCGCTGTTATATGGGGTGATTTTTAGTCGTTTGAAGCAAAAACGGTTAGCACGCGGCGGGCAGGCGCTTTCGCTGGTGGGGGTGGAGCGGGTGTTTGTTATGTTGATGTTTATTGGGGTGGTGTTTTTGGGGGCGTCGTTAGCAACAGGCTGGGTGTTTGTGGAGGATTTATTTGCTCAGCATTTATGGCATAAGACGGTGTTAACGATGTTATCTTGGGGGGTATATGTGTGGGTGCTGTGGGGCTATTTTTTTAAAAATGAGCGGGGCTTGCGCGTTATGTATGGGGCGTTGGTGGGTTATGGATTGTTGTTGGTGGGTTATGTGGTGAGTAATATTGTGTTGCAGTTTGTTGTGGCTAATTAAGGAGTGAGTGTGGATAGTGTTCCGCTGTGGGTGTTGGTGGTGGCTTTGGGGATATGTTTGTTGATGTCGGCTTTTTTTTCCTCTTCAGAAACAGGAATGATGTCGTTAAATCGCTATAAATTGCGCCATCAGGCAGAAGAGGGTAATGCGCGCGCAAAGCGAGTTTTGCAGTTGTTAAAGCGCCCTGACCGTTTGTTGGGGACAATTTTGTTGGGTAATAATTTTGTCAATATTGCGGCAACTTCGATTTCTACCATTATTGGTATTCGATTGTTAGGGGATTTGGGGGTGTTGCTCTCAACAATTATTCTAACGGTGTTGGTGTTGATTTTCTCTGAGGTTGCGCCAAAAACTTATGCCGCGCTTCATCCCCAACAGATTGCTTTTCCTGCCTCGGGTGTGTTGTCGTTTTTGGTGAAGTTGTTATATCCGTTGGTTGTATTGATTAATGGGGTGGTGTTGTTGATATTGCGTCCGTTGGGGGTTCGTACGATTAGTAGTCAAGAAGATGGGGTAACCAATGAAGAGATGAAAAGTATTGTTCTTTCTGCCTCACAATCGATTTCTCCCGAACGGCAGGAGATGCTCATTGGGGTGTTGGAGTTAGAAGATATTTATGTGGAAGAGGCGATGGTGCCACGTAATGATTTAGAAGGTGTAGATTTAAATGATGATTGGGAGGAGATTTTTAAACAAATTATGCAATCACGTTATGGGCGTTTGCCTGCCTATCGCGATAATTTAGAGCATGTGGAGGGAATGTTGCATGTGCGCGATGTGATGGATGGGCTGTTGGATAAGAGTTTGAATAAAGAGGGGTTGATTCGAGTTTTGCGCCCTTGTGTATTTGTGCCTGAGGGGACGTTATTGCGGACTCAATTGGTGAATTTTAAACAGCAAAAAGCGCGCAGCGGGTTGGTGGTGGATGAATACGGAGATATTCAGGGGTTGATTACGTTAGAGGATATTTTGGGCTATATCGTGGGCGATTTGGTGCATGAAGGAGATGAAAAAAATGCCCCTGAGATTGTGCACCGTGAAGAGCGCAAATATGAGGTGGAAGGGGGAATGAGTTTGCGGCAGGTCAATCGTGAGTTGGGATTAAAATTGCCTTTAGATGGCCCTAATACATTAAGTGGATTAATTATTGAAACGTTGGGAAATTTTCCAACCCCTGGGACAGAGATTGAATTGGAGGGGTGTCGGGTGCGGGTGATTGATTTTGCTGATGGGGTGGTGGAGTTGGCAGAGGTTGAGGTGTTGGTGGATTTGGAGGATGAGTTGTAAGACGTTAGCATTTTAAGCATTCTTATGAGGCTCTTTAAGCGGTGGCTTAAAGAGCTTTTTTATGGACAAAAATTAGATTTAAATAAATTTTATAAAACAAAAATCGAATAATGATTTACTTATCAAAATATCATGCTATGATTTGACCTGAAAAAAGGGTGCTTTGCACGATTTAACAACAATTGAAAAAAGAGGTTCATCATGAATGATATAGAAAAAGACGGGATACACAAATGCCCTGTTACACATTTAACAACAAGCAGCGGCGCGCCAGTTGTAGATAATCAAAACAGTTTGACCGCTGGGGCGCGAGGCCCTTTGTTGGCGCAGGATTTATGGCTAAATGAAAAATTAGCAGATTTTGCGCGTGAGAATATCCCTGAGCGTCGCATGCATGCTAAAGGCTCGGGCGCTTTTGGAACGTTTACGGTGACCAACGATATTACTCAATACACGCGGGCATCGATTTTTAGTGAGGTGGGTAAAAAACTGAGATGTTTGCGCGGTTTACTACGGTGGCAGGGGAGCGTGGTGCGGCGGATGCAGAGCGCGATATTCGTGGCTTTGCGCTGAAGTTTTACACCGATGAGGGAAATTGGGATATGGTGGTAATAATACGCCTGTATTTTTTATGCGTGACCCGCGCAAATTTCCTGATTTAAATAAGGCAGTTAAGCGTGACCCGCGTACTAATCTGCGTTCTGCGCGTAATAATTGGGATTTTTGGACGTTATTGCCAGAATCATTTCATCAGGTAACAATTTTGATGAGTGAGCGTGGGATTCCAAAATCTTATCGCCATATGCATGGTTTTGGTTCGCATACGTATAGTTTTTGGAATAAAGAGGGTGAGCGTTTTTGGGTTAAATTCCATTTCCGTACTCAGCAGGGAATTGATAATTTGAGTAACGTTGAGGCGGCAAATGTGATTGCTGGCGACCGCGAAAGTCACCAACGTGATTTATATGAGGCAATTGAGCGTGGAGATTATCCAAAATGGACAATGTATGTGCAGATTATGCCTGAGGCTGAGGCGGAAAAGGTTCCCTATCATCCGTTTGACTTGACGAAGATTTGGCCTAAAGGGGATTATCCGCTTATTGAGGTGGGTGAATTTGAATTAAATAAAAATCCTGAAAACTTTTTTGCCGATGTGGAGCAGGCGGCATTTGCGCCGAGTAATTTGGTGCCAGGAATTGGTGTTTCGCCCGATAAGATGTTGCAAGCGCGGTTATTTAACTATGCCGATGCGCAGCGCTATCGTTTGGGTGTAAACCATAAGCAGATTCCTGTAAATAAACCACGTTGTCCTGTCCATAGCAATGCGCGCGATGGAATGGGGCGAGTGGATGGCAATTATGGCAGTTTGCCGCACTATGAGCCTAATAGTTACCAGCAATGGCAGGAGCAGCCAGAATATGCAGAGCCTCCTCTTAAAATTAGTGGGGATGCGATGCACTGGGATTTTAGACAAGATGATGAGGATTATTTTAGTCAACCTCGGGCGCTGTTTAATCTAATGAATAAGGCGCAGCAACAGGCGTTATTTGAGAATACGGCGGCGGCGATGGGGGATGCGCCTGATTTTATTAAATATCGTCATATTCGCAATTGCTACCGTTGTGAACCTGCGTATGCAGAGGGGGTGGCGTCGGCGCTGGGAATGAGTGTTGAAGAGGCTCAACAAGCGCGCGATAGCGACCCTGCCAAAGGCTTGCCAAGCTTTTTATAATCAACAGGTTGTGATGATTGCTAGAAAGGGCTTGCAGAGGATTTAATGAAATGTGTTAGATAGGCGAGGATTTCTGGCAGAGAGAAGGGGCATTAGCCCCTTTTTTTATGCGCGCGGTTTTGATGGGTTAAGTTTGGCACTATGAGGATTAATAGTGAATTAGAGATAAAAATTAAGCGGTGATTGTTAGTATTTTTAACAAGTTAATAAGTAGGGGCAGGTTGTTTTGGCTTAGAGGAAAGCGGTTAGGACGTCGTTGAGCAAGGCAAAACCGCGTGGGGTGGTTTGTAGGTGCTGTTGATAGTTGGGATGAAGGAGTTTTTGCGTGCTGAGGTGTTCTAGGATGGGTTTTAGGTCGTGGTGGGTGAGTTGGGTGCGTGTGTTGAGATAGTCGGTGGGGACGCCTTGTTGTAAACGTAGGGCGTTCATCATAAATTCAAAGGCTTGGTCTTCTTTTTTGATGATGAGGTGTTGGTCAAGGTATGGATTTTGGTAATTGGATTTATTTCCTGCGCGTTGATAGGCGGTGGGGGCGCGGTATTTTCTGGTGCGAGTGATGGTTTTATCCGCAAGGGTGAGTTTTCCATGAGCCCCTGCGCCGATGCCGATGTAATCGCCAAATTGCCAGTAGTTAAGATTATGTTGGCTTTTGCGGTTGTTTGTCCATGCTGAGGTTTCGTATTGTTGATAGTGGTGGCTTTTGAGGTAGGCGCTGCCGAGTTCATAGAATTGGATTTGTTGGTCGTCGTTGGGTAGGGGTGGGGGATTTTGGTAAAAGGGGGTGTTGGGTTCTAGGGTGAGTTGATACCAGCTGATGTGTTCGGGTTGGTAGTCTATGGCTTGTTGGAGGTCTGTGAGCATTTGCTCTGGGCTTTGCTCAGGTAGTGCGAACATGAGGTCGAGATTTAGGCGCTCAAAGCCTGCGTGGTGGGCGAGTGTGATGGCGCGGTGGGCTTCGTCGCTGTTGTGGATGCGTCCTAGGCTGTGGAGTTTTTGTTTATCAAAGCTTTGGATGCCTAGAGAAAGGCGGTTTATGCCGATTTGGCGGTAGTCGCTAAATCGTTGTTGTTCAGCGGTGCCAGGGTTGGCTTCGAGGGTGATTTCGCACTCTGGGCTTAGTTTGGCATGGCGCTGGAGGTGGTTTAGGAGAATCTCTAGGCTTTTGGCGCTAAAGAGGCTGGGGGTGCCGCCGCCAAAAAAGATGCTGTGGATTGGGCGGTGCTGGTGGGGTTGGTAGTCGGCATTAAAATCTGCGATGAGGTGTTGGATGTATTGTTGTTCATCGATGGGTTGGGTGAGTTTGTGGGAGTTGAAATCGCAGTAGGGGCATTTGCGGATACACCATGGGATATGAATGTAGAGGCTTAAGGGGGGTTGTTGTGTTGCGTTCATGTGGGGTCGTTTGGGGTTTCGTCAGTGGGGGTGTAGTTTAGGGGGAGGGTTTGAAGATATTTTCTAAGTTTGCGTTGGTGTTTGTTGATGGTGGGGGGCGTGTCGGTTGTTTGAGGGGGTGCTTTTTGCGCTTGGCGGGTGAGTTGGCGGATATATTGTAGGTCTAGGGTGTGATAGCGGTCTAATAGTTCACTAAGAATATTGGGGTCGTTGTTAAGTAGGCGGTTGAGTTCGTGGTCAATGCGTTGATTTTTTTGTGGGTCGTTTAGATAGGCGTGGTTGATGTGTTGATGGGCTTTTAAAATGGCGGTTTCGTCTTGTTCGATGATTAGACGGGTGAGGTAGTTTAGATGGCGCTTGAGGCGTTGCCTGTTAGACGTTTGCCTAAGATAAGGGCGTCTTGGAGTTGGGCGTCAATTGGTAGTAGTGGATATTGCTGACTGGGGAGTTTTAATAGGGTTTGGGCGAAGGCTTTGGTTTGTTCGCGTTCGCGTTTGAGTTGCTTTTGTTATCGCGGATAACGCGCCCTTCTTCGTCATAGGTTTTTTCGGTTTTTGTCGCTCATTTTTTATTTGTCTAAATTTAGGTGGCGCTATAATAGCAGGCTTTTTGTGCGCTCGGAGGGTTTATGCGGTTGCTGTGGATTTTTTGTCTGCTGTGGATGTGGGAGGGGGTGTGGGCGCAGTCTTTGTCTGTGCCAGCAGCTATTGATGAGGCTTTTAAAACTTATGGCGTCGATAGGGAGGAGGTGAGTCTGTGGGTGCAGGCGGTGGATGCGGATGTGCCGTTGGTGGAGATTAATGGGTTTAAGCAACGTAATCCTGCGTCTGTGGCGAAGTTGTTGACAACTGCTGGGGGGTTGATTCGCTTGGGAGAGGATTTTCGCTGGCAAACGCAATTTTATGTGGATGCTTTGCCTGATGCGCAGGGGGTGGTTGAGGGGAATCTGTATGTGAAGGGGGGCGGGGATCCGTTTTTGGTCGATGAGCGATTTGAGGCGATGCTTAGAGCGTTGCGCGATAGTGGAATACGTCATATTACGGGGAATTTGGTGTTGGATAATTCGATGTTTGCGCTGGCTTTGGAGGAGCGCGATGCGGTAACGTTTGATGGTCAGGGGTGGCAGCCGTATAACGCGATTCCAGATGCGTTGATGTTGAATTTTCGCACGTTGAAGGTGCGTTTTGAGCCTGAGGGTTCTCAAGGGGTGGCGGTGTCGCTTGTGCCTAAAATTAATAGTTGGAAGGTGGTCGATGAGTTGCGGGTGCTGAATAAGGCGGCGTGTAATCGTGAGGGGTTTTCTCCGTCTTTTGAGTTGCTACGCGATGCGCAGGGGATGGTGAGGTTGCAGGTTACGGGAAATTATAGTCGTCGCTGCGGGGTGCAGGAGTTGTTGGTGGCGATGGGGGAGGCAAGTGAGCTGTTTTATTATGCATTTTTAGAACAATGGCAGGCGCTTGGGGGGAGTGTGGATGGGCAGGGAATGTTGGCGAAGGTGCCTTCAACTGCAAAATTGGTGTATGTGGGGGAATCATTACCGCTGGCAGATTTAATCGAGAAGATGAATCAGGAAAGTAATAATGTGATGACGCGACAATTATTGCTGACGCTTGGGGGAGAGGTGTTTGGAGAGCCAGCAACTTTGCAACGTTCACGAACCGCGCTTTTGCAGACGCTTTCGGCGTTTGGTGTCGATACGCGTGGAATGATTGTTGATAATGGGTCGGGGCTTTCGCGGGTAACGCGGGTGAGCGCGGCGCAGTTGGTGATGTTGTTGCGTAGTTTGTATTATTCGGATAAGGGGGAGGCGTTTATGCGCTCTTTGGCGGTGGCAGGGGAGTCTGGGACGTTGCGTAAGCGCTATCGTGGAGAGGTGTTGGAGGGTCGAGTATTTGGAAAAACGGGAACAATTAATCAGGTGAGAGCGTTTGCAGGATTTGTGCAGGCGCGTTCGGGGCGTGATTATGTGGTGGTGATGCTGGCAAATGGAAAAACAGCGGTAAAAAGTCGGGCAATGCAAGATGCTGTGTTGCGTTGGGTGTATGAACGTTAGGAGGTTTGAAATGCGGTTTGGTTGGATTTTTTTATTGGGGGTTGTGTTGGCAGGATGCGGGGGCGGTGTACAAAAATTGCCTGTAACAGAGGTGGCGCGGGAGGCAGTAGCGCCTAAAGAGGTGCGCCATGTGAAAGATGAAATGGCGCTGAAGGGGTTTGAATGGGGCGCGCCAGCGTATGTGCGGATTTTTAAGAAGGAGGCGGTGCTGGAGGTGTGGTTGAAGAAGTCATCGGGGAGTATGCGCGCTTTCGTGAGTTTCCAATTTGTATTTTTTCAGGGGAATTGGGCCCTAAGTTGAAAACAGGTGATAAACAGTCGCCTGAGGGGTTTTATGCGGTTAATCTCAAGGCGCTTAATCCAAATTCGCGTTATCATTTGTCGTTTAATTTAGGGTTTCCTAATGAGTTTGACCGCGCGCATGGTTATACGGGAAGTTATTTGATGGTGCATGGTGATTGTGTGTCGGTTGGTTGTTATGCCATGGGGGATAAGCAGATTGAGGAGATTTATACGTTGGTGGCGCAGGCGTTGCAACATGGTCAGGCTGAAGTGCCCGTGCATGTGTTTCCTTTTAAAATGACGCGTGAGAATTTATTGGCTTATCAGGGCAGTAAGTGGTTGGGTTTTTGGCGTCAGTTAAAACCCGCGTATGATTTTTTTGAGCAGTATCATTTGCCGCCAATAATGCTGGTGCGTGATAAGCGTTATGAGTTGGATGTGTTAAACAGTCAACGCAATTTTTAGATTAGGGGAGAGGTATGCGGTTTCGTAATGGGTGTGTGTGCTGGGGTTGGCGTTGATGGCAGGTAGCGCGATGGCACAAGATAAGAATGAGGCGCTTGCCGAGCAGGGGCGCTTTTTTACCTTGGCAACTGGTTATAGTAATGGCATTTATTATTTGTTTGGAACGATTATTGGGGCGTTGGCGTCTAGCCCTGTTGGTGGGCTTACTTGTGAGGTGGGGGGGCATTGTGGGGCAGAGCAAACGACGATTGTGAATTTGTCTTCGCAAGGGTCGCAGGCAAATTTGGTGTTGTTGCAAGAGGGGAAAGTAGATTCGGCGTTTGTGCAGTCAAATTTGGCGTATTGGGCGTATACGGCAACCGCGCTGTATGACAAAAAACCTCCTCAGGAGAATTTGCGCGCTATTGCGAGTTTTTATCCAGAGCTGTTGCATTTGGTTGTGCCTGCAGATTCAGGGATTTCGTCGCTGGCGGATTTGCGCGGTAAGCGTGTGGGCATGGGGGCAAAAGATTCTGGAACTTTGATAAATGTTCGTCAAATGCTTAAGGCATTTAATTTAGAAGAGGGCGAGTTTACTCCTAGTTTTTTGAGTTTACGCGAGACGTTGGCTCAGTTTGAAAACGCTGAACTGGATGCTTTCTTTTTTGTTGGGGGTGTGCCTACGCCTGCAATTGCTCAGCTAGCTGATAAGATGGCAATTGATTTGATTGCACTGGATGGGGCATCTAGTGATGGCTTGCTCACAGCTAATAGCGCTAATAACTACTATACGCAACGCGAGATTCCAGCAGGGGCGTATCGTGGGGTAAATAAGGCGGTGCCAACGCTTGCGGTGATGGCGCTATGGCTTACAACAGAGGCTGCCGATAAGGAGCAGGTTTATGCGATGACTAAAGCGATTTGGACGCAGGAAAATCATCCTTATTGGGTTAAGCAGTTATTGCCAGTAGGTGGGCTTGAAATGTCGCATGCGCTTGATGGTATTGGGATTCCATTGCATGCTGGCGCAAAGCGCTACTATAATGAGGTGGGTAAACGGTTTTAGTTGAGTAGTTTGATTATCACTTGGACTTATAATTTTTTTTGCATGCGTTGAGAGTGGGCAGATAAACGCGTAAACTACCGCCTATCTTTTATTTTTTCGCGAGACTGGATTGACTATGACTACATCATTTAAAGATTTTAAACAATCGTCTGGACTATACGGTGGTAATGCGTCTTATGTTGAGGAGCTGTATGAGCAGTATTTGCAAAACCCACAGGCGGTGAGTGAGTATTGGCAACGCTATTTTTCTACAATTAAGGCAGATAGTTCTTCAGAGGTTTCGCGCTTGGCGGTGCAGGAAAAATTTGCGTATTTGGCGCAATTGCCTGCAGCGACTGGGGGCGTTGATTCAGTTGAGATGCAAAAACAAATTGCGGTGTTAAATTTGATTGCGGCGTATCGCTATCGTGCGCATCGTAGCGCAGAGGTTGACCCAGTGGGTATTCGTGAGCGCCGTGGGATGGAAGAGTTTGAGATTAAGCGCTATGGGTTAGATGAAAATGATTTGAATAAAACTTTTCAGGTTGATGGCGCTTTTGGACAACAGCAGATGACGCTTAAAACGCTTATCGCTAAGCTTGAGAAAACTTATAACCATCATATTGGTTTGGAGTTTGGGCATGTCTGGGAAAAAGAGGAGCACGATTGGTTTATTGAGCAGATGGAAGCGACAGCGGGAGAGTTTAATTTTAGCGCTAAACAAAAAGAGCGCTTGTTAAAGCAGTTGGTGCGCGCAGATGGTTTGGAGAAATATTTGCATCGTCGCTATGTAGGGCAAAAACGCTTTTCACTAGAAGGGGGCGATGCGTTAATTCCGCTTACTCAGGCAATTATTGATATTTTAAGTGATAGAGAGACAGAAGAGGTCGGCATTGCGATGGCGCACCGTGGGCGCTTGAATATGTTGATTAATATATTAGGCAAAACGCCTCAGGCGCTATTTGATGAGTTTGAGGGAAAATTTGAGCCAGCAAAAAATCGCAGTGGAGATGTGAAGTATCATATGGGCTTTTCATCACGCATGCAGACAGATAAAGGCACTTTGGATATTTCTTTGGCATACAATCCATCGCATTTGGAATTTGTTAATGCAGTGCAAATGGGCTCGACGCGCGCACGTTTAGAGCGTCAGCGTATGAAAGAAAAAGAAAAATCAGCAAACGAAGTGAATATACTTGAGGTGGCTAATCGTGCGGTGCCTATTTTAATTCATGGCGATGCGGCATTGGCTGGACAGGGAATTAATCAGGAAGTGTTGCAGTTAGCGCAGTTGCGCGGGTATCAAGTAGGCGGTTCTGTGCATATTGTGGTGAATAATCAAATTGGATTTACAACGTCTAATTTAGAGGATGCGCGCTCATCGATGTATTGCACGGATATTGCTAAATCAACTCAGGTGCCAGTTTTTCATGTCAATGGTGATGACCCTGAAGCGGTGGTGTTTGCAGGACGTTTAGCCATTGAGTATTTATTGCGTTTTCAAAAAGATGTATTTATCGATTTGGTTTGCTATCGCCGTTTGGGGCATAACGAGGCAGATGAACCATCGGCAACGCAACCAATTATGTATCAAAAAATTCGTAATCACCCTGTTCCTGCAGAGGTTTATGCTCAAAAGCTCCTCGAGGAGGGGATAATTGAAAAACAAACGTTGCAAACTTTGCAAGAAGATTATCAGGAGCGGTTGGCTAATGGCGAAAGTGTCGCGCTAGCTGAGCAAATTGATGAAAATAAAGATAAATTAGCGCAAGAATGGAAAGCGCTTCGCCATCAAGACTGGGAAAAGGCAGTGGATACCAAGGTAGATTTGGCGCGCTTGCAAGCATTGGGGGAGAAGACTTTCTCAGCGCCAGAGTCGTTTAAAGCGCATAAGATTGTAAATAAGATATTAGCAACGCGTCGCGATATGATTGCAGGAAAGCAAGCGCTGGACTGGGGGGCGGCGGAGAATTTGGCATATGCCACTCTTTTAGATGAAGGCTATTTGGTGCGTCTCTCAGGTGAGGATTCTGGAAGAGGGACTTTTTCACACCGCCATGCTGTTTTGCACGACCAAGAAACAGGCGAGAGCTATTTGCCCTTGGCGTATTTAAAGGATAATCAACCCTCGGTTAGAGTTATTGATTCGCTACTTTCTGAGATGGGCGCTTTGGGATTTGAATATGGTTATGCAACCGCTGAACCTAAGGGGTTGATTGTGTGGGAGGCGCAGTTTGGTGATTTTGCAAACGCAGCACAGGTGATTATTGACCAGTTTATTGCTTCAGGAGAGACCAAATGGGGGCGTTATTGTGGATTGGTGATGTTGTTACCGCACGGATATGAGGGGCAAGGTCCTGAGCATTCTTCCGCGCGTTTGGAGCGTTTTCTGCAATTATGCGCCAAGGATAATATGATTGTGGCGATGCCACTACACCAGCGCAGATTTTCCATTTGTTGCGTTTGCAGGTGTTGCGTGAGTTTCGTAAGCCATTGATTGTAATGTCGCCTAAGTCGTTGTTGCGTCATAAATTAGCTGTTAGTGAGATGGAGGCTTTGGCGGAGGGTCAATTTGAGCGGGTTATTGGTGAGATTAATGCGGATATTGTCGCTGATAAGGTGCGCCGTGTGGTGCTATGCTCGGGTAAGGTTTATTACGATTTATTGCAAAAACGTCGTGAAGATAAGATTTCAGATGTAGTGTTGATTCGTTTGGAGCAACTTTATCCGTTCCCGCTAAAAGAGGTGAAAGAGATTTTGGCGCAATATCCAGAACAGGCGCAATATGTGTGGGTTCAGGAAGAACCACGCAATCAGGGCGCATGGTTGAAAGTTTTAGAATCAACCTTGGATGAATTAGGTAGCCGTCGCTTGCATTATATTGGGCGCGAGGAGTCTGCTTCTACAGCAGCAGGCTATACAAAAGTGCATAATGCTGAGCAGGCGGCATTGGTTGATGAAGCATTAAAAGTATCTTAAAGAAAAGTCAAAAGAGGTTTATATGAGTATAGATGTAAAAGTTCCTGAATTGCCTGAGTCGGTTGCAGATGCGACGTTGGTCGATTGGCATAAAAAAGTGGGGGATTATGTTGAAGAGGGTGAGAATTTAGTTGACCTTGAAACAGATAAAGTGGTGTTGGAATTGCCTGCGCCTGTTTCTGGAACGCTAAAAGAAATTGTGCAAGAAGATGGCGCAACCGTTGGTAGTGGTGAGGTTGTGGCTAAGATTGAGGCGGGTGAGAGACCTGCCGATGAAGATGATGAAGGTGAAGAGAATTCCTCTTCTCAAGAGAAAAAAGATAGTCAGTCTGATGCAAAAGAAAAGTCAAAAGATCAGTCAGATAAAAAAGATAAAGACAATAAAAAAGCTAAGTCAGATAAAGAGAATCAAAAGGATAAAAAATCTTCAGAAGATAAAAACGCTTCACCAGCTGCGCGTAAATTAGGGATTGAAAACGATATTAAATCGAGTGAGGTTTCAGGTAGTGGGCGTGGCGGACGTGTAACGAAAGCAGATATGCAAAAGCATATTTCAAGCGGTGGATCGCGTCAGGAGGAGCGGGTGCCTATGACGCGAATGCGTAAGCGCATTGCAGAGCGGTTAATGCAGGCGCAATCATCAACGGCGATGCTCACAACGTTTAATGAAGTGAATATGAAGCCGATTATGGATTTGCGCAAGCAGTATCAAGACCAATTTGTGCGTAAATATGATATTAAATTGGGCTTTATGTCGTTTTTTGTTAAGGCTGCTGTGGAGGCGCTAAAAGCGTTTCCTGCGGTTAATGCGGCCATTGATGGTGAGGATATTATTTATCACAATTATTATGATATTGGCATTGCGGTATCAAGTCCGCGTGGTTTGGTTGTGCCGATTTTGCGCAATAGTGAGCAATTAGGTTTTGCTGATATCGAACAAGGAATTGCTGATTTTGCCTCTAAGGCAAAAGAAGGCTCTTTAACGCTAGAAGAGATAACAGGCGGAACTTTTTCAATTACTAATGGTGGAATTTTTGGTTCGATGATGTCCACGCCAATTTTAAATCCACCACAAAGCGCTATTTTAGGGATGCATAATATTGTTGAGCGTGCGGTGATTGAAAAAGGAGAGATTGTGATTCGCCCAATGATGTATCTGGCGCTTAGTTATGACCACCGTATTATTGATGGACGCGAGGCGGTTGGATTTTTGGTTACTATTAAAAACTTAATCGAAGACCCCGCGCGGATGTTGTTAAACGTTTAGCATTTTGGATTAATACATTGTTGTTGCGTTTTGACCTTACCCAAAAAGTTCTCTAGTTTGTGAGGAGGCTTTTTGGGTTTGGTGTTATTTTGTTGGAGGATTGTTCATGAGTAAAGAATTTGATGCGGTGGTAATTGGAGGAGGGCCAGCTGGCTATGTGGCGGCAATTCGTTTGGCGCAGTTGGGGTATCAAACGGCTTGTGTGGAGATGTGGCGTGATGGGGCGGATGAGCCGCGTTTGGGGGGACTTGTTTGAATGTGGGATGTATTCCATCTAAAGCGTTATTGGAATCATCAGAATTATTTCATAAGGCGCAAACGCAATTTGCAATACATGGTATTGAAGCCTCTGATTTATCGTTTGATTTAAAGAAGATGCTTGAGCGGAAAAATAATATTGTATCGCAATTAACAGGTGGGATTGCGCAGCTGTTTAAAGCCAATAAAATTGAATGGATTCAAGGTAGGGGTCAGCTTAAAAAAGATAAGGTCGTTGAAGTGCAAACGCATGATGCAAAGACGCTTACGCTTAAAGCTAAAAAAGCGGTGGTATTAGCGTTTGGTTCAAAACCTATAGAAATTGCGGCAGCGCCTGTTGATGAAAAATTTATTGTTAGCTCTACTGGTGCGCTTGAGTTTCAAGAAGTGCCTAAGCGTTTGGGGGGTTATTGGCGCGGGGGTAATTGGTTTGGAATTAGGCAGTGTGTGGCAGGCGCTAGGGGCTGAGGTAACCATCTTGGAGGCAGCGGAGGCGTTTATGCCTTTTGCTGATGCGCAATTGGCAAAAGAAGCGGCAAAAATTTTTAAAAAGCAGGGGCTTAATATTGAGCTAGGCGCTAAAGTTACCCGAGCTGAGGTAGAAGATGATGCGGTTACGGTGCGTTATGAAACCAAAGAGGGTGAGCAACAGTTGGTGGTCGATAAGCTATTGGTGGCGGTTGGGCGCAAACCTAATACTGAAAATGCGCTTAGTGAGGATTGTGGGGTGAAGCTTAATCAGCGCGGATTTATTGAGGTGGATGAGCATTGTTTTACAGGGGTTGATGGGGTGTATGCGATTGGTGATTGTGTGCGTGGGGCGATGTTGGCGCATAAGGCGAGTGAAGAAGGCGTGATGGTTGCGGAATTGATTGACGCTCAGGCTGGGCATGTGCGTTATGATGTGATTCCGTCAGTCATTTATACGCATCCTGAGATGGCGTGGGTGGGGCAAACTGAGGCGCAACTTAAAGAGGCGCAGATTGATTATGTTAAGGGTGAATTTCCTTTTGCTGCCAATGGGCGCGCTAAAGCAATGAATGCTGAGGCGGGATTTGTGAAAATCCTTGCAGATGCACAAACCGATGAAATTTTAGGCGCGCATATTATTGGCGCTAATGCCTCAGAAATGATTCATGAATTGATTGTTGCGATGGAGTTTTATGCCGCTAGTGAAGATGTTGCGCGCATTATGCACGCCCACCCAACGTTATCAGAATCGATTCATGAAGCTGCGTTGGCGGTTTCAGGGCATGCCTTGCATAAGGTGAATGTGAAAAAGAAATAATCTGTTTAAAAAAATTTTAGATAAAACCGTTTTGGCGGTAGAGCGGCGTTAAGGCTAACCTTAGCGCCGTTTTTTTATGTAAAAAACAAGTATTGACTGATTAAAGAAGCGGTGAATTGCCCCTAATTAAATGGTTATGGTGCGAAATTTTGCCATCCATAATCACTCAAATCCCCGCCTTTTGTGAACCTCTACCGCTAAAAAATATCGCTACGACAAGCGCTTTAAACAATACTCAATCTTTGTGTTTCAGCTTAAGCTGGCGAATATGCAGATATTGTGATTCATTGATATAGTACCTTAACTTCAAAATGAGACTTAGAGATACACATTTTGTCAGGAGAAGCGCTTAGAATAATCTCATTTGAAGTTAAGAGACTGTATTTAGGGTTTATGTTGTAGTTTGCTGGTGTTTAAAAATATAACGCTAAGCTGATAATTAAAAATAACAATAGAAGTTAATTGGATGGGGGCGCAACAGCGCCCATATTAGAGCATTTGCGCTGACTTTTTAGCCAGATTAAAGGCGCTAGCTGGGCAATGGCGCGTGTTAGGCAAAACTGATATTAAGCGCGTGATTGTGGCGTATGGTTATAAAAAAGCGTCAGAATATTTTTCTGGGGTAGATTGGTTGTTTTTTAAAAAATGAGACGGAGGTTTTATTTTATAAGTAAGAATAATTTTTATTTGAATTCTTGTTTACTTTTGTCTATATTGTGCGCCAGTTTTTGCGTCGCTGGATTTTCTTTGCTTAAGATAAGGCTGTGTGATAAGCCATTGGTGGCATGGATTGAACTGTAGATGTAAGGCTTTTTAAGCTTGTGCAAGTGTTTTGTACAAGCTGCTGGGTTGTTTTTTGTTATTTTTTAAGGGAGGTTGATATGTCAAAAGCTTTGGGTTCTCGTCTACCTTTGGTTGGCGCGATGCAAAAGGCATTGCTATTTGGAGTGTTGGCATCGGGCGCTTTGGGTTCTGTAGCGGTGGCTGCTGAAGGGACTTTTTTGGTTCAGCTTAATGATTATGAAGGTGAAAATGCTTATTTTGCGATGTATTTGGTTGATGAGCAGGGGCGCTATGTTCGCACGCTTTGGGTCTCTGGTGAGGAGGAGCGTTGGTATAGAGACCAGCCGCGTTGGTGGAAGTATTTAGGGCGCGCGCCACAGGATTTGGATGCGATTACAGGCGCGTCAACCGCACCTGGAGATAGAGCATTGATTCGCATTGAGTTAGAAGATGAGATTTTGGATAAGGGGTATCAGGTGCGGGTGGATAGTTCGGTTGAAGATCAAAACAACTTCCCAACCGATGTAGAAGCGCCTTTATCTAGTGAGAAGATGAAAGAGAAAATTCCTGGGACGGGTTATGTGCGCTATTTGCGCTTTAAGTGGGAATAAGTTTGTTGATTGGCATGTTGTTTTGTAATGGGGTGATGTTCTGATGTGGCGTCGTATTCATTCATGGCTGGGATTGGCTTTGGCGGTGTTGGTATTAGTATTGGCGGTTTCAGGCGCTTTGTTGGCGACAAAACCCCTTTATGATGCCTATCGTTTACCTGCTGGGGCTAAAGAGATGAGTGTGGCGGCGGTCATTGAGCAGATTGCTAAGGCGCAGCCACGCATTACACCCCAGCGGTTATCTGTTTCTGTTTCGGGTGAAGCTAAATTGTCTTATAGCAAGAATAACCGTTTACAAGAGCAGGGATTGTCGTTGCAAACGGGCGCTTTGTTGCGTGAGCAAAAAGAGCCAGAGGGCTATGTATGGTTGCGCAAATTGCATCGTTCATTGCTACTTGGAGAAAATGGGCGGATTTTTCCTGCCTTGGGTGCGTTGGTGATGTTGGTTTTAGCGGTGAGTGGGGTGGCGTTGCTTTTACGGCGTTTAGGTGGGGTGAGGCAATTATTTGCGCCAATGTCTTGGCAGGGCGCTGGGCAATCGCATTCAGCGCTTGGGCGCTTGGCATTGTTGCCATTGCTGATAACGACTATAACGGCGCTTTGGTTATCTGCGGTAACGTTTGATTTGGTCTCTGCTGGGGCGGATAAACCACCTGCTTATCCTGAAAGTTTGCAGGAGTTGGAGGCGGTTGAGCCTTGGACTTTGCACGGACTGCAAGAGATTCAGATGGCGTCTGTGCGTGAGGTGATTTATCCGATTGCTGAGGATTGGTTTGATGTGTGGACGGTGCAGACTGACCGTGAATATGTGTTTATTGACCAATTTACAGGCGATGTTTTATCGCGTGAGGCTTTGCCATTTCTAGCGCGTGTGATGGATTGGGTGTTATTGCTACATACGGGCGAAGGTTCGCCTTGGTGGGCGGTGGTGCTGTTGCTGGTGGCGTTGAGTGTGCCTTATTTTGTGGTAACGGGTGTGATGGTTTGGTGGCGTGGGCGAAAATTGGGGGGTGGACGTTTACCGCATCAGGCTTCTGCAGCTGAAGCGACGGTGTTATTGCTGGTTGGTTCTGAGGGGGGGAGTACTTGGGGATTTGCCAAGGCGTTGCATGAGGCATTGCATGTGGCGGGTGAACAGGTGCGCACCATTGAGATGAATGCGCTGGGGGGGCATTATCCAAAACTTGAGACGCTGTTGTTGTTAACTTCTACTTATGGGGATGGGGATGCGCCACAGTCAGCGACGCGATTTTTAACGCGTTTAGCGGCGTTTGAACCTACTGAGGGTTTACGCCATGCAACATTGGCTTTTGGAGACCGCGCCTTTGTGAAGTTCTGTGCTTTTGGTGAACAGGTGGCTTTGGCGGTGGCTGAGCGTTGTGGGGAGCAATGTTGCCGCTTGGATATATTGATAAGCAGTCCTCGCAGGCGTTTACGTCGTGGTGTGCTGAAGTGGGGCGGTGTTTGGGGCATTCGTTGGTGGTGGACTATGTGCCTAAACGTCCGAAAACGCAGACTTTTTATCTTAAGGAGAAAACGCTTTATGGGGAGGCGCTTAATGTGCCGTTGGCGGTGTTGCGTTTGGGCGCTGGGCGTATGCCTAAGCATGAACCAGGGGATTGGTTGGCGGTTTATGTGCCTGATTGTGCGGTGCCAAGGTTGTATTCCTTAGGCTCGCATTCTAAATATGATGATGCGGTGGAGATTTGTGTGCGTTATCAGCAAGGTGGATTGTGTTCGCCTTGGTTGTGTCATCTCTCTTTGGGGGAGGCGGTTGAAGGGGTGGTGGTGCGCAATCCGCGGTTTCATTTGCCTAAAAAAGGGGCGGTGGTGATGATTGGTGCGGGGACGGGGATTGCGCCTTTTGTGGGAATGATTCGGCATAACCATTCTGGACGCGCCTTGGATTTATTTTGGGGTGGGCGGCAGCCTGAGGTGGATGGGCTGTATGGCGATGAGATTGTAAGCTGGCTTGCTGATGGGCGTTTATCTGGATTTTATCCAGCATGGTCGCGTGTGAAGGCAAAAGAGTATGTGCAGGCGGTGGTGGCGCGTGAGCGTTCGCATTTGATAGAGCGTTTGCGTGCAGGGGCTGTGGTGATGATTTGTGGTGGTCGTGAGATGGCGGCTGCGGTGTGTGTGGAATTAGCGGTTTGTGCGCAGGCTGTTGGGCTAACGCTTGATGAGCTAAGGCGGCAAAATCGTTTGTTAGAAGATATTTATTGATAAAAATTGTTAGGAGTAACTATGCGTAAGTTAAATATTTTGGCGTTATCAGTGGCTTTGGCTGCTATGCAAGGTGTTTGGGCAGCTTCAGAAAATCCTTTATTGAAAAAAGATTTTTGGAAGGATGTGAATACCGCGAAGGTGGAAGAGGTGGTAAAGGCAGGAAGCGATGTGAAGGAAATGGATAGCAGACAATTTACGCCTTTGATAAATGCGTTGCGTTATGGAGCGCCGTTGGAGGTGGTGAATTATTTGCTTGAGCAGGGGGCGGATATTCATCGGATTGGGCATGATGGGCGCCCTGCGATTTTTTATGCGGCGTATGGGAGTTCGCTGGATGTGGTGAAACATTTGGTTGAATTGGGGGCGGATTTGACGGTGTTAGATGATAGCGAGCGTAATGCGTTTGCGTTTGCGGCATTTAATCAAAATGACCCTGCGGTGTTTGAGTATTTGATAGCACAGGGGCTTGACCCGAATGAGCTGGATGAACTTGGGATGAATGCGGCTTTAGCAGCAGCTAATCTCAATCCTAATCTTGAGGCGGTAAAAACGGTGGCGAAGCTTTCTGATTTAAAAGTAGTTGCCGATAAGGGGAAAAATGCCTTGCTTTTGGCAGCAGCGCGAAATAAAAATCCTGAGGTGATTGCATGGTTAATCAGTGAGGGGTTTGCAAAAGATTCTGTTGATGAGGCAGGTAATAATTTGCTTTTGCAGGCGGCGTTGCGTAATGATGTGGCGGTTGTTGAGTATTTATTAGGACAAGGTTTTGACGTAAAAGTTAAAAATAAAGAAGGGCGCGATGGATTGTCGATTGCCTCTTATCGCAATAGCAAGGAGGCGGTTGCACGTTTTATTGAAGCAGGTTTGGATGTCAATGCTAAGGATGTGCGAGGGAGAACGCCGTTGATGTACGCTGCCTCGCGTAATACACCTGATGTGGTGGCGTTGTTGTTAGAGCAGGGTGCTGAGGTTAATGTTGCAGATGAAAAGGGGATGACGCCTTTGATTGAAGCGGCTCAACGGGATTATAAGGATGCGGATAAGGTTGTGGCGCTATTACTCGATAAAGGCGCGGATGTTAAGGCGGCGAATAAAAAAGGTTTGACTGCTTTGGTTGGCGCGGCGAGTCAAAATATGGGCATAGAAACTTTGCAGGCGTTAATAGAAAAAGGCGCGGATGTGAATGCGGTAGATGGCGATAAGATGTCGGCATTGATGCATTTGGCGCTTAAAAGTGAAAATCCTGAGTCGCTAGCATTGTTGTTAGACCATGGCGCAAGAACTGATTTTGCAGATGATTTTGAGGATAGAGCTGCAGATATTATTAAAGATAATAAGGCGTTGGCAGATAGTGAGATAGCCAAGCGCTTAAGTCAGTAAGTTATGCGCATTCATCAAGCCCGTGGCATTGCCATGGGCGGTCCTTGGCAGGTGCGCTATCGAGAGCAGGCAGGGGTTGAGCATGAGGTGGTTCATGCAACTGTTTTGTCAGCTTTGGCTGAGGTGGAAGCGCAGATGTCGCATTTTCGTGAGCATTCGGCGTTGATGCGCTTAAACCGAACGCCTGTAGGGCAGTGGTTTACTGTCCCTGCACAGCTTTATGAGGTGTTGGCGGCGGCTTTGGCAATGTATGATTATACGCAAGGGGCGGTGGATGTGGCGCTGGGGCGTTCGATTGAGGCTTGGGGCTTTGGTCGAAGTGTAGCGGATGCATCGGTGCCGTCTTCTCTCTCTTCTCTACCAGCTTCATCAGAGGCTGGTTTTTTATTGGGCGAGGCGTATGCTGTGCAGAGAACGCGGGATGTGGCGCTTAATTTGTCTTGTATTGCGAAGGGGTATGCGGTGGATTATGCAGCTCGGGCATTGCGTCGTTTGGGGGTTGCGCATTTTATGGTGGAGGCGGCAGGTGAGGTGGTGTGTCAGGGTTGGCGTGCACCTAAATTGCCGTGGCAGATTGGCTTGGAATTGCCGTTAGCGGAAAAAACGTTGGTTTATGATTATGTGGCGCTACAAGATGGCGCTTTGGCAGGTTCAGGGGGGTATCGTAAATATCGTCGGATTGGGGAAAAGGTTTATGGGCATACACTTGACCCTGTAACGCACAAGCCACTAGAGGGAGCGTTGCTGTCGGTGATGGTGGCGGATGAATTTTGTATGTCGGCGGATGCGTTGGCGACGGGGTTGTATGTGATGGGGGCGGTGCATGGGAGCGCTTTTGCGGATAAGGAAGAAATTGCGGCATTGTTTTTATTGCAAGACGAGGAGGGGATTTGTGAGATTCGTTCTAAGGCATGGGTGGCGCGTTTTGCAAGATGAGCTTTGATAGAGGATAGGTGGCGTTAGTCGGGTTAAATAGGCTGTATGCTTGACCGTCTTGGAGGCGGTTTTTTTATCTCCGTTGGAGTGCGATTTTTCGGGCTTTCGCCTTGGGGGATTTGATGGGTAGATAAAAATGGGGCGGAATTATCCTATGAATATTTTATGCTAAGAGGGTGAAGGGGCAGTTTAGAAAGCGCTTAGAGAGCGCTTTTTTAATTAATGTGGCGATGTTTAAGGCGAATGGCATTGGCAAGGACAGAAAGCGAGCTAAGCGCCATGGCAAGAGCGGCAAGAGCGGGGGTTAGATATCCTAGCGCGGCAAGTGGTAGAGCAATGAGGTTGTAAATAAAGGCAAAAAATAGATTTTGTTTGATGTGTGTAACGGTTTGTTGGGCGATGAGTAGGGCGTCGACGAGGGCGCTGGGTTGGTTAATGATGGCATCGGCGCTGTGTTCGGCGATGGCGGCTTGGCTTTTCATGGCAAAGCTGATGTTGGCGCTGGCAAGTGCGGGGGTGTCGTTAATGCCATCTCCTACCATGGCGACGTGATGCCCATTTTGGCGCAAGTTTTCAATGGCTTGTGCTTTGTCTCTTGGACGCATGGCGCCGTGGGCGGTGTCGATGTTGAGTTGTTTGGCAATGTGTTGGCTGACTGTGGGCGTATCACCACTCATTAAGATGAGGGTTAGACCCATGGCGTGTAGTTTTTGGATGGTGTTGAGGCTGTCAGGGCGTAATGGGTCGCTTAGGGCGAATGCGCCGATGGGTTGATGATTGATGCTAACGCTGACAATGGTGGCGACTTGCCAAAGTTCGGGGGAGGGTGTCGGGGAGGGTGGTTTGGGTGAAGGCGAGGGTGCCAATTTTGAGGGTGCCATATTCGGGGTGCTGGGCTTCTATGCCTTGTCCAACGTGGGATTGAAAATGTTCAAGGCTGGGGAGGGAGAGGTTGTGGCGTTGTGCTTCTTGTAAAAAAGCGCTGGCGATTGGATGGTTGGCGTGTCGTTGTGCAGCAGCGGTGATGGCGAGTAGGCTCTGGCGGTCGATGGGGCTATTATCAGCTAACCAGATGGCTTGGATGCTGGGTTTGCCTTGGGTGAGTGTGCCTGTTTTGTCAAAGACGAGGGTGTCAATTTGGCTGGCTTGTTCGAGGGCGGCGGCGGTTTTGAAGTGAATGCCACGGGTGGCTGTTTTGCCCATGCCAACAATAATGGCGGTGGGAGTGGCGAGTCCTAGGGCGCAGGGGCAGGCAATAACAAGGACAGCAACGGCATTGAGGAGGGCATTTTGCCATTGTCCGCTAAATACTCCTGTCAGTAAGAAGGTTAGCAGAGAAAAAGCGATGACTAGGGGAACAAATATAGCAGCGACGCGGTCGGCAATGCGCGCAATAGGCGCTTTGCTATTTTGCGCTGTGGCTAATGCGTCGATGGTTTCACCTAATAGGGTGTCGCGTCCAAGGGCTTGGCTTTGATAGATGCCGCTTCCTTGTACCACCATTGCGCCTGCAAGTACGGTTTGTCCTGTGGTTTTTTCACTGGGATGGGATTCGCCTGTCAGTGGGCTTTCATCACACCAAAAGTGCCCATTTACAACGATGCCGTCGCAGGCAATGCGCTGACCTTCAATGGCATGAATTTGGTCGCCAATTTCAATTGCATCGAGTGGGAGGGTTTGCAGTGTGTCTTGGCGTTGTACGCGCACTTGTGCTGGAGTGAGCTGTAATAAATGCTCTAGACTGCTTTGGCTTTGGCGTTTGTAGCGCGCTTCAAGAAATTTGCCTAAGCTGATAAAGCCAATAATCATGACGCTGGCTTCAAAATAATTATGCACATGGTGCGTATTGTGTGCTTGGGTGCTTGCGCTGGCGTGCAGGGTGTAGAAAAGGGAGTAGAGATAGATAATGCTACTGCCTAGCACAACGAGGACGTCCATATTGGCGGTTTTGGCTTTAATAGCAGCGATGGCGCTTTTATAAAAAGGGTGTGCAAGCCAAAGTTGGCAAATGCTTGCCAATATGGCTTGGAGCCATAGCGGGAGCATAAGCGGTGGGTAAAATGTCATGGCTAGCATGTTTAGTGCAAATATAAAAGTCAGTAGGGCGAGTATTTTTTGCCGCAAGCTGAGGGTGAGTGGGGGGCGTTTTGCACTGGGATTTAAGCTGGCTTGAAAACCTGTTTTATCAATAAGTTGGGCGAGGCTTTCGGGGCTGTGTTGGTCGCTGTGATAATCAATGAGCGCTTCTTCATTGGCAAAGTTAACGCTAGCGTGGGTGATGCCTTGTTGTTTGTTGAGGACTTTTTCTAAGCGGTTGGCGCAACTTTGGCAGCTCATTCCGCTAATGCGGTAGCGAATGCGTTCGGACATGGTGATTTGTTTTAGCAGTGGGCATCAAAGCCGATGGCTTCAATGGCGTTGATAAGGGCTTGAGCGCTTAGTTGAGAGTGATACTCAATCGTAGCGGTGTGGTTTGTAAGACTAATGTCTACCTTTTCCACCCCTTCTAATTGCATAAGGGTTTGGTGAATGCTTTGTTGGCAGCCGCTACAGGTCATGCCTTGGATGTGGAGGGTAAGTTGTGCCATGATAATTCCTAGGTTTAGAGTTTGAGTTTATAAATATTATCTAAATTGTCGCTGTTGTCTACAGAAACTTTGAGGTCTTTTAAGCGCCCATCGTGTACGCCATAAATCACGCCGTGAATGGTGAGCGGTTGCCCTTTTGCCCAAACGCGTTGAACGGCGTTGGATTTGCTGACGTTATAGACTTGTGAAATGACGTTGAGTTCGCATAGGCGGTCAATGAGGGCGGCTTTATCGTCTGAGGGTAGTTGTGTTTCATAGGCGAGATAGGTGTTTTTAATCGCGCTTAGCCAGTTGTTCATCATGCCGTAGTCTTTGCCTGAAAGAGCGGCTTTGATGGCGCCACAGTCGTAATGTCCACCGACAATAATGTCGCTGACTTTAAGCTCTTCAACCGCAAATTGAATAACGCTGTGGCAGTTGATGTCCATGGAATGAACGATATTGCCAACGTTGCGGTGTACAAAAACTTCTCCTGGAAGTAAGCCCATCACTTCATTAGCAGGAATACGGCTATCAGAGCATCCAATCCAAAGATATTTGGGGGTTTGTTGGTGCGAGAGTTTGTTAAAAATATCGGGGTTGTCGCGCGCGAATTTTTCTGCCCAACGTCGGTTATTTTCTAAAAGGAGGTTGATGGTATCTTTCATAGGGTACGGTTAAATTAAAATTAGATTGCGCCAATGTCTTTGCGATAATAAATGCCATCAAAAGAGATTTTTTCAATAGCGGTATAGGCTTGCTGGCGTGCTTGCGCAAGACTGGGTGCGGTGGCAACAACATTTAGAACGCGCCCACCGCTAGTAAAATATTCTTTATCTTTGCGTTTTGCTCCTGCAATAAAAACTTGGGCGAAAAATCTTGCTTTTTCAATGTTTTTTATCGGTAGTCCTATTTGGTATTCATTAGGATATCCCGCAGAGCTGGCAACCACACAAACAGCATGTTCCTCACGCCAACTAAATTCAAATTGCTCAAGTGTTTGATTAAGCGCGGCCTCAATGCTATCTAGGAGAGGATTTTGCATGAGTGGGAGGATGGCTTGTGTTTCAGGGTCGCCCATGCGCATGTTGTATTCTAATAAATAAACGCCTTGTTCATTAATCATTAATCCAAAAAAAATCACGCCTGAAAATTTTAATCCTTCACCTTGAATGCCTTTGAGCGTAGGGGTGAGGATATCTTGTAAAAAGCTTGCCATTGGGATTGGGTGAGTGTGGGATGGGGGCAAACAACGCCCATTCCACCCGTATTTTCACCCGTATTGCCTTCGCCGATGGTTTTATGGTCTTTGGCAGAAAGCATGGGAACGATGGTTTGGCTGTCGGTAAAGCTTAAAATAGAGGCTTCAAAACCTTGCAAAAATTCTTCAATGACTACTTCATTGCCCGCTTTACCAAAACGATGGTTAATCATGATTTCTTGCACGGCTTGTTTGGCTTCGCTTTGATTTTGACAAATGATGACGCCTTTACCTGCAGCAATGCCACTGGCTTTAACAACAACGGGATAGTCGATGGTTTTAAGATACGCTAGGGCAGCATCAACAAGATGAAAACTTTGATAAGCAGCGGTTTTAACGCCATATTGTTGCATAAATGATTTGGCATAGGCTTTGCTACCTTCTAATCTGGCCGCTGCTTGATTGGGCCCAAAAATGCGTAATCCTTGCGCTTGGAATCGATCAACAATCCCTTCGACTAAAAGTGCTTCTGAGCCAACAATGGTTAAATCAATATGGTTGCTTTTTGCAAATGCTAGCAGTTCATCTATATGGCTTAGGGCAATATTTTCTACGCGCTCTAATTCGCTTGTGCCTGCGTTGCCTGTGGCGATATAGATATAGCCAATGCGGCTATCTTGCGCCAATTTCCAAGCGATGGCGTGTTCGCGTCCGCCGTTGCCGATGATAAGAATTTTAATCATGGATAGTCCTTTAGGGCGATAAGAAAAGGGGGTTATTGTAGCGAAATTTAGAACGCTTTGGGGTGTAGTAGTGTGATGAGAGTGTGGATAAGGAGTTCGTGTTCTTGCTTTTGTATGCGCTGTTGTAGGGTTTCGGGTGTATCTTGCAGATAAACGGGTACGCGCGCTTGCGCGATAATTTCGCCAGTATCGATGCCTTGATCAACATAATGGATAGTGCATCCGCTTTCTTGCTCTTTTGCCTTAATCACCGCCTGATGAACTTTTTTGCCATACATGCCCATGCCACCATATTTTGGCAGGAGTGAGGGGTGTAGGTTAATGATTTTTTTTGGAAAACGTGCAATAAGGCGCTTAGGAATGATGGATAAAAATCCTGCCAAAACAATAAGATTGGTCTGTTCACTGATGGCGTGATTTAAAGCCTCTGCAAATTCATTAGGCGGTAGGTGGCGGTCAATGAGAGTAAAAGGAATATCAGCGCTAAAAGCATGCTGTTTGCCAGCACAATCTCTATCAGCGATAACGCGCTCAATGCGCGCATTGAGGCGTTTATGGGCAATGGCGTTAATAATAGCGGCAAGATTAGAGCCACTGCCTGAAATCAGAAGAGTAAGTGTGGCAGGAGGTGTGTTCATAAAGTAGGTAAAGAATGAGAGGTTATAAAACGCTGGCAATGATTACCAGCGCTTTTAGATAAGAACAAGAAAGCGATGAATTTATTGAGAAGAGTAGACTGGGAATTCTTCACATAATTCAGAGACTTTTTGTCGGATATCGATAATGATTTCTTCATTGTCCATGTCATCTAAAATATCTGCAACCCAATTGGCGACTTGTTTGGCTTGCGCTTGTTTAAAACCGCGTGTGGTAATAGCAGGCGTACCAATGCGAATACCGCTGGTGATAAAGGGAGATTGCGGGTCATTGGGAACGCTATTTTTATTGACGGTGATATGCGCGCGTCCTAAAGCGGCGTCTGCTGCTTTGCCAGTCAGGTTTTTATTGATGAGGTTAATAAGCAGTAGATGATTTTTAGTGCCACCTGAGACAAGGTCATAGCCTCGATTGATGAGAACTTTTGCCATCACTTTGGCGTTTTCAATGACTTGTTCTTGATAGTGTTGAAAGGAAGGTTTGAGAGCTTCTTGGAAGGCAACCGCTTTGGCGGCAATAACATGCATGAGTGGGCCACCTTGAATGCCTGGGAAGATGGCAGAATTGAGTTTTTTCTCAATTTCGGGATTGTTTTTGCTCAAAATCAAACCACCGCGTGGACCACGCAAGGTTTTATGCGTGGTACTGGTTACAACGTGGGCATGCGGTAAGGGATTGGGATAAAGCCCTGCGGCAACTAATCCTGCAACATGCGCCATATCGACCATTAAATAGGCATCTACACTATCGGCAATCTCGCGAAATTTTTCAAAATCAAGAATTTGTGAATAGGCGGAAAATCCAGCGATAATGAGTTTGGGTTTGTGTTCTTCGGCGATTTTTTGCACGCGTTCGTAGTCAATCAGTCCTGTTTTAGAATCAATGCCGTAGGAAACGGCGTTGTATTGTCGCCCTGAAAAATTAACGGGTGAGCCATGGGTTAGGTGTCCGCCATGATTTAAATCCATGCCCATGAAGGTATCGCCTGCCTCAAGGAGCGCAAGAAAGACAGCGGCATTTGCTTGTGAGCCAGAATGCGGTTGTACGTTTACATAATCAGCATTAAATAATAATTTGGCGCGCTCAATGGCAAGCTCTTCTACTTTATCAATATGTTCACAGCCGCCATAGTAACGTTTATGGGGGTAACCTTCAGCGTATTTATTAGTAAGTACGCTACCTTGTGCTTGCATGACGCGCGGGGAGGCATAATTCTCTGAGGCGATAAGCTCAATATGTGTTTCTTGGCGTTTTTCTTCGCAGGCTATAGCGTTGGCTAGGTCGTCGTCAAATTCAGCAATGATCATGGCTTTATTAAATGTCATAGGAGAACCCTAGAGTTGAGAAAATCGCCATCTTACTGCTTTTAAATGCAATCGGCAACCGTTGCAATGCGCGTGGTGTATGGGGGTGTTTTGAATGTTGTTTGGCAAAAATTGGGGTTGTTTTAGGTGGGGAGGGATTTTTATTTTATAAGGGGTTTAACACGATGAGGCATAAAAAAACCGCATTGGAGAATGCGGCTTTAGGAGATAAGGGCTGGCAACAATATCATTATGATTTATAGGATTATATTGTTGCCAGTATTTTTGAGAGATTAAGATTAGTTTTGCCAGCTATCGCGCAGAGAGACTGTTTGATTAAATACAAGCGTGTCGCTGTTGCTGTCGGGGTCAATGGCATAATACCCTTGGCGCTCAAATTGATAGACGTTACCAACCTCACCTTGGCAGGCAGGTTCTACTTTCGCGCCTTCAATGATGGTGAGCGAGTTGGGGTTGAGTGTGTCTAGGAAGTGGTCTGCTGCAAGGGGGTTTGGCTCTTTAAAGAGGCGGTCATAGTGGCGGATTTGGGCATTTAGGGCATGGGGGGCGCTTACCCAATGGATTACGCCATTAGCTTTGTATCCTTGAGGATTTTTGCCGAGGGTTTCGGGGTCGTGGCGGCAGATGAGTTCGCATACATTGCCTTGTTCGTCGTAGCGGACTTCTTCGCAGGTGATGACATAAGCACCGCGTAGGCGCACGGATTCGCCTTTAGCAAGGCGTTTCCATTTTTTGGGTGGGTTGTCGCTGTAGTCGTCGGCTTCGATGTATAAGGTATTGGAGAAGGGAACTTGGCGATTGCCTAGGCTGTCGTTTTGTGGGTGGTTGGGGAGTTCGAGCCACTGTTCATGGTTTTCTTCAAGTGTTCTTAAGGTAACTTTGATGGGGTTTAGTACTGCCATGCGTCTGGGGGCATGTTGGTTGAGTTCGTCTCGAAGGACGTTTTCAAAATAGCTCATTTCAATGGTGCCGTCGGCTTTGCTGATGCCTATTTTTTGGCAAAAGTTGCGTAGCGCTGAGGGAGGGATGCCACGGCGACGCATGCCAGCGATGGTGGGTAGGCGTGGGTCGTCCCAGCCGTTGACGTGTCCTTCGTTGACTAATTGAATGAGGCGACGTTTGGAAAGGACGGTATATTCCAAGTTAAGGGGCGCAAATTCAATTTGTTGGGGGTGGCAGGGGGTATCAAGGACGTTTAAAAACCAGTCGTATAAGGGGCGATGGTTTTCAAATTCAAGGGTGCACAGGGAGTGGGTGATGCCTTCGAGCATATCCGATAGGCAGTGTGTGTAATCATACATGGGGTAGACTTTCCAATGCTCACCTGCATGAAAATGCGCTTTGTGGCGGATGCGGTAGAGGGTGGGGTCGCGTAGGTTAATATTGGGGGAGCTCATGTCGATTTTTGCGCGTAGGACGTGTGTGCCATCTGCAAATTCACCTGCAATCATACGGGTGAAAAGGTCGCGGTTTTCTTCAGGGCTACGGTTACGATAGGGGCTGTTTTGACCTGCTTGAGTGAGGGTGCCGCGATTTAGTCGAATGTCTTCGGCACTTTGTGAGTCAACGTAGGCCAGTCCTTTATCGATAAGTTGATAGGCGTAATCTATAAGAGTTTGGAAATAATCGGAGGCGTGGTGAAGGCTTTCCCATTCAAAACCAAGCCATTGTACGTCTTCTTTTATGGCGCGCATGTATTCTTCGTTTTCTTTTTCAGGGTTGGTGTCGTCAAAGCGGAGATTGCATTTGCCGTTAAATTCTTCTGCCATGCCAAAGTTTAGGCAGATGGATTTGACATGCCCTAAATGGAGGTAGCCATTGGGTTCTGGGGGAAAGCGAGTGTGGATTTTACCTTGATTTTTATTTTGTTCGAGGTCTTGTTCGATGATGTTCTTAATGAAATTTGCAGCTTTGGGTGTGTTCATGCGTTTCCTCGTTAATGATTTCAAATATCGTTAAATGTGTTACCTGTTGTAAAATGCGGGCATGTTAACAGATTTACAAGTGGAAATAATGCGTTGGTTATTGGTTTTATGTTGTATGGGATTGGCTGGCTGTGCGTCGGCTGATTTGTCTAAGCGCTCTGCTAATAAAGGAATAAAAAATCCTGTGTTGGAATCGGTTGATGCGAAGTCTAAACCTCGGTTTGGTTTTATTGTGGCGCGTCAGCGGTTGCCGATTTTTGAGGGTGAGGCGCAACCTAATAGTGCACATATAGAAGATGTTTGCACTATGCTCAAAACACGCCCACATTGGCGAAATGCGCTATCAGAGGGATATCTGAATTGGCAGGTTGAGCCTTGGTATGTGTTGGCTTTTTTGTATCAGGAATCGCGCTTTAATCCTAAGGCGTTGAGTAAATCGTTGGCGTATGGGTTTCCGCAGGCTAAAGATGATACTTGGCGTTGGTATCAGGAGTCGCGTAAGTTGCCAGTAGCTTCTAGGGAGCGTTTTGATGATGCGGTGGATTTTATTGGTTGGTATGCGCATAAAAATATTGCGCGCAATGGGGTCGGGCTGAAGGATGTGAAGAATCAATATTTGGCGTACCACGAGGGTTTGGGAGGATTTGAGAGTTCGAGTTTTTTGGCAAAACCATGGCTGATAACGATTGCAGATAAGGTGGCGCATCGGGCGCTTGAGTATCAAAAACAGCTGTTACGCTGTCCAATTTCTTAGAAAGATAGGGGGGTTATGGCGATTGTGTGGCATTGGGCGCAAGATGAGCAGGAGATTGTGGATTTTGTGAGGGCAGGCGGGGTGCTTGCTTATCCAACAGAGGCGGTGTATGGCTTGGGGGAGACCCTTTGAATGAGTCGGTGGTGGAGAAGGTGTTGGCTTATAAGCGCACGCGTGACCCTGCGAAGGGGTTGGTGTTGGTGGTCGATAATTGGCAGCGTTGTGAGGCGTTTATTGAGCCGTTGTCAGAATCCGATAGAGTACAGATGGAAAAATTTAATGCGCAACGTCCAACAACGTTTATTGTGCAGGCGAGAGACTGGGTTAATGAAGGGTTGCGCGATCAAACAACGGGAAGAATTGCCATTCGGGTTTCTTCTCATCCTGTGGCGGCGGGGTTGAGTCGTGCGCTGGGGCGTCCAATTATTTCAACGTCGGCTAATTATAGTGGCTGTTTGCCAGCAAAATCGCCTGAAGAGGTGCGCAGTTATTTTGCGGATATGCCTGTGGTGGTGGGGGAATTGGGGGGGCAAAATCGCCCGAGCCGAATTATGGATTGGCAGTCTAAGGTGTTGTTGCGCGATTGATTAAATCATAAGAAATTAAAAAGCGAGGGGAAGATGAAGATTGGGATTTTAGGGGCTGGGCAGTTAGGGCGTATGTTTTTGCAGGAGGCGGCGAATTTTCCATATCAGGTGGCGGTGTTGGATGTGGAGGGGGCGCCAGCTTTTGGTTTGGCAGATGAGGCGGTGGTGGGGGATTTTTCTGATGAGGCGTCGGTGTTGGCGTTTGGACGTGGGTGCGATGTGGTGGGGATTGAAATTGAGCATGTGAATGTGGCGGCGTTGCGTCAGTTGGAGGCGGAGGGGGTGCGGGTGGTGCCTTCTGCGCAGGCGTTGGCTGTTATCCAAGATAAGGGGCTGCAAAAGCAGTTTTATCAGCGTCATGGTATTGCTTCACCTGATTTTTATTTGATGGAAGGGCGTAAGGATTTGGACTTGAAGCGCTTGGGCTTGCCTTTTGTGCAGAAGTTGCGTTTGGGGGCTATGATGGGCGTGGGGTTCAGGTGTTTGAATGTGAAGAGGATTTAGCTAATATTTGGGATGTACCGTCGGTTATTGAGCAAAAATGCGAGATTATGAAGGAGGTGGCGGTGTTAGTGGCGTGTGATGGGGCTGGGGGGGTGCGTTGCTATCCTGTGGTAGAGATGGTGTTTGATGCACTGTTCAATCAGTTGGATTATGTGAAAGCGCCTGCGGATTTGTCTTTGCAAAGTTTGAATGCGGCATTGACGTTGGCGCGCGAGGTGGTGGGAGCATTGGGCTCAGCGGGATTGTTTGCAGTGGAGTTGTTTATCGATAGGCAGGGGCGGTGTTGGGTGAATGAGGTTGCGCCTAGGGTGCATAATAGTGGGCATTGGACGATTGAGGGGTGTGCGACGTCGCAGTTTGAGCAGATGTGGCGGATTTTGGCAGGCGAACCTTTGGGCAGTGTGCGTCAATTTTCCCCTGCGGTAATGCTAAATTTAGTAGGCGATGCGGGGCATTCAGGGGAGGCGTATTTGCCGTATTTGTCAGAGTTATTGGCCATTGAAGAGGTGTTTGTGCATTGGTATGGGAAGGCGCAAACGCGCGCGGGACGTAAGATGGGGCATGTAACGATTTTGGCAGAAGATGAGGTGGCGCTGTGGGAGAAGATTTCTCAGGTGCGACCTTTTTTGAGTGTGCAAGCAAGGGAGGCGGTGTAATGCGAGTTGGGATTGTGATGGGGTCAGATAGTGATTTGGCGGTGATGGCGCAGGCGGCGGAGGTGTGTGAGGGGTTTGCTCTGGCGTATGAATTAACAGTGGTTTCAGCGCATCGTACGCCTGAGCGTTTGCTAGATTATGGGCGTCAGGCGCATAGGCGAGGATTGCAGGTAATCATTGCTGGGGCTGGCGGTGCGGCGCATTTGCCCGGAATGTTGGCTGCATTAACGCCATTGCCAGTTATTGGTGTGCCAATTTTATCTAGTAATTCAATTGAAGGCTGGGATTCGATATTGTCTATTTTGCAAATGCCTGCAGGTGTGCCTGTGGCAACTGTGGCGCTAGATGGTGCGAAAAATGCAGGATTATTAGCAGTACGCATTTTGGCGGCAAATGATGCGGTTTTGCAAAAAAAGATGATGGATTATCAGCAGGAGATGTGTGAAAAGGTGTTAGATAAAGCACAGGGTTTGAAGGGAAAATATCGTTGTGATTTTTAAAGTCGCAATGTATTTTTAAAAATGGCATCACAATTAATGGATACCATTTTTTATGGGTTATAAGCAACTTGTATTAGATAATGCCAGAGTCCATACTGCCAAGGTGATTCAAAAGCGGTTAAAGATTTGGCAACAGCGTGGTTTGTTTATCTTTTATTTACCGCCTTACAGTCCACAGCTTAATGTTATTGAGCGTTTATGGAAAGAGGTAAAACAAGGCTGGCTTAGACCGTGTGATTATGTCGATTTCGATTCACTGCGTTACGGTGTAAATCGTGTTTTTGCTAATATCGGTTCAACGTTAAACTTGAACTTTAAACAGTTTAATAATGTAATTATTTAATTTTGTTGGATTACTTGATAGTATTTAGATAATGGTGTTTAGATAATCGACAATGTGATGACTGACATAATAACATTGGCGACATTGAAAGCAACATTAAAATTGAAAGCAACATTAAAAAAGTATTGGGAGAGTTGCCCAATGCTTTTTGTGGATAATAAGAAAGTCATTAAAAATATTTTAATTAAACCTAGAGAGATGATTTATGACAGTACACTCAGTGAAACACTCACTTAAAAAAACCAAGCGGTTTGCTTTGCCCATGGTAATGTCGTTGACTGCATGATGGCATTGAACGCTTGTGGCAGCCATCTGGCATCGCAACCCAGCTCTGCTAAAACCATGCCCACCCAAACCATGGAGCATCACGCCATGAACACAACACACACCACCAAAACCATCGCCAGCCGTTATGATTTTAATGACACCGTCAGTCGCTTGCAGTCTGCTTTTAAAGATAAAAACATGACCATCTTCGCCACCATTGACCACCAGCACGCTGCCCAAAAAGTGGATTTGGACATGCAGCCTGCCAAAGTCATCGTTTTTGGTACACCAAAAGCAGGCACGCCATTGATGAAAAAAGACCCTCATTTTGCGTTAAAATTACCCCTTAAAGTGCTGGTTACCGAAACAGATGGTCAGGTTTGGGTCAGCTTTGAAGACACTCACGCACTGATAGCAGGCAGTCAGATTGACTTTGATGATGTCAAAGACACGCTTGCCAATGCTGAAAAATTGATTGAAAAAACCGTAACCCAATAGTGATGTTTTAATAACTTTTAGTTATAAGTAAAATGACAAATAACCCTTGGGTTTATGACATTTAGTTAGTATGACCATTAAATAATCACCCACCAGATGACCACACCATGACGACGCATCAAACCAACCTAGCCCACGCCATCAGCCACACACCCATGAGTGCCTATCAGTGGCTCATCGTTGCCTTGGCCGTTCTTTTAAATATGTTAGACGGCTTTGACGTGCTGGCGATTGCCTTTACCGCCAAAAGCATTCAGAGCGAGCTTGGGCTAACAGGGGTGCAAATCGGTACGCTCATGAGTGCAGGTTTTATTGGCATGGCAATCGGCTCTATGGGACTTGCCCCTTTGGCGGACAAATTTGGCAGACGTCCACTACTTATCATAGCAACCGCCCTATCGGCACTGGGCATGTTTATGACGTATTTTTCGCACAGTGTGGAGACTATCGGCTTTTGGCGCGTGATAACAGGAATTGGCGTGGGCGGCATTTTGCCATGTACCAACGTCATCGTGAGCGAATACGCCAACCAAAAATGGCGTGGGCTTGCCATTGCCATTTATGCTTGTGGTTTTGGTATTGGGGCGATGCTTGGCGGGCTGTCAGCGGTCATGCTCCAAGATGAATTTGGCTTTCGTTCGGTATTTATGACAGGGGCGGTATTGACAGGGCTGGCACTGGTGGCACTCGTTAGCCTATTGCCCGAATCGGTGGATTTCTTAAACCAAAAACAACCTGCCAACGCCCAAACCAAACTCACCAAAATCGCCCACAAAATCGGCAAACAAGGCAACTGGCAACTGCCCACCCAAAATCAATCTGCCAAAGCCAAAGCACCCATCAGCCAGCTCTTTGCCAAAGGTCAATTAAAGACCACGTTGCTCATTTGGGCTGCGTTCATTGCTGTGATGTCGTCCTTTTATTTTATCAGTTCATGGACACCTGCTCTGTTAGAATCATCAGGACTTGCCAAAGAACAAAGCCAAAAGGTTGGCATGGCAATCAGCATTGGCGGTACGATAGGCTCGCTCATCTTTGGTTTTTTGGTGAGTAAATTTACCCCAAAATCCACACTCATGGCGTTTGTCGTACTGTCGTCCCTTGCCATTATCGGCTTTGTGTTTAGTCCCACTTTGACGCTCGCCCTTGTCTTTGCCATTTTGGTCGGCAGCCTTGTCAATGGCTGTATCACAGGACTTTATACCATAAATCCCACGCTGTATGCCCCAGAATTTAGAAGCACAGGGGTTGGCACGGCAATCGGCGTGGGGCGTATTGGTTCTATCGTCTCGCCCATGCTGGCAGGGAAACTGTTGGATGTGGGTATTGGCAAAGATGATTTGTATCTTGGGGCGAGTGGTTTTATTTTATTGGCACTGGTGGCGTTATATTTTTTAAAGCCAAATGAACGTTGATTTTTGGGATTTTAAAAATAAATCACAACCCAAACAAGCATTTAACCTTTTTTAATGACTTTTAACCACAGTTTTAACCAAGCAAAAGAGAGTAAGCCATGAGCCAACTTTTTCCAAACGCCAAACCTCGCAATGTCGCCCCTTATCGCAATGATGTGGTCGGCTCGTTTTTGCGTACCGACACACTAATGAATGCCAAAGCCAAGCTAAATGCTGGCGAGCTAAGTCAAGATGAGTATGATGTTATTCTAAAAGATGAGATTGGCAAACTGGTCGCCAAACAAAAAGAAAACGGCTTGCACGCTGTAACGGACGGTGAGTTTAGCCGTGTGTGGTGGCATTTGGACTTTATGGCGGAATTGGACGGTGTGGAATGGGTGGAAACCGAGAATTTTTCGGTGCAATTTAAAAATGCCAAGCCAAAAAGCCATAGCGTCAAAATCGTGGATAAGATTGATTTTTCAGACGACCACCCTTTTATCAAAGCCTACCAAATCCTAAAAGACTGTGCTGGCGACACCCCAACCAAATTCACCATTCCGTCTCCGTCCATGCTACATCTTGTGGCGTGCGTGCGTGATGTCAACTATAAGCCCATTGAGCTGTATCAAGATGAAAACCATCTGTACGATGACATTGTGGCCGCTTATGTCAAGACCATGTATAAGTTTTATGACATGGGGCTGCGTAACTTACAACTGGACGATACCAGCTGGGGGCAATTTTGTGCGTTAGACAAAAAGGCAGAATTTGCCGAGCGTGGTATTGATTTTGACAAATTGGCGGTGGACTATGTCGCCATGCTAAACCGCATTGTGGATGCCAAACCTGCCGACATGCAAATCACCATGCACATCTGCCGTGGTAATTTCCGCTCAACGTGGTTCTCAGAAGGTGGCTATGCTCCGATTGCCAAAGTGGTGTTTGGCACATGCCGAGTGGACGGCTTTTTCTTAGAATATGACAGCGAACGAGCGGGCGACTTTGCCCCACTTGCCCACATCAAAGACCAACAAGTCGTGCTAGGCTTGGTAACTTCAAAAACAGGCGACCTTGAAAACAAAGACGACATCATCGCTCGCATCCGTGAGGCCACGCAGTACGTGGACATCAACCAACTGTGCCTATCGCCACAGTGCGGATTTGCCTCCACAGAAGAGGGCAATATCCTAACCGAAGAAGCCCAGTGGGCGAAGGTGGATATGATTAGAAAAATTGCTGATGAAGTTTGGGGCGAGTGATTCTGCCAAAGTAAAAACAGCAAAAAGCGAGGTTGTGGTTGATTTGATGGTGGCGGTTTGCTTGGGACAATCCGCCTGCTGGTGGTCATCCAGGTCAAGCCATTCGCTGTCGGTGTGTGGCTGTTCCTGATACCAGTCATTTGTTTGGTGATGGGTCGGTTGGGGTTGGGGAGGTGAGATTTGAACAAAAGCAATTGCATAAAAAATTTAAGCATGCAGTTGATTTTGGAATTGATACCAAAAAATCAAATAAAGATAGTGAAGAACGGTAATTTGGTATGAATAGCTTTCAACAATTAATTGATGGCTTTTTTGCAGATGAAATATCAGCACAAGAGTATGTGGATAAGTATTTTGAATTGCACAAAAATGGTAATGCAATAGAGAATGATGCTGTCTATAGTACAATATTTTTGGTTAATGATGATTATTATCCGATTGAGTTAAGAGATGAAAATGACATTAATGAAACCGAACTAAAAGCCCAGATTAAGCTTTTTTTAGAAAATGGCATTAAAAAAGGTTATGAAATTTTTTATCAATATCAAGGTAAGAACATAGCTGAGTATTATCAGAAGCAACACATACCGCTTGATAATGCTGTCTATAAACCTTTGGATATGACTTCTCAAAACTCACAGAATCCGAAACAAAATTCATCATTAACTCTCGTAAAACACCTGACGAAGTCAGAGATAGAGTCTTTACGGCAAAGCAAAGCTGATGCGTATCATAAAATGATGAAAATGCCTTTATAAAACTTAAAAAGTTCACCCCAAACCCTAATCGCAAGATTGGGGTTTTTTGTTGGGGGTTAAAAACCAAGCAAAAATCCTAGCGATTACAGTCGTTAGGCTTTTTTTATTATCAATCCCATGGCATAAGGATTGATGACTGATGGAACATTTTAACCAATTGGTGAAACAATGAAAGTGTTAATTGATAAATATGGCTTTTGGGGTGCTGTATTGGCAATTATTTTGCTGATTTTGGTGTGGCAATCAGCGTAAATTATCGCTACATTAAAATAGGAGAAACAATATTAAAATGGGAAAAACAATATGAAAATCCAATTTCAAACCGTCATTGGTTTAAAGCCTACCAGCCGTATTGTGCTGAATAATGGGTTTTTGTTGTGTGTTGGGGTTAAGCTTGCTAAGCCGATGGTCATGACGAGTGTATTCACGAGTGATGTGAAAATAACAAAAGCCATCTCATAACCGATACAGTCAATGCCATGTTTGGTGGTCAGTCGGTGTGGTTGATGCGTGCTTGATAGGCATGGACTGCTTATCTGTTGAATTATGCTGGATAATGGAATTGTAGAGTTTGTTTTAGCTCGGGATGGAGGCTGTGGGCGATTGGACAAGATTTAGCCGCTTTTTCTAATGAGGTTCTGGTTTTATCGTCATAAGATTGCGAAAAATGGATGTTAACGATGATTTCTGCAACGCGACGGGGTTTGTCGGTCATGATTTTTTCTACGCCAATATGAACGTCGGCTAAATCTAGATTAAGGCTTTGAGCTTTAAGCGCCATGATGGTGAGCACGCAGCTGCCTAAGGCGCTGGCAAGTAGGTCAGTTGGTGAGAAACTTTCTCCGTTTCCGCCATTGTCTACAGGGGCGTCGGTTTGGATTTTGGCGTTGCTTTGTGTGTGGGTGATATGAGTGCTTAAAGGTGCTTGATAGTCAATGGTCATTTTGCTCATAAATACTCCTTTTGCTTGTAAAAGCTCTATTATAGGGGAAGGATTTGAGGTTGCCAATGGCTATAGGGCAAATAAATGGCGGTTTTTCTGGGCAGTCTTTATAATTATGCGATTATTTGGAGTTGGATAAGATGATGAGTCGTAAGGTTGTATTGATTGGGTCTATGGGCGCTGGGAAGACGTCTTTGGGCAAGCGTTTGGCTAAGCGTTTGGGCTGGGCTTTTGTCGATACAGATTATGAGATTTGTATGAGAACAGGGGTGGATATTCCAACGATTTTTGAACGCGAGGGGGAGGCGGGATTTCGTTTGCGTGAGCGTGCGATGTTGGAGGAGGTGTTGACTCGTTCAGGAGATGCAGTGGTGGCGTGTGGCGGTGGGGTTGTGTTATCCGCTGAAAATAGACGGATGATTTCTAGACAATTTTTGGTAGTTTTTTTGGATGTATCAGTGGGGAGGCAATTGTTGCGTATTTCAGGGGATAAAAATCGCCCGTTAGTAAATGTACAAGACCAAAAGGCGCGATTGATGCAATTGCGTGATGAGCGTTTGGGGTTATATGAGGGATTAGCAGATATTCGGATTAGCACAGATGCCAATAATTTTGCTCAAACGCTTAAAAAATTATGCTTGGCGGTGAAGGCGCAGTCAGGAGGTTTTAATGTGTGTTAGATTGGCGGAATGCTTCAATGGCTTGATTGGCAAGATTATCCGCCATTTCGTTACCAGAGTGTCCGCTGTGTCCTTTTATCCAGTGCCAGTGAACATTGTGTTTGGTGTTGAGCTGGTCAAGTTGTTGCCAAAGATCTAGGTTTTGGACAGGTTTTTTTTTGCGCGGTTTTCCAACCATTTTTTTTCCAAGTGTGTATCCATTGGTTAATACCGTTTTTAACGTAATTAGAGTCGGTTGTTAGGTGAATTTCACAGGGTTTTTTGATGGCTTTGAGCGCTTCGATGGCAGCAGTCAGTTCCATGCGGTTGTTAGTGGTATGAGCTTGTGCGCCTTTTAAGGTTTTCTCATATACGCCATAACGCAAAAGAACGCCCCAACCCCCAATGCCTGGGTTGCCCTTGCACGCGCCATCTGTAAAGATTTCAAGAATTGGTTGTGTCATATTTGAGAGTTTAGAGTGGCGATGGGCTGTCCCATGAGAATTTTATCGGAGCTTTGTAGTTTTTGAGCCTGCCAGCTAATCTTTGGATTGGCAAAAATAAGGATAACGGTTGAGCCTAAGTTGAAACGACCAATTTCTGCTCCTTTTTTGAAAAAATGCTGCTCTTTGCTGTAGTCATAATAATTATCGCCGTTATCATGTAGCTCACCGTGCCAAACGGTTTCAATGCTACTGACGTTAAGTGCGCCAACTAATACCATCGCCATCAATCCAAAATTAGTCTCAAAAACACACACCGCACGCTCATTTTCAGCAAATATATTAGGAATTTTATCTAAAAGAGATAGAGATACGCTGTGTTTTTCCCCTGGGCAAAAGCGCATGTTACGCAATTGACCATCACAAGGCATATGTATACGGTGATAGTCATCTGGGGCAAGATAGAGAGTGGCGGTTTGCCCATGATAAAACTGCTGGGCAAGTGCTGGATCATCGAGTAATTGTTCAAGCGTATAAAGGATGTTTTTAGCTTGTACAAGTTTGTTGGTCTCTATGGCGCCAAATTCAGCACACCTGCCATCAACAGGACTAGTCAGTTGAGAACTATCTGGATTGATAGGACGTGCCTTATCAGCTAAGGCGCGAGTGAAAAAATCATTAAGACTTTTATAATGATAAGGGTTTTTTTCTATTGCAAAACTGGTGTCTGCTCCTGTGATAAGGATATAGATTTTGATAATAATATTTTTTAGCCAAGAAGGATGCGTTATCCGCGCTAAACGATACATACCTTGTGTAACTAAATTGCGTGGAATGAGTTTGTATAGTGCTAATTTCATATGGTTTGATTTTTTGGAAAACGGTTAATTTTATCATGCATATGGATTTAAACAACAAACATGAATCTGTTGATAGCCTCATTAAATCATTAGATAATTTAAGATATTAATTATTAAGGGGTTGGAAGAGCCAACCTTGCAATGTAAAACAATTAAAGGTATTATCGCGCGCCTTTGTATTTGTTAATCATTCTCTTTGGAGTAAAAAATGAAAAAAGATATCCACCCTGATTATCGTCCAGTTGTTTTTCAAGATATTAGTGCCGACTACGCCTTTTTGACTCGTTCAACCGTGCAAACTAAAGACACAATCAAATGGGAAGATGGCGAAGAATACCCTTTAGTGAAAGTAGATATTAGCAGTCAATCTCATCCTTTTTATACGGGCAAACAAAGCATTATTGATACTGCTGGTCGCGTGGATCGTTTCCGTCGCAAGTATGGAAAAAAGAATTAAGTTTCCAATCTTGACGCTTTATTGCTAATCGGTTAATTTGGTGCGTCATTAGATTATATAATAATGGAGAAACACGATGAGCCAGCGCACCATAACCTTGATTGACAGTCAATCGGATACTAAAGTTGAACTGCCTGTTTTAAAACCTGTTTTGGGGAAGTCTGCTATTGATATAGCAAGTCTTCCTAAAAAGTTAAATTTGTTTTCACATGACCCTGGTTTTGTGGCCACTTCAAGTTGTGAAAGTGCTATTACTTTTATTGACGGTGGTGAAGGCAAGTTGCTCTACAGGGGTTATAGTATTGAAGATTTATGTGAGCACAGTAGTTTTTTAGATACAGCTTATTTGCTTTATCACGGAGAATTGCCTGATAAAGCGCAAAGTGCAGCTTATTTAAAAGATATTAAGCATTATCGAATGGTTAATGCGCGTGTCCATAATTTTTTCCAAGGCTTTCATTATGATGCGCATCCAATGGCAATGATGACTGGTGTGGTTGGCTCATTATCTGCTTTTTATCATGATGCATTAGATATTACAGACGCCTCAAATCGTTATATTACAGCAATGCGCTTGCTTGCAAAAATGCCTACTATCGCTGCATCTGCGCATCGCTACCGCCTTGGTTATCCAGAACTTTACCCTCAAGCTGAAGACAGCTATACCGAAAGCTTCTTAAGAATGATGTTTCAACGCCCTGGCGATGATTATGAAGTTGATCCATTGGCTGCAAAAGCACTAGATTTATTATTTATTTTACACGCAGATCATGAACAAAACGCCTCTACTTCCACTGTAAGACTAGCAGGTAGTACTGGCACTAATCCTTATGCGGCTGTTGCTTCTGGAATCGCTGCTTTATGGGGCGCTGCACATGGTGGGGCAAATGAAGCTGTTCTAAATATGCTTGATGCGATAGGGCATAAAGAAAATATTGATAAGTACATAGCTAAAGCAAAAGATAAAGATGATCCTTTTAAGTTGATGGGATTTGGGCACCGTGTTTATCATAACTATGATCCACGGGCAAAGATAATTCAAAAATATTGTTATGAAATCTTAGAACATTATGGCAATGACCCGCGCATGGAATTAGCAATGCGCTTGGAAGAGGTTGCGCTAAATGATGAGTATTTTATTGAGAGAAAGTTATATCCTAATGTTGATTTCTATTCCGGCATTATTTATAGCGCTCTAGGAATTCCAACTAATATGTTTACGGTAATGTTTGCTGTGGCTAGAACGGCGGGATGGGTTGCTCATTGGAATGAAATGATTACAAATGGTTATAGGATTGGACGTCCGCGGCAGCTTTATATGGGTTCTGCGCAGCGTAAATTTAAATAAGGTTGTCCTGCTATAAAAGGAGTTAAAGAAATATGTTTGGAAAACCAGAACTGATTGGGGTTGATGTTGGTCAATACTCAATAAAAGTAGTCAGGCTGAAAAGTGGCAAAAAACCACTTGTATCAAAATATGCTTATGAACTAATCCCTGAAGAATTAAGAGAGAAAAGGGATCAACAATCTATTGCAATGTTGGTGGCATCTGCTGTTAAGAAGTCCAAGGCAAGTGCTGGTAAGCCTGTTATGCATGTAAATGCAGGGGATGCCATAATGAATAAGATTAAACTTGCTGAAGATTATAGAAGTGATGCTTTAGAAGGTGCAATAGAGTTAGAGTTAAATAGTACTTTACCTTTCGATGTGAGTCAGGTTTATTTTGATTTTGATGAAAAACCAAATGATGAAGGGTTGTATTTGACTGTATCGGTTCGTAAAGATGTTGTTGATGCAAAAACTTCATTATTAAGTGGATTGCCAAAATCGTTTAAAGCAGCTGATGTTGATATTGATGCTTATGCATTAAGTAGAGTTTTTTATTCTTTAATCCCTAAAGAAGGCTTTGATTCTAATGTGCCTGTGATGATAGTAGATATCGGTTTCTCTCGTTCAAGATTTTATGTATATAAATCAGGTGAGCTGGTATTTAATCGTGAACAGCAAATTGGTGGGCAGCAAGCAACCAGTATTATTTCGGATATGTTTGATATTGATTTAGAGCAAGCTGAATCAAGAAAGCTCTCACATGGTTTTGGTGATGAGTATGATGAAATGGTTCTTGCGCCATTTGTACAGTCATTTGCTGAGCAGCTAAATTTGGCAATTGATTTTTATGATGCAGCAAGTCAAAGTGATATACAGTTAGAAAATATATATCTTACTGGTGGCGGATGTAAGTTGGTGGGATTGGTTGATGCTTTAAATGAAAGCAATATTAGCCAGAATGTTTCACTGCTCACATCCTTATCTTCTGTTATGGAAGAAGATGCGAGCGATTATTTTCTAGCAATGGGATTGTCTATAGAGGGGGATAAATAATGAGAATGTATAAATTTAATCTCCAGCCATGGCGTGAACAGCGAAGAGAAGCGCAGAAGAAGCAATTTGTGACAATTACTAGCATTGTAGTATTGCTAGCTGTCGCTGCATTTGTGGCAGAAAGATGGTATCAAAAAAGGATAGAGCAACAGCAGATAGTAGCTATTGACTTGCTGAAAGAAGACATTGCGCGATTTAATAAAACAAAATCTGAAGTGGAAAGATTAGAAGCATTAAATGTCGAAGTTAATAAGCAAATTAGCGTTATTCAAGAGTTGCAACAGCAAAGAGGGTTGGCGGTTTTAATTTTAGATTATATTGCTAGCAAAACGCCACATAATGTATTTTTAACAGCTCTGACCTTTGAAGATAACCAGTTGACTATAAGTGGAGTTGCTGAAAATGACAAGGGAATTTCAGAGTTCATGCGTGTTATGTCTGATTTTGATTATTTTGGTTCGCCAGAGTTGCAAGATATTGCTTCTGCGACAGGAAACCAAGCTTATAGCGTAAGAGAAAATAGTGAGGTTAAGGCTTTTGAGGTAGTTATTCCTGTTAAGAGTTTTGATTCTAATTCACCTAATAACCAAAAGACTGAAGGAACAGCACAATGAAAATCGTATCACCATCACAATTAGATGTTAATAATCCGGGTGGTTGGCCTTTATTTTATAAAATATTGTTATGGATTTTATTATGTCTGGTTATGGCCTTTTTATACAATAGGTTTATTCGAACTCCTATATTGGATAATCAAGCTGCTAATCAGTCTGAAATATCGTCATTGCAGACAGAGTATAAAACGCTCTATCAATATACGCTCGATTTGCCACACTATCAGGAGCGCTCATTGAAATTACTCCTAACATTGCAAGACTTACTGCAGTTTTTGCCTTCTCAAGCTGAGATGCCTGATTTGATTGATAGTGTTTATGCGGCAGCCGTAGAGCAGAATATTACTTTTGAGAGATTTACTCCTGAACCAGATGTTGTAAGAGAGTACTATAATATTAAGCCAATTCAGCTTGAAACTACGACTGGATATTCCAATTTTTCTAAGTTTGTAGAAAGTATTTCTAGTTTAGAACGAATTTTAAATATTTCAGATATGTCTTTAAGAATAGAAGGAGAATCTCCAGAAAACTTAAAAATTGATAGTCAGTTGCAAACTTATATTTATGCTCCTGACATCCAGAAATTTGTAAATGAAGCTGGTAGTGGAGATTAATCAAGATGAAGAAAAAACATTTTTTCATAAAAAGTATCGCTTGTTTGAGTATTTGTGTTACTTCACATGTATTTGCTGCAGTTAATCCAGAGGTTGAAGTTACGACATTTATTAGAACCACTCAGGCTAATATGCAACCTAAGGGTGAATTGGATTTTGAACCTTTGCCTGAAGTTTCACCTTATGAACCTTATGATTATCAGTCAGGGTCTATAAATCCTTTTGCTATAAAAGATTTTGTTTTAGATAATTCTACTATGATTGGTGGGGTTTCTGTTGAAATGAATTGTGATGCTCCACCTGTTAAGCATGAACCGTATTTTCTTGAAAGTTTTGAACTTGAACAGTTGCAGATGGTTGGAACTATTTTAGACAAAAATAATAAGCGGGTTGCCCTTATACAAACTCCAGAAGCTATTGTCGTAAATGCGGGCAAAGGGGAATATTTGGGAAAAAATCATGGTATGATTGACAAGATTGAAGAAGGTGTAATGAATTTAACAGAGCGGTATGAAATTGCACCTGATTGCTGGCAAAAACATGATAACAGTTTAAAACTGTTGTTAAATTAAATTGAGGATTTGTGAGATGAAATATATTTTAGCTAGTGGTATGTTGTTATCAGGTGTGCTCCATGCTGCTGATTTAACAGGTATTGAACATGGCGTGAATACTGTAGGTGGGTATCAATTAGTGTTTAAAAATGTAGGGATATTGCCTACAGCATTTAATACTGATAACCCTGCAACAATTGTTCTAGATTTTGCAGATACGACTTCTGCAATTGCAGGTCGTGAAGTTAATATTAATACAAGTGGCATATATGATGTTGATGTTTTGCAAGGACAAAATAAAACTAGAGCTGTTGTTAATTTGGCCTCGCCTGCTGCTTATACCGTTGCCTTAAATGGTCATGATGTGATTTTAAGAGTTAACTCTTTGTCCAGTAGTGTAGGAAAAGTAAAACCAGTAGCAAATTCTCAAATAAGTACCAACAATGCTTTTTCAGGGCTTGTAAATTCTAATTCAGCACAGCCTGTTGCAGAAATCAAACAGGCTTCTTCAAATAAACAGCCTGAAAATTCGCAAAATTCTTTATCTCCTACATTCAGAAGCAACCAAAATAAAAATGGCGCTTTGTCTTTCAATTTGCCTAGCGCAAATACAGTTGTTGATGTGCGTAATGAAGGTGACAGAGTTGTTGCAGAAATAGTTGGTTATAAAATTGCTAATGAAGAACAAAAGCGGTTGGATGTGAGTGATTATGCAACGCCTGTTCAGTATGCTGATATTCAACGAACGACAAAAGGCACTAAAATCACTTTAGCTATGAATAATGAACCTTATGAGTTCGTGACTTATCAAAATGGCAGTCTTTATACGATAGATATTATCCCTAGTGATAGCAGTGAACGTGCAAAGATTGCAGGTTTAGAGCAAAACAAAGTGTATAAAGGTGAGCCTCTATCACTTAATTTCCAAGATATTGAAGTGCGGGCAGTCCTTCAAATTATCGCAGAATTTACCAAAAATAATATTGTCGTTAGTGATAGTGTAAATGGTAGTATTACTTTACGGTTGAATAATGTTCCTTGGGATCAGGCTTTGGATATTATTTTAAGAACCAAAGGCTTAGACAAGCGTGAAGATAATGGTGTTATTTATGTAGCCCCTGCATCTGAATTATTGCAGTCAGAAATCGCTCAACTCCAAGGGCATCAAGAAAAGCAACGTCTTTTGCCTGCACAAACTCAATTAATACAAATTAAATATGCAAAAGCGGAAGACTTGGCAACTATTATTGAAGCTTCTCGCAGAGTGACGGGTGATGATAGTTTGGGTGTAGAAGATTCGATCTTATCTGAAAAAGGCTCAATTACGGTTGATGTTCGTACTAATACCTTGTTAGTTAGCGATGTTCCGGCAAAAATTCAAGCTGTACGTGATTTGGTGGCTAAGCTAGATGAACCAGTAAGGCAAGTTCTGGTAGATGCTAGATTAGTATTGACCCAAGATAATTTTGCTAAAGATTTTGGTGTTAAATTTGGAGCTAGTTTTTCTAGTATTGGGAGAAATGGTACAGGGTTAGTTGGTACTGGTTCATTAGGTGGGGCAGATAATTTAGCCAATCAGGTTATAGGCGTCACTAACAATGGGAACTCAGGAATTACGCCTCCTGGCTTAAATGATCGTTTGGGTGTAAATCTGCCAGTTGGTGGTCCAAGTTACGGTCTAGCTATTTTGGGAGCTGACTTTTTAGTAGACTTAGAGCTTTCTGCTTTACAAACTGAAGGACAAGTTGAAATAGTTTCTAGCCCAAGAATTGTCACTCAGGATGGCACACAGGCAAGAATAGCCTCTGGAACTCAGGTACCACAGCCGGTAGCACAAGAGGGAGGTGGTAGAACAATTGAGTATAAAGATGCTCTGTTATCGTTGGACGTTACACCAAGGATAGCACCTGATGATATGGTTGATATGCAGTTAGAGATAACAAATGATTCTCCTGGCGTTGCTGATCAAACTCCACTAGGTCCATCTTATCCTATTAATAAACAGCAGTTAGAAACTCAGGTGCTAGTAGATAATGGTGAAACCATTGTTTTGGGAGGTGTTTATCAACAATCTCAAAGGTTGAGTACTAGTAAAGTTCCTCTGTTGGGTGATTTACCTTTGATTGGTAATGCTTTTAAGAGTAAGCAAAACAACTATGAAAAAAGTGAGTTGTTAATATTTGTGACTCCTAGAATTATTGATAAACGCTTAGCAGAAAATGATAAATTCTCTAATTTACGTGATTAGTTGAATTTAAATATCTATTTTAGGTATTATTGATGTAAATTTTATTAAAGCCTCACAGTAGTGGGGCTTTAATTTAAGGAAAATTTTATGAAAAAATATGAAGCAGTAATTGGTTTAGAGTTGCATATACAATTGGCAACCAATAGTAAATTGTTTTCTAGCTCGGTGAATAAATTTGGAGCTTCACCAAATACTTATATTAATGAAATAGATTTAGGTTCTCCTGGAGCTTTGCCGGTTTTAAATAAAAAAGCAGTGGAGTTCGCAGTTTTGTTTGGTTATGCCATTAATGCGCAGATTAATCCGAATGCAGTTTTTATGCGCAAAAATTATTTTTATCCAGACTTACCAAAAGGCTATCAGTTGTCGCAGCTCGATGATGCAATTATCCAAGGCGGTGAAGTTAAATTGGAAATGTCTGGTTTTACTCGAGTAGTTAGAGTTAATCGCGGGCAGTTAGAAGAAGATGCGGGAAAATCTGTGCATGATGCTTTTTCTGATCGTACTGGGATTGATTTAAATAGAGCTGGAGTGCCGTTGATTGAATTGGTTACAGAGCCAGATATTCGCTCAGCTAAAGAGGCTGTGGCATTTATGCGTTATATTCATCATTTGGTTCGCTATTTAAATATTTCTGATGGCAATATGCAAGAAGGTTCTTTTCGTTGTGATGCTAATGTTTCTATTCGCGAAAAAGGGAGTAATCATTTTAATGAGCGTGTGGAGTTAAAAAACATCAATTCATTTCGTTTTGTTGAGCAAGCTATCAATATTGAAATTGCTCGACAGAGTGAGCTTATGGCTCAAGGTAAAAAGATTGAGCAAGAAACGCGTTTGTTTGACTCTCAGTTATTAGAAACAAGAACAATGCGGACAAAAGAAGAGGCTAACGACTATCGTTATTTTCCTGATCCAGATTTGTTGCCTTTAGAATTGGACTCAGATTGGCTAATGATGCTTAAAGATTCTTTGCCAGAATTACCAAATCAGCGTGCGCAACGCTATGAGCATGATTATGCTTTAGATACTGAAACAATTAACTATTTACTACAAGAAAAGCAATTGGCGGATTATTTTGATGAGGTTGTAGGTGAAATTGATGATGCGAAACTTGCAGCTAATTGGTTGCAAGGTGAGTTTGCGCGCTTATTAAATGATGAAGGGGTTGGTGTTGATCAAACAAGAATTTCACCTTCCGAGTTTTCTAAATTATTAAATTCTTTACAAAAGAATACCATTTCAGCAGCAAATGCAAAAAAGGCACTTTCAATAATGTGGCATGAGCAAAGGGAGGTTAATGACATTATTCAAGAAGAAGGTATGCAACAAATAAACGATGATGCACAATTAGAGCAATGGATAAACGAAGTGGTTATTGACAATCCTGAGCAGGTACAGGCTTATAAAAATGGGCAAGAAAAAAATGTTGGGTTATTTTGTTGGGCAGGTTCTGAAAAAATCAAAAGGTAAAGCAAATCCTAAAAAGTGTTAATGAAATGCTTAAAAAAGCGTTGTCATCCTAGAAACAAAAAAGAGTTGTTCCCAATTTGCCTTGACAATCCTTTTATGCATTAGTAGAATTCGGCGCTTTGTATCGCTCTGTGGGAGAATTTATGTCAACTAAAAGAACTTATCAGCCTAGTAATTTATCGCGTAAGAGAACGCACGGTTTTCGCGCACGCATGGCGACGAAAAATGGTCGTTTGGTTCTTAAACGTCGTCGAGCTAAAGGGCGCCATCGTTTAACCGTTTAATGATAAGACTGCGTGTCTTTTATATTTTCAAAAGAGCAGCGCCTTCTTAATAGTAAAGATTATACGCATGTATTTACAGCCTCAGAACGCAAAAGTAGCGATAGCTATTTTACTGTTTTGAGGCGTTTTTCCTTGTCAGAAAAATACTCGCGTTTGGGTGTGGTTGTTGCAAAGAAAAATATTCGCCGAGCACATGAGCGCAATCGTGTAAAACGCTTAATTAGAGAAAGTTTTCGCTATTATCAGTGGTCTAACTCATATGATGTAGTGGTATTAGCAAAGCATTCTGCTCAATACGTTGATAATAGAGTTTTATTTAAATCTTTGTTACGGCATTGGGAAAGAATAGGTCAATGAAAACAATATTAATTGCTTTGATTAAACTTTATCGCCTAACTTTAAGTCCTTTTATTGGACAGCAATGCCGTTTTGAGCCTACTTGTTCACACTATGGTGAACAAGCAATTAAAATGCATGGCGCATTAAGAGGGTCATGGTTGACTTTAAAGCGAATAAGTAAGTGTGGACCATGGCACAAAGGTGGGTATGATCCCGTTCCTAAATCATCTGGTGAATTATGAAAAACAACTTAAGACTATTTCTCTATGCTGCGACTTTTGGGGTGGCTTTTATTATTTGGCAAAAATGGCAAGAAGCCAATGTGCCATTTTATCAGCAGGTTGATAATTCTGTCATTCAGCAAGAAAATACTGCTCAGTCTTTAGCTATTTTGCCTGCACCAGCAAGTTCTTTAGCTGCGCTGCCAGCAAATATTGTTGACTCTGTAGGCTCACAAAATACAACTAGTTTTGTAAATGTGCATACAGATGTGATGAATATTGTGATTAATTTGCAAGGTGGTACGATAGAACGGGTAGAGTTATTAGATTATTCACAAACTAAGCAAAATAAAGCGCCATTGGATTTGTTGAAAACCCATAATCCAGGGCGGTTTTTATTACAAAGTGGCTTAGGGAGTAATAGCCAAGCGCCAGATCATTATTCTAAATTTAGTGCTACGCAACAACAATTTTCATTAGGGCAGGGTGAGAATATTTTGGAAGTACCTTTGACTTGGCAAAACGATCAAGGGATTGTGGTAACTAAAACTTATACTTTTAAGCGTGATTCTTATGACTTCGAATTATCTCAGCAAGTGCAAAATCACGGTGTAGATGACTGGGAAGGTTTTGCCTATCAGCAATTGGTTTTTGGTGAGCCAGTTTCTAGGGGTGGAATAGGTCAGGTATACACCTTTACAGGCGGTGTGACGTCTACAGCAGAGGATTCCTATAATAAGATTGATTTGAAAGAAATGCGTAAATTGCCTATTTCTTTGCAAACTTCTGAGGGCTGGGTTGCGATGATTCAGCATTATTTTTTAGGCGCGATCGTGCCTAAAACAGAGGGAATCTATAATTTTTATACTAATTTTAATCAAGGTGATCATATTATCGGGGTTTCCAGTGAGAAAAAATTAGTAGTTCCTAATGCCTCAGCTGAGTTTGTTGCAACAGGTTATGTTGGTCCAAAGGTTCAAGAAAGATTAAGCCAAGTTGCGCCTAAGTTAGATAAAACGGTTGATTATGGTGTGTTGTTTATGATTGCACAACCCATGTTTAAAGTGCTGAGCTTTATTTATGACCTTATTGGTAATTGGGGTTGGGCTATCATTGTAATGACGCTATTGATTAAATTAATTTTCTTTGCGCCTTCTGCGTGGGCATATAAATCAATGGCAAAAATGCGTCGATTGCAACCTGAGATGGCGCGTATGAAAGAGCGCTATGGTGAAGACCGCCAAGCAATGAGCCAAGCGATGATGAAGTTATATCGTGATGAGAAAGTAAATCCTGCAAGTGGTTGCGTACCAATGCTATTGCAGATTCCGTTTTTTATCGCATTTTATTGGGTATTGGTTGAGTCAGTAGAATTACGTCATGCTTCTTGGATAGGTTGGGTGCAGGATTTGTCAACGCGTGACCCGTATTTTATTTTGCCTATTATCAATGCGGCATTGATGTTTATACAGCAAAAGCTTAATCCTCCTCCGCCAGATCCTATGCAGGCTAAATTGATGATGATACTACCACTTGTTTTTGGTTTTATGTTTATGTGGTTCCCGTCAGGCTTGGTATTGTATTGGACGGTGAGTAATGCTTTTTCAATTGTTCAGCAATATATTATGAATAAGCGTTATGGCGAACCTAAAGTTAAGAAAGTATGAGTGAGACGATTGTTGCAATTGCCACGCCTTCAGGTCAGGGAGGGGTGGCAATTGTGCGTTTAAGTGGGGAAAATGCGCTAGAAATTGCTGGTAAGATTGCGAAAAATCCTACTGATACGCCAAGAATGGCTAAATTTACTGCTTTTGTGGACCAGAAGGGTGAGCTATTTGACCAAGGGCTCATGCTCTATTTCAAAGCGCCATTTTCTTTTACAGGGGAAGAAGTGGTGGAGTTGCATTGCCATGGTGGGCGAGCAGTAACGCAGCTGCTGTTGGAGGCTTGCTTGGCTGCAGGTGCGCGGATGGCGTTGCCTGGTGAGTTTAGTCAGCGCGCTTTTTTAAATGATAAGATGGACTTGGCACAGGCCGAAGCGGTAGCAGATTTGATTGATGCTCAGTCAACTGCTGCTGTTAAGGCCGCCAGTCGTTCATTACAAGGTGCGTTTTCGCAAGTTATTCAAGAATTGGTTGCAGACCTAGTGCAATTGCGCGTCTATATTGAAGCAGCTTTAGATTTTCCCGAGGAAGAGATTGATTTTTTGGCAGAAGGTGATATTTCTTCACGCTTACAACTATGGGGTGAACGATTACAGCGGTTAATTGAACAAAGCGGTCAAGGGCGGTTAATTAATGATGGCATTAATTTGGTATTGATTGGTAAGCCTAATGCGGGCAAATCAAGTTTGTTAAATGCATTGCTTGGCGATGAGCGCGCGATTGTTACTGAACAAGCGGGCACAACGCGAGATGTAATCAAAGAAAGTATTGTGATAGAAGGAATGCCAGTAAACATTTTGGATACAGCAGGATTGCGTGATAGTGATGATTTGGTAGAGCAGGAAGGGATTCGGCGCACGCAACAGGCTATTAAACAAGCAGATATTATCGTGTTATTAATTGATGGTGCAAAATTTAGTCTTGATTATGCGCAGGAAATGGCGGAAATTGAAGCATTGAAACAAACCTTTCCTGCTGAGATTCCTGTTATGACGGTTTATAACAAGGCTGATTTGGTTTCTTTGGATTTTAAGAAACAATTTGCACAACAGTTATGGATTGCCGCTAAAAATGGTGAACAAATTGATGCTTTCAAATGCAATGTTGCGGATAAGGTAGGTCGACAAGTGCGGGAGGAAACACCTTTTATTGCGCGCGAACGTCATATGAATGCACTAAAAAAAGCACAGCTACACTATCAGCAAGCAGTGGAGCAGTTAGTGGGTTATCGTGTGGGTGAGTTGGTGGCAGAGGATTTGCGTTTGGTGCATGAGGCTTTAGGTGAAATTACGGGGAAAATGAAAGCGGATGATTTATTGGGGGAGATTTTTTCATCATTCTGTATTGGTAAATAATTTTAGAAATATTTGCTTGTACTTTTGTAGGTTGTGTTTTGTCTTTGATCGTTTGCCATTTACCGCTGTATGGTGCCTTAGTTTATCTATAGAATACAAATTTGTAATTTAAAGGCGACGGGATGATTGATTTGTTGAGCGCGCATTTCTGGATTGTTTTGTGCCATAAAACGTACAGAAAAGCGATGGCGGTCGCCGCTTATGCGCGGGAAAATGTTTTCGCTTGTAGGTAGATGAACGCGTAGCATTTGGTGACGTTGTCCGCTGTCTAGGGTTTTGATGAAAATTCCGTCTTCGGTAAATTCTTCGCTATGTACAGAGTGTGTGCGCACAAGTTTTAAAATAAGTTTGATTGCGCGCTCCACTGGAATAAACAGCTCAAAACAATTTTTTAGAAAAGGTGTTTTTTGATATTTGTTTTTCATCAACCAATATTGATAAGCAGGGACTTCAAATAAGCAATTGCCACTTTGATTAAAATTGCGTTGCCGTAAGCTGTTGAATAATTCATTTTCACGCAGAGCTGAAATGGGGTTTAGATTGATTTCTAGTGATTCACTTAAAGAAAGTTCTACTTCATCCATCATTTGCTTAGCTTCTTGTGGCGGTAAGAAGGCAAAACTGGATTCTTTTTTTAGTAAGACTTGATAGCGTTGTAGTTCTTTGATGATTTCAGAGCGGATTTCATAACGATGTAAAAAATCTAATACGTCAAATAAAGCATCCAAAAATAATTGAATAGAATAATATTCATCGGCACTTTGGAAATTGCGCATTTGTATAAACATAGATTCTAAGCGCATAAATAAGCGCATACGCTCATTAAGGGGTTGTTCGTAGGTGCAGATGGCAATTTGTGTGGTCATGAAAGCTTGTGTGATGGTTAGTTTAAAAGCGCTATTATAAAGGATAATGTAGGTTTGGTTGCGACTTTGTAGATTGCGAAAATCCTTGCAAATTGCTATAGTCTTGGAGGATAGCGCTAGTGTAAAAAACATCACAAAAGCGCCATATGAAATACTTTGACCAAATTGATTGTGGGTATGATTGAAACCGCATCAGTTAAAATTATTCATGGTAAATAGAAATTTAGCGTAAACGTGCTCTTATTGGTCAATAACCAGTGCGTTTATTATGGAGAAGGATAAAAATGAAACGAATGTTAATTAATGCTACGCAACAAGAAGAATTGCGAGTAGCGCTTGTCGATGGACAGCAATTATACGATCTTGATATTGAAACGCTGCATTCTGCACAAAAAAATCTAATATTTATAAAGGTAAAATTACGCGTATAGAACCGTCTTTAGAGGCGGTTTTTGTTGATTATGGTGGTCATCGTCATGGGTTTTTACCATTTAAGGAGATTGCCAAGGAATATTTAATAGATACGACTTCTTCCGATGGCAAAACCAGTTTTAAAGATATGATTTATGAAGGGCAAGAAGTATTGGTGCAAGTGGATAAGGAGGAGCGGGGCAATAAAGGGGCTGCGTTGACAACTTACATTAGTCTTGCTGGGCGATTTTTGGTGTTGATGCCGAATAATCCACGTGCTGGTGGTGTATCTAGGCGCATTCAAGGGGATGAACGTAAAGAGTTGCGTGAGACTTTGGATTTATTGGAAACTCCTGAAGATATGGGGGTGATTGTTCGTACTGCTGGTGTTGGACGTGCTAAAGAAGAGTTGCAGTGGGATTTGGATTTTCTGTTGCAAGTTTGGCAAGCCATTGAGGAGGAGTATCAAAAGGCCACACCTCAGCGTTTAATTTATCAGGAGAGCAATATTATTGTGCGCGCTTTACGTGATTATTTGCGCCCTGATATTGGTCAGATTTTAATCGATGATGAGCGCGTGTATCAGCAGGCAGCAGATTTTATGAATTTGGTGATGCCTAATAATGCGAATAAATTGAAATTCTATAAAGATAATATTCCTTTATTTACGCGTTATCAGATTGAAGGGCAAATTGAGTCGGCCTATCAGCGCAATGTGCATTTGCCATCAGGTGGTGAGCTGGTGATTGATTATACTGAGGCGTTGGTTTCAATTGATATTAACTCTTCTAAGGCGACGAAGGGTGGGGATATTGAAGAAACAGCCTATCAAACGAATATTGAGGCAGCTGATGAGATTGCGCGTCAAATGCGTTTGCGGGATTTAGGTGGTTTGGTGGTAATTGACTTTATTGATATGTCTGTTTCTAGGCATCGAAAAGATATTGAACAGCGCTTGTTTGAGGCGACTAAAATTGACCGTGCACGGATTCAGATTGGGCGTATTTCGCGTTTTGGTTTGTTGGAACTTTCGCGACAAAGATTGCGACCTTCTATTGATGAGGCTAGCCATCGCGTTTGTCCGCGTTGTAAAGGTCAAGGAAGTATTCGCGGGATTCAGTCTATGGCGCTATCGTTATTGCGCTTGATTGAAGAGGAGGCGATGAAAGAGCGTACGCGTCGCATTACAGGTGAGTTGCCTGTAAATATTGCAACGTTTTTGCTTAATGAAAAACGTGCGGCAATTCGCCAGATTGAGTTGCGTAATAAGGTGGAAGTGGTTTTGATGGCTAATCCAAATTTGCATACACCAGATTATTTTATTGAGCGTCTGCGTGAAGATGAGGTGGATTCTGATGGTGCGATTACACCAAGTTATCGTTTGCCAGTGCGACGTGAGAGTAAAGATGAGCATGAGGTTTCCTTGAAAGCACAAGTTGCTCCAGAGCAGGCGGCCGTGCAAGGAATTACACCACGTCGTCCTGTACCAGAGGAAAAGAAAGGATTAAGCGCCTTTTTAGCTAAGGTGGTGTCACTATTTAGTGATGAGGAAAAAAAAATCACCAAGGAAATAACCCATAAAGAAAGCACGGGAGAAGCGGATAAACATGGTGGCTCGCGTCGTCGTTATCGTGATGAGAGTGAGTCGCGCGCTTCTGATGAAGGCGCTAGGTCGTCACGTCGCAATAAGCAGGATAAAGGGCAAGAAGGTTTACCTAATGCGAAACATTTGTCTGCATCATCAGGTGAGAAAAAAGCCGTTGTATCGCCTGCAACAGAAAAAGGGGCGGAAACGCAAGAAAAATCCACTTCAGACACTGAAAAAAATTCTTCACAACAGCCAAAAGAGACGAAGCAATATGCTGGTGTGAAAAATGATGTGAATCCGACAGTCGAACAGTTACAAAATCCGCCTGAAGAGATTAATGGTCGTCAGGTACGCAAGGGGCGTCCACGTGATGTCTATGCGGTGAGAGGGCAGGGGAAAGCGCCTTCTAATGATTTGCGCGCTGTGCAAGAAAAAATGAAGGGAGAAGAAGAGGCGCAATCAAATTCAAGTCAGTTAATGGATGTAGATAAGACTGGGCAAGGATATCTGCAGTCGAAAACGCTTAATGAGATTAAATCGCAGGCGCAATCTGTTGAGAATGAGGCTAAGCCACAGGCACAAGTCGAAGATGGGCAAAATCAAAATAATGGGGATAAATTGAATTCAGCTCCTGGTTTGGTTTCGTTGTTGGAGTCTGCTGATACTCTCAATGAGGGCGCTCAGGAAACTGATGCTTCTTCTGATGCTCAAAATGTAAATCATCAACCTGTTCAATCTAACGAGGGGATTGATGGGGAGACTGTAGAAACTAAGCCAGAAGAGGTGTTTGTTAGTGATAAAACTTTAGCGCAGGCACAAGAGCAGTTAATTGCGCATAATAATAAGGCGATATCAGAACTGATGACAACACAAGATGCAGAGAATGATATGCCTCAGAAAAGTGTGATTCCTGCGGTCTCGCTAGATGCGCCTGAGGATAATCAGGCGGTGTTGGCTAGTGATGCGCATTTGCGCGTTTCATCTGAAATCCAAGATAAATCTCGCGCAAGAGCGGTTAAAGTCGCACCTGTTGATTCATCTACTATAGAAAAAGAAAAGGAGAAGATTATGAGTGATAATAAAAATCCATTGTTGCAATTACCCGCATTAGGTCAAAGCATTTGGTTTGATAATATTCATCGCACAATGCTTAATGAAGGTGAGTTGACGCAGATGATTAAAGAGGATGATTTGCGCGGGGTAACTTCTAACCCAGCAATTTTCCAAAAAGCATTTGAAGGGGATGCCTATGATGGAGGATTAAAACAATGGTTGGCAGGGCAAAATGGTCAGCAACCTGATGTACGCGAAGCATTTTTTACGCTTGCTATTGAAGATATTCAACAAGCTTGTGACCAGATGATGCCAGTATATGAAAAAACAGACGGTGTAGATGGCATGGTATCGCTTGAGGTGTCGCCTGATATTGCTGATGATAGTGCGCAAACGATTGCGCAAGCACGCGAATTGCACCAGCGGGTAAAACGTGAAAATCTCATGATTAAAGTGCCAGCGACTAAGGCAGGTGTGGAGGCTGTTCGTACGTTAATTAGTGAAGGTTTAAATATTAATGTAACGCTTTTATTTTCTGTTGAGCGCTATGCGCAAGTTTTAGAAGCTTATATTGACGGATTAAAAGCCCGAGTGGAGTCAGGTCAATCTGTGGATATGGTGCGTTCAGTGGCAAGCTTTTTTGTCTCGCGTGTTGATAGCAAAATTGATGAGGCGCTTAGCGATGATTATGCAGATTTGCGTGGAAGGGCGGCAATTGCCAATGCGCAGATGGCGTATGCCTATTTTCTTGAGCGGATTTCGCAAGATGATTGGATTGAATTAACACGTAAAGGCGCTGCTGTGCAACGTTTGTTGTGGGCAAGTACAGGTACGAAAAATCCAGCTTATTCTGATGTGCGTTATGTGGATTTGTTGATTGGCATGGATACTGTTAATACGGTTCCGCCTGCAACCTATGCGGCATTTAAAGACCATGGGAAGGCTGCTTCAACTTTGCTGCGTAATATTGAAAAAGCACCTGCGGTGATTGCAGCCGTTAAAGAGGCTGGTGTGGATGTTGATGGGATTGCTGAGCAGTTAGAGCAAGAAGGCGTAGAGTCCTTTAAAAAGGCGTTTGATGAGTTGTTGCAAACCTTAGGCGAAAAATTAAAAACAATGCAAAGCGAATTGGGGAAAACCTTAATAAATGAACAAACGGATGAGCGCAATGATGATTAATGTAGATTGGTTGCGTTGTCCGATAAGTCATGGCTCATTGGTGCTTAGCGAAGATGGTAAGTGGTTAATTAGTCAGGCGGGGCAGTGTCGTTTTCCTTTTGAAAACGGCATTGCTATGTTGTTAAAAGAATATGCGTTGCCATTAGAAGGGCTGACAGGACTGCCTCCGCCCAATGATGGTGCTTCGCGCTAATGAATGCGTTTGTTGTTATTCCTGCGCGCTATCATTCGACGCGTTTGCCAACAAAATTGTTGCGTGAGATAGCAGGTGTGCCGATGATTGTGCGTACAGCACGGCAGGCGCTAAAAAGCGGTTTGCCAGTATGGGTAGCCTATGATGAAGTAAGAATTGCTGAAGCTTTAGCAACGGAGGCGGTACAAACCATTGCCACTAGTGCGCATCACCAAAATGGTAGCGAGCGTTTAAGTGAGGTGGTGCAACGTTTGGGGTGGGAGGATGAAACGGTTGTGGTGAATGTGCAAGGGGATGAACCAATGATGCCACCAGAATTGATTAAAACGGTGGTGGAGTGTTTGCGCCAATCCCCTGAGGCTGCTGTAGCGACGCTTGCGGTACGTTTTTCTGATAAAGAAACCTTGCATGATGCAACTGCGGTGAAAGTGGTTTGTAATCAAAAAGGGCAGGCACTATATTTTAGTCGGGCGCCTATTCCGTGGGTGCGCGATAGGGCGGATGAGGAGCAGGCGGAGTATTTGCGCCATATTGGGATTTATGCGTATCGAGTGGCGACTTTAAGACGCTATCCGCAGTTGCCTGCCACACCGCTTGAGCACTTGGAAAAATTAGAGCAGTTGCGATTTTTAGAATATGGTTTGACGGTGGCGGTGGCGGTGGTGGATGAGGCGCCACCAGCAGGGGTGGATTGTGAGCAGGATTTGGCGCGGGTAGAGGCGCTATTGGCTTTGCAGTCTTTGCAATAAGATGGGGGTATCAGCGGGGGATTAATGGGTGAGCAGGAGCGCACATTTGATGCAAAGGTGTTTTTAAGCCATGTAGCGACGTTGCCAGGTGTGTATCAAATGCGTGATGCTGATGGGGTGGTGCTTTATGTGGGGAAGGCAAAAAATTTGCGTAAGCGCTTGGCGAGCTATTTTCGCAGTAATGGGTTGAGTATGAAAACTCGTGCGCTAATGGAGAAGGTGGTTGATATTGAAACAACCATTACGCACAGTGAAACAGAAGCGCTTATTCTTGAAAATAATTTGATAAAAACACATCGTCCAAAATTCAATATTTTATTGCGCGATGATAAATCTTTTCCGTTTATTTATTTATCCGCGCATGCATTTCCACGGCTGGGATTTGCGCGCGGACGGCGTTTGAAAGGTGAGTATTTTGGCCCTTTTCCCAATGTGCAGGCGGTGCGTTATTCGTTAGATTTATTGCAGAAGGTGTTTCGTGTGCGACAGTGTGAGGATAGTTTTTTTGCAAACCGCAGCCGTCCATGTTTGCAATATCAAATTGAGCGCTGTTATGCGCCATGCGTGGGTTATATCAATGAGAAAGAATATGCCAAACAGTGAATAACACACGGGATTTTCTAAATGGGCGGAGTGAGGCATTGCTTGGGCAGTTAAGCGAGCAGATGATGCAGGCGGCTCAACAGCGCGCATATGAGCAGGCGGCAATGTTGCGAGACCAATTGGCACAGCTTAGAAAAGTTACAGAGAAACAACATATTATTGCTGGGGAGGCAAATGTAGATGTGCTGGCGGTGGCGCTGGCGTATGGGCAGGCGTGTGTGCAGGTGTTGTTTTATCGTGATGGGCATAATATTACTTCGCAGGCGTATTTTCCTAAATTGCCAGATGAAGTGAGCGAGGCGGAGGTGTTGTCGGCTTTTATTGCGCAGTTTTATTATGAACGCCAACCTGCTCCGCAATTGGTGGTTAATCAGACATTAGACGATAGCGAGAGTTTAGCCGCGTATTTATCAGAGCGCTTTGAGCGCAAAATTACGATTCAATCTAGTCCACGCGAAGAACGACGGAAATGGTTGCTGATGGCTGAAAAAATGCGCAATCAAGTTTGAATTTGCGCTTATCTGCAAAACTTGCGATGCAAAAACGGTTTGAGGCATTGGCTCAGGCGTTTGGTTGGCAAAAAGTGCCAGCGCGGATTGAATGTGTTGATATTAGTCATACGCAAGGGGAGAGTACGGTGGCATCGTGTGTGGTATTTGACCATCGCGGGGCAGTGAAATCAGATTACCGACGCTATAACATCAAAGGAATCACCGCTGGGGATGATTATGCAGCGATTGCACAAGTCATTGAAAGGCGGTTTTCTAAGTTAGACCAGTTTGAGGGGGTACGCCCTGATTTGGTGCTCATTGATGGGGGAAAAGGGCAATTAAAACAAGCAATGGCGGTATTTGAGCGTTTAGGAATTGAAGATATTGCTTTGATGGGCGTGGCAAAAGGGCAAAATCGCACGGCAGGATTAGAGCAGTTCTGGCTACCTAATGCACAACAGCCATTTTTTCTGCCATCAGATTCTCAAGCCATGCAGTTGATTGTACAGATTCGTGATGAGGCGCATCGTTTTGCTATTACGGGACATCGCATCCGTCGGGCGAAAAAAGCTAAAGGGTCAGTGTTAGAACAAATTCCTAATGTCGGCGCCAAAAGACGACAGGCACTGTTAAAACATTTTGGCGGTTTGGCAATGATTGAGCAGGCAAGTGTGGAAGAAATTGCCCGCGTGTCGGGAATTAGTGATACATTAGCAGCGGATATTTATGCCACTTTTCATCAGTAGGGAGTGTTTATGCAAGGTTTGGCAATGAAATTAACGCTGTTGCGGGTTTTTCTCATTCCGTTATTTATTTTGGCGTTTTATTGCTCACCTGCGGTATTAGGGAAGTGGTCAGCTCTAATTATTTATACAGTGGCTTGTGTGAGTGATTATTTGGATGGCTATTTGGCGCGCAAAATGCAAGAAGAAAGCCTTTTGGGCGCTTTTTTAGATCCTGTGGCGGATAAATTGATGGTCGCGGTGGTCATGATTGTTGTATTACAAAGTCGTCCTGAATGGTGGCTTATGTTATCTACAGTGGTGATTATTGGGCGTGAAATTTGGATTTCGGCCTTGCGCGAGTGGATGTCGGCACAAAATGCGCGTGGCATTGTGGCGGTGTCTAATGTAGGGAAATGGAAAACAACTTTGCAAATGATTGCGCTGGGATTTTTGATTTATCAAGAGGATTTTATCGGTCTGCCCATTTGGTTAATTGGTAAAACTCTGATGATTGTGGCAGTGATATTAACGATTTGGTCAATGTGGATTTATAACCGCGCCGCTTATATTTATTTTATTGCCAATAATCCTAAAGAGTAAGAATTCGCCTGACGTAGGGCGGATTAATCGCTACAATAGCCATCTATTTTTAATCTCTATAATTCTATGCTTATTCATCAGCGTTTTCGTGGGTTTTTGCCCGTAGTGTCGATGTGGAAACAGGCGGTTTTGATGCCAATAAAGATGCTTTGTTAGAAGTAGCAGCAGTTTTTGTAAATTTTGACCACAACCATCAACTAGTGCCAGTGCAGACCATTCATTATCATGTTAAACCCTTTGCCAATGCCAATATCGACCCTGAGTCATTAAAAATTACAGGCATTGACCCTTATCATCCATTGCGTCCTGCACTAAGCGAAGATAAAGTTGCTGAACGCTTTTTTGGTGCGATTCGTGATTATCAAAAGCAACAGCAATGTACACGCAGTATTTTAGTTGGACACAATGCGCAATTTGATTTGAGCTTTATTAATGCATTAGCACAACGTACGAACTATACGCGTAATCCATTTCATCCATTTAGCGCACTTGATACCGTAACACTTGGTGCATTGGCGTATGGACAAACTGTTTTGGCGCGTATTGCCCGCATGGCGGGGGTGGAGTATGACAACAATAAAGCGCATGGCGCAAAATATGATACCGAGCTAACAGCAGAGATTTTTTGCAAGGTAATGAATTTGTGGACTAAAAATATTGGTCTACCGCTGGGGTATGAATAAATTTTTATAAGCTGGTCAATTTTTGCGCATCATGTAAATTGTTTGTTTTATCAATGGGTTGAAAAGTTATTCCAAGGTTATCCACATTTCTATTCACTAAAGCGGTGGATAATCTTTATTTTAGAGCTGAGGCAGAAGAGCTATATAACGTGCTTGGATGATTTTTTGTGTGGGATTAAGGGGTTAGCATTAGTGACGCAATAGGCTGTTCAATTTTTGAGCACCTTATTTATATCTTATTTTTCAATCGGTTATTAAGTTATTATTGGGTTATCCACAGAGCTATTCACGTCAATGGTGGATAAGTCATGCCGTTGGTTGTTAATAGGCGCTCCTAACATTGCCGTATGTTGCTTGGCGTTTTGAGAGAGATTGTTGTTATAAACTGCATGGGTTGCGATAACGTGGCGTGGAGCGGTTTTATTAAGATTGGAAATGCCTTAAAATACAGCCCTTTTATATTCTTGGAGCGGTGATGCGCATTATTGAAGAGGCTTTAACGTTTGATGATGTTTTATTGGTGCCAGATTATTCTGATGTTTTACCGCGTGAGGCGGATTTATCGATTCGCTTGGCGCGTGATGTGCGTTTAAATATTCCTGTATTGTCTGCAGCGATGGATACGGTGAGTGAGGCGCGCTTGGCGATTGCTTTGGCACAGTTGGGTGGTTTGGCTGTGATTCATAAAAACATGTCACCACAGGCGCAAGCTGCAGAGGTGAGGCGGGTAAAGCGTTTTGAATCTGGTGTGATTCGTGACCCACTGACAACGACGCCACAGGCGATGGTGGGGGATGTTCGTGCAATTACGCGTGAACATTCAATATCAGGCTTGCCTGTGCTTGAAAATGGCAAGTTGGTGGGCTTGGTGACACGGCGCGATATTCGCTATGCCAAAGATGAACAGCGGGTTTTGGATGTAATGACACCTCAGGAGCGTTTGGTTACGGTAAAAGAAGGGGCGCATTCTGATGAGGTGAAGCGATTGTTGCATGAGCATCGTATTGAAAAGGTGTTGGTGGTCGATGACCAGTTTGCGCTTAAAGGGTTGATTACTGTTAAAGATATTCGGCGTACGCGGGATTATCCGCTGGCGTGTAAGGATGTAAACGGTAATTTGCGGGTGGGTGCAGCAGTTGGTACGAGTGGCGATAGCGATGAGCGAATAGAATTGCTGGTTGCAGCTGGGGTGGATTTGTTGGTTGTCGATACGGCGCATGGTCATTCAAAAGGGGTGATTGATAAAGTGCGAGCGCTAAGGCAGCAGTTTCCTGATTTGGTGATTGTTGGGGGTAATATCGCTACCGCTGAGGCGGCGCTGGCTTTGGTTGAGGCTGGCGCGGATGTGGTGAAGGTGGGAATTGGTCCAGGGTCGATTTGTACAACGCGCATTGTTGCTGGTGTGGGTGTGCCACAAATTAGCGCCATTGCGAATATTGCCGCGGCTCTTAAAGGGCGTGAAGCGTCAATTATTGCTGATGGTGGCATTCGTTATTCAGGAGATGTGGCTAAAGCGATTGCTGTGGGTGCGCATGCGGTCATGATTGGCGGATTATTGGCTGGAACAGAAGAATCCCCAGGTGAGGTGGAGCTTTTCCAAGGTCGTAGCTATAAATCCTATCGTGGGATGGGTTCTTTAGGGGCTATGACGGCTGGCTCCTCTGACCGCTATTTCCAAGACGGCGCAAAGGCAGAAAAATTAGTGCCTGAGGGCATAGAGGGGCGAGTGCCGTATAAAGGGGCTGTATCAGGTGTGATAGAACAATTAATGGGTGGCTTGCGTTCGTCAATGGGTTATGTGGGGTGTCGTGATTTAAATGAAATGCGAGAAAAACCAAAGATGGTCAAAATTACAGGGGCGGGCATGCAAGAATCGCATGTTCATGATGTAACCATCACTAAAGAGCCACCCAATTATCAACGCCGTTAAGTGAGAATTTTTATGGATACAATGTTGCACAGTGACCGCATTTTGATTTTAGATTTTGGTTCGCAATACACTCAGCTTATCGCTCGGCGAGTGCGTGAGGCAAAAGTTTATAGTGAAATTTATGCTTGGGATGTGGATGCGCAGGCAATTCGCCAGTTCAATCCTAAAGGAATTATTTTGTCAGGCAGTCCTGAATCTACCACGCTTGAGGATGGACCGCGTGCACCAGAGGTGGTATTTGAATTGGGTGTGCCAGTGCTAGGTATTTGTTATGGGATGCAAACGATGGCGGTGCAAAATGGCGGTCGTGTAGAGCATTCAGATAAACAAGAATTTGGCTATGCCAAACTCAATAATATTCAGCCTAATGCTCTTTTTGCCAATTTGGCGCTTGAGGAAGGTTTGGAAGTTTGGATGAGTCATGGTGACCATGTGGTGGCTGTGCCAGAAAATTTTGTGGTATTAGCTTCTTCGCCTAATGCGCCTATCGCTGTAATTGCCAATGTTGAAAAACATTATTACGGTGTTCAGTTTCATCCTGAAGTAACACATACACCGCAAGGGATGTTGATGTTGACCAATTTTGTCCATGAAATTTGTGATTGTGGGAGTCACTGGAATACACAAAATTTTATTGAGGAAAACGTTGCGCGCATTCGTGAGCAAGTTGGTACAGATAAAGTGGTATTGGGCTTATCAGGCGGTGTGGATTCATCAGTGGTGGCTGCCTTGTTGCATGAGGCGATTGGGGCGCAATTAACTTGTGTGTTTGTAGATACGGGATTACTGCGCCTAAATGAAGGCGATGAAGTGATGGCGGTTTTTGCTGAGCATATGGGTGTGAATGTAGTGCGCGTTAATGCGCAAGAGCGATTTTTTGACGCGCTAAAAGGTGAGATTGACCCTGAGGCAAAACGCAAGATTATCGGACGTTTGTTTGTAGAGATATTTGATGAACAAGCTAAGCACTTACAAGGAGTTAAGTGGTTGGCGCAAGGAACAATTTATCCAGATGTTATTGAATCAGCAGGCGCAAAAACAGGTAAAGCGCATGTCATTAAATCACATCATAATGTCGGTGGTTTGCCAGAGACGATGAATTTGGCTTTGCTAGAGCCATTGCGTGAATTATTTAAAGATGAAGTGCGGGAATTGGGGGTCGCGCTTGGGTTACCTGAATCAATGCTTTATCGTCATCCTTTCCCAGGTCCAGGCTTAGGCGTGCGGATATTGGGAGAGGTTAAGGCACAATATGCAGATTTGTTACGCCGTGCTGATGCAATATTTATTGAGTGTTTGCGCGCATATGATTTATACGACAAAACCAGCCAAGCATTTGCGGTATTCCTACCAGTAAAATCAGTAGGTGTTATGGGAGATGGGCGACGCTATGATTATGTTGTTGCCTTGCGAGCGGTAGAAACAGTAGACTTTATGACTGCGCGCTGGGCGCATCTGCCGTATGATTTTTTAGATGAGGTTTCGCGTCGTATTATTAATGAGGTTGGTGGTATTTCGCGCGTAGTGTATGATATTTCAGGTAAACCACCAGCAACTATTGAATGGGAATAATGGGAATAAAAAGAATTTTTCAAAAAAAGGGTTGCAATGTTCTAGATTGGCGCTATAATAGCGCCCTTATTCAGATGCGGGATAGAGCAGTCTGGTAGCTCGTCGGGCTCATAACCCGGAGGTCGTTGGTTCAAATCCAGCTCCCGCTTCCAAATTCTTGGAAAAGCCCTTTTAAAAGGGCTTTTTTGTTGCCTACGCATTGGCGATGAGTACTATGAACTTATTTTTCATGTAGGTAATGATGATTTTTTGCATATACCTGGAAAGGTTTGGCAAAGTTATAAGGAGTAAAGCATGTCTCGTGAACAAACCATTAGCGATTTATGTAAGCCGCTGGTGGAATCTATGGGCTATGAATGGGTTGGGGTGGAATTTCATGCCAATTCGGTCAATAGTATTTTGCGCATTTATGTGGATAAACCAGAAGGCGGAATTTCTATGGAGGATGTGGTGGCGGTGACAGAGCAAATCAATCCGCTGCTTGATGTAAAAGACCCTATCAGTGTGGCTTATACGCTTGAGGTGTCTTCTCCTGGGTTGGATCGTCCTTTATTTACACCAGAACATTTTCAACGTTTTACTGGTGAGCTGGTAAAATTGAATGTGCGTCAGCCAGTAGAACGTCGACGTAAATTTACTGGTGTGATTCAATCAGTTGATTTAGAAGAAAACAAATTAATCCTCTCACTTGAAAAAGAAGGAGAGATGGTAGAATTGGCGTTGGATAATATTGATAAAGCCCGGTTGGTTCCGGTGTTTGATAATTAATTAAGGAGCAACAGAAAATGGCAAAAGAATTGCTGGCAATCGTTGAGGCGGTTGCAAATGAAAAAGATGTTGACCGTAGTGTGATTTATCAGGCATTAGAGGCGGCGCTGGAAGCAGCAACACGCAAACGCCATATCGATGAGCAAATTGAGGCGCGAGTATCGATTAATCCTAAGACTGGTGAATATGAAACTTTTCGCGTATGGCAAATTGTTGATGATGAAGAAGTGTTGGAAAATCCAGATGCGCAAATGCGTGAAACAGTGGCGCATGTGGAGTTTCCCGAAGCAAATTTAAAAGTAGGCGATATTTATGAATTGCCGATTGAAAATGAATCATTTGGTCGCATCAGCGCACAGCAAGCTAAGCAAATTATTATTCAGAAGTTGCGCGAAGCTGAGCGAGAAAAGGTTTATCAGCAATTTATTGATAAAGAAGGCAGTTTGATGCATGGCATTGTGCGTCGGCATGAGCGTGGTAGCGTGATTGTTGATGTTGGTGGTGTTGAGGCGACTATTCCGCGTGAGGGACTTATTCCTAGAGAATCTCTTCGAATGGGGGAACGAGTGCGTGGATATTTGCAAAAAGTTAATCGTGAGATGCGAGGCCCTCAGCTATCGATTAGCCGTGTTGCCCCTGAATTTTTAATTCAGTTGTTCACTTTAGAAGTGCCTGAAATAGGCATGGGGAATATTGAAATTATGGGTGCGGCACGAGAACCAGGGGTGCGGGCTAAAATTGCTGTGCGGACTTTTGACCCTAGAATTGACCCCGTAGGAGCCTGTGTAGGAATGCGTGGTTCAAGGGTGCAGGGTGTTATGAATGAATTGGCTGGTGAAAGCATTGATATTGTCTTGTGGGATGAAGACCCTGAGCAATATGTAAAAAAAGCGATGTCACCAGCGGTGATTACTGACTCATCTATTAATCCAGAAAGAAAGAGTGTAAGCATTGCTGTGCCAGAGGAAAAATTGGCGCAGGCAGTGGGAAGAGGCGGGCAAAATGTGCGTCTTGCAAGTGAGTTGACGGGTTGGCATATCAATGTATTAAGCGAGGAAGATTTTGCCAAGCAAGCACAAGACGCGCAAATGAAACAACAGGGACAGTTAGCAGATATGCTTGAGGTTGATGGTGATATTGCAACGCGTCTTTATGAAACTGGCTACAATTCGCCTGAAGTGGTTGCTTATGCTGAGCGTGAAGATTTATTGGCGATAGAGGGATTTGATGAGTCAGTTGTTGATGCATTGTTAGAGCGCGCAACAGATTATTTATTAACGCAGGCATTTGCCGAAAATACTGATCCTGATGACGAAATGCAAACACCGCTTGAAGCGTTTGAAGGCTTGGATCAAGAAGTATTAGCGCGTTTGTTGGAAAATAATTTTGCTACGCAAGAAGACCTTGCTGAGTTAGCTATTGATGAATTAGTCGAAATGACTGGTTTGAGTAAAGATGAGGCGTCGGCGTTGATTTTAAAAGCGCGCGAGCCTTGGTTCCGTTAAGTCTAAATTGGGGGAATAACTATGACCGTTGCTGAATTGGCGAAACAATTAAAAATACCGGTTAATCGCCTACTAGATTTGATTGCGGAGGCAAAAATTGATGTTAGTAGTGCTGAAGATACTATGTCGCCAGCACAGAAAGTGGCGTTGACTAAACATATTGCATCGAAGAAAAAAACTAAGCTTAGTTTGGATGCGGCGAAAAAAAATAATACCGCTAAAACTAAAGAAGTAGCAGCTAAAACAACACCAAAAGCAAAATCTAAATCACAAAAAACAGCTGAACAGTCTGCAAGCAAAGCGCAAGAGAAAAAATTAAGCCCTTTAGAACTTGCTAAGCAAATGGCAGAGCAAAAGCGTTTGGAGCAAGGTGAGGCGCAACGTGATACTGAACAAAAAGCGCATCAAGAGGCAATTGAAGCAGAGAAAAAACGCATAGAAGAAGAGAAAAAACGTAAGGTGCGCAAAGAGAAAGAAGCAAAAGCGCAAGAAAAAGAACAAGAAGAACGCCAAAAAGCTGAAGCGGCTTTCCAAGCGCAACTGGCAGAACAGGAAAAAGCACGCAAATTACGTGAAGAGGAAGAGGCGCGGAAAAATACTGAAGAGCAGTTGCGCAAACAAAAAGAGCGTGAAAAACAATCAGCAAAAGAACGCGCGGAGCTAGAGCGTAAGCGTCAAGAAGCTTTGCAGGCGGTTGAAAAAGTTGAGGGATATGAGGAAGAGGCGCAGTCGCGTTTTCATATCAAATCTAAAGAGAAATTTTATGGTAATAAGGAGCGCGGCGGGCGTAAGCGCCAAGAGGATGAGGAGCGCAAAAGCAGCGCGCGTGGTCGTCAAAAAGCAGAGCGCAAAGGCGGTAAATTTGAAAAACCAGTAACGCCAGTTTCGCGTGAAATTAGAATTCCTGAAACAATTACCGTAGGTGAACTGGCGCAAAAAATGACCGTAAAGGCTGGCGAACTGATTAAAACGATGATGAAAATGGGTTCGATGGTTACTATCAATCAAATCCTTGACCAAGAAACGGCGGCGTTGGTTGCAGAAGAAATGGGGCATAAGTATGTGCTGATTAATGAAAATGAATTAGAAGAGGCGGTATTTGCGCAAGCAGAAGAAAATTCAGGAGAGGTGAAACCTAGAGCGCCTGTGGTTACGATTATGGGGCATGTTGACCATGGGAAAACGTCTTTGCTTGATTATATTAGAAAAACTCGAGTGACTGCTGGTGAGGCAGGAGGCATTACGCAACATATTGGAGCCTATCGAGTTCAATCCAATGATTCGACGATTACGTTTTTAGATACACCAGGACATGCGGCGTTTACAGCGATGCGAGCACGTGGGGCGGATGCAACGGATATTGTAGTGTTGGTGGTGGCGGCTGATGATGGTGTAATGCCACAAACTATTGAAGCGATTCAGCATGCTAAAGCTGCAGATGTGCCGTTGATTGTGGCTGTGAATAAAATTGATAAGCCTGAATCAGATTTGGAGCGCGTGAAGTCGGAATTATCTCAGCATGGAATTATTTCTGAAGAGTGGGGGGGCGAGCATTTATTTGCTTATGTTTCAGCAAAAACAGGCGAGGGCGTGGATGATTTATTAGAGCAAATTCTAATTCAATCAGAAGTGCTTGAGCTTACAGCACCTGCAACGGGTTCAGCAACTGGTGTGGTTATTGAGTCGCGCTTAGACCGCGGGCGTGGAAGTGTGGCGACAATTTTGGTGCAGTCTGGTTTGATGAAAAAAGGCGAGATTTTATTGGCAGGGATGGAATACGGGCGTATTCGTGCCATGTTAAATGAGTTGGGTGAGGAGATTGCAGAAGCAGGTCCTTCAACGCCTGTGGAGGTCTTGGGATTATCAGGAACGCCTAATGCAGGAGATGAGATTGTCATTGTTGAAAATGAGCGTAAAGCCCGTGAGATTGCAGATTTGCGCGCCAGTAAGTTCAAAGAGATGAAAATTGCACGTCAGCAAAAATCTAAATTGGAAAATTTATTTAGCAATGTGAATAAAGAAGAAGTTCATGTGGTGAATTTGATGATTAAAGCTGATGTGCAGGGTTCAGTAGAGGCGCTATCAGATGCTTTGGTTAAATTATCCACTGATGAGGTGCAGGTAAATATTGTATCAACGGGTATTGGTGGAATTAGTGAATCGGATGTGCAATTAGCAATTGCTTCTGAGGCTATTATCATTGCATTTAATGTTCGTGCTGAATCTAATGCCAAGAAGTTAGTAGAGCAAGAAGGGGTTGATTTGCGCTACTACAGCATTATTTATGAGGCAATTGATGAAGTGCGAGATGCGATGCAGGGGATGCTTGCGCCTGAACTTAAAGAAGAAATTATTGGTTTGGCAGAGGTGCGCGATGTGTTCCGTTCGTCAAAATTGGGCGCGATTGCAGGGTGTGTGGTGTTAGATGGTGTGCTTAAGCGTTCAAATCCAATTCGGGTACTACGTGATAATGTGGTGATTTATGAGGGTGAATTAGAGTCTTTACGTCGTTTTAAAGATGATGTGAATGAGGTACGCGCGGGTACGGAATGCGGTCTTGGGGTTAAAAACTACAATGATGTTAAAACAGGGGACCAAATCGAGTGTTATGAACGTGTTTCAGTTGTAAGGAAGTTGTAATGGCTAAGGGCTTTGACCGTACGCGGAGAATTGGTGAGCAGATGCGACGTGATTTGTCGCAAGCAGTTGTGGAGATTTTAGACCATCCAAATGCATCTTTGTTGTCGTTTACTGATGTGCGCGTTACGCGGGATTTATCTTTTGCAAAGGTGTTTGTTACCTATGTGTTAGAAGATGAGGAAGAGAGAGATTATTTGGTTAAGCGACTTAATGCGTGCGCACCGCAATTTCGCCATTATTTGGCTAAGCGTCTTAGTATTCGAAAAATGCCAGAGCTGACTTTTTATTATGATGAATCGGTAGAATATGGTGCGCACATGGAGCATTTGTTAACTAGTTTGGTTGAAAAGGCTCAGGATAAGGACGATGACACATCGCAAGAAAGTTGAGCGTGCAATAGATGGTGTCTTGTTGCTCTATAAAATCGAAGGGCAGACTTCTAATATGGCTTTGCAACAGGTTAGGCGATTGTATCAAGCAAAAAAAGCAGGACATGGTGGTACGTTAGATCCTTTTGCAGAGGGGGTGCTGCCAATTTTGTTTGGTGAGGCGAGTAAGTTTGGGCAGTATATTTTAGGTGAGGATAAAAGCTATCGTGTGGTGGCTCGTTTTGGATATGAAACCGATAGTGATGACAAAGAGGGAATGCCGACACTTGAGGCGGCTGTGCCAGACTGGCAGCAGGTAGATTGGCAGTCGTTATTGGCGCAATTTACGGGTGAGATTTTGCAATCTCCGCCGATTTATTCAGCGCTTAAGGTGAACGGTAAGCGTGCGTATGCCTTGGCGCGTGAAGGTCGGATTGAAAGTTTACCACCGCGCAAGGTTCTTGTGCATTTTTTTCAATTTATTGAAAGAGATGGCGATTGTGTGGTTTTTGAGGTGCGTTGCAGTAAAGGAACTTATATTCGTGCGCTGGTGCGAGATGTGGCGCGCGCTTTGGGTAGCGCTGCGCATGCAGTGGCTTTGACGCGTTTGGCGGTAGGGCGGTTGCAGGCGCCGTGTTATCGCTATGACGAGATTCATGAATATGATTTGACTCAATTGCAGGCGTTATTATTGCCTGTCTCTCAATGTGTGGCAGGGTTATCTAAAGTCGTTGTGCCTGAAAATAAGGTGCAGTTTCTAATTCATGGCAATGATGTTGCTATCGATGCGCTTGATTTTATACCTAAGCAGGGGCAAAGAGTGGCGCTTTATGATAGAGATGTTTTTTTAGGGGTAGGGGATTGGGCGCAAGGGCGCATTTATCCCAAACGGTTGTTAAAACAAGATGCGTTACACTAAGTCAGATTTTTATTATCAGTTACCAGAGGCGTTAATTGCGCGCTATCCTTTATCGCAAAGAAGCGCAAGTCGAATGTTGTTGGTTAAGCCAAATTTAGAAGAAGTTGTGCAATTGCTAGATTTGCAGGTGGTTGATTTTGTAGATTTATTGTCTGAGCGTGATTTGCTGGTGTTTAATAATACAAAGGTGTTGCCAGCACGTTTGCAGGGTCAAAAATCAACAGGGGGAAAAGTTGAGATTTTAGTGGAGCGCTTGAAATCTCCTTATGAGGTGCGAGCCTATTTGCGTGCGTCTAAAACTCCAAAGGTGGGAGCGACGTTGCATATTGGCGCAATATCGGTTGTGGTGTTATCGCGTGAACAGGCGTTGTTTACTTTGCAAAGCACGTTGCCGTGGCAGGAGATTATGCAGCAACATGGGCAAATGCCTATTCCGCCTTATTTAGATAGGGAGGCGCAGCAATTAGATAATGAACGCTATCAAACGGTCTATGCTAAGGAATTGGGGGCGGTTGCCGCACCAACGGCTGGATTGCATTTTGATAAGAGAATGTTGCAAGCGATACGCCAACGTCAAATTCCTTGCACTGAGGTAACCTTGCACGTGGGGGCTGGGACGTTTCAGCCTGTGCGTGAGGAAGATTTAAGCGCGCACGTGATGCATGAGGAATGGTTATGTGTAGAGGCGCAAACGGTGGCAGCGATTGAAGCGTGCAAAGCGCGTGGTGGACGAGTGATTGCAATTGGCACAACGAGTTTGCGAGCGCTAGAAAGCGCAGCGCAAGAGGGGCATTTAAAGCCATGGTCGGGAGATACAAACTTATTTATTACGCCAGGATATCGATTTAAAGTGGTAGATGCGCTGTTTAGTAATTTTCATTTGCCTGAATCAACGTTATTGATGTTGGTTAGTGCATTTGCTGGTTATGAGGCGATACGAGAGGCTTATGCGCATGCGATTAAACAGCGCTATCGTTTTTATAGCTATGGCGATGCGATGTTTATCGCAAAGAATCATCAGTCGTTAGAACTTGTGGTTTGAGACTTTTGAAAACTAAGGAGATAAGAATGTTTAAGCAAAAAAATTATCTGTAATGTTGTTATCAGCATTGGTATTAATAGGTTGTACAAATAATGGGCAATTCTCACAGCATCAAAGCGCAGCGATTGGTACGGCTGTTGGTGCTTTGGCTGGAGGGGTGCTTGGGCATCAGATTAATGATGATAATGGGCGTTATGTTGGGGCAGTGGCAGGGGCTTTGGCAGGGGCTGCGATTGGGAATTATATGGACAATCAACAGCAGCAAATTCAACAACAAGTTGCAGGAACAGGAATTGATGTCAATCGTGTCGACCAAGGCACTTTGCAGTTAAATATCCCTAGCGAGGTATTGTTTGCGGTCAACCAAAGCAGTATTAACCCGCAGTTTTATCATTCATTGAATGCTATTGCCCAAACTTTACAACAATATCCCAATACGATTGTGCATGTTTATGGATTTACAGATGGCAGTGGTGCGGATGATTACAATATGCGCTTATCTCAGGAGCGCGCGCAAAATGCTGCACAGTATTTAGTGCAACAAGGAGTTAATCCGCAGCGGTTTGTGGTTCGAGGCTATGGTGAGCAATTTGCAACAGCAGAAAATAATCCGCGCGACCGTCGGGTTGAGGTGTTTATTCGCGCCATTGACCAAGCCAATCCGCAGGCTGCTTATCAGTTGGTGTATTAATATTGGCGTTTATATGCCTAAAAACACCTCTATTTGAGGTGTTTTCTTTTATTTAGGGGGCGGAGTTTTAGGGAGAAAGCATGCAAATTCATCGTTGGCAGTCAGGCTGGTCGCCAAGTCAGGCGGTTGCATTGACCATTGGCAATTTTGATGGCGTTCATTTGGGACATCAGGCGATGTTGTATCAATTACAACAAGCAGCGTTGGCGCGCAATTTAGACTCTATGCTCATGAGTTTTTTCCCACATCCTAAGATGGTATTGCAACAGGCGCGCTTTACAACAATTACGACTTTGCCAGACCGCGCTTTTTGGTTGGATTACTACCGCTTACAGCATTGGCTGTTGTTGGCTTTTACGCCTTCTTTGCGCAAAGTATCGGCGCGGGAATTTGTGTTGGATTATTTGCTTAAGCGCTTGAATGTACGCTATTTGCTGGTGGGAGATGATTTTAGATTTGGTTATAAAGGGCTGGGCGATATTGAATTATTGCAAAAGATGGCGCAAGCCTTTGGCTTTGAGGTGCAGGCGCATGAGAGTGTGCGTTATGCTGATAATGGACGGCGTGTATCGAGTTCGATTATTCGGCAGGCGTTATTCGACCATGATTTGGCTTTGGCGCAGGCTTATCTTGGGCATGCGCTGACTTTTACGGGGCGGGTGCGCCATGGGGATAAACGCGGACGCGCGTTAGGGGCGCCAACGCTGAATTTGCATGTGCCTGAGAACTGGTGTTTACCCGATGGGGTCTATGTGGTAAAAGTAAACATTTTGGCGCAAAATGAGTCGGTTTGGGGGGTGGCGAATGTGGGAAAAACGCTAACATTTGCTGGCAAACATCGAAAATTGGAGGTTTTTTTATTTGGTGGGCGTTATCAATTATATGAACAACGCCTTCAGGTCGAAATTAAACACTTTATACGCAAGATGCGCCAATTTGATACTCAAGAGGCGCTACAGGCACAAATTCAACAAGATATTATCGATGCACGCGCAGTTATTGCGCGCTTATCTGCTAACTAAGGGCTAATGAAGGATAACACTATGGCTGATTATAAACATACTTTAAACCTACCGCAGACGGCATTTCCTATGCGTGGGAATTTACCGCAACGTGAGCCAGAAATGCTGGCGTTTTGGCAAGAAAAAGATATTTATGCCAAGCAACGCGCACAATTTGCTGATAAGCCAATGTTTTTATTACACGATGGCCCACCCTATGCCAATGGCATGATTCATGTTGGGCATGCGCTGAATAAAATTTTGAAAGATATCATTATTAAATCACGCCATTTATTGGGATTTAATAGTCCTTATGTACCAGGTTGGGATTGCCATGGGTTGCCGATTGAGCAGAAAGTTGAGCAAAAATTTGGTAAGCCAGGAGTAAAAATTTCTGAAGCGGAGTTTCGTGCGCAGTGTCGTGCGTTTGCAAGTTCTCAAGTGGCGTTGCAGAAAGAGGATTTTATCCGCTTGGGGGTGTTTGGTTATTGGGATAAACCGTATTTGACGATGGACCCAAAAGTTGAGGCGGGCATTGTGCGCGCTTTAGCAGATATTGTTGCAAATGGGCATGTGGTGGATGGGTTTAAACCTGTGCATTGGTGTTTGGATTGTCGTTCTTCGCTTGCTGAGGCGGAGATTGAATATCAAGATAAAACGTCTTTTTCAATTGATGTGGCGTTTGAGGCTTGTGATAAAACTGCGCTTGGCGCTATTTTTGGGGTTCAGGTAGAGCGTTTAACTGGGATTGATGTGGTCATTTGGACGACAACACCATGGACTTTGCCAGCTAATGTGGCGGTGAGTGTGCATCCTGAATTTGATTATGTTTTGATGCAAGAAGGCGATAGAGGCGTGGTTGTGGCAGCGGATTTGCTTGAGTCGTTGCAACAAAAATGGGAGATTGATTCTTGGCGTGAGTTGGCGCGGGTGAAAGGCGCTCAGCTGGATAGGGTGCGGTTGCGACATCCTTTTATTGAGCGTGAATCGCTAATGATTAATGGTGAGCATGTAACTTTGGAACAAGGCACGGGCTGTGTGCATACTGCTCCAGCGCACGGGGTGGAAGACTATGAGGTGTGTAAGGTTTATGGACTGGAGTTGATTAATCCAGTATTGAGTAATGGGACTTTTATTCAGGATACGCCGTTGGTGGGGGGAATGCAGGTATTTGCTGCAAATGAGGTTGTGGTTAAAGCATTGTTTGAATTGGGGCGCTTGCGTTGTGTGAGTAAGATTGAGCATAGTTATCCGCATTGCTGGCGTCATAAAACGCCGACGATTTTTCGTGCGACTACGCAATGGTTTATTTCGATGGAAAAAGCGGATTTGCGAAAAACAGCGTTAGAAGGCTTAAAAGAGGTGAAATTTACACCGCAATGGGGGCAGGCGCGTTTGACCAGTATGATTGAGAATCGTCCTGATTGGTGTATTTCGCGTCAGCGTTTTTGGGGGGTTCCGCTGTGTTTTGTTGTGCATAAAGAAAGTGGGGCGTTGCATCCTAATAATGCAGAAATCATGCGTAAAGTGGCGGATATTATTGAGCAAGAAGGGATTGAGGCTTGGTTTACTTTACCGCTGGAGGTGTTGTTGCCAGCAGATGAGGTGCCATTGTATGAAAAACTTAATGATGTGCTGGATGTGTGGTTTGATTCGGGCGTTACGCATTATGCAGTGATTCGCGCGCGTGAGGAATTAAGCTATCCTGCGGATTTGTATTTGGAAGGCTCTGACCAGCATCGGGGTTGGTTTCATTCGTCTTTGCTCACTGGAAGCGCCATTGATGGGCGACCACCTTATAAAGCTTTGTTAACTCATGGGTTTACCGTTGATGAAAATGGGCACAAAATGAGTAAATCGGTGGGGAATGTGGTTGAGCCACAGAAGGTGATTAAGCAGATGGGGGCAGATGTATTGCGGCTGTGGGTGGCATCAGCGGACTATAGTGCAGAAATTCGTTTATCAGACAATATCTTAAAACAACGTGCGGATGCCTATCGTCGTATTCGTAATACAGCGCGCTTTTTGCTGGCCAATTTGCATGATTTTGACCCGAAAAAAGATTTGTTGGCGCCTCAAGAGATGGTAGCGTTAGACCGCTATGCGATTGCCAGCGCTTATCGTTTGCAACAGGCGTTGCAACAGGCATATGTGGATTATGAGTTCCATTTGATTTATCAGCAATTATTTAATTATTGCTCGGTAACGTTAGGTGGATTTTATTTGGATGTGATTAAAGATAGGCAGTATACGATTGCCACTGATAATCGCGCGCGTCGTTCGGCGCAAACAGCGATTTATCATATTTTAGAGGCGTTGGTGCGCTGGATTGCGCCGATTTTGTCGTTCACTGCGGAAGAAATTTGGCAGGTTATGCCAGGAGAGCGGGAAGAATCAGTATTTTTAACAACGTTTTATGATGGTTTATTTGATTTAGAAGCAGAGGACGTTAGCGAGGAGACTTGGCAGACGGTCATGCGTTTGCGGGATGAGGTGAATCATCAGCTTGAGAAGGCGCGACAAGCCAGCGAGATTGGTGGGTCGTTGGCGGCTGAGATTCGGTTGTCTGTTGAGCCTGCTGTGTATGCGTTGTTAAAACCTTTAGAAGCGGAGTTGCGCTTTGCTTTCATTGTCTCCAAATTAACTTTGGAGCAAGGGGCGCAAACGCAAATTGTGGTTCAAGCATCAAAAGCGCCTAAATGTGAGCGCTGTTGGCATCATGTTGAGGATGTGGGCGAAAATGCGGTTTACCCTGATTTGTGTGGGCGCTGTGTGGAGAATGTGGCAGGTGCTGGAGAAGTGCGACGTTATATTTAAGCGCGTATAGAAATGGTAAGGGATTGAACCAGCGCTAATCTGCTCTTAGAAAGTTTTGAGGCGGGTGTAAGGCGCTGGTTTTCTTTTGGTATTAAGGCAGGAGAATTTAAGGTGAATAAGAAAGGTACTCAGCAGGCTATGGCGTTAATGGGTGTGGCGCTGTTATGGGTGGTGGCGGATTATTTAACTAAACAATGGGCGTTGGTGCGCTTAGCGTATGAAAAGATTGTGGTGAATGATTTTATGAATTTTTATTTGACGTTTAATCCTGGCGCGGCGTTTGGGATATTGGCACGCTATGGGGGATACAACGTTGGTTTTTTATGGGCTTTGCTTTGGCGGTTACGCTGTTTTTATTATATCGCGCTTATTGTTTTGCCTTAGAGCGTTGGGAGTTTTTGGCTTATGCCTTTATTGTTGGGGGGCGCTGGGCAATGCGCTAGACCGCTCGGGGTTATTAGATGAGAGTGCATTGGGAGCGATGATTGGGCATGTGGATAATCCTAGCCCAGCATATGTTATTGATTTTATTCAGTGGCATTATCAGGATTGGTATTGGCCTGTTTTTAATGTGGCGGATGTGGCGATTACTTTGGGGGTGGGTTGTTTGTTTGTGCATTTATTTTTGCAGGATAAAAAGCAGGCGGAGGCTCAAGGTGAGTAAGCCATCAAAGAAGGTGTTGGTGGTGTATGCAGGTGGCACGATTGGGATGGTGGATTCTGAATTGGGCTATCGTCCTGATGAGGGGTTTGTGGGCGTATTGCAACAGGCGTTGGTTGAGCATGGAGTGCAAGGGGTGGAAGTGGTGGCGCTGGCGTCTTTAATTGATAGCTCAAATGCTGGTGTGGGTGATTGGCAGGCGATGATTGAGGCGTTGGAGGACTACGCAAAGAGCTATTCGGCGTTGGTGTTATTGCATGGAACGGATACGCTAGCGTATAGCGCGGCGGTATTGGCGTTATGGTTTGAGGGGAGGGGGTGTGCGCTGGTGATAACGGGCGCGCAACGCACTTTTGTGTCAGAGGATAGTGATGCTTTGGAGAATGTTTTAGGAGCGATTGCTTATGCGCAAAGGGCGGATTTTCAGCAAGTTGCGGTGTATTTTGGCGGTTTGTTGCTTAATCCTTATGCGGTGCGCAAGGTGCATGCACAAGATGATAGAGCTTTTGCAACGCCTAATGCGCCTATTTGGGGGGAGACTTATGCGCTATTTGCAAAGGCGATGGTGCGAATGCCTCGCTTAGCGTTGGGGAAGGAGCGGTGTTTGTCTACGGTTGGACAGGGGGCGGTGGCGCTGTGTCATATTACGCCAAGTATGCCTGAGGCGGTGATTAGCGCTTGTTTTTCTGAGTCTGTGCAGGCGGTGGTGTTGTGTAGTTATGGGGTGGGGAATGTGCCTCAGCGGGAAGATTTGCAACAGGGGATGGCGAAATTATTGGCGCGTGGTGGGTTGGTGTTGCATTGTACGCAGTGTTTTCAAGGGTATACGCAACAGAATGTATATGCTACAGGCGTTGGGGCGTTGGGTGGAATAGAGGGCGGTTTGATGCATTATGAGTTGGCGTATGTGTTAGCTTATTTTGCTTGTGCGTTTAATTGGCAGGCGCAGGAGGTGGCGGATTGGGTGGCGCACTATAATCGTATTTTGCACAATGCTGGAAAATGATAGCGCAGGTATATGGTTTTACGGATTAAACCTAAGCGCTGCGATGAGAGACTGTTAGTAAGTTAAGAGATGGGGGAGTTTTAGCGGTGGGTATAAACAATGAGAAAGCGCCATTTTAGGCGCTTTTTTTGGTTAGGGGTTGAGGATTTGGGTGCCGAGTTGTTCGGGATTGCTGTAGGCGGTTAATAGGTTGTGGGGCTGTGTGCCGTTTAAGATGTGGACGCGTGCGCCGTTTTGTGCAGCAAGGCTGGCGCAACGGATTTTAGGAATCATGCCTCCTGATATGGTGCGGTCGGCGATAAGGGAGTCGATTTGATTAAGGTGAAGGCTTTTAATGCGTTGTTTTTGTTGGTTGAGCAGTCCATCAACGTTGGTCATGAGAATAAAATGTTGGGCGTTTAGGGCGCAGGCGATGTGGGCGGCACTAAAATCGGCGTTGATGTTGAGTATTTGTTGGTCGTTGTCGAGTCCAATGGGGGCAATGATGGGGAGGTAGTGATGCTCTAGGAGGTGGTGGATGAGGTCGGGTTGGATGTCTTCGATGCTGCCAACGTGTTGAAGTTTGGGTTGGCGCTTGGCGCGGATGAGGTGTGCATCTTGTCCGCTAATGCCTACGGCGTTAAGTCCTTGGGATAGGCAGGCGCGCACGAGGGCTTTATTGACTTGCGCACAAAGTGCCATTTCAACGATTTCTAGGGTGTCTGTGTCGGTTACCCGCTGTCCATCAATAAAATGGCTGGTAATGTTGGTTTTATCTAGCCAATAGTTGATTTGAGGCCCTCCGCCGTGGACGATAACAATGCGGTGTCCTTGTTGGCGAAGTTGTGCAATTGCTTGGGCAAATTGTGGGAGGAGGCGGTGGTCTTCTATGGCGTTGCCACCGTATTTGATAACGCTTAAAGGGCTGTTCATTAGTGTTGTCCTGTGTGTCCAAAGCCGCCGCTGCCGCGTTGGCTGTGATTAAATTCTTCGACAATTTCTAGGGTTGGGCGGATGATGGGGGTGATGATGAGCTGGGCAATGCGTTCGCCTAGGGTAATGGTATGAGGTGTTTGAGCGCGGTTCCAGCAGGAAATTTTGAGTTCGCCTTGGTAGTCGCTGTCAATTAGTCCGATGCTGTTGCCGAGGATGAGTCCTTTGTGTCCCAGTCCTGAGCGGGGGAGGATGTAGGCGGCATAGTTGGGATTTTCAAGATAGATGGCGATGCCTGTGCCGATTAGAGCGGTTTCGTTAGGGTTGAGGGTTAGGCTGTCGCCTGTAAAAACAGCGCGCAAATCCATGGCGGCACTACCATCAGTGGCGTAGGTGGGTAGGGCGATGCTTTGATTTAGGCGAGGGTCAAGGATTTTAAGTTGTAGTGTGGGGGTCATGTTGTTGTCCTTTGTATTGATTAAAAATGTAATGTAGTAGGTGATGGGCGAGTTGTTGTTTGTTTTGTCGCGCTAGGGAATGTTGTTCGTTTGCGGTGATGAGGGTAACTTGGTTGTCCTCGGCATTAAAAATATTGTCGCTGACGTTGTTGGCAATAATGATATCAAGGTTTTTTTGTTTGAGTTTGGCTTGGGCATAGGGGATGAGGTGTTCGGTTTCAGCCGCAAAGCCTACGACAAAGGGGCGATTGTGGGTACGATTGGCAACGCTGGCAATGATATCAGGGTTTTCAATAAGGGTTATCTCTGGCATGCCATGGAGGGTTTTTTTCTGTTTCTGCTTGCTTGGCTGGGCGGGGCGGTAGTCGCTAACCGCGGCAGTGCCAATAAAGATATCGCATTGGGTTTGTTCAACGGCTTGGTGCATTTCTAAGGCGCTGGTTACATGAATGGTGTGAACGTTGGCTGGGGGAGGAAGGGCGGTTGGACCAGTGATTAAGAGGACGTTGGCGCCGTGTTGTTGCGCAGCTTGCGCAAGAGCATAGCCATTTTCCCAGAGCTGTGATTGCTGATGTAGCGGACGGGATCAATGGCTTCGCGAGTTGGGCCTGCTGTGATGGCGATGGTGAGATTGTTGAGATAGTTATTAGATGGATGGAGGGTGTGTTGCAGATGGGTGTAGATTTCTTCGATTTCAAGAAGGCGCCCTGCACCAATATCTTTGCAGGCTTGTTGACCATATCCAACGGGAAGAATGTGATGATTGGGGCGTTGTTCTAAGGTTTGGAGGTTGGCTTGGGTGGCAGAGTGTTGCCACATTTGCTGGTTCATGGCAGGAGCGATGAGTACTGGAGCTGGTGTGGCAAGATAAAGGGTGCTGATAAGATCATCAGCAATGCCATGAGCGAGTTTGGCAATAAGATTGGCGGTGGCAGGCGCAATGAGAAGCGCGTCTGCCCATTTTGCCAGTTCTATATGTCCCATCGCGGCTTCGTGGGCATCGTTGAAAAGTTCGCTGCGAACGATTTCGCCACTAAGCGCTTGTAAAGTGGTGGGGGTGATAAAGGCGTGCGCTGAGGCGGTAAGGACGCAGCGAACACGGTCGCCATTTTGGGTGAGCTGGCGAATTAAGAGCGGGATTTTGTAAGCGGCGATGCTGCCACTAATGGCAATAAGAATGTTGGACATATTGGCTGTAAAATAAAATGGGTATTCTATCTTTTTAAAAGAGGTGTTGGCAAAAAATGTCTAAGGATGAATCAATGCCGCGTGAGCGGTTGCTTAAATATGGTGCGAAGGCGTTGGCAGATTATGAGTTGTTGGCGATTTTATTAAAAACAGGATTGGCTGGAAAATCGGTATTACAACTGGCGCAGGAGATTTTGGCGGTGCGTGGGGGGTTGGTTGGGTTGCTGGTGAGTGATTATGAGCATTTGAGTGGGATTAAAGGCTTGGGGCAGGCAAAAATTACGGAGATTTTGGCGGTCAAGGAAATGGCGGCACGCTTTGTGGAGGCAGAATTAAAAAAATCAGAATGGGTGTTTACTTCATCAGAAACAGTAAAAGATTTTTTATTGATGAATTTTAAAGGCTTGGCGGTAGAGCAGTTTGGTATGTTGCTTTTAGACCAACAACACCGCTATTTGGCTTTTGAATGGTTGATGTTAGGAGAGGTGGCGATGGTGGAAGTTCCGATGCGAAGGATTTTAAGTGATGTGTTGCGCTATAAGGCGGCAGCGGTGATTTTGGTGCATAACCATCCTGCACATTCAACCGCTGTTTCTTTGGAAGATAAGCAGGCAACAACGCAAATTGAGCAGGCGCTGGCGTTGATTGAGGTGCGTTTGTTAGACCATTTTATTGTGGCGGATAATGCGGTGGTGTCGATGAGAGAAATGGGTGGATGGGATAAATAGCGCTAAATCTGCTAAAGGCAATACTTTGTCTTTTCTGTCTATGTTAAGATGGCGCTTTTTTCGCTATTGAGCAAATATTTTAGGGAGAAGATGTGAAAACAGCTCTGATTGTGGATGATTCGCGTTTGGCGCGTCTAACGCTTAAACGGTTGATTTCTAAGCACGATATTAATGTAGTTGAGTCTGAGGGCGTGGAAGAGGCGCTTCTTTGGCTTGAGTACAATAGTTTGCCCGATGTTATTTTTTTAGATGTGATGATGCCTAAAATTGATGGCTTTGAAGGGTTAACTATTTTAAAAAATAATGAAAGAACCAAATCAATTCCCGTTGTAATGTACTCTGGGGATACTTCAGAAGCTGCGAGAACAAAAGCGCGTGAGGGAGGGGCTAGTGGTTATTTGCCAAAGCCTGCGGAGAATAGTCGAGTTGACCATTTAATTGAAGTGTTGTCTAAACGCACTAAACCTCAGCCTGAGAATTTTGAGCGCGTTACTTTAAGTATGAATGAGGAGAAACCAGTGGCTATTGGGGAGCCAGTGCAAATGGCTGTGATGAGTGAGCCAAAACCTGTACGTGAAGCAAGCGTTGCCACAGCTGCGCCAGCTAAGCAATCGAGCGCCTCTGAGCCCAATACAAATGCCAATAACGCCGCAAATGAGTTCTTGCAAGGGCAGTTGGAGCAGTTGGTTTATCGCCTTGAAATGGCAGAGAAGAAAATCACTAAATTAGAGAATGAAATGACGAAAGATCAGCGCTTAGAGGTCAATCATTCTGCTGAGCGTGATGTGGCTTTTTTGCAGCGTAAGTTGACAAGCGCTGAGAAGCGGGTGAATTTGTCTATTGCTATTGCGGCGGTGTCGTTTGTGGTGGCGGCGATTGCGGTGATTGTGAATGTGTTGAACTAATGGATAAACGTGCAATTGCCTCTTTTATCGCGGTGGTGGTGTTTGGAATATTGGTAGGAGAGGTTTTCGGACAGGCATTATGGGGTTTGATTATTGCACTATTAGGATTGCTTTTCTGGCAGAATTTTCAGCAATATCAATTGCTAAAATGGATGAATCAGGGCGCTAAAAATAATCCGCCTGATTTGAATAAGCCACTCAATGATGTGGTTTCTCTATTAATGAAGCGGCGCAAGCAGGCGCGTAAGCGAAAGCGAAAATCTCAGGAATTATTATCTAAATTTCGTGAGTTGGCGCAGGCAATGCCTGAGGCTGCTATGGTGACTGATGAGGCAGGCGTCATTGTAAATTTTAATAAGGCGGCAGAAAAAGTTTTTGGACTAAAACCCCATTTGGATGTGGGCACTAATCTTAATTATTTGATTCGAAATGAGGATTTTTCTGCTTTTTGGCAAAATTCTATGCAAAAATCTATTGTTATTGAGCGCTATTATCCCGAGTTGGTTTTTTTGCAGATGACACGGGTTTTTTTGTCAAAAGGCAATGTATTGGTGATGGCGCGTGATGTGAGTGAGCTAATGTTGCTGAATCAAAAACGTCAGGCTTTTATCGCGAATGCTTCTTATGAGCTGAGCTCTCCTTTGATGAAAATTACAGCGTTGTTAGAAGAAATGTCCCCTCAAAATTGCATGGTAAAAATAGAAGACATCAAACGACCTGTGGCGCAGGTGCAGGCTTTGATTGAGGATATGCTGTTATTGGCGCGTTTAGAAAATAAGCAGCAGGTTTTGGCACAAGATAGTGTGGCGGTTGGGGCGTTTTTACAAGAGTTGAGCGTAGCATTTTCAGCGCATGCGGGGATAAAACTTGAGATTTTAGAAGTGGCAGAGGTGAGGTTAACGGCTGATAGGCAGTTGTTGTATCAGATGCTTTGGCAATTGCTAGAAAATGCTTGGTTGCATGCACATAGCCATGGTGTATTGTTGATTTCAGCGACGCTTAAAGATGGCGCATTGTGTATTGCGGTAAGAGATAGGGGAATAGGGATTGCGCCTAACCATCTTGCACGCATTACTGAACGATTTTATCGCGTAGCGAAAGAGAATGTTGTCGGTAGTGGATTGGGGTTGTCCATCGTAAAACATGCCATGAAATTACATGGCGGAACGCTACACATTCAATCTATTTTAGGTGAGGGGAGTGTGTTTGCGTTATGCTTTCCGATGGCGCGTGTTAGTTCGTTAGATTAATTGTTGTAGGATTAGTGCGCTACTGGGTAGTCTTTTAAACCAAGGTCGGTGAGTTTGTGGATGAGTGTTTTAAGCAAAATGCCGTAAAAGGGTAAAAATAGCACCAAGCTAAAAAAGAGTTTAAATCCATAATCTAACAAACCGATTTGGAACCAATTTTCTGCCATAAACGCATCATTACTTTGCCAAAAAGCGATAAAGAAGAATATTAAAGTATCAAGTGCATTGCCGAGAATGGTTGAAGCGGTTGGGGCAATCCACCAGCGAGCTTTAGCGCGCAGTCTGTCAAAGACCTTAATATCTAATAGTTGTCCAAATAAATAAGCACAAAAACTAGCAAGCGCAATGCGTGCTACAAACCAGTCAACTTGTAATAGTGCCTCTGGGTTTTTAAATAAATTGTTGTAAAAAGCAATGGAAATCAGATAAGACAAAGCCAATGCAGGAAACATAACGCAGAAAATAATTTTTCTTGCTAATGGGGCGCCAAAGATTCTAACGGTTAGATCAGTGGTTAAAAAGATAAAAGGGAAGCTTAGCGCTCCCCAAGTAGAATCTAGACCAAAAAAGTTAAATGGAAATTGTACAAGAAAATTACTAAGCGCAATAATAAGGATATGCCAAAAAGCTAACCAGATGAGAGCTTTTTGTTTTTGTTGGTCTGTAAAATAAAACATGATAGCTCCTAAAATTAAGCGCGCAATAAGTCGTTGATACTGGTTTTTTGGCGTGTTTTTTCATCAACTTGTTTGATGATGACCGCACAAGATAGACTGTGTGAACCATCTTTTGCAGGCAGACTACCAGGGACTACAACAGCGCCTGCAGGCACACGTCCTTGAGTGATTTCGCCTGTTTCACGATTATAAATTTTGGTGCTTTGCCCAATAAAGACGCCCATAGAAATCACTGCGCCTTTCTCAACAATGACGCCTTCAACAATTTCTGAACGCGCGCCAATAAAGCAGTTATCCTCAATAATGGTAGGGGAGGCCTGTAGAGGTTCGAGCACACCGCCAATGCCTACACCACCTGATAAATGAACATTTTTGCCAATTTGTGCGCATGAACCAACAGTTGCCCAAGTATCTACCATAGTGCCTTCGTCAACATAAGCACCAATATTGACATAGGAGGGCATGAGGATGGTGTTTTTGCCAATATAACTGCCACGACGCGCAACGGCTGGTGGGACAACGCGTATGCCTTCGCGTGCAAAATCATGTTCATCGTATTTGGCAAAATGGCTGTCGACTTTATCAAAATAATTGGTGTAGCCGTGTTCTATTAAGCGATTATTTTGCGTGCGAAAAGATAATAAAACGGCTTTTTTTACCCATTCATTGACAACCCAACCATTTTCGCTAGGTTGTGCCACGCGCAACTGACCACTTTCTAATTGTTGGAAAATATCCTCAAGAGTTTGAATAAGTTTTTTATCAGCTGTTTGTGGGGTGAGGTCTTGGCGCTTTGTAAAGCATTCTTCAATATAAGATTCGATGGACATGATACGCTCCAAAAAAATCGACATTATAATCTTTTAAGTGCGCATTGACGATGGCGTTGTTCTATAAGCTCTAAAATAACGTTATTTAGCTTAAATAATTTTTATCAAAAATTCGCGATATTTAGTTTTCATTGATAGCGTGAATAAAACTGCGTATCATCTAGGTACTTTTATTCTATGAGGTGAATATGGCAAAACCGTTTCAAAGAAAAAAATATACTAGTGAAGATGCGAATTCTTGGGAAAGAACGTTTGGCAGATTAATGACGCCTTTTGAGAAATTTGTAAGCAATTCAACTAGTAGTGGTATTTTGCTCATTATTTGTACAATTGCGGCGTTGGTAATTGCAAATTCACCTTTTAATGAAGCCTATCAAGAACTATTGCATGAGCATGTGCGATTTTCATTTGGGGATTTCGCCATTGATATGACACTGCACCATTGGATTAATGATGCTTTGATGGCAATTTTCTTTTATTTAGTAGGGCTTGAGATTAAGCATGAGATTATGGTGGGTGAGCTGTCGTCTGTCCGTCAGGCTATGTTGCCAATTTGCGCTGCTATTGGTGGAATGGTTGTTCCGGCGTTAGTTTTTGCATGGATTAATTATGGTGGTGAGGGAATTGGTGGTTGGGGATTCCTATGGCAACCGATATTGCCTTCGCCATTGCAATTATGATTATGCTGGGTAAGCGTGTGCCTGCAGCATTGATGACGATTTTGGTGGCTTTAGCGATTGTTGATGACTTGGGCGCGGTCATGGTTATTGCGATTTTTTACACAGAATCTATTAATTTGACAGCACTTTTTGGTGTGGCGATTATATTTTTATTACTTCTTGCGCTTAATGGCGCTGGGGTGCGTGCTTTGTGGTTATTTTTTGTATTATCGATAGTTTTATGGGTGTTTATGCTAAGTTCTGGCGTACATGCAACGATTGCTGGCGTATTAGGGGCGTTAGCGACGCCAGTGAATTCTGTGTATAACCCGAAGGAATTTTCGCGTGATGCACGTAAGTTATTGGATAAATTTGACCTTTACCGTGTTAGTGAAGCAGATTTCCTAACTTCTGAACGCTTGACGGGGGTTTTGCATACGCTTTCTGTTGGAGTTAATAAGGCTCAAACACCTTTGCAACGTATGGAGCATGGTTTGCAGGCTCCTGTTTATTTCTTCATTATTCCAGTTTTTGCCTTTTTTAATGCTGGTGTAAGCGTGAATTTAGATAATTTGGTTGATTTAGTGCATCATCCAGTTTCTCTTGGTGTGGTGTTGGGCTTAGTTTTAGGGAAATTAATTGGAGTTACGTTAGCCGTTGGATTGTGTGTATTTACAGGATTGGCAAATCTGCCTTTAGGGGTTAGCTTTAGACATATTATTGGGATTGGGCTACTGGCAGGCATTGGTTTTACCATGTCAATTTTTATCGCCGAACTAGCCTATACCAATCAGGCGCATCTACTAGGAGATGCGAAAATTGCAATTTTGATTGCCTCTTTATTTGCAAGTGTGCTGGGTTATATTTGGTTGCGCTTCTTTACACGCGTAAAAGAGGAGGAGCTTCATGCAGCCCTCTAAACCTTCGCGACAATTTTTTGGCACTGATGGGGTAAGAGGGGCGGTAGGTGAATTGCCTATGACCCCACAATGGGTCATGCAATTAGCATGGGCGGTTGGACGGATTTTAAATGATTATGGTTATGCTGGTGAAAAGGTAATTATTGGCAAAGATACGCGCATTTCAGGCTATTTATTTGAAAATGCAGTCGTTGCTGGATTATCAGCTGCGGGAATGGATGCGCATTTATTAGGTGTAATGCCCACGCCAGCAATTGCTTATTTTACCCGTACATTTCAAGCTGCGGCAGGCATAGTCATTAGCGCATCGCATAATCCATTTAGTGATAATGGTGTGAAAGTATTTGCGCGCGGTGGCTTTAAATTGCCTGATGAAATGGAGCAAGAAATTGAGCGCTACTTACAAAAACCAATGAAAATGGTGCCTTCAGCGGAGCTGGGTAAGGCGTATCGCATACCTGAAGCACGTGGACGCTATATTGAATTTTGTAAAAACTCAATTCCGCTAGGATTGCCATTTTTGCGCTTAAAAATCGTAGTAGATTGTGCTAACGGCGCGACGTATGCTATCGCACCTGAAGTATTTAAAGAATTAGGCGCAAAAGTAGTTGTGATTAATGCCGAACCCAATGGTTGTAATATTAACGCTGGAGCAGGCTCAACGCGCCCTGAATCACTACAAAGGAAAGTGCGCGAAGAGCAGGCAGATTTGGGCATTGCCTTTGATGGAGATGGTGATCGCTTAATTTTAGTCGATAGCAACGGGCGCGTGCTAGATGGAGATGTTATTTTATACGTGATTGCTAAATATCGCGCTTTTAAAGGAGATAAGTTGCAAGATATTGTAGGCACACAAATGACCAATATTGGTTTGGAACAGTCATTTGCCAAAATGGACATTCGATTGCATCGCACAAAAGTTGGCGACCGCTATGTGCTAGAAAAAATGCAACAAATTAATGCCTGCATAGGGGGCGAGAACTCTGGACATATTATTTGCTTAGACCGCAATTCAACTGGCGATGGCATTATCGCAGCATTACAAGTAGTAGCCGCTATCTTGGAAATGAATCAAAGCATTAATGAATTGATTAAAGATTTAACTATGGCAACACAAGTTGTTAAAAGCGTTCGTGTAAGTAATCAAGAAACAGTAATGCAGGCACAAGGCGTACAACAAGCACTCAAAGAATCGCTTTCAATATTAGGCGATAACGGTAGAGTACTAGTGCGCCCATCTGGTACAGAGCCAAAATTCGTGTGATGGCAGAAGGTGGTGATGAAGAGCAAGTTCATGAAGTTGTTAAAAAAATAGTATCTAGTATTTTAAAGGAGAATTAAATGCGTACACCAATTGTAGCAGCAAACTGGAAAATGAATGGCAATATACAATTGCTAGAATCTTTTGCTAAACAGTCGTGGAATACACGCTCTGCGCAAGTTATCTGGGGATTACCCAGCATTTATTTAGTAAAAGCAAAACAGTTGGGACTATCTGCCTTAGCCGCGCAAGATGTCAGTGCGCATGAGAAAGGTGCTTATACAGGTGAACTCTCAGCAGAAATGCTTCAGGAAGTGGGATGTGAATACGTTATTCTTGGGCATTCAGAAAGAAGAAGCTATCACCAAGAAGATGAAGCATTATTGGTTGAAAAATGTAAGCAATTAAAAAAGCAAGGCCTAAAAGCAATTTATTGTATTGGTGAATCTTTAGAAGAGTATGAAAATCAACAAACAGACGAAGCGCTTAAACGCCAGCTTGACCCAATTATAGAAGCCGGTTTGTTAGATGAACAAAGTGTGATTGCTTATGAGCCTGTCTGGGCAATTGGTACAGGTAATACCGCAACCCTTAAATACGCACAAACAGTGCATGCAAAAATCCGCAACATGTTGAAAGAAAAATATGCTACTATCGCCCCTTCAATACGTATTTTATACGGCGGTAGCGTTAAAGCTGATAATGCAAGTCAATTATTTTCAGGAGAAGATATTGATGGTTTTTAGTTGGTGGCGCATCGCTAGAAATTCAATCATTTCAAGGAATTATCGAGGCTATTTCATGACAGTAATGATTGCGCAAATTATATTTTTAGTAGTTTCCATTGCACTTGCTATTATTATTTTGTTACAGCAAGCAAAAAGCGGTGGCATGGGTTCCTCCTTTGGAGGCGCCTCTTCGACCGTATTTGGTGCACGTGGTGCGGGTTCTTTTCTATATAAAGTGACTAGATTTTTAGCAATTGTGTTTTTTATTAGTGCATTGGGTTTAGGATATTTGCAAAATAAATCATTGACACACCAAACAATTTTAAATCAAACTGAATTAGAAACCCAAAAAATAGAAGCAACAGTTGACGTACCGCAGACAAGCGCGGATAATACGCAACCTGCTTCACGTACCGATATTCCTAATGCAGCAGTCGCTCAGTAGGAATGCATAAAGTCAATTGCCGACGTGGTGGAATTGGTAGACACGCTATCTTGAGGGGGTAGTGGCGAAAGTCGTGCGAGTTCGAGTCTCGCCGTCGGCACCAATAATCAATAATTAAGACAATTATCCGTCTGAGGTAAAGGTATTAAAGCATGATATCGATTAAAAAAGGCATTGAGCTCCCAATTCAGGGTGGGCTCAACAATCATACGGTTCACAAGGTATCTCCAACAAAAACGGTAGCAGTTTTAGGTGATGATTTTATCGGACTAAAGCCTACTATGATGGTACAAGAAGGCGAGAAAGTTAAAAAAGGACAACCGCTTTTTGAGGATAAAAAAACAGCGGGTGTTTTTGTTTGTGCGCCGGTTTCTGGTGTGGTGCAATCTATTGCACGAGGAGAGCGCCGTCGTTTGCTTTCAGTAATTATTAAACCTGAAGGTGAAGAGAGTATTACTTTTGAGCCTTTAAAAGTTAAGACAATCGCACGAGAGGATGTTGTAAATCGTTTGGTTGAAAGTGGCTTATGGACTGCTTTGCGCGCGCGTCCTTTTGATCGTTTGGTTAAGCTTGATGGTAAGCCTTTTGCCATTTTTGTAAATACCATGGATAGTAATCCATTAGCACTTGATCCGTTAATTGCTTTAGAAGGGCGTGAGAATGATTATTTGCTAGGACTAAAAGTGCTAGAAAAGCTCACTGATGGCAATATTTATATCTGCCATAAACCTCAAGCACAGTTGCCGCAATCTGATGTTAGTCGTGTTAAATTGCAATCTTTTTCAGGCGTGCATCCTGCTGGTTTGGTAGGGACGCATATTCATTTCTTAGAACCTGTGAGTTTAGACAAAATTGTTTGGCATATTGGCTTGCAAGATTTGTTGGCATTTGGACAGCTTTTCCGCGAAGGGACTATTGATAATGAGCGTCTTGTTGCCTTGGTTGGTCCAGGTTTGAAAGAGCCTAAAATTATCAAAACCACTCGAGGCGCTTCCTTAGAAGAATTAGTGCAAGGAAATTTGCATGAAGGAAAACAACGTTTAATTTCTGGTTCTGTTTTTTCTGGAAGACAAGCATTTGAGGATACTGCTTATTTAGGTCAATACGACCAGCAAATTTTTGTTCTTCCTGAGGGTGGTGAAAGTGTATTTTTAGAATTTATGCGCCCTGGAAAAACTGTTTTTTCAAAAACTAATGCTTATTTAGGGAAATTTTTGGGAGAAAAACTACCTTTTACAACCGCTTTGCAAGGCTCGCCACGCCCTATTTTGCCGTTTGGTGTTTATGAAACAGTGATGCCGCTAGATATTTTGCCAGCGCTACTGCTTAAAGCATTAGTTGTAAAGGATACTGAGGCGGCAGTCCAGTTAGGTGCTTTAGAGTTAGTTGAGGAAGATATTGCGTTGCTAACTTATGTAGATCCAGGTAAACATGATTTTGGCGCTATTTTGCGTGAAAACCTTACATTGATTGAACAGGAAGGTTAAGGGAATGAAATCTTTTTTTGATAAATTAGCGCCGCATTTTGAAAAAGGCGGTAAGCTTGAATATTTCTATCCGCTTTATGAAGCGGGTGCGACTATTTTTTATAGCCCAAATTTTGCTACAGCACGTCCGACACATGTTCGGGATGCTATTGATTTTAAACGAGTGATGATTATTGTGTGGGCAGCAGTATTTCCAGCAATGTTTTTTGGCTGGTACTTCACCGGTAGCAATGCAGCGCTTGCCTCAGGTGTTGAAAGAAATTTATTTGAAAATCTCTGGTTTGGGGCAAAACTTCATTTGCCTATCTATATAGTTACTTTTATTGTGGGGGGTTTTGGGAAGTTTTATTTTCGCTGATTCGAAAACATGAAATTAGCGAAGGATTTTTTGTTACCTCCATTCTATTCTCTTTAATTGTTCCAGCGACCATTCCACTTTGGCAAGTGGCTTTGGGTATTTCGTTTGGGGTGGTTATTGGTAAAGAAATTTTCGGTGGCACAGGGCGCAATTTTGTTAATCCAGCATTAACCGCGCGTGCCTTTTTATATTTTTCCTATCCAAGCGATATTTCTGGTGATAAACCATGGGTTGCTGTTGATGGTTATTCTGGTGCAACGCCTTTATCACAAGCCTACACTGATGGAATGAATGGCGTTATAGAGCACTGGAGTTGGTGGGATGCTTTCTGGGGTAATGTTCCGGGTTCTATTGGCGAGGTCTCTACTTTTGCAATTTTAATTGGGATGTTAATTATTGTAGGAACAGGCGTTGCTTCTTGGCGCATCATTGCTGGCGTTTTTGCAGGCGGTGCGGTGATGTCTATTATTTTTAATTTGGTTGGTAGTGAAACGAATCAAATGTTTGCTATGCCGTTTTGGTGGCATTTTGTCTTAGGCGGTTTTGCATTTGGCGCTATTTTTATGGCTACTGACCCAGTAACTGCTTCAGTAACTAATTTAGGACGCTATATTTTCGGATTCTTAGTTGGAGTGATGACGATTTTAATTCGTGTGGTTAATCCTGCTTTTCCCGAAGGGATTATGTTAGCGATTTTATTTGCTAACTTATTTGCGCCAATTATTGATTATTTTGTTATGAATGCGAACATCAAGCGTCGTAAGGTGAGAACACATGTCAGCCAATAATTCTAAATTTCAGGTATTTAAGTTTGCCGCTATTGTTTGTTTGGTTTGTTCATTAGTGGTATCTGTTACAGCCATTGGATTACGTGCAAAACAACAACAAAATTCTCTTGATGAAAAGCGTATTAATATTTTACGTGCAGCAAATCTAGTTGATAGTGAGGAAAAATTATCTACTCAGGCGATTGATGAGCGTTATGAAAAAAATCACCCCTACGGTTGTTGATTTCCAAACAGGTGAATTAGATACATCAGTAGATGCTAAGACTTACGATATGTATTTGGCAGCAAATAATCCACAAGAAAGCAAGGCGCTAGATAATGACCCTGCGAGCATTAAACGCCGCGCGGATAAAGGTTCAGTGTATTTATTGATTGAAAATGATGAGATTAAGCGCGTGATTTTGCCCATTCAAGGCTATGGTTTGTGGTCAACCATGTATGGTTTTACAGCCTTAACATTAGAGGATACTGTTGAAATTAGTGGGATTACTTTTTATTCCCATGGTGAAACGCCTGGTTTAGGTGCGGAAATTACCAATCCTAACTGGCAGAAAAAATGGGAAGGATTAGAGCCTTATGATGATAACGGTCATCCAGAAGTGGTTGTGGCTAAAAATGCTAATAGTGAGCGTAGTAATGAGGTCGATGCGATTGCAGGGGCGACTTTAACCAGTCGTGGCGTGCAAAGTTTGATGAATTTTTGGCTTGGCGAACAAGGCTATGGAAAATTCATTAAAAAGCTACAAGAAGGTGAAATCACAGTAGAAGAACTAAAAAATGCTAAAGGCGTTTAATTTATTGGATATGAGGTAATAAAATGAGTAAGGCAAAGATTGATTATAAAAGAATTCTGTTTACACCAATTTTTGATAATAATCCAATTGGATTGCAGGTTTTAGGCATTTGTTCAGCGCTTGCTGTAACTGGGAGTATGAAAACAGCTTTGTTAATGTCGTTGGCATTAACTACTGTAACAGGATTTTCTAATTTATTTGTGAGTTTAATTCGCCATCATATCCCCAATAATATTCGTATCATTGTGCAAATGACAGTGGTAGCGTCTTTGGTTATTTTGGTAGACCAATTATTAAAAGCATTTGCTTTTGAGCTATCAAAACAACTTTCTGTTTTTGTCGGCTTGATTATTACTAACTGTATTGTCATGGGGCGATTAGAAGCCTTTGCAATGACAAATGACCCATTGCCTAGCTTTTTAGATGGTATTGGTAACGGCTTGGGTTATAGCGCTTTGCTAATGAGTGTTGGAACCATTCGTGAAATTTTAGGCTCAGGAACTTGGTTTGGATTATCAGTTTTACCTGCGGTTAAAGAGGGTGGTTGGTATGTCCCTAATGGCATGATGGTTTTGCCTCCGAGTGCATTTTTTATTATCGGACTATTGATTTGGGCATTGCGTACTTGGAAGCCACAGCAAGTAGAAAAGCCTGAATTCACTGAAGCTAAAGCCGCTAAGCCATTGGTTGGCGGGCATCCTGCGCATTCATAGGAGTTAAAGCAATGGAACATTATTTAAGTTTATTGGTGCGCTCTATTTTCATTGAAAATATGGCATTATCGTTTTTCCTTGGAATGTGTACTTTTTTAGCGGTATCAAAGAAAATCGGCACAGCAATTGGTTTGGGTTTGGCTGTTGTTATCGTGCAAACCATTACAGTTCCCGTTAATAATTTGTTGTATCAGTTCTTGCTCAAGCCTAACGCAGCGCTTTGGCAAAACTTGGGAATTGACGTTAATATTAGTTTTTTAGGATTGATTGCTTATATTGGCGTTATCGCTGCTTTGGTGCAAATTCTTGAGATGTTCTTGGATAAATATGTTCCAGCGCTATATGCAGCGTTGGGAATATTCCTGCCTTTAATCACAGTAAATTGTGCGATTTTAGGGGGTTCATTATTTATGGTTGAGCGTAATTATAATTTTCCTGAATCAGTAGTCTATGGTGTGGGTAGTGGCGCAGGCTGGGCACTGGCAATTGTTTTGCTTGCTGGCGTGCGCGAAAAGTTGCGCTATGCTGATGTGCCAAAAGGATTAGAAGGGCTTGGCATTGTGTTTATTTCGGCTGGACTTATGGCAATCGGCTTTATGTCTTTCTCTGGTATCCAATTGTAAAGGGAAAAATTATGGAAATTGTATACGGTGTAGCAGTCTTTACCTTATTAATATTATTGCTTGCTGGTATTATTTTGGTGGCAAGAAAATGGTTAGTACCAGAAGGGAACGTTAAAATTCTAGTCAATGGCGAGAAAGAGATTTCTGTGCCAGCGGGTGGAAAGTTATTAGGAGCTTTGGCTGAAGGGAATTTGTTCGTTTCTTCTGCTTGTGGTGGTGGGGGTACTTGTGGGCAGTGTACGGTTCATGTTACTGAAGGTGGTGGCGAGATTTTACCTACTGAGCTCAATCATATTTCTAAGCGTGAAGCACGCGAAGGGAAGCGCCTATCATGTCAGGTTGCTGTTAAAAATGATATGAAAGTAGAAGTTGATGATGCTGTTTTTGGGGTTAAAAAATGGGAGTGTGAGGTTATTTCTAACGATAATGTCGCTACTTTCATTAAAGAATTAGTGCTTAAGATTCCAGATGGTGAGTCTGTGCCTTTCCGTGCTGGAGGATATATTCAGATTGAATGCGGTCCTTATGATATTAACTATTCAGATTTTAATGTGGCTGAAGAGTATCGCGAAGATTGGGAAAAATTTGGTTTATTTAAAATTAATGCGGTGAATAATGAAAACGTTACCCGCGCTTATTCAATGGCTAATTATCCAGAAGAAAAAGGGATTATTATGCTCAATGTGCGTATTGCCTCACCACCGCCTAATAATCCAGATGTGCAACCTGGTTTGATGTCGAGCTATATTTTTAATTTAAAAGCAGGGGATAAAGTAACCATTTCTGGTCCATTCGGTCATTTCTTTGCTAAAGATACTGATGCTGAGATGGTATTTATTGGAGGCGGTGCGGGAATGGCGCCGATGCGTTCGCATATTTTTGACCAATTAAAGCGGTTAAACTCTAAGCGCAAAATCACTTTTTGGTATGGTGCGCGCTCTAAGCGTGAGATGTTCTATGTTGAGGATTTCGACCAGTTAGCAGAAGAGTTTCCAAATTTTGAATGGCATGTTGCATTGTCTGATGCTTTGCCAGAAGATAATTGGGATGGCTACACGGGCTTTATCCATAATGTGGTTTATGAAAATCACTTGAAAAATCATCCTGCGCCTGAAGATTGTGAATATTATATGTGTGGTCCACCGATTATGAATAAATCAGTTATTGAGATGTTGCATAATCTTGGGGTTGAAGATGAAAATATCTTGCTAGATGATTTTGGTGGCTAGCGTGTTGTTGCGTTTTCACTTTATTTTGATGCCACTGTTAATACTAGTGGCATCATTTTTATTGGGCTGTGGTAATGCTCAGACTAAGGCAAACGTTGCTAAATTTAGTGGTCAAACCATGGGAACCTATTGGCATGTTTCTATTGCCTCGGAAATAGCACAAGATGATTATGCTGAAATTGAACAACGCATTGAGCAAATGTTGCTGGAAGTCAATCAGTCGATGTCAACTTATATTGCTGATTCTGAGCTAAGCCGATTTAATCAGTTGCCAGCTAATACGCTTTATCCCATTAGTGAAAATTTGCGCACAGTTATGACAGCTGGTTTAAAAATTAGTGAAATGACGCAGGGTTATTATGATATTACCGTTGCGCCGTTGGTTAATTTATGGGGCTTTGGTGCAAAAAAAATCTCTGCTAAGCCAACGCCTGAGGCGATTGAGCAAACAATGGCGCAGGTTGGCTTTGAGCATGTGCAACTCAATCAAGATGGACTAATTAAAGATGCGGATGCAGTTCAGGTAGATTTGTCTTCTATTGCAAAAGGATTTGGGGTTGACCAATTAGCGCATTTGTTGGAATCGTTAGGCTATAGTGATTATTTGGTGGAGATTGGAGGAGAAGTTGTTGCCTCAGGGACAAAATTTAATCAGCCTTGGAAAGTGGCGATTGAAAAGCCTGCGCAGGATCGGCAAATCCAGCAAGTAATAGAGCTAAAGGGTGAATATACGGCATTGGCAAGTTCGGGAAACTATCGTAATTTTATTGATTACGAAGGAGCGCGCGCGGTACATACGCTTGACCCTAAAACAGGTTATCCAGTGCTATCGCCTTTATTAGCGGTAACAGTGATTGGTGAGGATTGCATGCATGCTGATGCCTATGCAACAGCTTTGATGGTATTAGGAGAGCGTGCGCCTGAATTTGCGCAAACGCACAATCTTTTGGCATTAATGATTTTTAGCGATGGCAAAGAGGGTTTTGAAGTAGTTTATAGCCCTGAATTTATTAAAAAGTTTGGAGAGAAGTAATGTTGACAGTGTTTTTAATTGTTTTTGCGGTAATGATGTTAACCGTACTCATTATGGCGGTGGGTGTTTTTTTTGGACGAGCGCCGATTAAGGGTAGCTGTGGTGGTTTAGGTGCAGTGGGAATTGAAAAAGCTTGTGGTTGTGTAGATTCTTGTAAAAATGAAGAAGCAGAGAAAAGGATGATGCCACAAGATAAAGCAGGGTTATATCGCCCATAGAACTAAAACATTAAAGAGAAACGCCAGTTTATTCAATAACTGGTGTTTTTGCACATAAATTCAAATACTTAGTAAATTGTAAAGAGTAACTAAGGGTAAAAGCATAGGGCTTGTGGTTTCATTGGTTTTTGCTCGCATAATCTCTTATGGCTCTTTCAATCTCTTTGTCGTAGTCCACGTACTCTCTTTCGATTCTTTCTATCTGTTTGGCAACGATTGCATCAAGCTCTTCCTCGCTTGCATCACGTGCAAATGTTTCTGCTAATTCTAAGTCTTCCTCCATTTCTTGCAGAAAATACGCGAGTGCTTCAGGATTGTATGCTAGGTCTTTACGGATATAATCCATTTCAGCCAAGATATCTTCTGGCTTACTGCCAGCATTCGTTTTTCTTTCTAAAAGAAGGGTTGGTATATACATTTAATTCTCCAACAATTTTTCTAAATTTATCTTCTTTAGATATTTTTCTAATTTAGGCGTTAATAAAAATTCGTAGTGTATTATACCTTTTTTGTATAGCAATAGGTTCATGCAATGGTCGGTAATTAAATTTCTTTGTTCTACTCAGGAATTATAAAGAAGCAAGGTTTTATGTTTTTATTCATTGGCATTCTTGACTCATTCTTCCAATGTTTTTGCGAAATCTAACATATCTTCAAGAAAAGCAATATCATCGGCATAAGCTTCAGACTCTTTTGCTCGCAATTCATCAATTAGCGCCTGAATATCTTCTACTGGGCTGAATGGTCCTAAGTGGTGTAATACTGATGGCATTATTTAAATCCTCTGCGTAACTGCTCTATTTGTTCTGAATACTTATCAAAAATCGCTTGCATTTCAACAGATGGTTGGTGTGCATAACTTATTATTTTATGGTCGTTTAGTATTATAACAAGTAAATACTGATATAGCATGCTTATTTCGTATTTATCTATTTGGTAATGCTTTTGCATTTTAAATAAATGATTGCGCAAATATCGCTCTATCTCATAAATCCAGCTGTATAGTATTGTTTCCGAAGCGTGCACTTGCATTTTGTAATAGGCATTTTCTGTTGTACCAAAAGCTACGATAGAGGCAAGTTTTTCTTCGCGAGCAAAATGAATATCTGCACGACTTAAAATGCCGTTGCTAGGGTGATTATGATAAAGCGTTGCTCCTGCTAATCTACCACTTAAATCTTTATAATCAATTTCTTCAGACCTCCCACTTCTAATATCTATCACTGCACCATGCTTATCTACCAAATAACCATGCTCCAGCCCATCTTTTTGCCCATTACTAACCACATAATGCCGCGCAATACTTTCAACATCTTCAGGGTTAGGTGAGTAGTCGGTATTGGCTTTATTATCCCCACTATCAAACATTGCCCGTCCCAATCCTGCTTTTTGTTCGCGTTCTCTGAGTAGGGCGGTGAGGTCAAGGTCTGGATTATGTGCCCAGCCGTTGTCGGCGTGTGCGGTGTGTTGTCTGCCGTGTTTGTCGGTGTATTCGGGGAGATGTGTGGGTGCGCCGTTATAGCCAAAGGCTTTAGCTTGACGCTCTGTAAGGCTTATCAAGGTGCAACGGCATTGGTGTCCATTGGGTGGGGCAAGGTGTTGCCAGCGTGGGTCGTCTACGGGCATCATCAACCCGTGCAAGGCGCTGTGCGATGGGCGTGTGCGGCTGTCGTTTACCGCGCTATAGCGCAATATAGGACGACGCTTGGCATTATCTCTAAAGTGTGCCCATTTGGCGCTGTTGTGTGCGCTTAGGGTGGCATTGCGAAAGACCAGCTCTACATAGCGACGGTCTAGTGTGGCAAGTTCTGTAAGCGCTTGTTTCTTCCAGCTGTGAAAGCTTTGACCTTGTGCCAGTGCTTCGGTGAGGCTTTTCTTAATCTGTTCAATGTGTGATGTGTGATGGTGATGGTGATGGTGATGGTGATGGTGATGGGTCTAGCTATAAGGACGCAGACGCTCTGAGCGCTATAGAAGATTTTGCCGGGGAGCGCGTTTTAAGTGTGTTGAAATTAGGTAGAGTGGGGCAGTGAGATTAAGGGCTGAGGAGTTGTAGGCGGTGAGTGAGGTCGGGGGCAAGTAGGAGGACGCGGAGCCATAAAAATAAATAGATGCTTATCCAGATGCCGAGGTTGTCATAGTGATGGGTGAGCAGGGTGGAGAGGGGCAGGGTGATGAGTGCGATGAGGAGCATGGCGTTGCGCAGGGATTTGGAGGCGGTTGCGCCAAAATAAAATCCATCGAGTAGATAGCCACCGACACCGCTTAGGGGTAAGCCGATTGCCCACCAGCGATAGTTTAAGGCGATGGTTTTGGCTTGTTCAAGGCTGGTCATGTGGTTGATATAAAAGGGAATGAGGAGGAAATAAAGGAGGCTGAAGCAGGCGGATAGGACGATGGCGGAGAGGGTGGTTTTTTGATGGCTTGTTTTAGTGTGTTTTGCGAGCGCTTGCCAATGCTTTGTCCTGTGAATGTTTCGGCGGCAACAGCGATGCTGTCTAGGGTGTAGCCTGCAAAAGTGAGTGCCATAAGAGGAGGAGGTTGGCGGCGATGATGTTTTCCCCGAGTCCGCTAGCAAGGCGCTGAAACCAGCTTAGGCAGAGGACAAGCATTAGGGTTCGGATAAATAGGTCGCTGTTTAGGCGCAAGAGGCGCAAGAGGGCATCTTTGGCGAGAAGGGCTTGGCGAGTGCTGGGGAAAAAGGCGATGGTTAGTTGGCGAGCGCGACGCGCGATGAGATAAAGGGCGCTAATCAGTGCGAGGTAGTTGGCAAGCACGGTTCCCCATGCAACGCCTTTAATGTGTAGATGAAAGCCATAGACTAAAATTAGGCTGAGGATGATGTTGCTTAAGGTGAGAATGGTTTGCTCAATAAGCAGATATCGCCCTAATCTTTGTCCTGCAAACCAACCGATGACGCAAAATAATCCAAGTTCGGCGGGTGCGCCACCGTCAGCTCGGCGGCTAATTTTGCCGCCATATCGCTAATTGCGGTATTGTCCGCCTGCGCGGCAAGCACCGCCGCGCTTTGCAGAATCTCTTGTTCCATAAGGCTTTGAGCCATGATGTTCTCCTTAATCAATGTTCAAGTTTTTGCCGTCAAAACGCAGACGCTGCACGCTGCCGATTTCGCCGCCGTCGCCTTTGCCGCCGAATAAAATCACGGCATCTTCATAATTGAGCGATACGCCGTAGCCGCTGGCACTCGGCAATTGTCCCGCCAGCTGCCATTTGCCGTCTTTTAAGGCATAAACATTGGGGTCGTAATAGCGCGTCAAGCTTCATGGGCAAAGTATTTGCCGCTTTCATATTGCGCCCGCGCGCCGGTGAAATTCGCGCCGCCGCCGAGCAGATAATAGCCGTGGCTATGTCCCGAATAGGCGCCTGCCAAGCCTTCCTGCCGCGCCTGTCCTTCGCCGGCAATCAAAACCGGCAAACTTTGCCATGCCAATTGTCCTTTCTCGTCAAAAGTGCCTAGCTCAACGCTGTCGCTGCGCAAGCCCGGCTTGAGTTCGCCGTTGGCGACATAGACTTTTCCCTCATGGATTTTTACCGCCGCGCCCGCGCGTCCGGCAAAAGGCGTGATGCCTTCGTTATGCCATTGATTCGTGGCAGGTTCATAGCTGAAAACTTGATTGTTAAAGAAATAATCTTGGCTAGGCTGATTAAAATAAGCCTTCATCACTGCCGCTTGCTTGTCTTTGTCTTCTCCGGCGGCGCTGTAGTCTTGGAAATAGCCGTTAAAAATCGAGAGATTGCTGCCGCCGACAAAATAGATTTTGCCCTGATGCGCAAAGGCTTGCGCGCCGACCAAGCCCAGAGGCGAACGCGTGGGCAGGCGTTGCCATGTTTGCTTAGCGGGATCAAACACATGCGCGTCATTGATGAGTTGCAAGATGCCTTGCGCGTCTTTCTGCAAACCACCGAATACATACAGTTTGCCCTCAAGGGCGGCGACGACGGGCTGGCTGCGCGTGCCGGCAGGGAAATCGGGCAAGGTTTGCCATTGCGCCTGCTGCTTGCTCAAATCGAGGCTGAAAAACTGCTCGCCCGCGCTGCCCAAGCCAATATAGGCGGTGTTGTCAATCAAAGCGCCGCCGCCGTCTGCAAATGCTTTCGGCAAATCGGGATAAACGCCCGCCCATGCCGCGGCAGTCAAACCTGTCAATGCAAGGGATAACAGAGTCTTAGAATAAAGTTTCACTTTTCACTCCTTCTGCTTATTGAAATAAATTTTTACAAATCATAATATAGTTTGAAATTTCTTTCAAAGCATTTTATACCCGATGCACAAGCAAGGAGAATGGATATGAATTCCCCCCCTAACATTGCCGCCTTGCAAGGCGGGCTGATTGTTTCCTGCCAAGCTTTGCCGCATGAGCCTTTGCATTCCGCTTTCATTATGGGACGCATGGCATTGGCGGCGCACGCCTTCGCAGGTTATGCCTGTGCAGGCACTATTCCATACTTTATGCCAAGCGCCTAAATAGAATTCTTTGGGAAGTGTGAGTAGGTTGCCAGTGCGGATATCGTCCATGGTTTTTAAAGAGGTGAGAAGCATCACAACTAATGGTGCGATATAAAATCCAACCATAAATAGCGAGTCTTGCACGGGTATTTTTGGGCGGTTGTAATGCTTTAGCCATGGCGTTTTCACCGCCGCCTGCTACGGCAAAATCTTCCTAAGTGTGTCCTTTTTCTTCAAGCTGTTATTTAAGTGCGCCAACAGATTTTGCCTCACTGCCTGAAGTCCACCAATGCAAGACTTCTAATTTGCCAGCAAAGGCGCTGCTGCTTAAAGTGGCGATGGTGAGTGCGAGTAGGGTAGGTTTGAAAGTCATAGAATATCCAATATTGGTTGTTGTTAAATACTGTACGCGCCCGATAATAGCCTAAGGTTACTATCACTTCGTTCAATATTTAATGTGCATACTAATCTCTAAGATTTAATAATACAAACTTTTCACAATTAAATTGAGATATTGAATAATGAAATAAAGAAAATACGAGCAGTTAATGTTATTTTTTGTTAAAAATCAGGAGGTAGTCTCTGGGGTCAAAATGAAAGAAGGGATGATTTTTTATGCAAAAATGATGGCGGTATCGATTAACCCCCTGCAAAGGCAGCAGTGCATTAGCAAAAACAATGGGCAGGCGACGCGGGCAATTTGGCGGTAGTGGATAGTGGCGGTAGAGTCTGTGGGCATTTTTTTGCACTTGATGGGTTATAAGATACTGCCAATGCCGGTAAATCTTTCCACAAAAAGGGCGATTTTCTCAAAAACATTTTGTTTTTTATGGCGATAATCGGGATGTAGGGGGCTGATTTTGGGGGAGGGTATTGTTGAGCGCTGTGCAGGATAAAGGCAAAATCGGCTTTGGATTTGGGGGCGAGGATGCCTGCTGGGGCGAAGCGGTCATCATTGATCAGCGTGGGGTCGTCACCGCCAATCCAGCTGATAGAATAAGGCGGATTGGAGACGATGGCGTCAAAGGGGCGCTGATCTTTGAGTTGGGGGTTGAGCAGGGTGTCGCCGTGGGTGAGGGTGAATTTATCATAGTTGATGCCGTGTAAGAACATGTTCATGCGGGCGAGGGTGTAGGTGGTGTAGTTGATTTCTTGCCCGAAAAAGCCTTCTTCGATTTGGTGTTGGTCAAATTGTTGTTTGGCTTGAAGGAGGAGGAGCCCTGAGCCGCATGTTGGGTCGTAGATTTTATTAATGCGGGTTTGTCCGTGCAGGGCAAGGCGGGCGAGCAGTTTGGATACGCTTAGGGGGGTGAAGAATTCGCCGCCTGATTTGCCTGCGTTGGCGGCATAGTTGGAGATGAGGTATTCGTAGGCATCGCCGAAGAGGTCGATTTTGCTGTCGGCAAAGCCGTTGAATTTGAGTTCGGCGATGTTGGTTAGGATGGCGGTTAGGCGTCGGTTGCGCTCTATAACGCTGTTTCCTAGGCGGTTGGCGCTGGTGTCAAAATCAGCGAAGATGCCTTTTAGGTCGTCTTCAGAGTCGTAGCCTTGGGCGGAGGCTTCAATGGCGTTAAAAATTTCTTTGAGTTCGATGTTGAGATTGGGGTTGGTGGAGGCGCTTTTAACCACATTGATAAACAGTTGGCTGGGGTAGATGAAATAGCCTTTGGTTTTTATGGCGTCGTCTTTAATGCCTAATTGGTCAATGTATTCATCGCTAAGGCTGGCATAATCCAAATTGTCATCATCGCCTTGCATATATTCGGCAAAGTCTTCACTGATAAAGCGATAAAACAGGGTGCAGAGGATGTATTGTTTAAAATCCCAACCGTCAACGGCGCCTCTTACGTCGTCGGCGATTTTCCAAATTTGTTTGTGCAGTTCGGCGCGTTGTTGGCTTTAGCTCATGGCTGGAGTGTCTCTCTAGGATGGGATGGATGGAAAGGGTGGGTGGTTTGCGCGGTTAGTAGTGGGTGCGTAGGGTGAGGGTGGGCGGCGGTGGGAGGGTGGCTTGGTCTTTTTGCGCGACGTGGAGGGTGGGGGCTTGTGTGGGGAGCGTCTTGCGCCTGCGTAGCGTTTTTGCCAGTAGGGGAGTTGGGTGCTGGTGATTTCTACTTGTTTACCACTGGAGGGGGCGTGGAGCATTTTATGGTTGCCTAGGTAGATGCCGACGTGGTCGATGGTTTTTCCGTGGCGGAAGAAAACGAGGTCGCCTATTTGGGGTTGGCTGACCTTTGTAAGCGCTTGGTATTGGGCGCGACTGGTGCGGGGGAGGTTGATGCCTGATTGTTTGAAAATGTGTTGGATAAAGCCTGAGCAGTCAAAGCCTTGTTGGGGGTTGTTGCCGCTTCTTTTATAGGGGATGCCAATGAGGGTTTTTCCGTAGATGATGGTTTCAAGATGATTGGCGGGGGTGGATTGGGGGAGGGGGGAGGCGTTTTGTGCTTGGGCGGTCTCAGTTTGGGCGGTTTGGAATTGGATGATTTGGCGGGCGGGGGGATTTGATTGGGGGCGCTGGGCTCTAGGTTTGTCATGGCTAGGCTGGAGAGGGGGGCGCTGTGGGCAGTGGTTTGTAGGCTGAGGGTGAGGAGGAGGGGCGCTAGGGTTTTGAGGGTTTTAGTTGATAACATCATTTTTTTAATGGGTGGTTGTGGGAAATTAGAAAAGAGCGCCATTGTAGCGCAATGGCGGGAAAATCGCTAGGCGAAACATGGAGATGAGGCGGTATTTTGCCGTTTGTTGGTTTAGGGGTGGCGCAGGTCGTCGCCTGTGGCGTAGTAGAGGATGGCTTCGGCGATGTTCATGCAATGATCACCCACGCGCTCTAGCGCTTTGGCGGCAAACATGATGTCAACGGATTGGGTGATGTTGCGCGGGTCTTCTAACATGTAGGTGAGCAGTTGGCGCATGACGCTGCTGTAGTTGTCGTCTAATAGACTGTCGTCTTGAAAGATTTTTTGCGCGGCTTGGATGTCAAGGCGGGCGAGCATGTTGAGGGCGTCGCTTAGGATGCTTTGCGCTAGGCGCATGGTGGGGCGGAGTTCGCGCCAGAGTTTGCTGTTGGTGTCGACTTCATCGCGTGCCATAAAATGCGCAACTTTGCTGATTTCATCGCCAATGCGTTCGAGGTCGATGGCGATGCGTTCGCAGGCGGTGATGAGGCGGAGGTCGCCTGCAACAGGGGCACGCATGGCTATGAGGCTGATGGCTTCTTTGTTGATGGCGCTTTGGTAGTCGTTAACTTGTTCTTCAAGTGTTTGAACATCGATTAGGACGCTTTCATTGGCGCTGTTTTGTAGATATTGGCTGATGTGGGTGAGCTGTTGTTCGGTGAGTTTGCCCATTTGCATGAGGAGGTCTTGGAGGTGGTGGAGGCTGGTGTCAAAGCGGGTGCTGGTGTGGTTTGCCATGGTGGGGTCCTTTGGTTTGGGTGGATTAGCCGAAACGTCCTGTGATGTAGTCTTCGGTGAGGGTGTGTTTGGGGTGGGTGAATATTTGCTTGGTTTCACCAATTTCTATGAGTTTGCCTAGGTGAAAATAGGCGGTGCGCTGGGAGACGCGCGCGGCTTGTTGCATGGAGTGGGTTACGATGGCGATGCAGTAGTTCTGGCGTAGTTCGTCCATGAGTTCTTCTATTTTGCCTGTGGCGATGGGGTCTAGGGCGGAGCAGGGTTCGTCCATGAGGATAACGCTGGGTTTGACGGCGATGGCGCGGGCGATGCAAAGGCGTTGTTGTTGTCCGCCTGAGAGTCCTGTGCCAGCTTGGTCGAGGCGGTCTTTGACTTCTTCCCATATGCCTGCTTTGCGTAGCGAGGTTTCAACGATTTCGTCCATGTCGGCTTTGGATTTGGTGAGTCCGTGGATGCGCGCGCCATAGGCGATATTTTCGTAGATGGATTTGGGGAAGGGGTTGGGCTTTTGAAAGACCATGCCTACGCGACGGCGCAGGTGAACGACGTCTAATTTGGGGTGATAGATGTTTTGTTCGTCGATGGTGATTTCGCCACTGACTTTGGCATGGGGGATGATGTCGTTCATGCGGTTTAAACAGCGTAGGAAGGTGGATTTGCCACAGCCAGAGGGCCCTATCATGGCAAGGATTTCATTATCGCCTACGTCAAGGCTGACGTTAAAAATGGCTTGTTTGGCGCCATAGTGGACGTCGACGTTGCGGGCTTTGATTTTGGGGTCGTCTATAAAGGGATTGCCGACGGTTTCATGATGCTCTAGGTTGGTTTTTTGGGGCATGGTGTGTTCCTTTGAATTGGGTTTGAAATTACCATTTGCGTTCAAACTTTTTGCGCAAGATGACGGCAATGGCGTTCATGAGAATTAAAAAGCCTAGCAAGATGAGAATGGCGAGCGCGGTGCGCGCTGTGAAGGCGCGTTCTGGAAGGTCTGACCAAAGGTAGATTTGTACGGGTAGGGCGCTGGCTGGGTCTAGGATGGAGTTGGGCGCTTCGGCGATAAAGGCAACCATGCCAATCATGAGTAGGGGGGCGGTTTCGCCTAGCGCTTGTGCCATGCCGATGATGGTGCCTGTGAGTATACCAGGAAGGGCGAGCGGTAGGACGTGATGGAAGATGACTTGCATTTTGGAGGCGCCTAATCCTAGCGCGGCGGTGCGGATGGAGGGGGGACGGATTTTAAAGCAGCACGCGAGGAGATGATGATGGTGGGGAGGGTCATGAGGCTTAAAACGAGTCCGCCAACGAGGGGGGTGGAGCGCGGGAGTCCAAAAAATCCAATAAAAACCGCTAGCCCTAGGAGTCCGAAGATGATGGAGGGGACGGCGGCTAGGTTGTTGATGTTGGCTTCTATAAAATCGGTAAAGCGATTTTTGGGGGCGAATTCTTCTAGGTAGATGGCGGCAAATATGGCAATCGGAAAGGAGAGGCTGAGGGTAACGAGGAGGGTGTAGAGAGAGCCAAGGAGGGCACCTTTTATGCCAGCGTCTTGCGCAGAGCGCGAGTCGTTGGCGTGGAAGATGGTGAGGTTGGGGCGTTGTCTGATAGATTGGGTTTGGCTTAGGTGGGTGTGGATGGCTTGGAGGTTTTGGGCGCTGGTTGGGTCGTTGGGGGCTTGGGCGAGTTTGCTACTGGCTTGTAGCCAGAGGGTTTGGCGGGTGTTGAGGTGTTCTGGGTTGGCTTTGAGGGTTTCAAGGAGTTGGTATTGCGCGCCTGTGCTGAGTAGGCGTCGGGCGAGGGTGTGGTCGTCTAGGGGGGCTGTGAGGGCGTCGGGGAGTTGGTTTTTTAGGGATTGGTTGAGGAGGTGGTAGTAGTTGGCTTGGTTGATGGCTTGGGGGGTCGTTGCTGGGGAGATTGAGAAGTGCTGGGTCAAAATAAACTTCTACTTGAATTTGGGTTTGCAACATCGCTGGCATGGCTTGGCGAATAATACTGATAAAAAAACCAATAAGAAATAATAACGCTAGGCTAAGCGAGGCGATGCCGTAGTAGCGGAAGCGTTTTTCTTGGGCGTGGCGTTTTTTAAGTTGGGAATCCAGATGGTGCATGGTGAGTCTCTATTCGTATTGTTCGCGGTATTTTTTAACGACGTGGATGGCGTAGAGGTTTAGTAGGAAGGTGAGGACAAATAGGGTGAGTCCAAGTGCAAAGGCGGCGAGGGTTTTGGCTGAGTCAAATTCTTGGTCGCCTTGTAAGAGGGTGACGATTTGCACGGTTACGGTGGTAACGGCTTCTAGGGGGTTTAGGGTGAGGTTGGCAGATAATCCTGCTGCCATGACAACAATCATGGTTTCACCAATGGCGCGCGAGGCGGCTAGTAAGATGGCGCTGACGATGCCTGGTAGGGCGGCTGGGAGGATAACGCGGCGGATGGTTTCAGATTGGGTTGCCCCAAGTCCGTAGGAGCCTTCACGTAGGCTTTGCGGGACGGCGGTTAGTACGTCATCGGATAGGGAGGAAACAAAGGGGATTATCATAATGCCCATTACTAATCCTGCCGCTAGCGCGCTTTCAGAGGAGACGCTTAGCCCTATGGTTTGTCCAAGATGGCGCAGGAGGGGGGCGACGGTGAGCGCGGCAAAAAATCCATAAACGACGGTGGGGATGCCAGCTAGGATTTCTAACATGGGTTTTGCAAAAGCGCGTAGGCGTGGGCTGGCGTATTCTGATAAATAGATGGCGCTAAATAGTCCTAGGGGGACGGCGACAAGGAGCGCGATGCCTGAGATGAGTAGGGTGCCAATTAATAAGGGGAGGACGCCAAAAGAACCCGATGAGCCGACTTGGTCTGTGCGCATGGCGGTTTGGGGGCTCCAGAGGGTGTTTAAGAAAAAATTGCTGGGGCTGACTTTGTGGAAAAACTGCAAGGCTTCAAATAAGACGGAAAAGAGAATGCCAAAGGTGGTGAGGATGGCAAGCCCTGCGCAACTGAGCATGAGCCAGCGCAAGGCGCGTTCGACGCGTTCGCGGGCGGCAAATTCGGCGTTTTGGCGCCTGTAGGCGAGATATCCGCTTGCTATGGCGATGAGGGCGGTGAGTAGGGTGCGCCCAAGCATGAGGTGTTGGTGGGTGAGTTGGTAGTGCTCAAAAATGGGTTGGAGGGCGCTGGGGGAGAGGGGCGGTTTGGGTGTGGAAACGGTTTAGGATGCTGTTGGCGATAAGAGGTTGGAAGGATTCTGCATAGCCAGCCTCTTGAATGAGTTGATGGAGTTGATGGTTTAGGGTGTAGCGACTGATGAGGGTGTAGAGTAGGGCTAAGCCAAGCGCTGGAATGACGCTATATAAAAAGGCATAACTGCCATGGTAGATGGGCATGGAATGGAGAAATACTTTTCGCTGGCGGCGTAGTTCTTGCGCTTTGATGCGCGCGAGGATAAAAAAAACGCTCCCGACTAGGAGGGTGAAGACAATAAGCTGTAATGCAGAAAAATACATGGGCAGACGTCCTTAGGCGTTTAGAGAAGCTTTGGGGGGCTGAGTTGTTGGGCGTTTTGGCGTTGGTGCTGGAGTTCGTCTGCTTTGGGGGCGATGAGTCCAGCGGCGCTTAGGTAGCCGTATTCGCCGAGGGCGTTTGGGGAGAGGAAGGCGTTGACGTATTCTTTTAGTCCTGAGATAACGCCAATGTGGATGTTTTTGACGTAAAAATAGAGGGGGCGCGCAAGTGGATAACTGCCGTTTTTGATGTTTTCGATGCTTGGGGGGGTGTGGTTGATGTGTGCGGCTTGGATTTTGTCGCTATTTTCTTCAAGGAAGGCGTAGCCTAGGATGCCGATAAGGTCGGGATTTTCCGCCAGTTTGTTGACAATTAGGTTGTCGTTTTCTCCTACTTCGACAAAGGCGCCATCTTCGCGGATGCTTGGCAGATGGCTTTATGGGTGTTGCTGTCGTAGGTGTTTAAGCTTGTAAAACTTTGGCAGCCTTTGTCCATGGTGAGTTCAACAAAGGCGTCGCGCGTGCCTGAGCTTGGCGGTGGCCCTAGGACTTTAATGGCGCTTGTGGGGAGGCTTGGGTCGATGTCTGACCAGCGTTGGTAGGGGTTGTCGATGAGGTTTTTTGGATTTTGGGGGTCGGGGATTTGTTTGGCAAGCGCTAAAAATATTTGTGCGTTGGTGAGGTTGAGGGTGGGGCGGTTTTTTTGTTGCGCTAATACGATGCCATCATAGCCGATTTTAATTTCGCTGATGTCGTGGATGCCGTTGGCTTTGCAGTCTTCGCGTTCGCTGTCTTTGATAGGACGTGAGGCGTTGCTGATGTCGGGATAGGCGGCGCCTATGCCTGCGCAAAATAGTTTAAATCCGCCCCCTGTGCCTGTGGCTTCAATTTTGGGGGTGCGAAAATCGCTGGTTTTGCCAAAATGCTCCGCCACTAAGGTGGCGAAGGGGTAGAGGGTGGAGGAGCCAACGATGCTGATGTAGTTGCGACTTGTTTGCGCTTGGGCGCTTTGAGCAAGTAGCAGGCTAAGGATTAGGACAATGCGCATGATGTTGGCTTAGTGGGTTGCAGGAATATGGCTAAGGTTGCCCATGTAGGGTTGTAGGACGCGAGGAATGGCAATGCTGCCATCGGCTTGTTGGTAGTTTTCTAAGATAGCGACAAGGGTGCGCCCAACGGCAAGTCCTGAGCCGTTTAGGGTGTGGAGGAGTTGGGGTTTTTTCATGGTTTTATCGCGATAGCGCGCTTGCATGCGTCGCGCTTGGAAGTCGCCACAGTTGCTACAGGAGGAAATTTCGCGATATTTTTGTTGTCCTGCAAGCCAGACTTCGAGGTCGTAGGTTTTTTGGGCGCTAAAGCCCATGTCGCCAGTGCATAATGCCATGACGCGGTAGGGGAGTTCGAGCGCTTGTAAGATGGCTTCGGCGTGTGCGGTGAGTTCTTCTAGTGCTTGGTCGGATTGCTCTGGGTGGACGATTTGCACGAGTTCGACTTTGTCAAATTGATGTTGGCGAATCATGCCGCGCACGTCGCGCCCGTGTGCGCCTGCTTCTGCACGAAAGCAAGGGGTATGGGCAACGAATTTAAGCGGGAGTTGTTCTGCGTCGATGATGCTGTTGGCAACGATATTGGTGAGGCTGACTTCGGCGGTGGGGATGAGGTAGAAATCGCGTTCGCCTAGTTGGGTTTTAAATAGGTCTTCGCCAAATTTGGGGAGTTGTCCTGTGCCAAAGAGGCTGTTGGCGTTGACTAGATAGGGGACGTAGGTTTCTTGATAGCCGTGTTTTTGGCTGTGGGTGTCGAGCATAAATTGCGCTAGGGCGCGGTGGAGGCGGGCTAGGTGGTGATGTAAGACGACAAAGCGCGCGCCTGAGAGTTTGCTGGCGGTGGTGAAATCCAGTCCAATTTGTTCTAAATCGGCATGCTCTTTTACAGGGAAATCATAGTTGCGCGGTGTGCCCACTCGGCGGATTTCTATGTTGTCGCTTTCGTCTTTGCCAATGGGGGTAGTGGGGGCTGGAAGGTTGGGGAGGCTGGTTAGGAGGTCGTCTAGTTGGATTTGGATGGTTTGTAGTTTGGTATCAATTTGGCTTTGGCTGTCGCTTAGGACGCTGACTTGTTGCATGAGGTCGTCGCTGTTTTCGCCTTTGGCTTTTTTTTGCCCGATTTCTTGTGAGAGGGTTTTGCGTTTGGCGGCAAGTTGTTCGCTGTCTACTTGTAAGGTTTTGCGTTCGTTTTCAAGGGTTTGGTAATGTTCACGCGGGAAGGTGTAGCCTCGTGTTTGTAGGGCATTTATGACGGTTTCTAGGTCTTGGCGTAGGCTTTTTGCGTCAATCATGATTAAGTCCTTAACGATTAATTATTAACTATTGTGGGGATTAAATTAGGGTTGTCGGCTGATGGGGGTTTTTTCGATGTGGGTGATGAGGTTTTGCGCGTTGTAGTAGATGGTGGTGTTGCCTTGGTAAAGGTGGCGGTTGTCCCCTATGCGGTAGTGATAGAGGTAGAGATCGATATTGGGGGTGAAGGGGTCGGTGAGGGCTGGGCTGCCTAGGAGGCGGTGTACGTCTTCGCGGCTCATGCAAGGTGGAGGCGGTCAATGGTGCTGTTTTGATAGACGTTGCCTTGGATGATGTCGGGGCGATAAAGAAAGGGGTTATTGGTGCAGGCGCTAAGTCCTAGGGTAAGGCTTAGTAGTAGGCTTAGGCGGTGGAGGTGGTTCATGAGTTTTCCTTTATAGTCGGCAACAAGGCGCGCATTATAACCAAAGCAGGCGCAATGCGGTAGGCTAATCTGGGCGCTGATTTTGGGCGTTTTTGAGCATGGCGCGGGCGTGTTGTTGTGAGGTGGGGCTATCGGCTGAGCCAAGCATGCGCGCGAGTTCACGGATGCGTTGGGCGTTTTCTAGGCGGTGGACTTGGGTTTGGGTTTGTCCGTTGTGGTGGGTTTTGTCGATGAGAAAATGGGCATCGGCATAGACGGCAACTTGTGGGAGGTGGGTGATGCAGATGACTTGGCGAGTGGCGCTGAGGGTTTTGAGTAGGCGCCCGATGGTGTCGGCAACTTCGCCGCCTATGCCTGCATCGATTTCGTCAAAAATGACGGTGGGGACGGGGGCTTCGTCTAGGCAGGCGACTTCTATGGCGAGGCTAACGCGCGAAAGCTCACCGCCTGAGGCGACTTTTTGTAGGGGCTGGGGGGGATTGTCCAAGATTGGCGCAAAGGAGGAATTGGATGTCGTCTTGCCCGTGTTCGCTGGGGGTGTCGCTGGGGGTGAGGGTGATGTGGAAGGTGGCTTGGCTCATACCTAGTTGGCGTATCCAGTGCTGGACTTCTTGCGCTAGCGGTGCGCTGGCTTTTTGTCGAGCTTGGCGTAGGCGTTTTGTGAGGGTTTGGTAGTGGGTTTGGGCGTCTTGGAGGTGTTGTTGGAGGTGGTCGTTTTGCTGGTTTTGTTGGGTGAGTTGTTGGTGTTGGGCTTTTAGGGTTTGCCAGTGGGGGTGGAGTTGGTCGGGGTGGATGTGGTGTTTGCGCGCGAGGCTGTGTAGGGCGCTCATGCGTTGGTCGATTTGTTGGAGCGTTTGGGGGTCGTGTTCGGTTTTTTGGAGGTGTTTTTGGATTAGGTCGTGGCTTTCTTCTAAATAGATTTTGCTTTGTTGGAATAGTTCGTGCGCTTCTTCAAAGCGTGGGTCAAGCTGGCTGATTTTGCTAAGCATTTGCTTGATTTGGCGTAGGGTGGGGGCTAGGGCGTCGCTGTGGTCGTTTTGTATTAGGTTGAGTAGGTGTTGTCCTTGTGTGAGGATTTCATCAGCAGAGCTTAGGCTGGCGTGGGTGGCGCTAAGTTGGGTGAATTCATTGTTTTTGGGGGCGATGTGGTCGAATTCTTCTAGTTGGTAGTTGAGGAGGTTTAGGCGTTCTTGCTGATTTTGTTGTTGGGTTTGCCATTGGCTGAGGGCGTGTTGGAGGTCTTGGATTTGGTGGTAGCTTTGTTTGACTTGTTGTAGGAGGGCGTCGTTATCGGCGTAGCGGTCAAGGCGTTGGCGTTGGGTGCTGGGTTTTAGGAGGCTTTGGTTGACTTGTTGCCCGTGAATGCTGATGAGTTGTTCGCTGATGGTTTTAAGGGTTTTGCTGGTGATGGCTTGGTCGTTTATGAAGGCTTTGCTGGCGTTTGGGCGTATGTGGCGACGGATTAGGCATTGCTTTGGGGTGTCGCTGTCGTCTAGGTCGTTGGCTTGTAGGTGCTGCTCTAGTGCGCTGGGAATGGGGTAAAAATGCGCTTGTACGCTGGCTTTATTATGGGGGGGGCGAATAAGGCTGGCATCAGCACGCTCACCAAGTGCAAGACCTAGGGCGTCAATGAGAATGGATTTGCCTGCGCCTGTTTCGCCAGAAAGGACGTTAAAGCCTTGTTGGAATTGAATTTCGCTTTTATCGATGATGGCGAATTGTTCGATGTGAAGTGTTTTGAGCATGGTTTTTTTTTGGGTTAGGTGGGGTCGTCGGGGTTGATGCCCCAGTTGAGTTTTTGTCGTAGGCGGTCTTGGAAGCGGTAGTCGCTAGGGTGGATGACGGGTAGGGGGGTGCCACGGGTGATGAGGAGGCGGTCTTCAAGGGTTAGGGGATATTCTTCTTGTCCGTCAAGGGTGAGTTGGAGGTCTTTGAAGCTGTTAGGGCGCATGGTGATTTCAATTTCACTTTGTGCGCTTAGCACAACGGGGCGGTGATTTAGGCTGTGGGGGCAGATGGGGGCTGCGAGGATGACTTCAAGAGTGGGTTCGATGATAGGCCCGCCAGCTGAGAGGGCATAGGCGGTTGAGCCTGTGGGGGTGGAGAGGATGAGTCCGTCTGCGCGGTAGTGCGAGAGAAAGCATTGGTTGACGCTGACGTTAAGCTCTACCATGCGCGCCATTTTGCATTTGTGGATGACGGCGTCGTTGATGGCGTGAAGTTCAAGGGGTGGGGCGTGGGGGTGTTTGAGGGTTACTTTGAGGGTGGGGCGGGTTTCTAGGCGGTAGTTGCCTTCTAAGATGTGGTTGAGTTGGGTTTCGAGGCTTTCTTGTGGGAGGTCGGCTAGAAAGCCTAGGCGTCCGCTGTTGATGCCAACAAGAGGGATGGTTTGATAGATGAGCGCACGTCCTGCATGGAGGAAAGTGCCGTCCCCTCCGATAACGATGGCAAGCTCAATTTGATTAGACCACTCTTGAAGGGGGTATGCGTTGGGATGAGCGCGCAGGGTTTCGGGCATGGTGTCGGTGTCGAGGAGGACGTCGATTTGGCGACTTTGTAGGTGGTCTAGGACGCGGTGAATGATGTCGTCTACATAATCAGCGCCATATTTGCCAATAATGCCGATGCGGTTGAAATGGTTAGATTGCATGGGTGTTTTGGGTGATAAAAGGGCGGTTATTATAACGATGATTGCTGGGGGTGGGTAGATTATGCTGTTTTGGATTATTAGCCAATTAGGATATTGATATAAATGTTATTAAATGTTATTAAATGTTATTGATTTGTTTGTATGAGGTTGAGCCACTAGGTGTTTTTTGTTATTTTATTTTTTTATTTAGGAGTTTTTATGGCTTTTTTGATGAAAAAACATGCTGGTTTGGCGCTTATTTGGTGATTGTAACGCAAAAAAATAATCAGGAGTTGTTGAATAAGCTCAATGATGGTATCGCCAAGCTTAAGGTTGAGGGCAAAATTGATGAGATTTTAAACTATAGTCGAAGAATTGAAAAAGTATTACGGCGTTGGCTCGCCTTGCCGTACTATCTGTACTGTCTGCGGCTCGCCGTCTTGTACTACTTTTTCACTTCTCCAACTATATCATTTAGAAAAAACATCAACGGAAATGGTGGCGAAATAATCTTAGCTTGCTTTGAGATGAGACGGCGTGCTTTTGGGTACGCCGTTTTTTTATGGGCGAAGTCAATTATTCTTCTAGTAAGTGGGTGAAGGTGTTGCTTTGCGAGGCTGTGAGGATAAGTCTGTGAGTGGCGCGGGTCATGCCGACATAGATTAGACGTGCGACATATTGGGAGCGCTGGCTATCATCTGGACATTGTCCAATACCTGTTAGGATAACATGGCTATATTCAGAGCCTTTGCTACTGGCGATACTGCAAAGGGTGATGGTGGATTTGCTGTTGTTGTAGGTGCTTTTGTCTTTTTGTGAGAGCAGAAATTGTACGGGGATATTTTGCGCTTCGATGTGTTTATGGAGCGCTCTGGCAAAATCATTATGGGTGTAGAGAATGGCTATGTTTTGCGCGCTAATTCCTTTGTCAAGCCATTGTTGGAGATGGGTGAGGACGCCATTGAGTTCTTGGGTTTGGCTGTCGTAGTAATAAAATTGTGGTTCTATGCCTGTGCTGTTGCCACTGCTTTGTGGGGCAAGAATGGGAATGCTGTCGTCGTCGCTGTCGGTTTGGGTAAGGAAGTGTTGTACAAATTGGTCAGCGGTTGTAAGAATTTCGCGACTGTTGCGGTAGTTGATGCGTAAGATGCTGGTGCGTCCTACGGCTTTGATGCCAACGCTGGAGAGGGTGAAATTAATGCCTCTGCGGTTGTCATAAATGCTTTGGGTGTCGTCATATAGTAAAAGAAGATGATTATGGGCGGGGTCGGGCATGTAGGTGAGGCTTTTGAGCCAGTGTTCGGCAAAATCGTGTCCTTCATCTATTAAGACGGCATGGTATAGGTGATGGGGGATTTGTTTGTTTTCAATCGCTTGGCAGATGCTGTCGACTAGATTGTGGTAGTAGCTTTATTGCCTGTGATTTTGATGTTGTATTGGTCTCTTAGGGTCATGCACCAGCCGTGAAAATGGTAAACGTGGATGCGTTCGTCGTTGAGTTGTGTTTTGAGTTGTTGTGCAAGGACGATGTTAAAGCAAATAACAAGGACGGGTTTTTCTGGGGTGGTTTGTTTGGCAAGAACGCGGGCGCGATGTTTTAGCAGGACGGTTTTGCCTGAGCCTGAAACGCCATGTATAACGCGATGCCCATCGCCCATGGTGCGCGCAATGGTTTCTTGGTGGGTGTCCATGACGTGAATGAGGTCGGGGAGGGAGGGGGCTGGAGCGTTTGGACTGAATAAATCAAATTGTTGTTTAATGATAAATTCAGGGAAGATGTGGGCGCGAATGCGTTCGCTTTGGGCTTTGCTGAGGGAGCGTTCGGGGATAAAAGGGAGGAGGTTGTAAAGTTTTTCGCGAAAGGCTTGCGGGTCGATGTTTTTAAGGTCGAGGTCTTCTTGGTAGAAGGTTTTTTCATCAGGAAAGCATTTTTCTATGGCATCAATTTGTGGATGGTCTTTGGGAAGGCGTTTCCAGTTGCTCATTATTGCGCCGTATCCCCACGGCAGGGCAAGGTGTCCTTTATAGGGTTCGGTTTGACGTAGGAGCTGAGGGTCTTTTTGTAGAACTGTAATAATAGGGAGGAGGCAATCTCGCGCTTGTTTTAGTGGGTGGGTGCGGGTTTGTAGGGTGTCGTTTTGTTTGAGTTGAATTTGGTTTTGATTGAGGCTGTGGAGGTTGCGCCATGTCCAGTTTTTTACTTCTAAGGAGATAAGTCCGTAGCGTGGATGAAAAATGAGAAAATCAGGAAAACGACGCTGGGTGCCTTGGGTGGGGATGTCAAACCAAATGAGATGTTCATCATCTAGATAGGTGTTTAAAAAGGTGGCGACGCGTTTTTCGCCAGCGTTCATGTTTTTTAAAGGGGTGAGAAATGTTGCCATGGTTTTAAATTGTTATTGTAAAGTTTGGATATTGTAAGCATGGTTGGGCGGTATTAGCAAAGGGTTTGTTCTTTTTAGGGTTTGTTGAGCCAGTGGCTGAGTTGGAGTCCAAGTAGGCAGGCGAGAAGTCCAAATATTATTTGGCTGAGTAGGTGGAGGATAAAGGAGGTTTCGGGGGTGTGTTGTAGATATTGGGTGCTGTGTAGGGCAAAGGTTGAATAGGTGGTAAAACTTCCTAAAAAACCTGTGATAAGGAGGAGGTGCCAGCTTTCGCCGTTGCGGTGGTGGGTCAGTTGGGCGCTTATTAGTCCAATTAAAAAGCAACCCAATAGGTTTATGAGTAAAATTGTCCATGGGGGGGTAAGGGGGAGGTGGCGCTGGAGGAGTTGGCTGAGATAGTGGCGGCTAAGCGCGCCAAGAGCGCCTCCTAGGCTGATGGCAAGTATTGGATGCATGGGGTGTAGGGGGTGGGTTGGGGATTTTTATTGTAGAGGGGAGGGTTGAGATGAACAATGTTTTTTTAACATTAGATGCGAAGATGGCTTCGGGGTTTATGCTGGATTTGGCTGAGGGTGAGGCGGTTTTTTGGTGGGTGGTGCGGTTAGAGATGCGCTGTTGGGGCTTGAGCTGAAGGATTTGGATTATGTGGTGGTGGGAGGGGATTTTGAGGGGATGTTGGCGCGGGGGTTTCGCTTGGTGGGGCGGGATTTTCCAGTGTTTTTGCATCCTGTTTCGGGTTTTGAATATGCTTTGGCGCGCAGGGAGCGAAAGTCGGGGGTGGGCTATGGGGGGTTTGCGGTGGATTTTGCGCCGTCGGTTGCTCTTGAGGAGGATTTGCTGCGCAGGGATTTGACGATTAATGCGTTGGCGGTGGACGCGCGGGGGCAGGTGGTGGATGTATCAGGTGGGCTTGAGGATTTGTATGCGCGTCGGTTGCGCCATGTGTCGGCGGCGTTTGTGGAGGATCCGTTGCGTGTGTTGCGTCTGTTGCGTTTTTATGCGCGCTTTGCGCCGTTGGGATTTGAGATTGCGCCCGAGACTTGGGCGTTGGCTATGAGGATGGTGGCGTCAGGGGAGTTGGATTATTTAACGCCTGAGCGGGTGTGGGTGGAGGTGGTGAAGGTGTTGGAGTTGCCTAGAAGTGCGTTATTTTTTGAGGGGTTGTTTGCTTTGGGAGGGTTGTCGGTTTTGGGGCTTCAATGGGTTTCTGAGCAGGAGTTTTTGCAGATGCAGGCGCAGTTGGTGGCGGTGGGGGGGCGCTGTGGGCTGGCGGAGGTGCGTTTGGCAGGTTGGCTGGCGGCTTGTGAGGGGACGTTGGAGGCGATGGCGCAACAGTTGCCTTTGCCTAGGTTATTTATTCAGTGGGGGCGGTTGTTTGTCGAATGTGCGCCGATTTTGCGACAGTGGGCGCAGGCTTCGGCTTTGGCGCGTTGGCAGGTGTTTAAGGTGTGTGGGAGTTTGCGGGCGCGGGGTGAGATTAGGACGCTAGTGCTGGCATTGGGGTTGGAGGGGGCGGTGTTGGCTACAATTGAGAGAATGCAGGAGGATTTGTTGGCGCTAGATGTGGAGGCTTTTCAGGCGTTGGGGTTTGCAGGGAAGGCGTTGGGAGAGGCGATTTATCAGGCGCAGTTGGCGATTTTAGAGGGGGGTGATAGATGAGATGGGTGAGTGCACGGTGGTTGGCGGTGTTGCCTGCTGGGGTGAGTTTTGTGCTGGTGGGGGCGGTTGTGGCGCTGTCGGGGCAGTTGGATTGGGCGGTTGGGCTGTTTTTAGGGGTGATTGCGGGTGGGTTGGTGGATGTTGACCATCGTTTGTTGGGGCGATTTCGCTATATGCTTGGGGTGACGTTGTTGTTTGCTGTGGTGAGTGTGGCGGTGGAGTGGTCGGCTAGGTCTTCGTGGGCGCTTATGGGGGTGATGACGCTGTTGGCGTTTGTGATGACGTTTTTGGGGGCGGTAGATGGGCGCTATCGTACGGTGGCGTTTGGGGGGTTGGTGGTGGCGCTTTATACGCTGTTAATTTATCAGGATGCTTTGGCGTGGTTTGTCAGTCCTGCTTTGATTGTTGCAGGCGCGCTTGGTTATCAGTTGGTGGGGTTGCTGGTGCATGCGTTAATGCCTAATCGTCCTGTGCAGGCGGATTTGGTGGCGTTGTTTGAGGAGCTATCTGCTTTTATGGCGGTGAAGGCGAGTTTTTTTAATCCAGATGAGGTGGTTGAGATTGGTGCGCTACAGGCGCAACTCGCGCGTAAAAATGGGGCGTTGGTGGCGGTGATGAATCGTTGTCGTGTGTCGTTGTTTCGTCGTTTGGGGCATGAGCGGGTGCGACTTAGGACTAGACGGCAATTGCAGGAGTATTGGTTGGCGCAGGAGATGCATGAGCGGGTGAATTCGAGTCATGTGGATTATCAGCGCTTGGCGCGTGATTGGGGCGATTGTGATGTGTTGTTTCGAATTGGGGGGTTGATTGCGCTTCAATCGCGGGTGTGTGGGCAGTTTGCGCGCGTTTTGGAGGGAGAGGCGCAGGCGGATTTCTCCGCGCGCTTAGAGCGTGCGCTGGTTGGGTTGCGCTTGGCTTTGGCACGTCAACAGGAGCGCCCTAATGCGTTGGTGGTGGGGCAGATTGTGGAGAATTTGGCGCAGGTGAATGGGTTGTTGGAGGCGTTGCTTCAGGGGGTTGAGGTGCAAGCGGCTAGAAGGGCGCAGATTATGGCTGATGAGGTCAATGGTTGGCGTGCGGTGGTGGGGTTGCTTGGGCGGAATTTGACGTTGCGCTCGCGTGATTTTCGCCATGCGCTTCGGATGGCTTTGCTGACATTGGGGATTAGTGGGGTGGTGGAGGGGTTGGATTTGCCGCTTGGATATTGGATTTTGTTGACGGCGGTGTTTGTGATGCGTCCAAATTATGTGGCGACGCAAGCGCGTTTGCGTCATCGGATTGTGGGGACGTTTTTGGGGGTGGTGTTGGCGTGGGCGGTGGAGTGGGTTGGGGTGAATGCAGGTGGGTTGATTGTGTTGATGGTGGGGGCAAATGTGGGGTTTTTCTATACGCTGAATGTGAATTATCGTTTGGCAACTCTGTTGATTACGTTGCAGGCATTGTTGGGGTTTATGCTGTTGGTGATGCATGTGGAGGCGACGTTGTTTTTACGTTTGGTGTATACGGCGCTGGGAGCAGGGGCGGCTTGGATGGCGGTGAGTTGGTTGTTTCCTGATTGGCGGTATTGGTCGGCTAGGGAGGTGGTGGATAAGGCTATTTTTGAGGCTGGACAGTATTTGCAGGCGATTGTGGCGGAGTTTTCGGGGATATCTGAGGGGGACGCGCAATATCGTTTGGCGCGTCGTCGCGCGCATGAGCAGGTGTCGCAGCTTGCTTTGGTGGTAGAGGAGATGGCGGCGTTGCTAGGCGCTATGGCAGACAGTTGCCGTGGGCGGAGGCGGTGTTGGCGCAGTTGTCTCGGGTGTTGAGTGAGTTGTCGGCGTTGGGGGCGGCGCGCGCTGTGGTGCAGGGGTTTTCAGAGAAGGAGCGCGCGCTTTGTGTGAGTTATGCATATCGCTTGGTTGATCAGTTATTGGCGCTTTCGCAAAGGGAGAGGGTGCAAAAAATGGAGGAAGGGGTGTTTTTGGGGGGATAAGGGGGCGGTTGTTGCGTTTCAGTTTGAGCGTTTGGTAGGTAGTGTGGGGGAGTTGCAGGGGTTGATTGTTTGTGAGGATGGGTAGGTTTTTGTTGGTGGGTTTGGTTATACTGGCAATTTTTATGATTTATTTTGAGGGGATGTTATGGCTGGTTTTTCACATAAAAAATATTCGGATTTTGCATTTTCAGCGCCAATTGAGGAGCGCCGTTGGCCAGATAAGCGGTTGGATAAGGCGCCTATTTGGGCAAGTGTGGATTTGCGCGATGGCAATCAGGCGTTGATTGACCCGATGACGATTGAGCAAAAATTGCGCTTTTTTAAATTGTTGGTGGCGTGTGGTTTTAAGGAGATTGAAATTGGCTTTCCTTCTGCCTCGCAAATTGAATTTGATTTTACGCGTTTGTTGATTGAGGAGGGGCATATCCCTGAGGATGTTACAATTCAGGTGTTGGTGCAGGCGCGGGAGGCGTTGATTGCGCGGACTTTTGAGGCGCTGGTGGGGGTGAAGCGTGCGATTGTGCATGTGTATAACTCAACTTCGCGCGTGCAACGGCAGAAGGTGTTTCGTAAGTCTAAAGAGGAGATTTGCGCTATCGCGGTGGAGGGCGCGCGCTTGTTGCAGGGCTATGCGGCGCGCTATAAAGATAGTGAGTGGATTTTTCAATATTCGCCTGAGAGTTTTTCTCAAACAGAACCTGATTATGCTTTGCAGGTGGTGGAGGCGGTGTGTGCGCAGTGGCGCCCTCAGGAGGGGCAGAAGGTGATTATTAATTTGCCTGCAACGGTGGAGTGTTCAACGCCAAATTTATTTGCCGACCAAGTGGAATATTTCTGTCGGCATTTGTCTTGTCGTGAGCATGTGGTGGTGAGTGTGCATACGCATAATGACCGCGGTTGTGCGGTGGCGGCGTCGGAGCTGGCGGTGTTGGCAGGGGCTGACCGTGTGGAGGGGACGCTTTTGGGTAATGGGGAGCGTACGGGGAATATGGATATTATGGTGATGGCGATGAATTTGTATAGTTTGGGGATTGATCCTGAACTTGATTTTTCCAATATGAATGAATTGGTGCAGGTGGTGAGTGAATGCAATAATTTGCCTGTTCATCCGCGCCATCCTTATGTGGGGGAGTTGGTCTTTACGGCGTTTTCAGGGTCGCATCAAGATGCAATTAAGAAGTCTTTGGAGTATGACGAAAAGGATTCGCCTTATTGGGATGTGGCGTATTTGCCGATTGATCCGTTAGATATTGAGCGTTCCTATCAGGATGTGGTGCGCATTAATAGTCAGTCGGGTAAGGGGGGCGTGGCTTATATTTTGGCGCGCGATTATGGGTTGCAGGTGCTAGATGGTTGCAGATTGATTTTGCAAATCAGGTGCAAAAAGAATCTGAGCGCACGCAAAAGGAGTTGAGTTCTCAGGATATTATGACGCTGTTTGAGCGGTTGTATTGGTCTGAGGATGAGGCTATTCGCTTGGAGGGGTATCGTTTGCAACGACAGGCAAAGCAGGATTCTTTAGAGGCGCAGTTGTGGGTTCGTGGGGAGATTATTACGATTCAAGGGGAAGGCAATGGCGCATTAAGCGCGTTTATTCAGGCGCTAGAGAGATATTTTGCGCGGCGCATTAGTGTAACGAATTATGCTGAACATGCGATGACGCAGGCAACCGATGCGCAGGCGGTGGCGTATGTTCAACTGTTTGTTGAAAATGGGTTGTCAACGGGGATTGCATATAGTCGCGATACGGTGAGTGCGATGTTGCGTGCGGCGTTGAATGCGGTGGTTTTAGCGGTGTAATAAGAGGTTTTTGTCTGTGGGGGGACGGGTGGTTTTGTTGCATGGTTTGCATATGCATGCGTGGGTGATGCAGCCACTTGCTTGGCGTTTGCAACAACAAGGGTTTAAGACGGCGTGTTTTGGTTACCATAGTGTGCTTCAGTCGGTGGCAGCGCACAGTGAGCGTTTGGCGCGTTGGCTTGTGCGCTATCAAGCAGAAGATGAAGCGCTGTTTTTGGTGGGGCATAGTTTAGGGGGGTTGGTGATTCGGCATTTTTTATATCGTTATCCGCAGGTTAAGATTAGGCGCTGTGTTACGATTGGAACACCGCATCAGGGGAGTTTTGCCGCTAGACGGTTAAGGGAGTTTGTGCCGAGTGTGTTGGGGCGTTCGTATACTTTAGGATTAGATGGGCAGGTGCCGCCTTTGCCTGAAGGGGTGGCGTTGGGCAGTATTGCGGGGTCGGCGTCTAGAGGGTTGGGGCGGTTGATTTTGTCTTCGCGCGATAAAGACAATGATGGGACGGTGTTTGTGTATGAAACGAGAGTTGCAAAGGCTTGTGATGAGATTGTTTTGCCTGTTTCTCATTCTGGAATGTTGTTAGATTGGCAAGTTGCACAGCAGACGGGGTATTTTTTACGCCATGGCTGTTTTAACCATGGCGATGCGGTGGCAGGTTAGGATTTGAGAAAGCCTTGTTGGCGTAGGGCTTTTAGCAGTGTTTGGGTAAATTCTTGGTAGCCTTGGGCGTTGGGGTGGACTTGGTCAGATTTGAGGCTGTCTTTTTTTAAGACGTCGCCCCATGCATTGCTTAAGAGGGGGAGATTGTTGTCGTTGGCAATTTGTTGATACATGGGGTGGTCTTTGGGGTGTCCTAGGGCGGCTTGGAGGCTGTAGGAGGGAATGCCAATAAGGAGCATGGGGGTGTTTTGGGCTTTGAGAGTGTCAACGATGGCTTGAATGTTGGCTTTGGTTTTTTGTTCATCAAGGCGCTGCAGGAAATCATTGCCCCCAATGCTGATAAGGACAAAATCGGGGTGGTGTTGGTCAAGAAGAGCGGGCAGGCGCTCTAGCGCTTGGGCGCTGGTGTTGCCGTTGATGCCAGCGTTGATAACGTGCCATTGAGTTTTTTTGCCAAGTAGGCTGGGGTAGCTTTGTTCAGGTGAGGCGCCGTAGCCTTTGGTTAAGGAATCGCCTAGCGCGAGGACGGTGGCGGTGCTGGGTAGGCGTTTCTGTGTGGTGGATTCGTTTTGACAGGCGCTCAAAATGAGTAGGAAAAGAAGGAGTGAGAGGTGTTTGAAGAGTTTCATGCTTTAGTGTCCTTTAAAATAACTTTTGGGGTTAAAACAACTTAGGAGTGAGGGATAAAAGGCGACCATGGCGCTAATGAATACGCCGTTAATAAAGCCTTCGGGGTAGATGATAACGGGGAGGAATTTGGTGTATTTATGCCAAGTGAGCGTCCAAGGGTAGATGTCTAATAGGCTGAGGGTGAGAGCGGTTGTAAGAATAACGCCTGCAAGTGCGAGGCATCCCCCAAAAAAGGCTGCTCCTAGGGTGAAAATAAAGGGATTGTGTGGGAGTAGGCGTTGCAATAGGCGACAAAAGCCATAACTGATAAAGATGGGGATTGCACCTTGAAGGAGTCCGTTTAGTCCTAGGGCTAAGGGGGGTTTCTATTTGTAATAGGCTTAAAAGGATAAGGCTTAGGGCGTTTGCCAGTAGGCTAAAGCGCCAACCCATCATAAGGGTTGCGGCGGTTAAGCCATAAGGTGTATGCCTAGGTTGGGTAAAACGCCTGTGCGCAAAAGACTTAGAAGGGTTAGGGTGAGTGTGCTGGCAAAAAAGATATGCAATACAATGCGATGTTGGCGCACGCTTTGCCAGCGGATGCTAAGCCCAGCATAGAGGGTGAGCGCGAGCCAAAGGAAGGTGGCAGCCCAAAGGATAAAGGGGGAGAAGAGCTGCGGATGGAGGTTCATGGTTTAACAGCTGTAATAGGCGCTAAGGCTGGCTTGGGCAATGGTGTGTGAAAGAACGTTAAACCCTGCAAAGGCGGTGGTGGCGTTGTCGGGGAGTTCGAGTTTGGGGATGTCTAAGGCATAAACGGTGATGATGTAGCGATGGGGTTTGTCGCCTTTGGGTGGAAAAGCGCCAACAAAGCCATATTCGCTTAGGTCGTTGCGCATTTGACGCGCGCTATCTGGTAGGTTGGGTGCTTCAGGATTGCCAGCGTTTTCCGGAAGGCTGTGACAGTTGGCTGGTAGGTTGATGAGATACCAATGCCAAAAGCCTGAGCCTGTGGGAGCGTCGGGGTCGTAGATAGATAGGGCAAAGCTTTGGGTGTTTTCAGGGGCATTATGCCAGCTTAATGCAGGGGAGCGATTGGCGCCATTGTAGCCATTTTGATTGTAGACGTGGGTATTAGGCAGGGTTTGTCCGTCTTCGATGCTAGGGCTTTTGAGGGTCATGGTAGGGGCTTGATGCATGAGAAAACTCCTTGGATAAATGGAGTGCTATGGTAGCAGATGTGGGCGGATTTTGGGGGTTTTCGTTTAGGGGTGTTCTTGTGCATTATGGGGCTTTGGGGGGAAAATGGGCGCTTTTTTTATGATAGATAGGTGGTTTGAGTGGCTTTATTAACGGCGCAGAATTTGTCTTTAGCTTTTGGGTGGCGTCCTTTGTTGCAGGAGGTGTCTTTTTCTCTTGAGGCAGGGGAGCGGGTGGCTTTGCTTGGGCGTAATGGCGAGGGTAAATCAACGCTGTTGAATGTGATTCGTGGGGCGCAGGTTCCTGATGAGGGGGTGGTTCAGGTGGCTGATGGGATGAGTGTGGCGTATTTACCGCAGGACCCACCAACTATTACTGGGGTAACGGTGCGCGCGGTGGTAGAGGGAGGGTTGCAGTCGGTGGTGGATGATTTGGCGCGCTATCAGGCGTTGATGGCAGATTTTCGTGATGAAGATGGTCAGGAGTTGGCGGCGCTGGAGGCGCGTATTAATGCCAATGAGGGTTGGCAGTTGCAGAGTCGAGTGGAGGATTTGTTACGGCGGTTTGAATTAGAAGGGGAGCAGCCCATTGAATCGCTATCAGGGGGTTGGAAACGGCGGGTGTGGCTGGCGCGCGTGTTGGTAAGTCGTCCGCAGGTGTTGTTGTTAGATGAGCCAACCAATCATTTGGATTTATCAGCAATTGCTTGGTTGGAGGGGGTGTTAAATGAATTTGCCGGTGCGGTGATTTTTGTTACCCATGACCGCGCGTTTATGCGAAATGTGGCTAATCGAATTTGGTCGCTTGACCGTGGGGAATTGTTGGATGTTAAGAGTACTTATCAGCGGTTTTTACAAACGCAGGCGGAGTTGTTGCATGCGCAGGCGTTGGCGCAAGCAAAATTTGATAAGAAGCTGGCGGAGGAGGAAAAATGGATTCGTCAGGGCATTAAGGCGCGACGTACGCGCAATGAGGGGCGGGTGCGGGCGCTTAAAGAGATGCGCAAAGCGCATGCGGCACGTTTGGCTCAGCAAGGTAAGGCGGTGTTGCGTTTAGATGGTGGGGAGCGTTCGGGTAAGTTGGTGATTGTGGCTGAGGGGGTGAGTTTTGCGCATGAGGGGGCTGTGCATTTAATTAAGAATTTTAATGCCATTATTGAACGAGGTGAGAAGATTGGGTTAATTGGCGCAAATGGGGTGGGTAAAACTACTTTGCTTAATGTGTTGCTGGGCAAAATTCCACCACAAGAGGGGCAGGTAAAGCATGGGACGAAATTAGAAATTGCCTATTTTGACCAGTTGCGCGCGGCATTGGATGAGTCGCAGACGTTGCGTGAGAATTTAGGTGAAGGGAAAGATTATGTGGAGATTAATGGGCAACGTAAGCATGTGGTGGCGTATTTGCAGGATTTTTTGTTTCCACCTGAGCGCTGGCAAACGCCTGTTTCGGCATTATCGGGTGGAGAGCGCGCAAGGTTGCTGTTGGCGAAATTATTCGCACGACCTGCGAATGTGTTGGTGTTAGATGAGCCGACGAATGATTTGGATGTGGAGACGTTGGAATTATTGGAAGAGGTGTTGCTGGAATATCAAGGAACGGTGTTGATTGTCAGCCATGACCGCCAGTTTTTAGATGCAATTGTAACGCGCTCTTGGGTGTTTAATCAGGCGCTGGGGAAAATTGAGGAGGTGGTGGGGGGCTTTGAGGATTGGATTAATCAAGGAGGGGCAATTGAGCAGTTAGAAGCGCCTAAGGCTCAAGTTGAGAAGATTAAAGAAGAAAAACCTGCGGTTAAGGAAAAATCTCCCACAAAATCAGTTAAATTAAGTTATAAGCATCAGCGCGAATTAGAGCAATTACCCGCTAAGATTGAACAAGCAGAGCAGGTGCTTGAGCGCTTAACGTTGGTGATTCAAGATGAGGCGTTTTATCAGCGTGAGCATACTGAGCAGGCGCAGGCATTAGCAGAATTAGAGCAGGCGCAGGCGCAGTTAGATGAATTATTAATGCGCTGGATGGAATTAGAAGAAGGGGCGGATTAACACTAGAAGTTGAGGATAAAAAAAGCGTTGCTACTGAGCAACGCTTTTATCTTTATCCCTAAAATGTTTTTAGAATCGATAGATAACGCCAACAGAGGTGACGGGATAAAATTTCATGCGGTTGATGTCGTTTTGCAATTTGTTGCGTTCAGCGTTTAAATCATTTTTGAGATTAGTGCAGACTTGCTGACCAAATTCGGTTGCGCTTAGTTGATTTGAGCAAGTAGCGGATAAAGAAACTTTGGGTGTGCCTTGATACATAACCCCTAGATTTGCATCAAATCCCCAGCCTTCTTGGCTGGAATTGCCACTTTGATAGCCAATGCCAATATAGGGGGCAATTTTATTAAAATCCACACTGCCTTTGATGTGCTGAATATTATTGGCAGAGTATTGTTCTCCGTTAAGCGTGTAGGTTTTTCCTGTGGTTTGTTGCTCGGCTTTGCCAGTTAAATCGGCTCGGTTGGCGTTATAAAATAAACCGCCATTGAGATTAAACCCGTTATCCCATGGTTGATAATAGCCAGTGATGCCTGCGGTGAATAATTTTGCTTTGGCATGAAGGTTTAGGTTGTTGTCGGTGAAATCGCGCTTTAGCCCTAGATAATTTGCACCAATGCCTACTTTTACTTTAGGCGCTACGGGCAGGGCGTATTCAACACCAAGTCCTAGAGTTGAAGCTTTAGCGGTTAGGCTGGCTTTTTCTTGTTCTTGAGTATGCTGTTGTGCAAAAGCGCTGATAGAACAAAGCGCGATGACGCTGATAAGCAGTTTTTTCATTTCCTATTCCTATTGTATGAATAAACAATTATGAATTTGGCTTTTTACGCCAATTCTTTTTGCCAGTCAAGAAAATCATCCAGCAATAAAGCCAATTTCAAATGATTTTGGTCTAAAAGTTTTACAAATTCGTTAAATATATTGGTTGTTAGGTGCTATAGCTGAGTTGGTAGGGGGAGCTCTGTTGCCAGAAAATTTGTTCATCGTCTAGGTCGGCAAGTGTTAGGGGGCGATGATTTAAAAAATCAGGCTCAAAATTAAGATGAATGTGATTGTTTTTGTGGCTAATGCGTGGGTAGTGTTCAGGCGCAATTGGGGCGCGAGAGCGATAGAGGAGCACTGCTAGGCGTAGGGCAAGGGTGGCTTGCCAAACGCTGGATTGGATTGCAGGCGGGAGGGCGTTGAGTTCTTCTTGGGGGATTTTTTTGCGTTGTGCTTTGATGATGAGGGAGACGGCTTTTTGTTGTAGGCTGGAGAGTCCTAGCATATCTGCATGTTCTAAGATGTAGGCGCCATGTTTGTAATGCGCACTTCTTGCGATACTAAGCCCTATTTCATGGAGTTGGGCGGCGCTGTGGAGGAGTTTGTTAAAGCGCGAGGGGATAAGCGCAGGCATTTGATCGTGTAGATGTTGTGCAAGAGTGCTAACACGCTCGGCATGTGCGGGGTCGATATTAAAGCGATTTTGAAAGGCGCGGATAGTGTGGGTGCGTTCGTCAATATGGCTTTGGCTGTCGCGTCCAATAAGTTCAAGTAAAACGCCTTCGCGCAAAGCTTCTTGGGAGACAATGGCTTTATCAATTTCAAGATGTTCAAATAAGGCGGCAAATATGCAGACTCCAGCGCTAAAACCATAAGCACGCGCTTCGTTTATATCGAGTTTTTTGGCGAGCTTATCACTTTTGCCAATGTCGATGAGTTGATGGAGCAGTTGTTGTAAGGTGGTGCGGTTAATGACGGGATGAGTGGGGTTGGATTGTTCGATGAGGCGTTTAATGGTTTTAGCGGTGCCTGAACTTAATATGACTTGCTGCCATGGATGGTGTTTGAGTTCGTAAATATTGGGTTCGATGAGTTGCCCAGCGTATGCCATGGCGTGGTTGACGTTATCATGAGTGATTTTGCCTTTTTTGAAAAATTTCAAAGCAAGATTAGCGCATCCCATTTTAAGCGAACGCAAGATGATGGGTTGTTTGCCATCGCCTGCGATAATTTCTGTTGAGCCACCGCCTACGTCAATAACGAGGTTGGGTTCGGTAAAGTGGTTGTGGCGCGTGATGCCTAAATAAATGAGGCGCGCTTCTTCAATTCCGCTGATAAGGTCGATGGGATGCCCAAGCGCGCGTTCGCCTTCTGCAATAAACTCAGCGCCATTTTTGGCGATGCGCAGGGTGTTGGTCGCAACTACGCGAATCTGTTCGTTTGGAATGGGCGCAAGAACTTGCTGCATTTGTTCAAGTGCCTTAATGCCACGTGTAAAAGCTTGTTTATCAAGCAATCCATTGCTTTGTAGTCCTTCGCCTAGGCGCACCATGTGTTTGACTTTATCGATAGACTGTAAGCCGTTTTCGCTGTTTTTGACGATGATGAGATGAAAGCTATTAGAGCCTAAATCAAGGGCGGCGTAGTAGGGATTTGTAGAGGTCATGGGGTGTCCAGAAATTTATAGGGTTACGGCAATCAGTCCAACAAAAGTTGACCAGTGAAATAATCCAGCTTTGCCTTGTAAATACCAGCTGGAAATAGAGCCATCTAAATAAAGGGCTTGTTGGCAGGATAGGTTTTTAAGCGCGTGGGCAAATTGATAGAGATTAGGCCATTCTTGGGTACGTTTTAGCGTAAGAATAAAGGCTGGGTTGCCCTCTTTGTCGATGCAAACGGCGTTGCGTTTGTAGGGGCTTTTAAGCTGTGGTTGAAATCTAGGGTTGATTTTCCCATTAATAACCAACATAGGCCCTGATTGTAAGGCATAAAATGCGCTGGGATTTAGGCGCTGATAGTCTTTAGTGGTGAGAATGTGTGCGCCTTGGTCATTGATTAAAAAAACACCGTTGGGTTGGAGATGGAAATTGCCACTACCTGATTGGGTGTTGAGTGCATTTAAGGTTTGTCCTTTTTCTATCCATAAGCCCGCTGGGCGGTAGGATTTGCTATAAATGCCTGCGTTGGTGATAAAAAGAACTTGGCGATTTTGCGCTTGAAGTGCGTGATACAAGGCGCTAAAAGAGCCGTAAGCTTTTTGCTCTTTATCTTGCCAATGTAAAGAGATGTTCGATGTTTTTGGGCGGTAAATGCCGTAGGTTACGCCTTCAAAAACTTGTTCTTCATAATTAAGCGTTGGGGCAGGTTGTGCAAATGTTGGGCGTAGTAATAACACAGCGCCTAAAGTAAGCCATGCATTGAGTGCTTTAATCGACACGGCGAACCTCTAAAGTGCTGCTGTTGAGGTCGGTAATGATAACGGTGCTGCCTGCTGGGAGGTCTTCGCCGTGGATAATCCAAAAAGTGTCGTTAATTTGTAGGTGCCATAGTTTTGTGTGATGGGGGTTTGTAGGGTAAATTGCCGTCCGATTAAATCACGTCCACGGTTATTGAGTTTTGAGGCAGTATCATTCGGGTCTTTTTGCCATTTTTTCGCAACACTACGCCAAGCCAATAGTGCAGGAAGAGATAAGAGCGCAAAATTAATGAGTTGCCATTGCCAGGTCATTGCAGGATAGAAATAGGTCAGCGCGGTTAAGATAAAGGCGGCAGTTGCCCAAAACATGAAAAAGAAAGAGGCGCTTAAAGCTTCTAATAATAAGAGTAAAGCGCCAAGAATAAGCCAATTCCAAAAGATAGGGTCAATCAGCCAAGGGAAAATCATATTGCAAGCCTCGTTTAAGGGGTTTTATCGTTATTGGCTTTGAGCATTTCTGCCATGCCTCCTAAAGCGCCTAAGATGCCATTGGCTTCCATGGGGAGGAAAAAGGTTTTTTGCTGTGAACTTTCGGCAAATTTGCCCAATGCTTTTACATATTCCTGCGCGACAAAATAATTAACCGCATTCACATCACCTTCAGCGATGGCTTTAGATAACATGACGGTGGCGCGTGCTTCGGCTTGCGCTAGGCGTTCGCGCGCTTGTGCATCTAAAAAAGCGGCTTCTTTGCGCCCTTCCGCTTCAAGCACTTGCGATTGTTTTTCGCCTTCTGAGCGTAAAATTTCTGCTTGACGTTGCCCTTCTGCTTCAAGGATTTGGGCACGCTTAATCCGTTCGGCTTTCATTTGTCTTGCCATGGCTTCGGCTAAGGCGGTAGGCGGGGTAATGTCTTTGACTTCAACGCGCGTGACTTTAACGCCCCATGGGTTGGTGGCGTAGTCGATGGTAGAGAGTAGGCGAGTGTTGATATCGTCGCGACGCGAGAGCAGTTCATCTAAGGTCATAGACCCCATGACGGTACGTAGGTTGGTCATGCTGAGATTTAAAATAGAAAATTCTAAATCATCGACGGCATAGGCGGCTTTAGAGGCATCAATCACTTGGAAAAACACCACACCATCCACGCTAATGATGGCGTTATCACTGGTGATTACTTCTTGACGCGGAATATCTAAAACGCGCTCTTTCATGTTGATTTTATGCCCAACGCTTTCGAAAAATGGGATGAGTAAGGTAAATCCTGGTTCAAGGGTGCGATGGTAACGCCCTAAGCGTAAGACGGTGTATTCCAAACCTTGGGGGACGATTTGTACAGCTTTGCGTCCAATCCAATAAATTAAGATGGCTAAAACAATGGCAAAGACGGTTAATCCAGAGAAAGGAAATAAAGGATTCATGATAACTCCTTGAAAGATGAGCTTCAGATTATACGGAAAAAATGTAGCAGGGGGAAAATTCAAGGGGTGTATTGTTGTCTGAAAGGCTTTTTTTTATAATGCGTCGGTCGTTTTTGACATTTTTTTAATTTTTGGAGGTTTTTATGCGTCGTTTAGCATTCGTATTAGGATTAGTCAGCGTTGTGGCATTAACAGGTTGCAACACTGTTAAAGGAGTAGGTAAAGATGTACAAAAAGGCGGTGAGGCTGTTACGCAAACCGCAACAGAAGTACAGCAAAAAATGTAAGAAAGGCTGTATGCTTTTAAAAGCCCGCTTAGCGGGCTTTTTTGTTGGCGCGCTTTAGCGCTACATACTCAAGCGTTTTGCTCTACAATAAGCGCTTTTTATTACTTCACAAATACAATTATGGCGACAATGACTTTTCAAGAAATGATTTTTACTTTGCAAACTTTTTGGGCAAAGCAAGGCTGTATTATTGACCAACCTTATGACATGGAGATGGGCGCTGGGACGTTTCATAGTGCGACTTTTTTGCGCGCGCTTGGCCCTGAACCATGGAATGCGGCGTATGTGCAGGCTTCGCGTCGCCCAACAGACGGGCGCTATGGTGAAAATCCTAATCGCTTGCAACGGTATTATCAATTTCAGGTGGTGATGAAACCTTCTCCGCCTCAATTTCAGCAACTGTATTTGAAATCTTTAGAGGCGATTGGGATTAATGCGAAGGTGCATGATATTCGTTTTGTTGAAGATAATTGGGAATCTCCTACTTTGGGCGCTTGGGGGTTAGGTTGGGGAGGTTTGGGTCAATGGGATGGAAATTTCGCAATTTACCTATTTCCAACAGGCAGGCGGTTTGGAATGTAAGCCAGTGTTGGGTGAGCTGACTTATGGTTTGGAGCGCATTGCGATGTATTTGCAAGAGGTGGAAAGTGTATATGATTTGGTGTGGACGCATACGCCAAATGGCGCCATCACTTACGGCGATATTTATCAACAAAATGAGCGCGAGCAATCGGCTTATAATTTTGAGTATGCGGATGTGGCGGATTTGTTGGCGCAATTTGATGCTGCAGAGCGCGCGGTTGAGCGCTTGATAGAGGCAAAATTGCCTTTGCCCGCCTATGAGCAGGTGTTAAAAGCTTCACATTTATTTAATTTATTAGACGCGCGCCGCGCCATTTCGGTGACAGAGCGTCAACGCTATATTTTGCGGGTGCGCACTTTATCAAAAATGGTGGCGCAGGGGTATTTTGAAAGTCGTGAGGCATTGGGTTTTCCAATGTTGCAAGCGTAAGTTGTTGGGGGTGTGTAATGGATAAGCGAGTGAATGTATTGATTGAGTTGGGGTTGGAGGAATTGCCAACCGCGCGGTATTGGATTTGGCGCAGGCGGGGCAGGCGTTATGGCAGGCAAAGTTGCAAGAAGCGGGATTGGATTATGATGTGGTGGAATACTTTGCCACGCCTAGGCGTTTGGCTTGGCGGTTGCGCGCGGTGAGTGAGGCGCAGGCTGACCAGCAGATTGAGCGTAGAGGCCCAGCGCTACAAGCGGCTAAAGATGCGCAGGGCAACTGGACGAAGCAGCGCTTGGTTTTGCGAGCTCTTGTGGTGTGAATGTGGAGGAGTTGGAGACGCTTGCCACAGAGAAAGGGGAATGGTTGATGTTTTATGCGCTACAAAAAGGGCAGGCGCTTAGTGAGATTTTGCCCAGTTTGTTTGCAGAGGTGATGTTGGCGTTGCCTATCGCCAAGCGAATGCGCTGGGGGGAGCATGAGCAATCGTTTGTGCGTCCTGTGTTGAGTGTGGTGGCGTTGATGGATGCGCAGGTGTTGCCGTTGGAGTTTTTTGGGGTTCAGGCAGGGCGCGAGAGTTTAGGGCATCGGATGCATCATCCTCAACCAGTGGTGATTGAGGAGGCGATGGGTTATGAACAGGCGTTAAAAGAGGCGTTTGTGTTGGTTGAGCCTAATGAGCGCCGTGCGGTGATTGAGGCGCAGGTGCGGGATAAGGCTAAGGCGTTGAATGCTCATGCGTTGTTGGTGCCAGAATTGTTAACGGAGGTGGCGTCTTTAGTGGAGTATCCTGTGGCGGTGGTGGGGCAGTTTGAGGCGCGTTTTTTGCAAGTCCCGCAGGAGGTGTTGATTACGACAATGCAGGATAATCAAAAGACTTTTGCGCTGGTCGATGATAAGGGCAAGATGTTGCCGTATTTTGTGGCGATTGCTAATTTGCAATCGCAAGATGAGGCGGTGGTGCGAAAGGGGAATGAGAAAGTGATTCGCCCGCGTTTTGCTGATGCGGAGTTTTTCTGGAAACAAGATTTAAAACGCCAGTTGGAGGATTATTTGCCAGCGTTGGAAAAGGTTGTTTTTCAAGAAAAATTGGGGTCGTTGGCGGATAAAACACGTCGCATGGTGAGTCTTTCGCAGGCGCTATTGCCGATGTTAGCAGGGCGTTTAACGCTGGATGAGGCGCAGGTTATGCAGGCGGTTAGGCTCTCTAAATGCGATTTATTGAGTGAGATGGTGATGGAGTTTCCTGAGTTGCAGGGGATTATGGGGCGTTATTATGCACAGCAACAGGGGCTAGACAATGAGGTGGCGTTGGCTTTGGAGCAACAATATTACCCACTTCAATCAGGAGGAGATTTACCTACTGGGGAGACGGCGTTGTTGCTTGCGGTGGTGGAGAAGGTGGAGGCGCTGGTGGGTGGGTTTGCTATTGGCGCTCGCCCAACAGGAAGTAAAGACCCTTATGCGTTGCGTCGTATGGCAATTGGGTTGATTCGTTTGTTGCTTGAAAAGCGTTTGCCGTTGTCTTTGCAGGCGATGTTTCAGGCGAGTGCGCAGACTTTTGCGCCAGAGTTAAATGCAAAAGCGCAGGTGCAAGCGGTGAGGGATTATGTGCTTGACCGCTTGCAGGGCTATTATCGAGAGCAGGGGGTTTCAACTGAGGTGTATCAGGCGGTGCGCGCGGTGTGTGAGGATGATTTGCTTGATTTTGAGGCGCGAGTGCGCGCGTTGCAGGCGTTTTTAGGGGGAGAAAATCAGGCGCAGGCTAATAGTTTATTAGCCAGTGCAAAACGCATTCGCAATCTATTGCGTAAGCAGGAGGCGGTGGGGGCAACAGTTAATGAGGCGCTTTTTGTAGAGCAGGCGGAGCAGGCATTATGGCAACAGTGGCTTAATATTGAGCCGCAATTGTCTGGTGATTATGCGCAGGTGTTGACGGCGTTGGGGTCGTTGGCATCACCATTGGAGGCGTTTTTTGCTTCGGTGATGGTCAATGCTGAGGATAAGGCGCTTAGGCGTAATCGTTTGGCGCTGTTGCAGAGGTTGCAGGCTGGATTTGATAGGGTGGCGGATTTGTCGTTGCTGTCGGTGTAGTGATGCGCCAAGCGGTGGATTTATCGCGTGGGTTGGTGTTGTTAGACCGTGATGGGGTGATTAATGAGGATATCCATCGCTGGGTGGTGCGTTTGGATGATTTGCGTTTGTTGTCTAATGCTTTGCGCGCGATTGCGCGATTGTCGCAGGCAGGGGTTCGGGTGGGGGTGTGTACCAATCAGGGTGCGGTGGCGCTGGGGCTTTTAGAGGAAGCGATGTTGGCGCAAATTCATGAGAAGTTGTTGCGTGGGGTGGCGGGGTTTGGTGGGGCGATTGAGCGGATTGTCTATTGTGCATCAGTTGATGAAAATGATTTTTATCGTAAGCCAAATGCTGGGATGTTGTTGGATCAAGGGCGCTATTTTGGCTGTTCTTTGGCTGGGGTGCCGTTTGTGGGGGATAACTGGGTGGATGTGCAGGCAGCACGTGCGGCAGGGGCTGTGCCTGTGTTGGTTAAAACAGGCAATGGCGCGCGCACGGCGCATAAATATCGACGGTTTTTAGACGATGTGTGGGTTTTTCCTAATTTGGAGGAGGCGGTAAGGCAATGGGTATGAGGCGGTTGCGCACGGGGGTTGTTTTATGGATTGTGGGGGGGGGGCGACGGTGTTGTGGTCGGTGTTGATTATTATGATGGTGGTGTTGCCGTATCGTTGGCGTCATCGTATTGCAACGGGTTGGGGCGATACGACGATTTGGTTGGCGCGCTGGGTTTGTGGGATTCGATGGCAGGTGCATGGGCTTGAGCATTTGCAGGGCGCGCCTGCGGTGATTGTGGCAAATCATCAATCAACATGGGAGACGATGTTTTTGCCTTTGTTGGTGCGTAATCAGGTTTGGGTGCTTAAAAAAGAATTGTTGCAGTTGCCGATTTTTGGGTGGGCGATGGCGTTATTGCGCCCAATTGCAATTGACCGTAAGCAACGCCGTCAGGCAATGGAAAAGGTGATTGTGGAGGGGCGCGCACGGTTGGCAGATGGGTTTTGGGTGGTGATGTATCCCGAGGGGACGCGCAGTGCGGTGGATAATCCACAACCGTTTAAGGCAGGCGCGTCGCGTTTGGCGCATCAGTTGGGGGTGCGTGTGATTCCTATTGCGCATAATGCTGGGCAGTTTTGGCCTAAAAAAGGGCTGATGTGTTCGGGGACGGTGCAGGTGTGTATTGGTGCGCCGATTGCGGTAGAAGGGCTATCCGCTGTAGAGATTAATGAGCGCGCGCAGGCGTGGGTGGCGGATAAGCGTGAGCAGTTGGTGGCGCAGGAGAACAGGCGCCGTGGGGAGGGGAGAAATGGCGGTTAATTTTGATGCGCAGGCGTGGCGGTTTTGTGTGGCGCCGATGTTGGATTGGACAACGTCGGAATGTCGGCTGTTGCATCGGCAATTTAGCGCTTATGCGCGATTGTATACGGAGATGGTAACGACGGGGGCGGTGCTTTATGGCGATGCGGCACGGCATTTGAGCTATCGAGCAGATGAGCATCCTGTGGCGTTGCAATTGGGCGGGGGTAATGTTTCGGAGTTGGCGCGGGCTTGTGAGTTGGCTAATGCCTATGGCTATGATGAGATTAATTTAAATGTGGGTTGTCCTAGTGATAGGGTGCAAAATAATGCTATTGGGGCGTGTTTGATGGCGGATGCGCCTTTGGTGGCGCGCTGTTTGCAGGCTATGCAGGAGACAAGCGATGCGGTGGTAACGGTTAAACACCGTTTGGCCATTGATGAGCAAGATGAGTCTGAGGTGTTGCGTTTTGTTGAGACGCTGGCAAATGGGAGTCGCTGTCGGGTGTTTATTGTGCATGCGCGCAAGGCGTGGCTTGCTGGGTTGAATCCTAAACAAAATCGGGAGGTGCCGCCGCTTAATTATGATTTGGTCTATGAATTAAAAAGGCGCTTTCCTGAGTTGGTGTTTGTGATTAATGGTGGGATAACGGCGATGGCGGCGGTGCGTGAGCATTTGCAGGCGGTCGATGGTGTGATGGTAGGTAGAGCGGCTTATCAAAATCCTGAGTTGTTGTTGGAGGTGGATGCGCTGTTTGGTGCGCCTTTGGTGTCGCTTGAGCAAGTACTTGAGCGCATTGAGAAGGTGATGGCGCGCGAGTTGGCGCGAGGGGTGCCATTTCATTGGTTCACGCGGCATTTGTTGGGACTGTTTCAGGGGCGCGTGGGAGCGCGTCGTTTTCGTCGGCTGTTGAGTGAGCGCTCGCGTGAGGCAGATGCGGGGTTGGCGCTTTTGCAGGAGGCGGTGTCTTTGGTGCGTTGGAAAGGTGTTTGACGCGGTTTTGGCTGTGTTGTTCTATTGAATGGGTTGATGGGTGATTTTTTGGGAGGTTGGGATGGATTTGATTGAGCTTTCGCGTTTGCAGTTTGCTATTACGGCGTTGTATCACTTTTTATTTGTACCGCTAACGATTGGCATGGTGTGGATTTTGGTGATTATGGAGTCGGTGTATGTGATGACCAATCGGGTGGTGTATAAGGATATGACGCAGTTTTGGGGGAAGTTGTTTGGTATTAATTTCGCTCTTGGGGTGACTACTGGTATTACGATGGAATTTCAGTTTGGCACGAATTGGGCGTATTACTCGCATTATGTGGGCGATGTGTTTGGGGCGCCGTTGGCAATTGAGGGGCTGATGGCGTTTTTCTTAGAATCGACGTTGGTGGGATTATTTTTCTTTGGTTGGGATAGGTTGTCGCGTCGTCAGCATTTGTTGGTAACGATTTTTATGGCGCTGGGGACGAATTTGTCCGCGCTGTGGATTTTAATTGGTAATGCTTGGATGCAAAGCCTGTGGGGGCGGAATTTAATGTGCAGACGATGCGGATGGAGTTGACGGATTTTTGGGCGGTGGTTTTTAATGCTGATGCGCAAAATAAATTTGTGCATACGGTGTCTGCAGGTTATACAACAGCGGCGATGTTTGTGTTGTCGGTGTCGAGTTGGTATTTGTTGCGTGGGCGCAATGTGGCGTTTGCGAAAAAAAGTTTTCGTATTACGGCGGCATTTGGGTTGGCGTCGGTGTGTTCGGTGATTGTTTTGGGGGATGAGTCGGGCTATACGATTGGGAAGGCGCAACAAACAAAATTAGCGGCGATGGAGTCGATGTGGCACACAGAGCCTGCGCCTGCGTCTTTTAATTTATTTGCAATTCCTAATGAAGCGGAGATGAAAAATGATTTTGTTATTCAGATTCCTTGGGTTATGGGATTAATCGGGACGCGCTCTTTGACGGAGAAAATCCCAGGGATTGTGGATATTATGGCGGATAACGCTAGGCAGATGGTAAAAGGAGCGCGCGCTTTAACGGCGTTACGGGCATTGCGTGAAAACCCTGAGGATGAGGCGGCTTTGGCGGCATTTGAGCAGGATAAGGCGCATTTGGGGTTTGGATTGTTGTTATCGCTTTATGTCGATGAGGTTGCTAATGCAACACCTGAAGAGATTGCTCAGGCGGCGCGCGCGAGTTTTCCTAAAGTGTTGCCGATGTTTTGGGCGTTTCGCATTATGGTGGCAATGGGGCTTGGGATGTTGGTGATTTTTTCTTTGGCGATGTGGTTTTCGTTAAAGGGGAATTTTGCGCATAAGCGCTGGTTGCTGCGTTTGGCATTTTGGGCGTTGCCGATGCCGTGGATTGCAGTGGAGGTGGGTTGGTTTGTCGCAGAATATGGGCGGCAACCGTGGACGATTTATGGGGTGTTGCCAACTGGGTTGTCAGCGTCTTCTTTATCAAAGGCTTCACTGTATGGCTCAATTGCTGGGTTTGTGGCGTTTTATACGATTTTGTTGGTCATTGAGATGTATTTAATGGTGCGCTTTGTGCGTCAGGGGCCAGGGAGTTTGGGAACAGGGCGTTATGATAATGAGGCGAAGGCGCATTAAGGAGAGATTATGGAATGGTTGGATTTTGCAACGCTTAAGGTGATTTGGTGGGGGATTGTGGGGCTTTTGTTGGTGGGCTTTGCGATTATGGATGGGCATGATATGGGGGTGGGGACGTTGTTGCCGTTTGTGGCTAAAAATGATGAGCAGCGGCGTTTGGTGATTGCGACGGTAGGAGCACATTGGGAAGGAAATCAGGTTTGGTTTATTAGCGCAGGTGGCGCGGTATTTGCAGCGTGGCCACTAGTGTATGCAACAGCATTTTCAGGATTTTATTGGGTGATGATGGCCGTTTTGTGGGCGTTGTTTTTACGTCCTGTGGGGTTTAAATACCGTAATTTACTTACCGCACCGCGTTGGCGCTTTGCATGGGATTGGGGGCTGTTTGTGGGGTCGTTTGTGCCGCCACTGATTTTTGGTGTGGCATTTGGCAATTTGCTGTTGGGGGTGCCGTTTCATTTTGATAGTACGTTGCGCTCTTTTTATACGGGCAGCTTTTGGGCGTTGCTTAATCCATTTGCCTTGCTGTGTGGGGCGGTGTCTGTGGCGATGATTACTTTGCAAGGCGCGGTGTATTTAATGCATCGTACGGTGGATGTGATTTATCAGCGGGCGCGTTGGTGGGCGCTAGGATGTACGGTGCTGACACTGGGATTGTTTTCTATAGCAGGGCTATGGGTTGCAACAATAGAAGGTTATGTGGTTGTGCAGGGTTCTCTTTCTCCTCAAGCTATGGCAAATCCTTTGGTTAAATCAGTGGTTAAGGAGGCAGGTGCGTGGCTTGAAAATTATCAGCGCTATCCTTGGATGGTGCTGGCACCTGTATTAGCGTATGTGGGATTTGTATTGGCTGGATTGTTAGTATTTTTTCGGCGGTCGTTGTCGGCGTTTGTCGCCTCTTCCGTGGGACTTTTAGGAGTGATTGTTACGGCTGGGGTGTCAATGTTCCCATTTATTTTGCCATCGTCTTCAGACTTGCGTTCTAGTTTGACGCTTTGGGATGCAACTTCTAGCCGTCTGACTTTGTTGGTGATGCTATTTGTGGTGGTGGTGCTGTTGCCTATTGTGGTGATGTATACAAGTTGGGCGTATGCGGTGATGCGTGGCAAGGTTACGGCGGAATTTTTAAAAGAAAATAGTCAGTCGCATTATTAGGAGCGCAAAATGTGGTATTTCACGTGGATATTAGGAGTTGGATTTGCTGTGTGTGTGTCAATTTTAAATGCATTATGGGGGGAGTTTGAACAGGATAGGGATAAAAAATTAGAAGATTAAAAAAGTCTATTTTGTATATAAAAGGCGTAGAACAAGTTTTCTGAAGGTTAAATTTTGTAAATTTTATTATAGGAGCTTGCTATGTTTGGTTTGTTAACTCTGCATAAAATTCCTAATAAAGGAATCCCTATTTCTGAACAACGCCGTATGTGGCTAATGCAGTTTTTGAAGGCGTTTTTTGTGGTGTTTATAACATATATGTGTATTTATTTAATACGCAATAACTTTAAAGCAGCTCAACCTATGATGAAAGAGCAGTTGGGGATAACAACCATTCAGCTTGGGTATATTGGTTTGGCGTTTAGTATTACTTATGGCTTAGGGAAAACAATCGTAGGCTATTATATTAGTGATAAAAATACGAAAAAATCATTGTCATGGATGTTGATTTTATCGTCTGTTATTGTGATGGTGATGGGCTTTTTGTTGGCAAGTTTTGGCTCTGTGGTGGGTGTGATGGTGGTGCTTTGGGGATTAAACGGGGTTTTTCAGGCAGCAGGTGGGCCAGCGGCTTATTCAACGATTACGCGTTGGACGCCACGCACTAAGCGCGGTAAATATTTAGGATTTTGGAATATGTCGCACAATATTGGTGGGGCAATTGCTGGTTTCTTGGCGCTTTGGGGCGCGAATGTGTTTTTTGCTGGCAATGTTTATGGCATGTTTATTTTTCCAGCGGTGATTGCGTTGATTATTGGGGTGATTACTTTGTTTATTGGTAAGGATGACCCTGAAGAGTTAGGCTGGAATCGCAGTGAGGAGATTTTTGGCGAGCAAGTTGAGGCAGAAAATACTCAGGCAGAGCAGATGCCAATGTGGATGGCGTTTAAGAAGTTTGTATTGCGTAATCCATGGATTTGGATGCTGTGTGTGGCTAATATTTTTGTCTATATTGTGCGCATTGGTGTGGATAACTGGGCGCCGTTGTATGTCTCAGAGATGTTGGGTTTTAGTAAGGAGGCTGCGGTTGGTACGATTTTTTGGTTTGAGGTTGGTGTGATTTTAGCCAGTCTAAGCTGGGGCTATATTTCTGATTTGCTTAATGGTCGACGTTTTTGCATTAAAGTGAGTTGTTTTAGGGTTACCATTAATGTTTTGGCGAAAATAGTTCAGGGTCAATAATAACGTTTTGCTCAGTAAGCCACTGTTTGGTTTCTTGATCTAAAATAAATTGCCGTTCATTAAAGCGCTTTATACGGCTGATTTGGTCTTCCCGTCTTTCATAGGAGCGCACAAAACGTCGGATATCATCTTTGGTTTCTAATTTGAGTTTGGGAACGGTGATGCTTTGACCATTTTTATCTTTGGCAATCATGGTGAAATAGCTGGAGTTGCTATGGCGGACGGTTCCTTGAATTAGGTTTTCCGCTTCAACGCGCATGCCAACAACCATGGAGGTTCTGCCAGTAAAGTTAATGCGTGCTTTGATGGTGATGAGGTCTCCAACGTGAATAGGGGTGCGAAAATTTACGGTATTGACAGAAGCGGTAACGCAATAGGCTTGAGCGTGTTTGCTGGCACAAGCATAAGCGGCTTGATCCATCAAAGACAGAAGATATCCGCCATGAATATTGCCAGAAAAGTTTGCATTGGAGGGTTGCATGAGAAGAGTCATGTTGATTTCGCTATCGCGCGGGCTTTTAAATTCGTGCATGGATATCCTGTAGAGTTTAAAGAATTAAACTAAATAATTGGGTTGTAAAAAAGGGCGATAACTTTGCAATTGAGTATCACTAATGCCTGCTGCATGAGCGATAAATGCGGTATTGAGAAGTGGGTATGCGCCGCCATAGTAAAAAGGCTCACTATTTAAAGTATAAAGCGCTCCTCCAGCTTCACTGAGGATTAACTCACCTGCGGCAATATCCCATTGGCTGGTGTTGGCGGATAATTTAGGATAAAGCTCGGCTTTGCCTTCGGCAATAGCGCAAAATTTTAACGCACTTCCTGAATAAACGCGTTCGTAATGACCAACTTGGGATAAGAATTGTTTGAATTTTTTAGAGCCTCCAGGGCGTGCGGTAATAATACGCGGTTTCTGGATTTCAGTTTGGCTATAAATGGGTTTTAAGGTAAGTCTATGATTAGGCTGATAAATGCCAGTATGAGCGCCGTAGCCTTGGCTAGCAAACCACAGGCGGTTGTTAATGGGGGCATAAATAAACCCTAAAGTAGGGCGATTTTGTGTAATGCGCGCGATGGCGATACAAAATTGTCCACTTTGTTCGATAAAATCTCTAGTGCCATCGATAGGGTCAACTAGCCAATAATCATCATATTGTTGCTGTTGTTCATTTTCGCTGGATTCTTCGCTTACAAAGGGAAGATTTAAAATTTTGGGCAAACCTTGTGCTAATAGTTCATGCGCGGTTAAGTCGGCATTCGTAAGTGGCGTGTTATTACTTTTATTTTGTGTATTGAGTGCAGATTGGTTGCCATAGTATCGCAAAATAGCCGTACTGGTTTGATAACACAATACGGCTAATTGCTGGCTTAGCTCAAGATGCTCAGCATTGAGCATAGAAATTGCCTTAAGCTTCTTTCTTTTTGCTGGTGAGTTTTTCTTTAATACGAGCAGCTTTACCTTCAAGATTGCGTAGGTAATATAATTTGGCGCGACGAACATCACCACGACGCTTAACGCTGATAGACTCAACTAGTGGCTGTGGGTTTGAAATACGCGCTCAACCCCTTCACCGTGTGAGATTTTACGCACAGTAAATGAAGAGCCAATACCACGATTACGGATGGCGATGCATACGCCTTCAAATGCCTGTAAACGAGTGCGGTTGCCTTCACGTACGCGCACTTGCACGTTGAGAGTATCACCAGGGTTAAAATCGGGTAGGTCGGTTTTAAATTGTTCTTGCTCTAAGGTGTCGATGATGTTGCTCATGACGGCTCTCCAGAAAATGTTTGTTGTGCTAAAAATTCGTTTAATAAGGTCTGTTGTTCGTCGGTAAGTATTAGATTATCCAACAAATCAGGACGTAACAAAAACGTTCTACCTAGGGATTGTTGCAACCGCCAACGTGTGATTGCTGCATGATTGCCACTAAGCAAAACGCTAGGGGTGCGGATTCTACCAATGTTTTGGGGTCTTGTATAGTGGGGGTGGTCTAATAATTTTTGCTGGAAGGAGTCTTGTTGGAATGATTGTTCATCGCCTAATATTCCAGGGATGAGTCTTAAAATGCTGTCAATCATAATGGCAGCTGCAATTTCACCACCAGATAATACAAAATCGCCAATGGATACCTCTAAATCAATATGTTGGTCTAAAAAGCGTTGGTCAATGCCTTCATAGCGTCCACACCAAAATGCCAGTGCTGGTTTTTCAGCAAGTTGGTTGGCAAGTTGTTGATTAAACATTTCACCTTGTGGGCTAAGTGCGATGTGGAAAGGTTTTTCTGTGGCTTGGGTGTTAATGGCTTTGGCAGTATCTGCTAGGGGTTGATATTGCATCACCATTCCAGGTCCACCGCCAAAAGGGCGGTCGTCAATACGCTGGTGTTTGTCGTGACTATAATTGCGCGGATTCCAGTAGTGAAGTTTGGCAAGAGTTGTTTGGCTGAGTGCGCGACTGATCACACCTTGACTAAACCAATGAGCCAGAAGTTGAGGAAAAATAGAGATGATGTGAATGTTCATGCGCTAATCTTCTAACCATTGGCTGTCCCAATCAACAATGATATGCCCGTTTTGTTGGTCGCTAGGCAGAATGATGTCATAGATATAGTGCTGTTTTACAAAAGGAATAAGAATATCAGTACTGTTTTTATTTATAGGTTTGACTACTAAGACATCATTTGCGCCAGTTTCAAAAAGAGAATGAACACTGCCGAGATGTTCATTTTGGAGATTAAAGACTTGTAGACCAATCAAATCATGCCAGTAATAATCGTCTTTTTGCGCTTTGGGCAAGTGAGCTCTATCAATATAGAGATTGTATTGCAAAAGTGAGGCAGCTTGATCGCGGGTATTAATCTCAGTAAATTGGGCAATTAGTCCTTTACCTTGTTCTTTGCCTGCGCTTAATTTGAGTGTTTGGCTATGAAGAGTTTCTGGATGAATCGCGATAAATTCTTTGTAGTTAAAAATATTTTCTTTAGGGCGACACTGTGAATAAAGCTTGACCCAACCGCGCACACCATGTAGACCGATAATAGCGCCTAATAGAATATGATTATTTGCAGTATTCATAAGGAGTTGACCATAAAAATAGCGGTGAACAAAGCACCGCTATTAATTTTAAAGTTGGCTAAAATTATTCGCCTTGGTTGGCTTTTTTATATTGTTTGACTAGGCTTTTTACGCGCTCGCTAGATTGCCCACCTTGACTAACCCAATAATCGTAGCGCTCAAGGTCAATGCGTAATTCTTCTTCTTGACCTTTAGCAATGGGGTTAAAAAAACCTAAACGCTCGATAAATTTGCCATCACGAGCATTACGGCTGTCAGTTGCAACAATGTGGTAAAAAGGGCGTTTTTTAGAGCCACCACGTGAAAGTCGGATTGCTAACATTGTAATTCCTTAAAATATTGAGTTGAAATGAGAGTGGGCATTGTACGGATTTTGGAGAAAAAAGAAAGAAAAAAGCGTAAAAATATTTTGATTTTGAACTTAAGAGGTAAAGTTGGGGGCTGGATAAAAATCATGAGCAATAAAAAAAGCGGATGATAACCATCCGCTTTTTAAACAAAACAATCTAAAAAAGATTATTTTAATTGTGATTTACGGAAAACGCGGTTGATTTTTTCAGCGTTTTGCTCAGCTAATTGACGCGCTGCTAATGCGTTGTCGTTAGCTTGGAGTGCTGCTGCACGAGTTTCTTCGATAGCAGTGCGTAAGCTGTTTACATCAGTATCAACTGCTGCATTCGCTACGTGCGTTTTGTCTTGTTTTGCACAACCAGCGAACATTACTGCTGCTAATGAGATTGCTGCGATTTTCATTACTTTTGTCATTTTTTACTCCTAAGAAATAAACATTTATGGGACGTCTATAAGACGCCCATACTATACACAAAAATTAATAATTTTGACAAATTTTATGAAGTAACGTTTTTTTAATTTCTTGGGGAACAAAAGAGCTGATATCACCACCTAGTTTGGCGACTTCTTTAACGATGGTAGAAGAAATAAAAGCGAGATTGTCGTGACTAATAAGATGGATGGTTTCTATACTGGGGTCAAGTTGACGATTGATGGCGGCGAGTTGATGTTCGTGTTCAATGTCTGTGGCGTTTCTAATGCCGCGGATGATGAATTTGGCATTGAGGTTTTGGCAGGTGTGGATAAGTAGTCCAGAAAAAGGAAGGGTTTGTACGGTGATGGGGATATTTAGGGTGTTGAGCGTTGTTTGAATCATATGCTGGCGCTCTTCTAGGCTAAATAGGGTGTTTTTATGATGCCCTTGTGCAATGAGGATATACAGTTTGTCGCACAGTAGAGTGGCGCGTTGGAGGATGTGTTGATGTCCTAGAGTAAAGGGGTCAAAAGTGCCGGGATAAACAGCAATGCGCTTAGGCATGAGCATCTCTTTTGATTAGTCCAAAATGTAGACGCCCTGCTTTGCTTTGTTTGTGCCAGTGAGTATTAGGCGGGAGGGTGAGTTCGGTTAGAGCAAAGGGGGTTTCAATATAAAGGAGCCCGTTATCTTTAAGCCATATAGATTGACTAAATTTATCCAGTGCTTGTTGATGAAGATTGTCCATAAATGGAGGGTCAATAAAAATAAGGTCAAAGGGGTTACGGTTTGCGCTAAAGCTTAATGCATCGCCAATTTTGACGCTGGCATGGTTTTCGCGCCATTGGGTTAAGGTTTGACTGATTTGTTGGGCAATTTGTGGGTCTTTTTCAAAAAAGATGGCGCTACTGGCGCCACGTGAAAGCGCTTCTAATCCCATAACGCCACTGCCTGCAAAGGCATCAAGGATATGTGCACCTGATAGGAGAAATTGTAGCCAGTTAAAAAGTGTTTCGCGGACGCGGTCAGGACTTGGGCGCAACCCAGGGCGCTCGAGGATGTCAATGCGACGTCCTTTATGGTTACCAGCGATGATGCGAACTTTATGAGTTTGTTTAGCTAGATTTTTCATGGCTTTTTTGTAGGGTTTTGTGGGATTCTAGGAGGAGGTTTTCGGTGGTTTGCCAATCAATACAACCATCAGTGATTGAGACGCCATAGCGGAGTTCGTCAAGGTTTGTCCCTAAGTTTTGATTGCCTGCATTGAGATGGCTTTCAAGCATAGCGCCTATGATGTATTCATTGCCATCAGCGATTTGTTGGATAACATTTTGAAAGACGAGCGGTTGGCGTTGAGGGTCTTTGCTGGAGTTGGCGTGTGAGCAATCAATGATGAGGTTGGCGGGGAGGTTTTTGTTTTTGAGCTCTTGGGCGCAGAGGGTTACGTTGACGCTGTCGTAGTTAGGACCTTGATTACCACCCCTAAGTACAACATGCCCATAGGGATTGCCACGGCTTCTGGTGATGGCGATGCGTCCGTCGCTGTCGATGCCAAGGAAGCTGTGCGCGTTAGCTGCGGATTCTATGGCGTTAATGGCAACGGCTAATGAGCCGTCGGTGCCATTTTTAAAGCCAACAGCGGTAGATAGTCCGCTAGACATTTCGCGATGGGTTTGGGATTCGGCGGTGCGCGCGCCGATGGCGGTCCAACTGACTAAATCGCCAATGTATTGTGGGGAGATGGGGTCGAGTGCTTCGGTGCCGATGGGGAGTCCGAGTTCATTGATATCAATCATGAGTTTGCGCGCGATGCGTAGTCCTTTAGCGATATCGAAAGTGTCATTAAGGTCTGGGTCGTTAATTAGTCCTTTCCAGCCGACGGTGGTGCGGGGTTTTTCAAAGTAAACGCGCATGATAATGTAGAAGGTCTCAGCAACTTGGTCGGCAAGTTTTTTTAGACGTTGGGCATACTCAATGGCGGCTGTGGTGTCGTGAATAGAGCAAGGACCAAGGATGAGGATTTTGCGTTTGTCTTTGCGGTCTAAAATATCACGAACAGTTTGGCGCGCGTTTAGGATGGTTTGTGTTGCTTGATTGCTCACGGGGTATTCTTCTGCGAGTTCTCGCGGGGAGAGGAGTCGGGTTTGCATGCTGATGTTGAGGTTGTGTAAAAGGGGGGTGATTTGTTCGGACATAATTTGCGTAGAGTCTTAAAAAAGGGGGTTAGTCTAGGGTTTTTTAGCATAATTGCAAGCGTTGCAATGTGGTTTGGGGTTAATGGTGGTATTTGGGGGTTTGCGATACAATGCGCGACTTGCAAAAAAGGTGGGTGATATGGATAAGATTACAATTCGTGGCGCGCGGACGCATAATTTAAAAGAAGTGGATTTGGTGTTGCCACGCAATGAGTTAATTGTGATTACGGGATTATCGGGTTCGGGGAAGTCGTCTTTGGCGTTTGATACGATTTTTGCTGAGGGGCAACGCCGTTATATGGAGTCGCTTTCCTCTTATGCGCGCCAGTTTTTGGCGATGATGGATAAACCTGATGTTGACCATATTGAGGGATTATCACCAACTATTTCTATTGAACAAAAATCAACCAACCATAATCCACGCTCAACGGTGGGGACGATTACAGAAATTCATGATTATTTGCGTCTGTTGTTTGCGCGTGCAGGTGTGCCACGTTGTCCGCGCCATGGCGTAGAGTTAAATGCGCAGACGATTTCACAGATGGTTGATGCCATTATGGCATTGCCTGAGGGGAGTAGGCAGTTGTTGGTGGCGCCTTTGGTGCAGGGGCGCAAGGGGCAGCATGAGAAGTTGTTGTCGGATATGCGTCAACAGGGGTTTGTGCGGGTGTTGATTGATGGCGCGATGTATGAATTAGATGAGTTACCTGAGATTGATGGAAAGCGTAACCATACGATTGGGGTGGTGGTTGACCGTTTTGTGGTGCGCGAGGGGATTGAGCAGCGTTTGGCGGAATCTATTGAAACGGTGTTGTCTCTTTCTAATGGGTTGGTGGAGTTGGTGGCGATGGATGATTTGCAGGCGGTGGAGACGTTTTCTGCAAATTATGCTTGCCCTAAGTGTGGGTATTCTTTGAAAGAATTAGAGCCACGTTTGTTTTCTTTTAATAATCCGCATGGGGCTTGTCCAGATTGTGATGGGTTGGGGGTGAATGTGTTTATTGACCCTAAATTGGTGGTTCAACCGTATTTGAGTATTGCAGGGGGGGCAATTCGGGGTTGGGATAGACGAACGCCTTATTTTTATCCGCAAATGCAGGCGCTGGCACGCCATTATGATTTTGATATTGAGGAAACGCCTTTTGAACAATTAGCGCCACGCTTTCAGGAAATTGTGTTGTATGGCTCGAAAAATGAGGCGATTGCAATGCCTGCTGGGCGGGGAATGAAAGCACGTAAGGTGCCTTATGAAGGCATTATTAATACGATGAATCGTCGCTATCGTGAAACGGATAAGGCGCATGTGCGTGATGAAATTAGTCAGTATTTAAATAATCGTCAATGTCCGACGTGTGGGGGGAGCGTTTAAATGAGGCGGCGCGCCATGTGTTTATTGAAGATAAAACTTTGCCTGATATTAGTGAGTTATCCATTGCGCAAGCGCGTGATTGGGTGCAGGATTTAAGCCTTTCAGGCGCAAGAGGCAAAATTGCTGAGAAAATTTTGTTAGAAATTCGGGAGCGTTTGGGGTTTTTGGTGAAGGTGGGGCTAAATTATTTAACTTTATCACGTAGCGCGGAGACGCTTTCTGGTGGAGAGGCGCAACGCATTCGGTTGGCTTCGCAAATTGGCGCGGGGTTGGTTGGGGTGATGTATGTATTAGATGAGCCGTCTATTGGTTTGCATCAGCGCGATAATGACCGTTTATTAGAGGCGTTGGTGCGGTTGCGTGATTTGGGCAATACGGTGATTGTGGTTGAGCATGATGAGGATGCCATTCGGGCAGCAGATTATGTGGTGGATATGGGGCCAGGAGCAGGAGCGTTGGGCGGTGAGGTGATGGCACAAGGTACGCCTAAACAAATCGAACAAGCGCCACAATCCCTAACAGGGAAATATTTGCGCGGTGAGCAATACATTGCAGTACCTGAAAAACGTATTGAAGCGAGGGAAAATCAATGGGTGCATCTTAAAGGTGCGCGGGGTAATAATTTAAAAGCGGTAGATTTTGCTTTGCCAGTTGGTGTGTTTACTTGTGTAACGGGTGTATCTGGGTCAGGGAAATCAACGTTGATTAATGAGACGTTTCATAAAGTGGCTGCTAAAACGATTAATCGTTCTAAAGTTGACCCTGCGCCTTATGAGAGTGTGAGTGGGATGGAGTATTTTGATAAGGTGGTCAATATTGACCAAAGCCCAATTGGACGCACACCGCGCTCTAATCCTGCGACTTATACTGGGATTTTTACGGGCATTCGTGAGCTGTTTGCTGATACGCAGGAAGCACGCGCGCGCGGCTATAAAGCTGGGCGGTTTTCTTTTAATGTTAAAGGTGGGCGGTGTGAGGCGTGTCAGGGAGATGGGGTAACGAAAGTTGAAATGCACTTTCTGCCCGATATATTTGTTGCTTGTGATGTGTGTGAGGGTAAACGTTATAATCGCGAGACGTTAGATATTACCTACAAAGGTAAAAATATTCATCAGGTATTGGAGATGAGTGTTGCTGAGGCGTATGAGTTTTTTACTAATATTCCTGCATTATCGCGAAAATTACAGACGCTATTGGATGTGGGGTTGAGTTATATTCGTTTGGGGCAAAATGCGCTAACGCTTTCTGGTGGTGAGGCGCAACGGATTAAATTATCCAAAGAATTATCTAAACGCGATACAGGGCGAACGTTGTATATTTTAGATGAGCCAACAACGGGTTTGCATTTTCATGATGTCAAACAATTGCTGGCGGTGTTGCATCGTTTGCGCGACCATGGCAATACGATTGTGGTTATTGAGCATAATTTAGATGTGATTAAAACCGCTGATTGGATTGTAGACTTAGGGCCAGAGGGCGGTAGTGGTGGGGGGGAGATTATCGCCACGGGCAAGCCTGAGGATGTGGTTAAAATTAAAAAAAGCTTTACCGCCAAATATCTAGCACCGTTATTGCGCGCAAAGACCTAGGCGCTAAAACCAATATTTATAAGCAAGAATGGCGCTCATCACAATCGACATGCTCACCACAATAGGGCGGATAAGTCGATTGCCTTGGCGCATAATTAATCCTGAGGCAAGGCGTGCGCCAATAAGTTGCCCTATCGCCATCGTTAATCCAACTTGCCAAACAATATTGCCTGTCAAAGAAAAAATCGCTAACGACGTCAGGTTGGTAATGGCATTAAAAGCTTTGGCCTCAATGGTTGCTTGTTGTAGAGTTAGACCGCGCAAGGTGATGAGTGCTAAAAAGAAAAAAACTCCCTGTTCCCGGCCCTAGAAAACCATCATAAAATCCAATGGGTAAAGCAATGCATGCAGAGAAGAAAAGCAGTGATAAGCGTGCTTTGTGTTCTACCTCACCTAATTTAGGTAAGCGGATAAATAATAAAGCAACACTCATTAATAAAAGTGGAATGATTTTTTCTAGCCATGCGCTAGATAGATAATGCACCAACAGCGTGCCACTTATCGCCCCCAAAGCGCAGAGCATCATGGCAGGTAAAAGTGCGCGCCAATTTAATTGTCCGCGTCGGATGAAATACCAACTGGCAGATACTGTCCCAAAACTTGCCTGTAGTTTATTGGTGGCTAAAGCAGATTCAGGCGGTAATCCGCTGATTAATAAAGCAGGAATGGTAAGCATGCCACCCCCACCTGCAAGCGTGTCGATAAAACCAGCGCTAAGCGCTACTAAAAATAAGAGAAATAAAATTTGTAATAGCATTGATTAATCTGGTGTTTTTGTGTTGTTATTTACATCAAACCATTGATTAAGGCGCGCGGTTAGAAGGTCTAGTCCTTGTTTTTTTAGGCTGGAAAAAGTTTGTACGCTTACAGGCGCTGGGAAATCTGTCAGCGCTTTTTCAACGCTTAGCAACTGTTTAGCTTGTGCGCCGCGCTTGAACTTATCTGCTTTGGTAAGCAAAATATGCACGGGTAATACGCGCGCATGGCAACAATCAAGCATTTGCATATCAAGCGTTTTAAGAGGATGGCGAATGTCCATAATTAATACGACACCTTGCAAGGGTTGGCGCGTGAGTAGATAGTTGCCTAATAAATCTTGCCAATGAGCGCGAATGCGAGTGGGAACACTGGCATAGCCATAACCAGGTAAATCGACTAAATAGTGATTGGGTTTTGGCAAATTAAAATAATTGATTAACTGGGTTCGTCCTGGAGTTTTAGAGACTCTCGCCAGCGCTTTTTGATTGGTTAACGCATTCAATGCGCTGGATTTTCCAGCATTTGAGCGCCCGACAAAGGCGACCTCAATTTCAGCCTCATTGGGCAGTTGTGTGGAAGTGTTTACAGAAAAAGCGAAGGTAGCTTGCTGGTAAGGGCTTATCATTTTATAGTAAAATCCGTTTAAATGATGCGAGAGTGTATATCGCAGCAGAAAAAACTACAACGTATCCTTGTGGAGCACGACATGAAAAAAGGCATTGTGACGGTATTATTAATGAGCGTTTCGCTAACGAGTTTAGCGGCAGGAGATCCTGAAATTGGCAAAGAAAAGGCATTAGCTTGTGGCGGTTGCCATGGTGCAACGGGTGTGAGTATCTCTGGTGATTGGCCTAATCTTGCAGGGCAAGGAGAGAAATATTTGGTAAAACAATTGCGAGATTTTAAATCAGGAGCGCGTGTTGACCCTGTGATGAATGCGCAGGCGATGACGATTGAGGATGAAGATATTGAGCATTTAGCTGCTTATTTTGCTGCTCAAGTCCCTGCACCTGCTGCCACTCAAGGTGCAGGAGAAAATCCTGAGGAAATGTTAAAACTTGGTGAGCAGATTTATCGTGGTGGGATTATGGCGAAGGATGTGCCAGCGTGTATGGCGTGTCATAGCCTAACGGGATGGGAATTGAGCCAGCAGCTTTCCCAGCCTTATCCGCCCAGCAGGTTCCTTATGTGCGCAAGCAATTAAGCGCTTTTGCTAATGCGGCTAATAGTGATGAGTTGGCAAGTGATACTGATACCAGTGCGATGGTTATGCGTAGCAATGACTCCAATGCAATGATGCGTGATATTGCTTCGAAGTTAACGCCTAAAGAAATAGAAGCAGTGGCTTATTATATGCAGGGATTGCATTAATTGTCGGGCTTTGAATTGGACGATGAGATGAAAAAAGCGGTTGCGTGGTGGAATACGCAGCCGCTTGATGCGTTAAGCGCTCAGCAATGGGAAGCGCTATGCGATGGGTGCGGGCTGTGCTGTTTGAATAAAATGGAAGATATTGATACGGGCGAGGTGTATTTTTCGCGCGTTGCGTGTGCATTATTGGAGATAAAAAAATCTTGTTGTGGAGATTATGCCAATCGAGCGCAGAAGGTGGCAGATTGTTTGAATTTGCGTGAGATTTCGCGTGAGGATTTTCGTTGGTTGCCTTTAAGTTGTGCCTATCGTTTGCGCAGTGAGAATAAATCCTTGCCGTCTTGGCATTATTTGGTGTGCGGAGATAAAAATAGGGTGCATCAGTTCGGGCGCAGTGTGCGCCATTTTGCATTAAGTGAGCGTGATGGATACGCTATTGATGATTATTTGTTGTTTTCACTAGAAGATATTTTGGGTGAGGGGGAATGTGAATGAGCCAAGATATGATGCTTTTTTTGGTGCGTATTTTGGGCTATGTTTTGGTGGTGGCGTTATTGTTGCTGGCTTTTCGGCTGTTGCGCTGGTTATTTGCGGATTTGAAAAACCATCAGGATACTTCAAGAAAAAAGCGAGCTGGACGTCAGCGTTTAGATGCACAAATTTTTTGGCAAGAAGACTCTTATGATGAACAAATTTTAGGCGAGTCAAGGCAAAAGACGTTGCGCTTAAATCCTAGCTTTTTCAATGCGATGGTGAGTAAGGAGGGGAAAGCTTTGCCTGAGTTCTCTCAGATGCCTACGATGACGCTGGCGTTGACGATTATGGCAAGGTATGGGCAGACTTTTAATGGAGAGCAACTGCAACAGTTGTTTAAAACGTTTGGCTTAAAGCGCTCCCCGCATGATGTTTATGAGTTGATTGCTGGAAATAATCAGGATGTGTTTTTTAGTGTGTTGAAGGTGCGTAAGCCGATTACTTTCCCTGAAGATTTGACGACGCTTGCGCATTGTGAGGGGATTTTGTGTGTGTTGCAATTGCCTCTGGCAGAGTCTGCGCAAAAATCTTTTGAGACTTTTTTGGCGGTGGTGATGGAGATGGCTGAGAGTGTGGATGGTCGGTTATGTGATGAGGGGCGACGTCCTTTGGCTGAGCGTGATATGTTGCGTTATAAAGAGCAGGTGGCTAGGTTTGAGTTGGAATATAACGCTTGGTTGGCGCAGGTAAATTTTTCTTGATGGCTGTGGTGTGTTGGTCTTTTTTCTTTAATGTTGATTGATTTTTCATGAATAATTTTTTGACCGTGCTTGGTTTTGGGGGGTGTGATGTCTTTTGATGAGCGTTCTCTTTTGGCAAGGATAGCGGTGTTGCGTGAGCAGATTCATTCGCATGACTATCATTATTATGTGTTGGATGCGCCTGTTATTGCTGATGCTGATTATGATGCTTTAATGCGGGAGCTGCAGGCGTTGGAGCGTGCTTATGGGGGGGAGATTCCTGTGGACTCACCAACTCAGCGGGTGGGGGGTAAGGTAGCAGGTGGGTTTGAGAGTGTGCGCCACGAAATGGCGATGTTGTCCTTAGATAATGTGTTTTCCAAGCAGGAGTTTGTGGCGTTTTATACTCGTTTGCAACAGCGTTTGGGGGTAACGGCGGATTTGGTTTTATCTGCTGAGCCTAAGTTTGATGGTTTGGCTGTTAATCTGCGTTATGAGGATGGGGTGTTGGTGCGGGCGAGTACGCGTGGGGATGGGGTGTCGGGGGAGGATGTAACGGCAAATGTGCGTACGATTCGTTCGTTGGCTTTGCGCTTGCGCACGGATAATCCGCCTAGATTGATTGAGGTGCGTGGGGAGGTGTATTTTCCGAAGGAGGCTTTTGAGCGTTATAACGCGCAGGCTTTGCTTGAGGGGGGGCGGACGTTTGCAAATCCGCGTAATGCGGCGGCAGGCAGTTTGCGACAATTGGATGCTTCGGTAACGGCAAAGCGTCAGTTGGCATTTTTTGCTTATGGTTTCGGGGTGGTCGAGGGGGCGACTTTGCCTGAGTCTTATGGGCAGTTGCTTGGGTTGTTGCGTCAGTGGGGGTTGCCTGTTTGTCAGTTGCAGAGGCAGGTGGGCGATGTGCAGGCGGCGGTGGATTATTATGAGAATTTGATGCAAAGGCGGGAGGGGTTGCCTTTTGAGATTGATGGGGTGGTGTTTAAGTTAGATGATTTTGCTAAGCAGCAGAGGGCTGGGTTGGTTTCTCGTGCGCCACGTTGGGCGGTGGCGTGGAAGTTTCCTGCTATGGAGCGGACGACGGTGGTGGAGGCAATTGAGGTGCAGGTGGGGCGTACGGGGGCGGTAACGCCTGTGGCGCGTTTGCAGGCGGTTGAGGTGGGGGGGGTGAGTATCACGAATGCAACGTTGCATAATGCTGATGAGGTGGCGCGTAAGGATGTGCGGGTGGGGGATACGGTGTTTGTGCGTCGTGCAGGCGATGTGATTCCTGAGGTGGTGAAGGTGGTGTTGGAGAAGCGCCCTGAAACGGCGCAGGTGTTTGTGATGCCAAAGGTGTGTCCTGTGTGTGGGTCGGAGGTGGTGCGTCCTGAGGGTGAAAGTGTGGCGCGTTGTAGTGGGGGTTGCATTGTTCGGCACAAAGAGAGCAGGCGTTGATTCATTTTGCATCGCGGAAGGCGTTGGATATTGAGGGGTTGGGGGATAAGTTGATTGCGCAGGTGGTGGCGTTAGGCTGGGTGAAAAGTCCTGCGGATTTGTATGCGTTATCACTTGAGAGGTGGGCGAGTTTGCCCCGTATGGCGCAAAAATCAGCACAAAATTTGATGGCGGCGTTGGAGCGCTCAAAGCAAACAACGCTGGCGCGCTTTATTTATGCTTTGGGGATTCGTGAGGTGGGGGTGGTGAGTGCGGCGTTGTTGGTGGCGGAGTTTAAGACGTTGGCGGCTTTAAGAGCGGCGAGTATGGCGCAGTTGCAGGCGGTGCATGGGATTGGGGAGGTGATGGCGACTTATATTGTGCAGTTTTTTGCTGATGCGGAAAATCAGGCGGTTATTGATGCCTGTGTGGCGGTTGGGATTGTATGGGAAGAGGGAGACGAGGAAGTTCGCGCGGTGGTGAACTCGCCTATTGCGGGTAAATCTGTGGTGTTGACGGGGAGTTTGAGTGCGTTTAGTCGTGAGGAGGCTGGTGATTGGTTGGTGCGTTTGGGGGTGAGGGTGGTGGGAAGTGTGTCAAAGAAAACAGATTTTGTGTTGGCTGGAGATAAAGCTGGAAGTAAGCTCTCTAAAGCGCAGGCGTTGGGGGTAGCGGTGATTGATGAGGCGCAGTTGCAACAATGGATTGAGGATTATGGCAAAAATTTTAATGGCTGAGCAGCAGTGGGTGAAGCCCCGTTTATTATCAGAGGTGGTTGCGGTTTTGGTGGCAGGTGGGGTGGTGATTTTGCCAAGCGATGGGGGCTATGCGCTTTTTGCAGGGTTAGGGCATAAGGCGACATTGCAACGTTTGCAAGCGTTGGGGGCGTTGCAGGGAACAGAGGGGTTAACGTTGGTGTGTGCGGATTTGGCGATGGTGTCGGCATATGCGCAATTAACCGATATGGCGTTTGGGTTGTTAAAGCGTTTGCCTGTGGGGGCGGTTACGGCAATTTTACCTGCAACGCGTCAAATGCCTAAATGGGCGCAGGAGGCTAAGCGTAAGACGGTGGCGGTAACGATGACTTCTCAGGTTTTGTTGTTGGCGCTAATTGAGCAATTAGGCGCGCCATTATTGCAACTGGGATTGGGGGAGGCGGATGAGGCGGTATTAGCCAATCAGGTGGATTTGTGGGTTGATGTTGGGGCGTTGGCGCGCGTGGAGGTAAGTGTGGTGGATTTTGCAAATCTTTGCCTGAGGTGGTGTATCAAGGTGCTCAATCTATTGATTTATAAGTTATTTTAAAAATTAAGCTGGAGTTTTTTATGTTACCACGCATTTTAACAGGCATTACAACTACGGGCATTCCCCATTTGGGTAATTATGTGGGGGCGATTCGTCCTGCTATTCAAGCCAGTGCGGAAAATGATAATGCGTTTTTCTTTTTAGCCGATTATCACGCATTATTAAATGCCATCAGGCAAAAGAGATTCATCACTCGACGTTGTGTATTGCGGCAACTTGGTTGGCGTGTGGGCTGGATTATGAGCGGGTAACGTTTTATCGTCAGTCGGATATTCCTGAGATTTTGGAGTTGGCTTGGGTGTTAAATTGTGTGTGCGCGAAGGGGTTGATGAACCGCGCGCATGCTTATAAGGCGGCAGTTGATGCGAATACTGCAGAGGGTAAGGCAGATGCTGATGAAGGGGTGTCAATGGGGTTGTTTGGTTATCCAGTGTTGATGGCGGCAGATATTTTGGCATTTAATGCTAATGCGGTGCCTGTTGGGCGTGACCAAATTCAACATGTTGAAATGGCAAGGGATATTGCAGGAAGATTTAATCATCGCTATGCGCCGTTGTTTGTCTTGCCTGAGGCGAAAGTGAGCGAAGAGGTGGCGCTGTTGACGGGGTTGGATGGGCGCAAGATGAGTAAAAGCTATGGCAATACCATTGCGTTGTTTGATGAGCCTAAAAAATTGCGTAAGCAAATTATGAAAATAGTGACTAATTCGCAAGCGCCTGGTGAGCCTAAAAATCCTGATGAATCAACAATTTTTGAGATTTATAAGGCTTTTGCAAGCAAAACACAACAGGCGGAGATGCGTGAAAAATATGCGCAAGGAATTGCTTGGGGGGAGGCTAAACAGGCGCTGTTTGACTTAATCAATGAAGAAATTGAGCCATTTCGCGCTCGTTATGAGCAGTTAATGGCAAATCCTGCCGAAGTAGAGGAAATTTTGCAGATAGGCGCGAAAAAAGCGCGTGCTGAGGCGCAGAGGATAATGGCGCAAGTGCGTGAGGCTATTGGTATTCGACGCTTGGGTTAGATGGTTATGAAGGAAAAAATTGATAGCTTGTTCTAACCTACTGTGTAAACTTAAAAATTATAGCATTATGCTTAAACCGCCTATGGGCGGTTTTTTTATGACTGGAATTTATCGGGGTTAATTTATTGTTAGAATATGGGATATTTTGTTTTAAGGCGTATCATTTTAATCTGAAGAGACTATAGATAAGTTAGGGTGCTATTTAAAAATTATTTATTTCAAAAGGATAGAGATATGACCGAACCGAACCGAACCGAACCGAACCGAACCGAACCGAACCGAACCGAAATTATACATGGTTTGCAAAATGATTTAACTCAAAATAATATCCTAAAACTCAAGGCACTTTTCCCTGAAATATTCTGCGAAAACCAGATTGATTTTGAAAAACTCAAACTCATTTTGGGTACGGAAAACCTTTGCGACAGCAACGAACGCTATCAACTCAACTGGGCGGGCAAAACGGCTGCTTACCGCGCCTTGCAAACGCCCACCTTCAACACCCTGATTCCCTGCCAAGCCGAAAGCGTGAATTTTGACACCACGCAAAACGTGTTTATTGAAGCGGAAAACATGGAAGCCTTGAAAATCCTGCAAAAAGCCTACGCAGGCAGCGTCAAAATGATTTACATTGACCCGCCCTACAACACAGGCAAAGACAGCTTTATTTATCCCGACAAATTTTCAGAAACCCGCGATGACTACGCCAAACGGGTGGGCGACAAAGACACAGAAGGCTACCTGAAACGCGATGGGGTGTTTCAAGGCGCATTCCGATTAAACAGCAAAGACAGTGGGCATTATCACAGCAACTGGCTGAATATGATGTTGCCGCGCCTGCATTTGGCAAAAACGCTTTTGCGCGAAGACGGCGTGATTTTTATCAGCATTGACGATAATGAACAGGCGCAACTGAAATTGCTTTGTGATGAAGTGTTTGGGGCGGAGAATTTTTTAGTGGAATTTATCCGCAAGACAAAAAGTGTTACTAATGTTGAAAAAACAGGAATTAACATTCAACATGAATATTTAATCTGTTATGCAAAAAATAAAGAATTTGCTTATTTGAAAGGTGAAGAAAAAGATTTTTCAAATTATCAAAATCCAGATAATGACCCAAATGGCGATTGGACTTCAAGCGATCCAACTGCACCAAGAGATGGCGACCGTTATCCAATTATTAATCCATTTACAGGTAGGGAGGATATTCCACCAAAGGGACGCGCTTGGTTTTTTTCAAAAGAAAATTTTGAATTATGGGTTAAAACAGGAAAAATTAAATTTAAAAAAACGCATTCAGAAAAAGAACGCGGTTTTATTTTAAAACGTTACAAAAACGAAATTAAAAATTCTGATGCGATGTTAGATAGTTTGCTCATTGATAATATATATTTGAATCAAGCTGCAACAAAAGAACAAGTAAAGCTATTTGAAAATAAAATGTTTGATAGCCCAAAGTCAGTGTCTTTGCTTATTAAAATCATCATGTCTTCTAGCGAAAGTAATGACCTAATCCTAGACTTCTTTTCCGGCTCCGGCACCACCGCCCACGCGGTCATGCAACTCAATGCCGAAGACGGCGGCAATCGCCGCTATATTTGCGTGCAGTTGCCCGAAGAAACAGACGAACAATCCGAAGCCCACAAAGCAGGTTACGCCACCATTGCCGAAATTGCCAAAGAACGCATACGCCGCGCAGGAAAACACATTTCAGGCAGCCTGAAAGAAAATCAAAACGTGGATACAGGTTTCAAAGTGTTCAAACTTGCCCAAAGCGCTTTTAAACAATGGCGGCAGCCTGAAAAATCTGATGCCGAAAGTTTGGGCGAACAATTGGCATTGTTCCAAAATGTGGTTGATGAAACCGCCAGCGTTGAAAATATGGCGTATGAATTGGCTTTGCGTTTGGGTTTCCAATTAACGGATGAGTTTGATTTTTCAGGCAGCGTGGTTTGGTTGAACAATCAAGCAGGCACACGCAAAACCGCCCTGTTTTTGCAAACATTCAGCGATGAATTGTTGCACGAATGTTTAAAACAATCGCCACAAAAAATCTTTGCCCTAGACCGCGTTTTTAATGGCAATGACGCACTGAAAACCAATGCCTTTTTGCAATGCCAAGACGCTGGCGTGCAATTTGAAACTTTATAGGCTGCCTGAAGGTGCTTTTTTGAGTGGTTTGTATTTCATTGAAATACAAATCTGTTTATAATCAAGCCGTATTTGAACCCAAACAGGAGAACATCATGAGCGGTGCATACAGTTTTCGTGTCCCAGAAGACATTAAAAATCAAGCATTTGAAGTGATTAAAAATTACGGCTTAACCCCTACCCAAGCCATCAATATGTTTTTGCGTGAAATTGCGCTTACCCACACCATTCCTTTGCGTTTGGATTATCAGCCCAAACCTGAAACCATTGCCGCAATGCAAGCCGTTAATCGGGGCGAAGTGGAAATGCTTGCTGTGGATACGGTTGATGAAGCCATTGTTTTGATGCAAAAAATGGCGCAGGAAACCAAGCGATGAGATTGGCAATCAGCAAAGAATACAAACGTGATTTACGCAAAATCGCCCCCGAAATATTAAGCAGTGCGGAATTTGCCGAAGTTTTGCATTGTTTGCACGGTGAAAAGCCTTTGCCTGCCCAATATCGCGACCACGCTTTAACGGGCAATTGGCAGGGTTTTCGCGATTGTCATATTAAAAATGATTTGGTGCTGATTTACAAAATTGAAGCAGAACAATTGATTTTGGTGCGCTTGGGGAGTCATTCAGAATTATTTGGATAAAAACCATGCAATTGAAATTTGAACATTTGGCTTATCAAAAAGATGCCATTTCCGCCATTGTGAATCTTTTTCAAGGCGAACCCAATCACACACAATCATTTGAATTAACCGCAAATGGCGGCAGCCCGATTGTGGCAAACCGTTTGGATTTAAACCACGATGAAATCCAAAAAAATTTGAAAGCGGTGCAAAATCGTTTCAGGCAGCCTGAAACCCAATTGGGGCAATACGGCTTGAATTTTACCGTTGAAATGGAAACGGGAACGGGCAAAACCTATGTCTATTTGCGGACGATTTTTGAATTGAATCAGCAATATGGTTGGCGCAAATTTGTGATTGTCGTGCCGAGCGTGGCGATTCGTGAAGGCGTGTTGCAAAGCATACGCGCCACCAAAACGCATTTTGAAACCGAGTTTAACAAACCCATTGTTCATGCCGATATTTACCGCAGTGAGCGTTTGAATGCTTTACGCCATTTTGCTCAAAGTTCGCATATTGAAATTTTGATTATGAATATTGATGCGTTTAAAAAAGAAGACAATGTGATTAAGCGCATGAATGAAAGTGGCGAAATACCGATTCAAAACATCAGCCAAACACGCCCGATTGTGTTGATTGACGAACCGCAAAATATGGAAACGGATTTGGCAAAACAGGCAATTGATGCGCTCAATCCTTTGTTTGTGTTGCGTTATTCTGCCACACACAAACAGCCGTATCACAAGGTTTATAGCCTGAATCCGATTGAAGCCTACAATCAGAAATTGGTCAAACAAATTGAAGTGAAATCGGTTTTGGCAAAAAAACGATGTCAATGGTGCGTATGTGGCGTTGAAAGAATTTGTGTCGAGCAAACGCAAATTGACCGCCAAAGTGGAAATCCATTCTCAAAATCAAAAAGAAACCAAAAAGAAAACGGTTTCGGTGGTTTCGGGCGATGATTTGTTTGATAAATCGGGCAATCATGAAATGTATCGGCATGGTTTCATCATCAATGATTTGGACGCTGAAAACGGCACGCTGGCATTGTCCAACGGCACGGTTTTGACTTTGGGAGAAGACCAAGATGTGATTCGTGATGAAATCATGAAAAACCAAATGGCGGCAACCATTAAAGAACATTTGCAAAAAGAAAAACGTTTAAATCCACGCGGCATTAAAGTTTTGTCTTTGTTTTTTATTGATAAAGTGGCGAATTACCGAAACGGTGGCAAATTTGCCCAATGGTTTGAAGAAATTTACCAACAAGAAGCGAGACAAAGCGCGGACGGTGTGCATGACGGCTATTTTTCGCAAGACAAAGACACAAGCGGTAAAACCAAAGCCGATGACGATACTTATGCTTTGATTATGAAAGATAAGGAAAAATTGTTGTCGTTTGATTCGCCTTTGCGTTTTATTTTTTCGCATTCTGCTTTAAAAGAAGGTTGGGATAATCCGAATGTGTTTCAGATTTGTACGCTCAATGAAACCCAATCGCCGATTAAAAAACGGCAGGAAATCGGGCGCGGTTTGCGTTTGGCGGTGAATCAGCAGGGCGAACGTGTGCGTGATGACAGCGTGAATATTTTGACCGTGATTCCCAATGAAAGTTACGAAAGTTTTGCTGCCAATTTGCAACAAGAATATGAAAATGAATGCGGCATCAAATTCAGCAATGGCGGTGCGAAAAATGCCAATCAGCGCAAACGGCAAACTTTCCGCAAAGGTTTTACGCTTGACCCTGTGTTTTTGGCAATTTGGCAGAAATTGCTGCATAAAACACGCTATGCGGTGCAATTTTCGCGTGATGATTTGATTCAGGCTGCCTGTAAATTGGTGCAAAATATGCCTGCGATTCATAAGCTGCAAATTGTGATGCAAAAAGCCAAAATCAATCAAAGCCAAACCGATGGCATTTGGGGCGAACAAACCCATGCTCAAACCCTACAAGTGGAAAATACCGATTGGGTAATCCCTGATGTTTTATTGGCTATCCAAAAGAAAACCAAATTGACGCGCCAAAGCATTTTTGAAATTTTGCAACAATCGGGTCGGATTGGCGAGATTGCCCATAATCCGCAGCGTTTTATTGATTTGGCAAGCGAAAAGATTTTGTTGGCATTAAATGGTTTGATGGTTGAAGGGATTGAATATTTCAGGCTGCCTGAAAACAGCGATTTAGCGTATCGGCAAAGTTTGTTGCAATGGGAAAATTTGGCACAAAATGGCACGGAATTTTTCATCAATGCACATACTTTTTCCGTTCAAAATCAGGATAAAACCATTTTTGCCGATTACATCAACTTGGATTCGCAAACCGAACACGATTTTGCACGGGATTGTGAAAATCACGAAGATGTGGCTTTGTATTTCAAATTGCCCTCTTGGTTTAAAGTGCCTACGCCAATTGGCAATTACAATCCCGATTGGGCTGTGGTGATGAAAAACCGTGAGCGCGTTTATTTTGTGGCGGAAACGAAAAACACGGGCAAGGGGATTCAGGATGGTGTGGATTTAGACAAATTGTCTTTGCCAGAACAGCAAAAAATTGAATGCGCCCAAACGCATTTTGATTTATTTGATGAGGTGGATTATCGGGTGGTGGAGAAATTGGCGGAGTTATAAGTGTAATTCCGCCAATTTCCCTAAAATTTGAGGTAGAGTTTGCAATTAGAAAATCGCGCCCTCGATTTGGCAGCTGTTTTTCTCTTTGCAGGCGATGGAATTTTGATAATTCAATACTTTTTCCAGTGCCGCATAAGAATTTGCCAAGCGTTGATTCAAACCTGCGAAGCCTTCTGCGCCGAGACTTTCGTCAATCGAGCGGCGCAATTGTTCTTCAAAGGCGGCATCCACTGTGCTGCGTACAATCGGGTTGAACGTATTGTCCATTTTACCTACTGCTTCCAAATGCCGCACGTCGATGCCGCAGTCGGCAAAGGCTTTTTGGGCGAATTGTTCGCCGGTGGCGATGGTGCGCGGCAGACTGTTGGTATAGACCAAGACCGCTTCCGGGCGGCATTCGCCTTGTTTGATGAGTCCGGCAACATCAAGCCAATGTCCCAAATATTCGGCGAATATTCCTTCTAATTGCGCGCCCTTAGGCGTGAGATGTCCGCCCTCGGTCGTCCACGTCGGCCATGTCTGCGGCGTGGCTTCGGCGAGCGCGCTGCCATAGCCGATTAAGGGCGCACGAATGCCGTGGCGGCTGAAAAAGACCACTTTTTCCAAGGTGTAATCGCTGGGAGCAAGCGTTGTTTGATTATTGCTATTGCCGATGCTGCTGCAAGCACTTAAGAGTGCCGCGCTGACTGCCATGCTTAAACTCAGTCCGATTGCCTTCATTCTGTTCTCTCTAAGCGCGGCACATGCCGTCTGAAAAAGTTTACGCTTTGTATAGTACCTTAACTTCAAAATGAGACTTAGAGATACACATTTTGTCAGGAGAAGCGCTTAGAATAATCTCATTTTGAAGTTAAGAGACTATAATCATCGGCTTCAAGGAAAAGATAAAAAATAGCGCTAATTCTTTTTTCTTATCGCCGCTAATACTTTGATTTGTTTGTTTTTGCAGAAAATAGAAAATTTTTTGAGCATTTCTGTTTGTATTTGTATATTGACAAGACTATAATTCAAAACCTAAAGGTTTTTTAACAAAGTCGCGCCGCATGATGCCGATTGTGATGAAAACGCCGCATGATGTTGCCGCTGCTGATTTCATCAAAATTTCCTTACTGGTTGAAACCCTTTAGGGAGGATAATCTTGTGGGAGAGGTGTAACCTCTTCCAATTCAGGGCAACACGTAGAGCGACGCTTTATGTGTCGCTCTGTGTGTTGAAACATGACCTGCTAAAGCAGAAAGGAGTATTTGTGAAGCCACATCTTTTAGCCGAGCGCATCGCCGAGCATAAGCGGAGCGGCAAAGGCGGCATCACTTCCGTATGTAGTGCTTTGCCGGCGGTGTTGCGCGCTGCCGCCGCCTCCGCCAAAGCCCATGATGCCGTTCTCTTAATCGAATCCACATCCAATCAAGTCGATCAATTCGGCGGTTATACGGGTTTGACCCCTGCGCAATTTATCGCCCAAACGCGGCAATTGATTGCCGACTGCGGTTTTCCTTTGGAAAAACTGGTTTTTGGCGGCGACCATCTCGGGCCGAATGCTTGGCAGCACGAAACGGCGGCAGAAGCGATGCACAAGGCGGAAGAATTGCTGCGCCAATACGCGGCGGCAGGTTTTCAGAAAATCCATTTGGATTGCAGTATGAGCTGCGCCGACGACCCTGTGCCGTTGGACGATTTGACCGTTGCCACCCGCGCCGCGCGTTTGTGCAAAATTGCCGAAGCCGCCGCGCCGAATCAGGATATTGTCTATATCGTAGGCACGGAAGTGCCGGTGCCGGGCGGTGCGCAGGAAGATATCGAGGGCATTACGCCGACTTCCGCCGCTGCTGCGGCAAAAACCTTGGCGGTGCATCAGGAAGTCTTTGCACAGGAAGGTTTAAGCGCGGTTTGGCCGCGCGTTATCGGTTTGGTGGTGCAGCCCGGTGTGGAATTCGATCATCTGCAAGTGGTGGATTATGTATCTGAAAAAGCGCGTGAATTGGTCGCTTTGGCGGAGACTTTCCCCCATGCGGTTTTTGAAGCGCATTCCACCGATTACCAAACTCGCCATCATCTCGCCCAATTGGTGCGCGATCATTTTGCGATTTTAAAAGTCGGGCCGGCGCTGACTTTCGCTTATCGCGAAGCCCTGTATGCGCTTAACCGCGCCTTGCTGGCGGTTTATCCCGATGCGGGTGTCGATGTGGCGGCGGTCATGGAAGCCACGATGCTGGCCGAGCCTTCGCGTTGGCAGAAATATTATCACGGCGATGCGCAGCAGCAGGCATTGCTGCGCGTTTACAGTCTGTCCGACCGTATGCGTTATTACTGGCCGCAGGCGGCGGTGCAGGCGGAAATTGCCAAATTCCATCAAGCCTTTGACCAAGCCGATCTGCCTTACGGCGTTTTGCATCAATATCTGCCGCAGGCGGTAGAAGTCTGCCACAATCGCGGCGAAGCCTTCAGTGCCGCCAATTTGATTGAGCAGCATATCCGCTTTGCTCTCGAGCCCTATTATTCAGCCACAGACGGAGCAGGCGCATGATTGCAGACAAAGATATTGCTTATTTTCAGGCGCAGGGCGCGCAAGCACCGCACAGGAAATCAGCGGACAGGCACAGGCTTGGTTGGAAATTCCCCAATTATTACAGCGTGATCAAGCCGCATTGCAGCCGCTTGCCGCTGCGCTGAACAATCCGCAGGCGACGGTCGTCTTTAGCGGCGCCGGCACTTCCGCCTATGTCGGCGATATTGTCGCGCCCTTGATTGCGCCGCTTGCCGCCGCGCATTGCCAAGCGATTGCCAGCACCGATTTTGTCGCCCAACCTGCCGACCGTCTGCCGCGTCATGCCGAAGGGATTTTCTTTGCCTTTGCGCGTTCGGGCAATTCGCCGGAAAGCGTGGACAGTATTGAAAAACTGGCGATTGTCGCGCCGCAAATGCAGCCTTATGCGGTAACTTGCAATGCACAGGGACAATTGGCGCTGGACGAACGCACCTATAGTTTGCTGATGCCGCCGCAAACCCATGACGCCAGCTTTGTCATGACATCCAGCTTTTCTACCATGACGCTCTACACCGCCGCCTTATGCCGCCAAGCCCTCGGATTGGCGGCATCGGACTTTAGCGCGCTTGCCGAGGCTTCGCAGCAGATTAACCGTCAGTTTTATCACAGCGCGACGGCGGACACCTTGCTACAAGCGCAGCGTCTGATTTTCTTAGGCAGTAGTGCGCTTTACGGCGCGGCACGCGAATGTGCGCTGAAAATTTTGGAAATGACCGCGGGCGCGATTCCCACCATGGCGGAAACCTCGCTCGGCTTCCGACACGGGCCGAAATCCCTAATTAATGGGCAAACGGCGGTTATGGTTCTGCCGAGCAATCATGCCTATACCCAACAATTTGATGCCGACATCATCCGCGAATTAGCCAATGACGGCAGCGCGACGGCAATCGTCGTGCCGGCAAGTGCGGAATTTTTTGCGCGTTTTGAGGATATTGCGGCGCATCCGCGCGTCATTGCGCTGCCCTATGCGGCGGCAGGCGACAGCTTCAGCGACGACTATCTGGCGGTCTTGGCGGTGCAATACGCGCAATTGCTCGGTCTGCGTGCCGCGATTGAACGCCGCATTTCCCCCGATAATCCCAACCCCAGCGGACAAGTGAACCGCGTGGTGAAAGGCGTTCGCCTATACCCTTATTCGACATCATAAAAAAGGAGAGAGATATGCCTAATATTTTATTGACGCGCATCGATAACCGCCTGATTCACGGGCAGGTCGGGATGACGTGGACGAATTGGCTGGGCGCGAATTTGGTTCTCGTCGCCGATGACGAGCTGGCGAATGACGAAACCCAGCAAGCCTTGATGGAAATGGCGATTGCAGGCGGCGCGGAATCACGCTTCTTCAGCCTGCAGAAAACCATTGATGTGATTCACAAAGCGGCGGACAGACAGAAAATTTTTCTGGTTGTGCGTGATCCGCAAGCCGCATTGAAATTGGTAGAAGGTGGCGTGCCGATTGACAAAATCAACGTCGGAAACCTGCACTTTGCCGAAGGCAAGCGGCAAGTCTCGAAAGTGATTTCCGTCACCGAAGACGATGTCCGCTGCTTTAAGGCGCTAGAAGCAAAAGGCGTTCCCTGTACCGCACAAGGCACGCCCGATGATAAAAAAGTGCCGATTCTTCAACTGCTTGAAACGGAGTAAACCATGGAAGCCACAGAAATCATTGCCCAATTCAGCCTTTGGCAGGCTTTGGCGGTCGCCATCTTTGCAGGGATTGCAGGGATTGACCTCTTTAACGTGCTTACCCATATCCACCGCCCGATTATCGCCGGTCCGATTGTTGGCTTGCTCTTAGGTAATCCGCAGGCGGGCTTGGTCGCAGGAGCGAGCTTCGAGCTGATGTGGATGGGCTTGGTGCCGCTGGCAGGCGCGCAGCCGCCGAACGTGGTGCTGGGCGGCATCATCGGCACCGCCTTTGTGATTGCCACAGGACAAACCGCCGAACAGGCGATTGTGGTCGCGATACCGGCGGCGGTATTCGTGCAAATGTGCATCACCTTCTTATTCACCGCCTTCTCGCCGCTGATGAGCACCGCGGATAAATACGCGCAAACCCTGAATTTCAAAGGCATTGCCAATCTGAACTATCTCGGCATGAGCATCTTATTCGTCTTCTACTTCTTCATCGCCTTTGCAGCGATTTACTTCGGCGCGGAAGCCGCGCGCGGCTTAGTCAGCCTGATTCCGAAATGGATTACCGACGGACTGCAAATGGCGGGCGGACTGATGCCGGCAATCGGCTTCGGCATCCTGCTTAACATCATGTTACAACGCCAATACATCGCCTACTTCCTCATGGGCTTTTTGCTCGCCGCCTATTTCCAACAACCGCTGCTGGCGATTGCCTTAGTCGGCGTGGCATTTGCCCTGATTGAATACTATCTGCGCGAAGCCGTGCCGCAAGGCAGTGCCAAAGCCGATAAATCCGAAGATTATGAAGAGGGTATCTAAAATGAGTGAACATCAAAAAGAAATCGTCAGCGGTGCTTATGAAGATTTAAGCGCACCTAAAGTCATTACCCCGAAAGACCTGCGCCGCATGGCTTGGCGCTCGCTCTTCCTGCAAGCCTCCTTCAACTACGAACGTATGCAGGCAAACGGCTGGCTATACAGCATCTTGCCCTCGCTGCGCAAAATCCACAAAAACGAAAACGACCTGAAAAAATCCATGGCAATGCACTTGGAATTTTTCAACACCCACCCGCTCTTGGTGACCTTCATCTCGGGACTGGTGCTGGCAATGGAAGAAGCCAAAGAACGCATCGACACTATCCGCGCGATTAAAGTCTCCACCATGGGGCCGGGCGGCGGTATCGGCGACGCCGTATTCTGGCTGACCCTGCTCTCTATCTGCGGCGGCATCGGCGCCTCCTTCTCCTTGCAAGGTTCGTGGCTGGGGCCGATCTTCTTCTTTGTGCTGTTTAACGTCGTGCATTTCTCCCTGCGCTTCGGCTTGGCAAGCTACGGCTACAAAATGGGCGTATCGGCGATTAAAAACCTCAAAGACCAAACCAAAAAACTGGCGCATGCCGCCTCAATCGTCGGTTTGATGGTAATCGGCGCGATGACCGCCAGCTATGTCCGCTTGGAATCAGGTCTGCAACTGGTGCGCAAAGCCGGCGATGCCACCTTTGTCTACACCTTGCAAGGCGATTTGGTCGATAAAATCATGCCGGCATTGCTGCCGCTCTTATGGACGCTCTTCATTTTGTGGCGGATTAAAAAAGGCAGCTCGCCGCTGAAATTGGTCATCATGACCGTTGTCTTCGGTTTAGTTTGCACCTTGTTGCCGGTGCTGGTGAAAACCATGTTCGGCTGGGAAATCATCGACCCTGCCGTCTTAATGGAACGCGGCAATTTATTCGGCAAACCTTGGGGCAATTAAGCGACAATAGACAGGCGGCGCCAAGCGCTGCCTGCGCTTTTTCGGTAAATCGGGGCAGGGCATTATGCCTTGTTCCGAATAAAAACAGATTATAAGGAAGCAAAATGATACATCTCATCATCTGCGGGCACGGACAAATCGCCGACGGTCTTCTGTCAGGACTCAAACTCTTGGCAGGTGAAGTTAACGCCTGCCACAGCCTCAACTTCCCCGAAGGCATGAGCAGCGAAAGCCTCGCCCAATCCCTGCGAAACATCGTCGCCGACTACCAAGACGAACCAATATTGATTTTTACCGACATCATGGGCGGCACCCCCTTCCGCCAAGCCGCATTGATTGCCAACGAACGCCCCGAAGTCGAAATCATCAGCGGCATGAATCTGCCCCTGCTGATTGAAGCCGTGATGGAGCGCGACGAAGCGAACAACGTGGCGGATTTCGCCGAAAACCTCGTGCAAAACACCCGCGACAGCATTGCCCGCTACTCCGCCTTATTGCAAAGTCGGATAAAAAACAATCCTGTCGTCATCGACGACGACGGCATTTAAGAACTTAGATTCAAGCTTGAAGTGCAACGTTTAATAGGCAAGAGAGAAGATGTAAGATGTGCAGTGTTGCACTTGCTTATCAACTCTTACCTATCAGAACGTTATGAAACACTATACACATCTTATACAAGAACAAAGGTATCAAATATCCGTGCTTAGAAAAGCGCTTATTCATATAGCGAAATAGCCAATATCGTGGGCTGCCATAAATCTATAGTCGGAGAAGTGAAAAAGTAGTACAAGGCGGCGAGCCGCAGACAGTACAAGAGCGTACGGCAAGGCGAGCCAACACCGTAATACTTTTTCAATTCTTTGACTATACCATCAGCCGAGAGATCAAACGCAATACAGGTAAAAGAGCTTATCGACCGCTGCAAGCTCAAGAAATGACAGAAGATCGTAAAAAGCAAAACGCTTATCAACTCAGTGATTTTGCCAAAGCCTACATCAATCATCTGATTGAGAGAAAATATTCTCCCGAACAGATTACAGGGCGTCTTAAACGGCTGGGTTGGCAACATGTTCCTAGTCATGAAAGCATCTATCGCTATATTTATGCAGACAAGAAATCAGGCGGAGACTTATATCGGCATCTGCGTAGTCAGAAAACCTACCGCAAACGTGGCTTCAAAGCTCATGACAGACGCGGGCACATTCCCAACAGAGTAGATATTTCAGAACGCCCGGAAATAGTAGAACAGCGTAGGCGCTTAGGGGATTATGAAGGTGATACGGTCATTGGTCATAAGCACAAAGGAGCATTAGTGACTCTTGTAGAAAGAACAACGAGAGAACTCAAACTCAAAGCATTGAAGCATCGTAAAGCCGAACAAGTGGCACAAGCTTGTATAGAGATACTTAATGCTGAAAAGGTTTGCACGATTGCTTTTGATAATGGCAAAGAATTTTCTCGGCATGAACAGATAGCTGAAGCACTCAATGCCGAGATATTTTTTGCCGGACCTTATCACTCTTGGGAGAGAGGGAGTAATGAGAACCTCAACGGATTGATTCGGCAATTTTTGCCGAAGTCTGTGAGACTTGATAATCTCTGCGCTGAATACATCAAAGAGATAGAGGACAATTTGAATAATCGTCCTCGTAAGGTGCTAGGTTTTATGACGCCATTGGAGGTTAAAGTTAGCTTTGGGTGCGTTGCAATTCATATTTGAATCTGCCGCACATAAAAACGCGCGGTTACAATTTGTATCCTCTTAACACGTCATCCATCATTATCTTGACAGAAGTGGGGCTAGCAGCCGTTGTGTACCAAGCGTCTGCATCGACAAATACCACACGTCCATTTTTCCAAGCTTTGGTTTGTATGAGTAGTGGGTTGCTTACGCTATCAGCATTAATTAAAGGGCGATGTTCCATAACGGCGGTGCGGTCTATGATATACAAAATATCAGGGTCAGCTTGATTGATAAATTCGCTCGAAATAGGCTCACCGTGCAGGTTTATTTGCGTAGTCGTGCTAGCTGGTTTGACACCCAGTTCATTAAATACAAAGCCATAACGAGAGTTTGTGCCAAAATTGCTGAAAGAACCATTGTTGTGCATAATGACCAAGGCTTTTTCAGGACGATTAGCTGTGATTTGCTTGACTTGCTGGAGCTTTGTGTCAATTTCACTTACTTTTTGCTGAGCTAAGGCTTGTTTGTCAAAAATTTTACCCAAATCTAGTAAATGGTTTTTGATGGTATTTATCTGCCATTACCGCTTTTATAATCAATATCATAATGCAAGGTGGGGGCTATCTTGGCGAGTTCTGGGTAGCTTTTACTGTGTAACGGTGTCATGAGAATCAAGTCAGGTTTTAGAGTGTGTACTTTTTTCGATATTGGGTTGAACAATAGAACCCAAGTCTGCTATGTCGTTATTGTTTTTATATTTTTCTAAGAAATGCGGTACAAAATCTTTCACCATACCTGCGATAGGGATATTTAACTGGTCTAAAAAATCTACTTCATTCATATCCAACGCAGCGATTTGTTTTGGCAAAGTATTGATGACGGTTGTGCCTAGCTGATGTTTGATGGTAACGCTATGATAATGTGTGGTCTCTTGAGATACTGATGAATTATTTTTTGGTGTGGGGTTGTCTGGTTTCTTTTCACAACCTGTTGTGATGACACAGGTTGCCGTAATCGATAATAGAGCGAGTGTATTTAAAAGTTTCATAAAGCGTTGTCTCCATGGTTAAAATAGTTTAAGTAAGTTTAAAATAGTTGCATAACAGACTGTTTTGGTGACGAATAATCTCAAACTTTAGGTCGTACAAATTTTCCAAATTCGTTTCGGTCAAAACTTGCTCGACACTCCCTTCAAAAAATATTTTTCCTTGTTTGATAGCCACAATATGGTCAGAATAATTGACCGCAAAATTAATATCGTGAATGACTAATACCACGGTTTTTTGTTGCTTATCACACAGTTGTCGCAAGGCTTGCATGATTCTGACGGCGTGATTCATGTCTAGGTTGTTTAGCGGTTCATCAAGCAAAATGATGTCTGTTTGTTGGGCAATGGTCATCGCAAGAAAAGCCATTTGCCGTTGCCCCCCACTTAGCTCATCTAAATAAGTGGTTTTAAGGTGAGATAATTGCAAAAAATCAAGGGCATGACACACAGCTTGACGGTCGTTATCAGTAAGTTTGCCTTGACTGTAGGGAAAACGCCCAAAACTTACCAATTCTTCCACAGTAAGTCGTAAATTAAATCCGATAGACTGGCGTAGTGTGGCGACGAGTTTTGCATAGTCAGAAATTTTAATGGCATCGATGTTGTTGTTATCAATAGCTATTTGTCCACTGGTGGATTCTAATAGTTTGGCTATCATCATTAATAATGTCGATTTTCCAGCCCCATTCGGACCTATTAACGCCGTGATTTTGCCTGCCGGAAATGTTGTGGTAACAGCATCCAAAATGACATTATCACGGTATTTTTTGGTCAAATTGTTTACTTCAATCATACCTGACTCCGATTGCGAAGGATAAATACCAAAAAATAACTCCCACCAAACAAATTAATCAAAATACTAACCGTGGTTCTGTAGTTAAATATATGCTCTACCAAAAATTGAGAAACAATAAAAATCACCATGGCTATCCCAGTTCCTACAGGTAAAGTGAATTTATGCCGATTGACTTTGCATAAAGCATAAGCAATATTGGCAACAAAAATACCAAAAAACGCCGTCATACCGATTAGACTGGTCGAAACAGCCACCAACACAGCGACTATCGCCAAAAAAATCTCACTTGTTGTTGATAATTGACACCCAGCGATATCGCTTGCTCTCGCCCTAAGCTCATCACATCCAAAATCGGCAACCGCTTTGCCAATAGGGCTAAAACCCCCACGATTAAAACGCTGGCATATACCAATGTCTCAAGCTCAGAGCGATTAAACGAAGTGTAAGTCAGACTTTGTAGCACCGAAAACTCACCAGGACTCATTTTTAGCTCAATGAATTGAGAAAAGGTACTAATCACCATAGATAGCACCAATCCTACCAACAAAAGCACATAAACGTCATTTTTACAAAACGGTAAAAGGTACTGGTACAATGCCCAAGAGTAGCCCAACATCAATAGCACAGAAATGATAAAGTTGCCATTTAACCCCAAAAAAGCAATCCCTTGTACCCCTACCATAAACAACAATAATACCTGCCACAGTAAATAAACCGACTCATAGCCCATCACCGCTGGTGTTAAAACACGATTTCCCACCACCGTCTGAAAAATAATCGCCGAAAATGCCAAACAGACACTACCTAAGCCAATCGTTAGCAGTCTTATCAAACGCTTAGGAATCACATAGTCGAAATCCAATCCTGAATCATAAAACACAAAAATAACTGCCAATACCGCAATACAACCAATTAATGCCCATAATTTTTTGGCAAAGCTGACAGAAAAAAGGTGAGTTATCGGCATTAGCGAACCCCCCGTATCAGCAATATCAAAAACAACACGCCACCAATACTACCTGCCGTCAAAGCAATTGGCACCTCAAAAGGATAAATCAACAAACGCCCAACGATATCGCAAATCAATAAAAAACACGCCCCACTCAACGCAATGATTGGTAGCGTTTTTGCTAAATTTTCACCATAGTTCAAAGCCACCAAATTGGGTATCACCAAACCAACAAAAGGTATCGCCCCAACTGTAATAACCGTAATGGCTGTAACAACTGAAACCAACAAAAACCCAACGCCTACCGTTAATGAATAATTGATGCCCAAGCTTTTCGCCATATCCTCGCCCATACCCACCACGGTAAAGCGTTGTGCATACAGATAAGTCAAAATGAGTATCGGCAATACGACATAAATCATCTCATAATGCCCTTGGACAACTTTAGAAAAATCCCCCAATAACCAACTCTGCATACTTTGGATAATATTATTTTGATAAGCATAAAACTCAGCAAATGCACTCAAGATACCGCCATACATCAGACCAATCACAGGCACTAGCACCATATTTTTGACTTTCAAACGATTAATAAAAACAATAAACACCACACTGGCGACAAAGCAAAATAACGTCGCAAAGAGCATTTTTCCGAGTGTACCGATGCTAGGCAAGAACGTTAATGCTATTAAAATACCCAGTTTTGAGGCATCTAACCCCCCCGTTATACTAGGTTCTACAAATTTATTGTGAACAATCTGCTGTAAGATAACGCCACTCACTGACAAACCCACCCCAGTCAAAGTTAAAGCGACAAGTCGAGGCAAGCGACTGGCAGTCAAGGTCAGCCAAGTGTGGTAGATACATCAAATAGGGAAGTCCAAGCTATCTGTTGCACCCCAACAAATACAGAGATAATACACAACAATATAAATACTAAACTAATTTTCATTAATTTTTGGTCTGAATAACAAATTATACTATGATAACATAAAATAATGATAATTATTTTTATTAAAAATAATATCTGGTGGTGCATTAAAAAGTATGCTGACATCAGACATACCCGTTATTAATATAAAAGAACACTAAATCAAAGGCTTTAAAGTGATTCTCGAGTTTTTTGGAAAAGTTACAACTTCGCCTAACTGCTCGTTTTATCCTATGCCGAATACGGCAATTATTTCCTTCGATGCCCACGGTGAAAAATTTACTAATTCTTTGAGTAAAGCCTTTAAAGCCAGTGACGAAGCTATCCCAATTATCACTGGCAATAACAGCACAAGTTACACCCAAGGCTTGAAGTTTTGCGCTTAATCGTTTAACCGTTTTAAGGTCTCGCTTTCCCCATACATAGGCAACAATTTCGCCTGTTTGACGGTGGTAAGTATAGATGAGCCATTGTTTGTTGCTCTTTTTACCTACGAACGTCCATAGCTCGTCTACTTCTAGTTGGTCATAGTGACTTTGCTTTGGTATCAGTCGGTAGTTGCATTTTTTCAAAGTAGCTAATACTTTACCTTGGCTAATCCTTTCAACGCAAGCGATGTCTTTTATGCCACTACCTCGTACCATGAGTTGGCGTATTTTGCTTTCTTTTTGAGAGTGACATCCAAGATAACTTAACGCATGGTCGCCAATAAATTGCCGCCTGCAGTCTTTGCATTGGTAGTTCTGCTTACCATAGCTTTTTTTACCGTTTTTCTTTATACTGTCCCCTAAACAGGCTGGGCAGTTGATGTATAGTGTGATTTGCATTTCACTATTTTATCAATTTCTCAGCCTGTTTTTTTACAGCATACTTTTTAAAGCACTACCGTCCTATTACTTAGGTCATAAATTTTATCAGTCTTCCAAATATCTGATAGGCGATGGGTAACAAAAATAACTGTGGAATTAAGTTTATTTATGTTTTTTACTACCTCAACTTCTGTGCCTTCATCAAGGGCTGAAGTCCCTTCATCTATAATTAAAATAGGGGCATTCTTTATTATAGCTCTTGCTAGTGCTACCCTTTGACGTTCGCCACCAGATAACGCTGTTCCCTGCCTACCTACATGGTAATAGATACCGTCAGAAGAACGTTGAATCAGGTCTGTCAAAGCTACTTGCTTTGCAACATTCTCAATTTCTTCATCTGTGGCCTGTGGCTTTCCAATACGAATATTTTCAGCCAATGTACCTGTAAAAATAATAGGTTCTTGTGGCACGTAAGCAATATGTTTGACAAGTTCATCATAGGGAAATTCTGATAATCGAATACCACCCAAACAAATATATCCTTCTTTTGGATCATCAAAACGTAGTATTAATTCAAGTAAAGTGCTTTTACCACTGCCACTTTTACCTGTAATTTGGAGATGGGTTTGGTAGGGGATAATAAGATTGATATTGCTTAGGATTGGTGAGTGGTTTACTTGATGGATGGTAATTTCAAATTTCTTTCTATCTTCAAGTGTTTGATAGGTACTTAAAGTGTGCGATACAACTGTATTATCAGGTTCATTCAATGACGGTATATAATATAATTGGCTATATTCTGAGAATAAATGTTTTATGTCATTAATACTGAAAGTAGCGGTAGCCAATTGTTCAAGGGGAGCTGCCGCCCTTGTAATAAGCACAATTATAGCTAAGATTTGTGTCTCTATTCTGACACCTGCAAACCATAAATAACCAATTAAACCTGCAGTCGGGAGTACACTAGCAAATAATGAAATACCTGTTGCTAGAGCTGCTATTGAATTAATACGGCTAAAACTATCACTTTGACGTAGCCATTCATTTTTCAATGGTTGCACAGCTCCATCTATGCCTTTAGATGTTCGTAGCAGCTCAATGTGTTCTACGAAATTAAGTATTGATTGATTAGTAAGCAATTCAAGTTGATTCCGATTTTTATCTACCCTTAATAAAAGAAACTGACCATACCATTGTAGAGCAAATGAGAAAAAAAGCAGACCAAATGCCCAAATTGCAACTGTTTTTTCTGTCAACCACCCTAAACTTACGATCAAAAACAACGCTAAACTTGGTGAATGAATAAACATTTGTAACTGATGGGCGGGAATGCTCATAAATTGAGGGATACTTTTTCCCGCCATACTTGCAACTTTAGTGCGGTTGGCTTGATTAAGCCATGATAGTTTGGCAGAAGCTAATGCTGTTCCCAAGCCTTGATATAAATCACCTGCGAGCCTAACACCTGTCAAGTAACCCTGCCGACTCACTAAAACAGTAAGTAATACGGCTATAGTAGCAGACACAAGCACATTAAAAGGTGATAAATTATTCAAGATTGAAAATGACAATACCGTATAAGCAATTGCTTCTGCTAAAGCGACCAACAGCCATCCAATACTAACAACTAATAATCGCTTATGAGCAAGTGGTGGCAAAGAAATAACGATATATCGAAAAAATTTGTGTATAGAGCTAAACATTAACAGATAACCTTTTTATTTTGCTTGATAGGCGTATAACCACCTAAATTTATGTGGTTATCTGCACTAGCTATAATTGTTTTATCATGTGTTACTACGATTAAAGTTTTGTTGTTGGTGATAATATGAGTACGTAATTCATTCATCAATTGGTTAGCATTATCAGCATCTAATGCACTAGTTGGTTCATCTAGCAAAATAATATGGGCATTTGAAAGAAATGTTTTGGCAACACATAGACGTTGACGTTCACCGCCTGATAATAGGTGAACTGGACTATCTAATTGAACGTCAAGTCTAACTCTATTTAGAGCCAAGGTAAGCATGTCATCTGTCACTGAATCATTAACCATTTTTAAATTATCCTTAACCGTTAAAGGTATGATATCGCCACCTTGAGGAATAAACAAAATAGCTTCTTGACGACTTTGGCTATCTATTGTCAAAAGTGGATAGTCATTAATATAGACCGTTCCCTTAGTTAGAGGTTCAAACCCTGCTAGTACTTGTAATAGCATGGTTTTACCTGTACCACTTGGTGCAGTAATGGCAGTCATAGTTCTAGGTACGAATTGGTAACTAAGATTTTCAAATAATATTCTGTCTTGAAAGATTAATTGACCCTGAACAATATGAACCTTGCAAGCCTTTGATAAGTCACCAATAACAGATTCTTTACCCATATCTAAAATTGGTTGATTTAAGAAATGAATTAATCGCTGAGCAGAATTTTTTGCAGTAGCAACATAGTCTAAGCCATGACCTAACTTAAGTGCAGGAGTGACAAATGCCAAGCTAAAAAACAAGGTTGCTGCCAAAGTTGAAGTGTCGTAGTCGTAAGCAACCACATAGGCAATGGCGAAAGTTGCTATAGCTTGTAACAAAGATACCGCTAGCCCAGCCATGGTTGCGACTTTACTCACCCACATGACCATATTTTGACTAAATGTCATCGTTGCATGGTCATAGTTTTTTAATGCAAATGATTGACCTTGCCGACCATTAAATATTCGATGGACACGAATACCTCGTGTGTAGTCATCCACCGCCGTGATAATATCTCCCATGACTTGCATTCGAGCTGTACCATCACGGGCTGTTACTCTGGGCACAATAACAAGGTAATATAATGATGCAAGAATCGCTGGTAATAAAACCCATAAAGATTGCCATCCAACCATTGTTAGTAACAAGGAAATTGACAATATTGGTACGATAAAAAATGCTACCAATTCATTTGGCAAATGTGCCAATAGATGATGTAAACTATCAATGTCTTCTTTAATTAACTTTTTTAAGTCATTATTGTCTTGAATAGCTAACCTACTTGCAGGCAGTCTTACCATGTGTTCAATGATAAGTTGACGCATCGTAATTGAGAAAGTTGCCTCAGCAGAATGGGAAATATAAGATACCAATCCTGTAGATACTGCCCCTATAAACCACAATACCACACTAACTATTAACCAATAAAGATGCTTATTAGCTATCAGCTTAACAATGCTCCAGAATCCTAGTACCATAGCCACGCCACTAATGCAAGCAAATAAAACACTCAAAAATAATTTTATTCTTAATGGATATAAAATAGGCTTAATTTTCGGATTCGTTAAAATTTCATATAAGTTGTTAGCTTTCATAGGTCGCTATCACAGTCGAAAGAGGATTGGTTTTGTAAATCATTAACAATATCCATAATTACGCTATCAATTTGGTGAGTGTCTTTGGAGGGCGTTCAGAAATCTGTGTCAGTTCAATCAAAGGCTCATCACCTTATCTAAGCGCCCGGGGAAATGGATAGACAACTGCATCATAGTTTGTCCCCAATTGTTGATAGGTCTTGTCCATTTCTCACCAGCATTTAATATAGCCACATATAGTAATTTAAGCAAGCTGTTTTCATTGGGGAAAGCACCTTTAGTTTTAGTCAACTTACGAAACTGGCGATGCAGCGCTTCAAACGTATTGGTGGTATAAATGGGCTTTCTGACTGCCTCAGGGTACTTAAAATAAGCCGATAGTAAATGCCATTTCTCTCGCCAAGAAGCTATCACCGCAGGATATTTACTGCCCCAGAGTCTGTCGAGTTCATCAAGGGCCAATTCGGCAGATTCTTTATTAACCGCCTTATACACAGGCTTTAAATCATACATAAAGGCTTTTT
>NZ_LXHZ01000026.1 GCF_001888055.1 Rappaport israeli
TTACAAGGAATATTTTTAATGAGACACGAATTTTATAAAGCAAAAACCTCATGTTTATTTTCTGGATTTATTTTTATTGTCAGCTTGTTTTTTCTCGTGTTTGATAATGTAATGAGCCCAGACACTTCGGTAATTTCAAATATTATTTTTGCAATATTTTTTCTATTTAGTTTGAATGCATTACTATCTATAAAAACCTTCAAATTAATTATAGATGATGACGGTGTCTACGTTTATAGCGGTTATTTGCCTTGGACTAAAGGTGCTTATGGTTTTTCATAGCATGAGGTTGGAAAAGCTTTATATAGAGTTGGATTTATTGCTTGGGCAACAGGTTCTTATAACATAGAAATAGATCATAAATTCAAAGATAAAAAAATAAATCTCACCTCCATAAAAAATGGAAATAAGGCGGTTAAAATGATCAACGAGATTATCAGAGAAAGAGAGAATCCTATGTGTATTTCTAATGCAGAATGAAATTTATCTTATGATCTGATAAGAAAAGTATCCTATAACTTCATAATCATCAAAATTCATAATCTTTTCAAAGGCGGGGTTGAATGCTGAAAAGTATTCTTGCCCTGCATTATCTAAAAACTGCCGAAACATCAGATATTCCTTGTCCTTAACGATAACTTTGACTAAGACTAAATCTTCGTGCTTGGGCTTACGAGAATCAAGCCTAAACACAAGAATCGCTCCGGAGTTTCAAGTTCGAAGCTGCCAAGTGCCGATTTGACCGTCTTTTTACTGTAACCGTTACGGCGGGTTATTACTATTGAGATTCTGCCCAAGATAACTTTCTATTTCAGCTGATAAAGCTGCTTCAGTAAGTTGTTTAATAAGCGGGGCTAGGACCCCATCACTGCCTGTGATGGGTTTACCTGCTTGGATGGCTTTTAAAGTTTCGTTAAAGTCAAAGTGTTGCATAATGTCATTTCTTGTTTTCTGGATAGTTCGTGCTTTTGGGTAATCTGGGCTTCTAGCTCGGCTATGCATTGTTCTTTTTCTGTGAGTTGTTGGGTTAGCTTTTCCATGGGAGGCTTCTTTAGGTTAGGGAATAAAATAACGGCTCTGGTGTCAGTGCCAGTGGGGGTGAAGGATATTTCGCGGATAACGGCGTTTTCAAAGTGTTTGACAGACGCGCCCTCTAGTGTGCGTTCATTAATCACCGTGGCTTGTTGTTGCTCGGTAACGCTACCACTTTCTATGTAGACGCTGAGTTGCCATTCCAGCCCGTCATCCGACACTTGAATGATGTCTTGGGTGGGTGGTCTAGCATGTCGCTGTGGACGATGAGTTTGTTGTCTTCTAGGCTTAACCAGCCAAACCCTACATGGCGGTCGCGGTTATGCAGGTGGGGTACTTGCTTTTCTTGATGGATTGAATTTTCTAAAGGATTTAGCGCTAAATATATTATTTCTTTGTTTTTACCAAATATTTTTTAGGAGTTACTATCGCTTCCAATTAACGCTTGTGTTGCTATAACAGATAGCTCACTTAGCTGGGGAGTTAGCTTCAATACCATACATTTTGCCAATATACCCATCAACAAAATGGTCACGTTTGCTAATCTTGTCTGCCTCGTAGGTTGAATTGCGCGTGAGAGTCCTCATGCTTTCTAGTGACTCGCCTGCTGTTTATTTTTTCCACAATAAAATAAAATATTCCTAATACAGGCTTATTATCTTGCTTACAATAAATGGGAAGATATTTTGATATTCAGAATGACAAATTTAGGCTTAGATTTTTCTAGGCTGTATTTTTTAATTAGTTTTGAGAGCTAAATTATATTTGGCGCTCGCTTACTTCTTTTATAAAGTTTTTGTGTTATGGAGTTTTTTGATAACCCCAATTGCTCTTCAAGTTTACTTATTTATTTAAACAATGAGGATGCAGGAAACTTTTCGGAGCGCATTTCATTTAAAAGAGATTCTATTTCTTTAGCAGTATTAAAAGCATCGATATTGTATAAATAATAGGCTATTTTCATTTTGTTATTTCAATATATTTAGAATGAGTGAATGGCAGTTTGCCACTTTATTAGTAAGTTACTAAGAATTATAGTAAGCTTGATGTGAATCATTTTTCATATTCAAATCTCTTATTCTTCCAGTGTTTTTGCAAAAAGTTAACTTTCCTCAAGAAAAGCAATATCTCCAGCGAAGCCGACGGGGTCCTCTGCTCGCAATTCATCAATTAGAGCTTAAATATCATCAGGATGATGAAATGGCGTTAGATGGTGCGGCACTGTTATTTTGTGAGGCTTAGGCATATTCAAAATGATTTTGTTGTATTTCTATAGCTTCTTGTTTGCTAATCTCTTTATAGTCTGAGAAGCTAGAGGTTTGTAACATTTCCCACCAAAAAAAGAAGCTTCCCATTGTCGGTTTTGCCAAACAAACATCTCTTGGTTGTTCTCTAATTTTAAGAGAGTTGGTCTAGGAGTGGTGATTTGATAGTATAAAGTCATTTGATTCTCTCAACGCCTTCAGGCTCTGCTAATTTTTACTCATTGGTATTCTTGTCGTGCTCTTCTAGTTTTTTGGCAAAAGCTAAGTCCTCTTCAAGAAAAGCAATATCATCGGCATAAGCTTCAGACTCTTTTGCGCGCAATTCATCCAGTAACGCCTTGATTTGCGCTGGTGGGCTAAACATGCTGAGGTCATGCAATACATAGCCAATGCTCATTTTATACCTTCCATGATTTCATTTAATAAATACTCATTTTGCTGGAAAATAGCCTGCGTACGTCTATCAGCGTATACTACATTATACGAGATTGACCCTTGTCTATCTATGACCCAATTAATCATAGGGTGAGCGTCTTTTGGTGAAATTTTTCTTTGTCCTTCTATATGGCTAGAAATTATTTAGCTGGGGTGCGGTATGTGCAAAGCCGTTGTTCTAAAACTGAAATGAAAGGGGGTGCAATCTATATTATTGAATATAGATTTTTATTCTAAAATAAGGCCATAAAATGTATACTTTCGCGCTCTAATGTTCATCTGAGATTTTCTATGACTAAAAAATTATTTCTAATGGGCTGTGTTAGCGGTGCATTGTTTGGTTGTGCAGTGAATAAGGAGCAGCGTTTGTATGAGGTAAAAATGATGAGTGGGGAGAGTTTATACGCCAAAAATGAGCCACAGGTCTCTGAGGATGGGTATTATCATTTTAAAGATGTAAACAATCAGTCTTATATTATTCGTGAGAATTTGATTTTGTTTATTGAGTCTGAAAGCTTTAAGAAATAAATGTTAAATGGATGTGGCATTGAGGCGTATTGAAGCGGTTGGTGCTGTGAATGATGTTATGGGCTGTTCTGTGGTCTCAGATATTGGTGGGCGCTCTGTGCCATTGAGTTGTGAATTTTTCCCAGCAAGGACACCTGAGGGGGAGAGAGGTTATTGAAGATTCGGCAGGCGCTAAGGGTTTTGGATTATGACTATTTTTCAGTAACTTATGGTGCAGGTGGGAGTGCGAAAGAACGGACTTATGAGTTGGTGGCGGAGATTTTGGCAGAAAATGAGCGCCCTGTGATGCCTCATTTAACTTGTGTTGCCTCTAAAAATCTGAGATTGATGCATTATTGTCGCGTTATTATGCCTTAGGAATTAGGCAGATTATGGCGTTGCGTGGTGATTTACCTGCTGGGATGTATCAGGCGGGTGAGTTGCAAAATGCTAGGGAGCTGGTGCGTTATATTCGCCTAATGTGGGGGGAGGAAGCAAAGATTTTGGTGGCGGCTTATCCTGAGGTGCATCCGCGCTCTAAAACGCCCGAGCTGGATTTGCGTTATTTTAAAGAGAAGGTAGATGCAGGCGCGAATGAGGCAATAACGCAGTATTTTTATAATGTGGATGCGTATTTGCGTTTTCGTGATGAGGTGGTGCGTCTTGGGGTGGATATTCCAATTGTAGCGGGAATTATGCCGATTACTAATTATCGACAGTTGGCTAAGTTTTCTGATGGGTGCGGGGCGGAGATTCCGCGCTGGATTCGTTTGCGTTTGCAGGCTTTGCAGGACGATTTGGGGGCTTTGTTTGATTTTGGGGCTGATGTGGTGGCAAAAATGTGTGAGCGGTTGATTGAGGAAGAGGTGGCAGGGCTACATTTTTATAGTATGAATCGCGCGGATGCGATGTTGGCTGTGGCTCAGCGTTTGCGCTGGATTAAATAGTATAAGCAGGGTTTATGGTTAAGTCTTTGTTGCGTTCGTCGGTGGTGTTTTCAGCGATGACGATGGTTTCTCGAGTATTGGGGTTGGTGCGCGATACGTTGTTGGCGCGTTATTTTGATGTGGTGGTAACGGATGCTTTTTTTGCGGCGTTGCGTATTCCTAATACGTTGCGTCGTTTTTTTGCTGAGGGTGGTTTTGCTAATGCGTTTGTGCCAGTGTTTTCGTCAACTAAGACGCAACAACCTGAGCAGTTGCGGGATTTGCTTGCGCATACTATTGGAACGCTATTGACGTTGTTGGTTGGGGTGACCGTGCTTGGGGTTTTGGGGTCGGCGGTGATTTTGCAGGGGGTGGCGTTTGGTTTGGTGGATAATCCAGAGCAGTTTTTGTTGGCAGAGCAGATGTTGCGCATTATGTTTGCCTATATTTTGTTTATTTCGTTGACCGCGCTTGCAGGCGGTGTGTTAAATGCACATGGGCAGTTTGCTTTGCCAGCGATTACGCCAGTTATTTTGAATGTAACGTTGATTGGTGCGGCTCTTTGGCGGCGTTCTGTGGGGGTGCCGCCTGTGGGGATGTATGGGATTGAGTTGGCTTGGGCGGTGTTACTTGGGGGGGTGTTGCAGTTGGCTATTCAGTTGCCATTTTTATGGCGCTTGGGGTTGTTGGTGCGCCCGAGGTGGGGGCATCATGCAGGGGTTCGGCGGATGTTGCGGTTGATGGTGCCGACGTTGTTTGGGTCGTCTGTTGGGCAATTAACGGTATTGATGAATACGTTTTTGGCGTCGATGTTTGTAACGGGGAGTATTTCATGGTTGTACTATTCTGATCGTTTGGTGGAGTTGCCTGTGGCGTTAATTGGGGTGGCGTTGGGGACGGTGATTTTACCGCGTTTGAGTGCTTTGAAGGCTTCGCAGGATTTTGCAAGATTTGTGTTGACTTTGGATTGGGCGTTGCGCTGGGCGATGTTGTTGGGTAGTGCGGCGGCAACTGGGTTGGTGGTTTTGGCGCCGTCGGTGTTGGCGACGTTATTTTTAGGCGGGCGGTTTGATGAGGTTGATTTGCAGATGTCGATGTTGAGTTTGCGTGCGTACGGTATTGGGGTGTTGTTTTTGACGTTGGTTAAGATTCTTGCGCCTGCGTTTTATGCGCGTCAGGATACAAAAACTCCTGTAAAAGCTGGATTGGTGGCGATGGCGGTGAATATGGCGGCGGCGATTGTGTTGGGGCGGTATTTTGCGCATGTGGGTTTGGCGTTGGCGAGTACATTGGCATCTGTGGTCAATGTGGCGATTTTGTGGGGGTGTTTACAAGCTGATGGTGTGCGTTTTAAGTTGGGATCGTTGTGGTTTGTTGGGCAGGTAATCGTGGCAAATGGGGTGATGGCATGGGTTCTTTGGTATGTGCAGGGGGAGGTGGTGATGTGGGTGCAGGCGAGTATGTGGTGGCGAATTGGACATTTACTGTTGACGATTGCCATTGGGGTGATGGTGTATTTTATGGCGTTATGGGTTTTAGGCTTGCGTAAACAACAACTAAGATTAGGAGAGTAGAATGGATATGAAACAGATGTTGTTAATAGTTGGGTTGGTGCCTTGTGCATATGCTCAAGCACAGGGTTTATTTCAATTTGTGGGGGAGTCAAGAGAGTTAAAACCAGAGGTTGAAAATCAGCAGGCGCTTGTATCTGAAGATGAGGTGGTGGCGATAGATGGGAAGTTGTTGCAAGAGGTGGTGATTGAGGGGATTGATGAGGGCGAGCAATTAGATAATGCGTTGGTGTTTTTAACCTTGAATAATGTGGTGGGTGCGGTTATTGAGCAGCCAGATTATATTCGCTATTTGATTGGCAAGGGTGAGGAAGAGATTGCTAAATCACAGCAACCCTTTGGGTATTACAATGTGCAGGTGGGGCATCGTTTGGAATGGGTTGAAGAAGATGAGGGGAGTGCAGCGTTGGTGGTGCGTTATACGGTGGCACTTAATGAGTTAACGCGGTTGAGTGAGGTGGATGTGCGCTTGACAGGACAGGCGCAACAAGATGAGGAATATAATGCGCTATTAAATGCGGTGCCTATGCAGGTAGGGCAGGCGCTAAATCATCAGTCTTATGAACAATATAAGCGGGAATTTATCGCACTAGGCACTAAGAGAGGTTATTTTTCTGGGCAGTTTACGCAAAATGTGGTCTATGTTGACCCTAGTCGTCATGAGGCAGAGGTGAAGTTGCATTATGACAGTGGCAATCGTTTTAAATTTCGCGCGGTAAATTTTGATGATGTGCCACTTAATGAATCACTATTGCAACGTTTTATACCCTTTGAGCAAGGAGATTATTATCATGCTGCTCAAGTTAGTAAGTTGCAGCAGGATTTGCAAGGTAGTGGGTATTTTAAACAGACGTTTGTGGGTAATGAGATTGATAAATCCGCGGAGGCGGTGGATATTCAGGCGCAGTTGACGATGAATAAACCCCGTCGTTATGCTTTTGGTGTGGGATATTCAACGGATATAGGGGTGCGCGGTAAGGTGGATTTTGATTATCGCTATATTAATCGCCGTGGACATTCTTTTAGTAGCCGTTTGTATGGTTCACAAAAAGAAGGGAATTGGGATAATGTTTATCGCATTCCAGCGCAAAATCCAACGACGGATTATTATTATTTCCGCTTTGGGGGGGCGTTTAATTACGATAAATTTGATCAGAAAAAAGCTTATATGGAGGGGGGATATAATTTCCGTTTAGGGAATCTTGAGCACCGCTATGGGTTAAATGCGTTGTATGAAAATTTTAGAATTGGGGTGGATGGGGATGAGGTGGTGTTGCTTTATCCTCAGGCGGCATGGGTTTATACCTCGACAGATAACCGATTAAATCCTCAGTCAGGTTATCAGATGCGCGCACAAGTATTAGGGGGAAGTCGTGCGGTTTTGAGTGATGTATCGTTTGCGCAAACAAATATGGATGCGCGTTTTATTCAAAGTTTTGCTGATAAGCATCGGGTTTCATTGCGTGCTGGCTTAGGCGCAACGTGGACAACAGATTTTCATCGTCTGCCAGCATCGTTGCGTTATTTTGCTGGTGGCGACCGTAGTATTCGTGGTTATGCCTACAATGTGATTGGTTCACGTGATGAAAATGGGGCGAATTTGGGTGGGCGTTTTTTAGCCACAGCAGGCGCGCAATATGAATATTATTTCAAACCTGATTGGGCGGGTACGGTGTTTATTGATGCTGGAGATGCGTTTGTAGATAAATTTAAGCCTGTTTATGGTGCAGGGGTTGGGGTGCATTGGCGTTCTCCTGTAGGTCCAATTAAGGCAAATTTGGCGCATGGCTTTAATAAGCCTTATGGCGATAATTATCGTGTGCATATTAATATTGGTGCGGAGTTGGATTTATAACATGGTTGAAAAATCAATGAAGGTTCTGGCGAGATTGTTGTTAGCTATCTTGCTGTTGTTTGTGGCAGTGCTTGGATTGGCGTGGTATTTATTAGGCACGCAAAGCGGATTTCGTCAGTTGCCTAAGTTGGTTTCAACTTTCACGCCGTATTCTTTGGAATATGGCGCATTGCAAGGGCATTTATTTACAAAACAACATTGGAAAGACTTGCGTTTAACGGGTGAGGATTTGGCGGTTTATATTGAGGATTTGCAACTGCAAGTTTCGCCTAAGGCGCTTTGGTATAAGCGGGTGCGGTTAGATTCTTTAAAGCTTGATGGCGCAGAAATTAAGCTTTCAGGGCAACAAAAGCAGTCTGATGCGCAGATTGGTTTTGATGGCTTAGCGCAAATTGATTTGCCCGTTAAGGTAGATATTGAGGAGGTCTCATTGGCAAATGTGCGCATTTGGCAAGATGATGAGGCATTGATTTATCTTGATAAGGCGACGCTTGAGGCGCATTTTGCAAATCAACAATTAACGCTTGAGGCGCAAGCGGCATTAACGCAGTTGCGCTCTTCTATGAATCTCAAAGCACAGTTGGCGGGTAAGGTGAGAACGGCTGGGGCGTATCCGCTGGATGTGCAGGGAGAGGCGCTGGTGCAAATGCCCGAAGATATCTCGCAAGAGGTGGTGTTTTCTTTGCAACAATCCTTGTTATCCCCTGAACTTGTGATTGATGCGAAGGGGATGTTGGATGCACAGATGACTCTAAGTGGGGATATTGACGCAAAAGCGCAACAATTGGCATTGATTGGACAGTGGCAAGCGTTGGATTATCAAGGACAATATCAAAGCGCGCAGGGGCAGATAACGCTTGAAGGTGGGTTGGATGATTTGGCGGTTGAGTTGCAAACGCAGGCAATAGGAGAGCATTTTCCCCCAATAGCGCTATCTGCTCATGCGGTGGTCAAAGCGTCCTCCCAAGCGGTTCGGGAGATTGATTTGACGGCAAAGGTGCTGGGGGGGGAGGTGCGCTTTACGGGGCGAGGTGGATTATGGAGCGCGTTTGGCGTGGCGTGGGGCTTTGGCGGTTGAAGATGTGGTGGCGCAACGTTATTACGAGGATGTGACTGGCGAGATTGATGCGTTGATTACAACACAAGGGGCGCAGGTTGGCGATAGACTCGAGGCGTATTTGGATATTGAGCGCCTTGAGGGGCAGTGGCAAGGAGAGCCTGTGCAGGGTCAGGGGCAAGTGCGTTATGACAATGGCGAGATATTGGTAGATGAGTTTGCGCTTACGCTGGCGGGGAATGTGGTGCAAGCAAATGGGAAGGTGGTAGATCAAGCGTTGGATTTGGCGTTGCAGGTAGATGCTGGGCATTTGGGGCGATTGTTGCCTGAGGCGCAGGGTGCGATTAAAGGTGCGGTTAAACTGGAGGGAACGTTAAATAATCCAGCGGTGGCAGCAGATTTGCATTGGCAGGATTTAGCTTATCAACAGACAACAGCGGAGGCTGACAATAAGGCGATGGCGTTTCGCTCTAACAAGGGTCAACTGCGCGTTAATGGTCGGCTAAATGAAGGGTTGGATGTGGCGCTGGATGCGGATGTGGCGGGCAGTAATATCCCTGAAGGCGAGGTGGCGCTAACAGCTAAGGTGCAACGCGATAAAATTCAGGCAATTGATTTGTCTCTTAATACGCTGGGGGGCAGTATCCATGCGCAGGGAAATGTGGCGCTAACGCCTGAGGTGGCGTGGGATATTGAGGCGCAGGTAAATCAGGTGGATGTGGGGGATTATGTACAGCAGGTGGATGGGGTTGTGTCAGCAAAAGTGCGTTCTCAGGGCTCACTTGCAAATAATCAGGTGAATATGCAAACGCAGTTGACTGAGCTTTCTGGGCAGTGGCAAGGCATGCCACTTTCTGGGCAGGCGGAGGTGAAGATGCAAGATGGGCAGTTGGCGATTGAGGGAATGAATGTTGCGGTTGGGGAGAATCATATTGATTTGAAAGGGGATTTAAATCCTAAGGCGCTGGATGTGTCTTTTGATTTGCAGGGGGAGAATTTAAGTTCGTTTTATCCTGAGCTTGGAGGGCGCGTCAGTGGTCAGGGACGCATAACAGGGACGGCTCAATCGCCTAATGTGGCGGTAACGTTGGCGGGTAATCATATTCGCTATCAAAATATTGTCGTTGCTTCGGCAAAAGTATCGCTCAACTCAGCAATGCGCTCTGGACAACCATTTGAGAATAAGGTGGTGCTTTCTGGCGTACAAGTAGGGGATAGCCGTTGGGAGCAGGTGGCGCTTTCTACTCAGGGAACATTTGATAAACATACGCTTTCACTCAAGACAACTGGGGGTGAGGTGGATGTGTTGCTGGCTGCTAATGGAGGCTTTCAGGCGATAGATAGTTGGGCTGGGCGCATTAATGCGTTAGAGATTCAAGGATATGAGATGGATTGGCGGTTAACTTCGCCAATGAATTTGGTACTTTCGCCTCAAAAAATTAAGGCGGATAATCTATGTTTGGCGGATGCTCATTCTAATTTGTGTGTCGATATTGAAAAAGCGGAGCGGACGCGGTTGGCTTATCGCATTGAGCGCTTAGATGCGCGTAGTTTCGCGCCTTTTATCCCTGATAATATGCGTATTGAACCAGCGCTAATGGGCAGCGGTGAGGTGTCTATGGCGCAAAATGGGGTATTGAGTGGGCAGGCGGCGTTGGAATTCACTAAGGGGGCGCTTTATTTTCAACCAGAAGATGTCGCGCCTGTTAGGTTGATGTTGCGTGAGGGAGCGGTTAATGCTCATTTTACGCAGCGTCAGGCACAGGTAAATGCGGCGATTGATTTTGTGCATGCAGGTTCTATCCGCGCACAAATGGCGGTGTCAAATTGGTCTAATCCTGTTGTGAAGGGTCGGTTGGCGGTGAATGTGCCAGATATTTCTCATTTTGAACATTTTGTGCCCAAGGTGAGTGAGCTGGGGGGCAAAATAGTTGGAGAGTTGCGTTTTGCAGGAGCGTTGCCAAATCCTGAAGTAAGCGGGGAGATTGTGTTTAGTCAGGGGTCGGTGAAGATTCCTGAGTATGCAACGGATTTGCAAGATATTGTGTTGCGATTGCGTGCGCTGGAGACGGGGCGCATTGATATTGACGGTAAGCTTGGAACTCCTGAAGGTGATTTGCAAGCTAATGGACAATTGGCTTTATCTCCATTGGCTTTGGATTTGCATTTGCAAGGTGCGCGAATGTTGGCGGCTAATTCTGAAGAGATTCGCGCAGTGGTTTCGCCTAATATTACGGTGGCTGTTGACCCTGATAGTGGGGTAAAAGTGAGCGGTGAGGTGGTTGTTGATGAGGCAAATGTGAGCATTCCAAGCCGTTCAGGGGGGGTGGCAATTTCTGAGGATGTGGTGATTGTAGGTTTAGAGGATCATCCCAAAGACCGACAAGCGCCTGCTTTGAAAGAAAATAGTCCTCTTGAGGTGCGGGTGGATATTCGTTTAGGAGATAAGGTATTTTTCCAAGCCTCTGAGGTGAAATTGCGCTTAATTGGTGGATTGAAGGTGATGGTATTGCCTAGTCAGCCTGTCATTGGGCGTGGGGTCATTGAGGTTGCAAGCGGGGTTTATGAGCTTTATGGGCAGGAGTTGGATATTAAACGCGGAAAAATTACATTCACTGGCAATAATATTGCTAATCCAGCTGTTGATGTGTTGGCAACGCGTGAGGTGGATAAGGTGAATGTGGGGGCACAAATTAATGGAACGGTAGAGAACTTGAGTTTGTCGTTAATTGCTGACCCATCTATGCCAGATTCGGCCATTTTGTCTTATTTGTTGTTTGGACGCGCGCCTGATGGGGCAATGGATAGTGAGGCGTTGTTGCAAACGGCGGCGAGCTTGTCCTTGGGGCAGATTTTTCCCTCAAACTTGGCAGAGCAGACGGGGTTGGATGTGTTTGATTTAGGCGTAACGGGGCTTAAAGCGGGTAAGTATTTAGGCGAGGATTTATATGTGGGCATGCGCAGTAATTTCTTTACCGCGGTTACAGAGTTTGTGGCGCGTTATCAATTTAATAAGCGCTTGAGCGTGGAGGCGACGGCAAAGCAAAATGAAAATGCGGTAGATTTCTTATATGAGTTTGAAAAATAATTAGAAATAAAGGGGAAGAGATGAAGTATTGGTTGATGAAATCTGAGCCTGAGACGTTTTCAATTGATGATTTGGCAGCGCGTAAGGTAGAGCCATGGGACGGTGTGCGCAACTATCAAGCACGTAATTTTATGCGTGAGATGGCGGTTGGGGATGGGGTGTTTTTTTATCATTCTAATGTGCGTCCGCCAGGAATTGTGGGGTTGGCTGAAGTGGCTAAGGCGGCTTATCCTGACCCTACGCAGTTTGATGGGCAAAGTGATTATTTTGATGCGAGGTCAACAGTTGATAATCCTCGCTGGGATTTGGTTGAGGTGCGTTTTAAAGAGAAGTTTGCGCAGATGATTACCTTGGAAGCGCTTAAAGAGCATGAGGCGTTGTCTGAGATGGCGCTAGTACAAAAGGGCAATCGTTTGTCCGTCATGCCTGTTACAAAGGCGCAATGGGATTGTATTTTGTCTTTGGCTGTAAGGGGAAATCGGTAATGGAGCAGTCAAATCATGTTGCTAATAAAAAGGTGGTGGTGGCGCTTGAAAATGTAACGTTTCGACGAGGAACGCGCACCATTGTGGAGAATCTGTCGTTGCAGTTATTTGCAGGCGAGGTAGTGGCGTTTATGGGACCAAGTGGAACAGGTAAAACAACGCTGATGAAATTAATTACAGGACAGCTCAAACCACAGGAAGGTCGGGTTGTGGTCTTGGGCGAGGATTTAGCGGAATTATCGTCTAAAGCGTTGATGCAGTTGCGCCAAAGAATGAGTATGTTGTTTCAAAGTGGGGCACTGTTTAGTGATATGAGTGTGGGGGATAATGTGGGGTTTGCGTTGCGTGAGAAAACGCAGTTAGATGCGCAGTTGATTGAGTTATTGGTGGAGATGAAATTAAATGTGGTGGGGCTTCGTGGTGCAAAACAATTGATGCCTAGTGAGTTATCAGGTGGAATGGCGCGACGGGTGGCGCTGGCAAGAGCGATTGTGCGCGACCCTGAATTAATGATTTATGATGAACCTTTTACAGGGCAAGACCCAATTTCTTTAGGGGTGCTGGCGTTGCTTATTCGCAATTTAAATGACCATTTGGGGATGACGAGTTTGGTGGTGTCGCATGATATTTTGGAGGTCAGTAAGATTGCTGACCGTGTGATTTTATTGGCAAATGGGCGGGTAATGGCAGATGGTGCGCCTAAGGCGCTTTATGAAAGTGAAGAGGCGTTTGTGCAACAGTTTATGTATGCAGAGGTTGATGGGCCTGTGGCGTTTCATTACCCTGCGCCAGAGTATTTGCAGGCACTTAAATCTCAGGCTGGAGGGGTGTGATGAATAAGGTGGCGCGCTTGGGGGAACAGGCATTAGTGGTGCTGGAAGGTTTGGGCGCATTTGTGCGCTTTGCTTTGGGAATTTTGTTGCGCAGTTCAGCGCTATTAGCTAAACCTGCGCTGTGGGTGCGGGCGATGTATCAGGCGGGGGTGTTGTCGTTGCCAATTATTTTGGTGGCGGGGTTTTTTGTAGGCATGGTGTTGGCGTTTCAGGGCTTTACAACGTTAGTGCGCTTTGGAGCGGAACAGTCTCTAGGAATTATGGTGGCGTTATCCTTAATGCGCGAATTAGGGTCTGTGGTGAGTGCGTTGCTCTTTGCTGGGCGGGCAGGCTCGTCTATTACCGCTGAAATTGGGTTGATGAAAACTACAGAGCAACTGTCTGCTATGGAGATGATGGCTATTGACCCAATGGTGCAAGTGGGGTTACCGCGGTTTTGGGGGGCGATGTTGGCATTGCCTTTATTGGTGGTGCTATTTGTGGCGGTGGCCATTGTGGGGGCGTATGTGGTGGGGGTGTTGCATTTAGGGGTAGATGCAGGGGTATTTTGGAGTCAAATGCAACAAGGTGTGGATTTTTATGGGGATATTTTCCAAGGAATGCTGGTTAAATCAATAGCATTTGGTTGGGTGGTCGCGGCGATAGCGGTTTATCAGGGATTTAATTGCACGCCAACTGCACGTGGGATGAGTAATGCAACAACCAAAACAGTGGTGCTGGCTTCTTTGGCGGTATTGGGGCTGGATTTTATTTTGACGGCGATGATGTTTGGAGGTTAAAAATGGTTGAGCGTTGGGTGAATGTCTTGGTGGGGTTGTTTGTGTTGGCTGCGTTAATGGCGTTGGTTTTTTTAGGTTTTCAGGCCAGCAATATGAGTGGTTTTAAAACAGGTAAAAGCTATGAGTTGGTGGCGTATTTTAATGATGTTAGTGGATTAAGTAAGCAGGCGTCAGTAACGATGGCGGGTGTGCAAGTAGGGCGCGTAAAATCTATTGAGCTCAATCAGGAACGCTTTCAGGCAAAGGTAGTGTTGGAAATTAGCAATCGTTATGATGCCTTGCCTGTGGATACGAGTGCTGATATTCTCACCGCCGGTTTGCTTGGGGAAAATATATTGGTTTGGTAGGTGGGGAGATGTGGTGTATCTAAAAGAAGGAGATACAATTCAATATACAGGTTCATCGTTTGTGCTGGAGAAATTAATTCAACAGTTTATTTCGCAAATGTCGATGAAAGATAATGCTTAGTGAATTTATGTATTAAGGAGAAGAGATGAAAAAATTATGGCTATCAATAGCGATGTGTTTGGTTTCTCCATTTGTTTTGGCTGCCCCTACGGGTGAAGATGCTAAAGCTATGGTTGAGCATCAATCGCAAATTATTTTGGCAAAACTTGCAACCGATGCAGAGCAATATCGACAAAATCCTGATGAGTTCGCAACTTTGGTTAACCATGAAGTGTTGCCTTATTTGGATGTAGAGTTGATGTCGCGTATTGTTTTGGGTCGCCATTGGCAACAAGCAACATCTGCTCAGCGTGAGGCTTTTGTAAGCGCTTTTACAGATTTGTTGGTGCGCGTGTACTCACGTAGTTGGACAAATTATACAGGTGCGTCGGTTGCAGTGTTGGGTACGCCTTCAGTTGATGAATATCAACGGAGTAATATTCGCACACAGGTAGTCGATAATCGTGGCAAGAAAGTAAATATCACTTTCAGTGCGCATTATGACAATGGACAATGGAAAATTTATGATGTGAATTTTGAAGGGGTGTCGATTCTAACCAGTTATCGAAATAGCTTTGATACGGAAATTGATGATATTGGTCTAGATGCCTTGATTAATAAAATTGGGCAGATGAAAGGTCAAGCACAATAATGCCAATGGATGTTATAGGGCAATGGCAAGAGAAAACATTGCGGTTATCTAGTAAGTTAACTAGCGCCACGCTTGAAAATGTGATGCTAGAAACAATAGATTTTCCAGCAAAAAATTGTGTGGTTGATGCCAGTGAGTTGGTTAAAGTTGACAGTGCTGGAGTGGCGGTTTTGGTTTGGTTGCGAACAATGGCAGATGCGGCGGGTGTGGCCTTAATATGGCAGGCGCTACCGCAAAATCTTATTGATTTGCTCGCCCTTTATGAACTTTATAATGAAGAAATGATTAAATAATATGCAAGCTCAATTAATTGAAAATAAAATAAAAAATGCAATAACCGATGCTGAGGTTACGTTAGAAAGTGCTGATGGCATACATTATAGTGCAACGGTGATTTCAGCAGAATTTGCTGGTAAATCACGGCTTGAACAACATCGTATGGTGATGAATGCGTTAAGTGATGTCATTGCAAGTGATGAGGTACATGCTTTAGCGCTTAAAACATTAGTGCGGGAGTAATGATTATGCAGCAGTTAAAAATCATTGGTGGACAGGCATTAAGCGGGGAAGTGGCGATTAGTGGGGCAAAGAATGCAGTATTGCCAATGCTGGCAGCAACGCTACTAATTGAAGGAGATACTTGTTTATACAATGTGGCGCGATTGCGCGATGTGCATACTTTTTTGCAGGTGCTTAATGAAATGGGCGCGCGTGCTGAATTTAGCGATGAAAATCAAGTATGCGTGAATGCTAAAACAATCACCAATCCTGTTGCGCCATATGATTTGGTGAAAACAATGCGTGCAAGCGTGTTGGTGTTAGGGCCTTTATTGGCGCGCTTTGGTTATGCAAAGGTCTCTTTACCAGGTGGATGTGCCATTGGCGCTAGACCTGTAGACCAGCATATTAAAGGGTTAAAAGCAATGGGCGCAGATATTGCTATTGTAGAAGGCTACATTGAAGCAAAAGCAAGCAAGTTAAAAGGCGCGCATATCGTAATGGATACTGTTACGGTTACAGGAACAGAAAATTTAATGATGGCTGCGGTCTTAGCTGAAGGAACAACAATATTAGATAATGCTGCACGCGAGCCTGAAGTAAGCGACTTGGCGCATATGCTTAATCAAATGGGTGCAAAAATTTCAGGCATTGACACTTCCACCTTAACCATTGAAGGGGTACCCTCTTTGCATGGTGGGGAATATTCTGTACTGCCAGATCGAATTGAAACAGGAACACATTTACTAGCCGCCGCCGCAACGCGCGGTGAAATAACGGTGCGTAATACGCGAAGCGATTTGCTTGAGGTAGTATTAGAAAAATTAGAGCGCGCAGGATGCGCCATTAAGCGAGGTGAAAATTTCATCTATCTGGATGCGCGTCATAAGCCTTTGCAAGCAATCAGTGTACGAACCGCGCCTTTTCCAGCATTTCCAACCGATATGCAAGCACAATTTATGGCATTTAATACGCTAGCCCAAGGTAGTGCGACGATTGTAGAAACCATTTTTGAAAATCGTTTTATGCATGTGCCTGAATTGGCGCGTATGGGAGCGGATATTTCCGTAGATGGGCAAATTGCTACTATTCGTGGTGTGTCCAAACTAAGCGGCGCACGAGTTATGGCAACAGATTTGCGCGCTTCCGCAGGATTGGTCATTGCTGCATTAGCCGCAGAAGGTGAGTCGATTATTGATCGAATCTACCATTTAGATCGTGGTTATGACGCGATGGAAGTTAAGCTTAAAGCATTGGGTGCACAAATTGAGCGTCTACAAGAGATATCTTAATTAAAATGACTAAGCATATAAACAATAAGCAATTATCTGAGATATTAGGAGATTTTCTACAGATTAAACGCTTTAAGGATTACACTATAAACGGCTTGCAAGTTGAAGGACGTTCTGAAATTACCCGTATTTTAACAGCAGTTACTGCCTCACAAGCTGCAATTGAAGCGGCAGTTGATTATAAAGCTGATGCATTGTTGGTGCATCATGGATACTTTTGGCGCGGTGAAGATGAAGCCATAGTGGGTATAAAAAAGCAGCGCCTACAAACTTTACTAACACATGGAATTAATCTTTATGCCTACCATCTGCCATTAGATCAGCATCCAGAGCTTGGGAATAATCGCTTATTTGCAGAGATTTTTTCTCCTATTTCTTATTGGCAGTCGCAAAAAGAGCCGTTAATTTGGCATGCGCAAATTGCCAGTCAATCACTTGATTTGATTGTGGGAAAAATCGAAAAGGCAATGAATCGACAAGCGCAAGTAGTAATTGCAAAAGCAACACAGAATATTGAGCGTTTAGCATGGTGTACCGGTGCTGCACAAGATTTTCTAACTCAAGCGCATAATGAAGGTGCTCAAGTTTATCTAACAGGTGAGTATGCCGAACGGACTTATCATGAGGCGCAAGAACTGGGTTGCCATTTTATTGCTTGCGGACATCATGCTAGTGAGCGAGCAGGGGTACAGAGATTAGGACAGTGGTTTAGCGAACAATATCATTTGCAGGTGAAATTCTTTGATGACAAAAATCCTTTTTAAATGCAAGATTAATCAAATAGTTATTACCATAATGTTGAGATAATTAATCTTTTGTTTATAATAAATAACTGGCAATAACGCCGTGAGCATCGGCTATCGATAGGCGGAGAACTATAATCATGAGCAATGACACAACATTAAAACCGGCATTCCAGCCGGCTCATTTAAATCATAATACAGGAAGGCGGAAATTATTAGTTGCTGCTTCAGTGGGCGCATCAGCTGTTGGGGCAGGCTTTGTTGCTGTGCCTTTCTTAAAAAGTTGGTTGCCTAGTGAGCGCGCAAAGGCAATAGGAGCGCCTATTAAAGTGGATATTTCTAAGTTAGAAGACGGTGCCCTACAAACGGCATTGTGGCGCGGAAAAGTGGTCTATATCTTGCGTCGAACTGATGAAATGGTAGCCACACTTGAGCAGCTAAACGACCAGTTGCGCGACCCTCACTCTAAGGAATCTATCCAACCAGAATTTGCTAGTGATATTACCCGAGCACAACGTGATAATGTAATGGTAATGTTAGGGGTATGTACGCATCTTGGCTGTGCCCCTAAATTACAGTCGCAAATTCAAGGGCGGGAGGAACGTGGAGATAGTGCATGGTTGGGCGGATTCTTTTGCCCTTGCCATGGCTCAAAATTTGATTATGCAGGTAGAGTTTACAAGGGTGTGCCAGCGCCAACAAATCTGACCGTGCCCCCTTATCGTTTTGAATCGGATAACATCGTGGTTGTGGGTGAAATGGAGGGAGAAAATAATGTCTAATCCATATAAAACAACGGGAATACTTGGTTGGATAGATGATCGCTTCCCTTTGACTGTGTTGTGGAATGACCATTTGGCGCGTTACTACGCTCCGAAAAATTTCAATTTTTGGTATTACTTTGGTTCATTAGCACTGTTGGTATTAATTAACCAAATTATTACAGGCATATGGTTGGCTATGTTCTACAAGCCTAGCGCATTAGAAGCCTTTACCAGTGTTGAAGGCTATATTATGCGTGATGTAAGCCTAGGCTGGTTGCTCCGTTATATGCATTCAACTGGTGCATCTTTCTTTTTTATTGTGGTTTATCTGCATATGTTTAGAGGGTTGCTGTATGGGTCATATCGTAAACCGCGCGAGTTGGTATGGCTATTTGGCGCTTTAATCTTTTTATGTTTAATGGCAGAAGCTTTATGGGCTACTTACTACCATGGGGGCAGACTTCTTATTGGGGTGCTAATGTAATTATTTCTCTTTTTAGTGCGTTCCCAATTATTGGTGACCCGTTGGTTACCTTTATTCAAGGTGATTTTTATATTTCTGATGCGACTTTGAATCGATTTTTCTCTATGCATGTTATTTTAATTCCGTTGGTGCTGGTTATGTTGGTGGCAGCACACATCATTGCTTTGCATGAGGTAGGTTCAAATAATCCAGATGGTATTGAAATCAAGAAATACAAAGATGAGCGTGGTGTTCCTCTAGATGGAATTCCATTTCATCCTTACTATACTGTTAAAGATATGGTAGGGGTTGGAGTGTTTCTATTTATCTTTGCAGGAGTGATTTTCTTTTTCCCAGAGCTTAAAGGTTATTTCTTGGAGCTGGCAAACTTTGAGCCTGCTAACCAACAAGTTACACCTGAACATATTGCTCCAGTTTGGTATTTTGGGACCTTTTATTCTATTTTACGGGCAATGACTTGGGATTGGTTTGGTGTGCCTGCTAAGTTATGGGGTGTTTTGGCTATGTTTGGTGCAGTGGCGATGATTTTTATCTTGCCATGGCTAGACCGCTCACCAGTAAAATCAATCCGCTACAAAGGATGGATTTTTAAGTTGGCTTTGGCATTGTTTACTATTGCTTTCTTAGTTTTGATGGTATTAGGTACTAAACCCCCTACAGATACTTTGACTATGTGGGCGCAAATTATGACTGCAGTCTACTTTGCCTTTTTTCTGCTAATGCCGATTTATAGCAAATTAGATAAAACAAAACCTGTGCCAACGAGGGTAAGCAAATGATTCATAAAATAATTCTTATATTAGGCAGTGCGTTTACAATGGGCAGTGTAATGGCTGCCTCATCAGGAGATATATTCCCTAATTATCATTTTGAGGTAGAAATTACTGATCAACCAAGCTTGCAACGCGGAGCAAAATTGTTCATGAATTACTGCGCAGGCTGTCATTCATTAGAGTTGCAACGCTATAACCGGACTTTTAAAGATTTAGGAATTGACCCTGAAATTGGAAGTGAAAATTTGATTTTTACTGGCGCAAAAGAAGTCGAACGCATGCACAATAGTTTGAGTGTGGCAGATGGGACTAAATGGTTTGGTAGTGCGCCACCAGATTTATCTGTAACTGCAAGAGCGAAAGGCGGGGATTATATCTACAACTATCTACAAGGATTTTATGTAGACGATAGTCGCCCGCTGGGTTTTAATAATACTGTTTTTCCTGGCGCAAGTATGCCTAACCCATTATGGCAACTTCAGGGTTTGCAAAAGCCAGTAATAGAAGAGCATGAGCATTGTAATAGTACTGGTGAGTGTGAAACAAACACTAAAATTGTTGGCTTTGAAAAACTAACTGAGGGAACGTTAAATGATTTAGGTTATCAGCGTGTAGCCTCAGATTTAACTAATTTTTTAGTTTATGTTTCTGACCCTTCAGCATTACAACGATTAGCTATGGGACCTTGGGTATTATTGTTCTTGGCTTTACTGACAGTATTATTTTACTTCCTGAAGCGTGAATTTTGGCGTGATATACATTAAAAATATTGAAATATTATGAGCTTAATAAATCAAAAACGAGGTGGATTGGCGCTATTTGGTAGCCTAAACATGCAGCAAGTTTGCGGATTCGTTTGGTCGCATATGCAAAAGATTTAGAAATTGAGCATATTGAAATTGATGCCGATAATATTCCAGAGGATTTGCTAGAAATTAATCCTACAGGGCGTTTACCAACGTTGATTGACCGTGATTTGGTATTGTTTGATGAAAGAGTTATTGCAGAATATTTAGATGAGCGTTTCCCTCATCCAGCTTTGATGCCAATTGAGGCAAATTTGCGAGCGAGGATTCGTTTATTTTGCTATGAAATCGAGCAACATTGGTATGAGCTTGCTAACCAATTAGAACATGCGCGCTTGACGCCTGCAAAAAAGAAATCTACAGTTAAAGCTCTGCGAGAAGCTGTACTTTATATGGCACCTCTTTTTAAAAACAAACAGTATTTGATTGGTAATGAGTTATCGTTGCTAGATTGCTGTGTATTGCCAATATTGTGGCGACTGTCCTATTTAGGAATTGAATTACCTAATTCGGCTCAAGGTGTGCAAAATTATATGAAGTTTCATTTTGCCCAAGATTATTTTAAACGAGCGCTTTCTAAGTATGAGCAGAAAATAGCGCATCAGTCATAGGATGAATCATGCAAAAAAGTGCAATTATCGATAAAAAACCTTATATGTTGCGCGCCGCCTACCAATGGGTGGTCGATAATGGTTGGACGCCACATCTAATTGTAGCGTGCCCGAATGTTGGGTGGGTTGGTGGTTTATCTGAGGATTTTCTGCAAGATGAATTTTTGGTTTTGAATATATCCCCATCGGCTGCACCAGATTGCTTGATTGAGAATGATTATGTGTTTTTCTCTGGGCGTTTTAAGGGAGAATCTTGTCAAGTATCTGTTGCAATGGAGGCAGTTGCTGCATTGGTTGCGCGTGAAAATGGACAAGGCTTTAATTTTGAACTGCCAGAAAATATTAAAGAAAGGCCCTAAAAAAATTAAGGAAAAAGTTGAAGGAAAACAAGAAAGTAAACCGACAAAACAATCAAAGCCATCGCATTTAAAAAATTGTCCGCTAAGGAGTGATATTTTAAATACTTATTTTGCGTGTTTGCATTCTTTTTAAAATATTAGAAATATGTTGCTGTCTGTTGTGTAAATGTTTTATGGCAGACTGAATTATCTTTTGTTTAATTTTGGAAAAACTATGAGTCATTTGTTTAGAAAACAGGCTTTGTCTTATGTGGTGGGATTAAGTTTGGCGAATATTGCTTGGGCAGAATCGTTTGTGGTGCAGGATGTTCGTATTGAAGGTTTGCAACGTATTTCTGCGGGAACGGTATTTGGATATTTGCCAATTATTCCTGGTGAACAGTTTGACGTTGCAGATAGTGCACAGATAATTGATGATTTAGCAAAGACTAATTTATTTTCTGATATTCAAGTGGCACGTGATGGCAATGTTTTGGTTTTAATTGTGCAAGAGTATCCAGTTATTTCTGAAGTAAATATTTCTGGTAATAAAGAAATTAATACCAATGAGATTAAAAAAGCGCTAGATGATTTAAGGGTTGTGCAAGGTCAAACGTATAATCCAACCAATTTTCAAGTGGCGATTGAGGCTTTAGCGCAACAATACCAAGCGCGTAGTAAATATGCAGTGCAAATTACGCCTAAAATTCGCTCTTTGCCAAGAGGGCGAGTAGCAATAGATATTGATATTTCCGAAGGTCGTTCAGCGCGTATTAAAGAAGTGAGTTTTGTTGGCAATAAGATTTACAGTGATGAGACGTTAAGAAAGCAATTTGATACGACAACGAGTCGGTGGAATTCCATTCTCACTAAATCTGATCAATATAATCCTGATAAATTAGCTGCTGATATTGAGCGATTAGAATCTTTTTATACCAATCGTGGTTTTTTAAATTTTAAAGTACTTTCTACACAAGTTAATGTATCGCCTGACCGTCAATGGGTGTATTTAGTAGTTAATATCGATGAGGGGCACGCCTATACAATTGGGGAGTATCGTTTTAGTGGAAATTTAATTCTTTCTGAAGAGGAGTTGGCGTCTTTAATTGAGTTTAATTCTGGTGAAATCTATAGCCGAGATAAGGTGGCTCAATCCATAGAAGCAATTGAGGTTCGTTTGGCAGATGAGGGTTATGCTCAGGCAGAAGTTAAGGTTATTCCAAAAGAAAACGCGTTAACAGGTGTAGTGGATTTTGATTTTGTGATTGAACCTGGTGAGCGCGTATTTGTGCGTTATATTAATTTTACAGGCAATGATAAAACCTATGATTCAGTATTGCGGCGCGAGATGCGACAAATGGAATCTAGTTTGTTCTCTAGTTCAGATTTAGCGCGCTCTGAGGAGCGTTTGCGTCGTCTGCCTCAGATTGAATCTTTAGAGCAGCGGTTTAGTGTAGTGGAAGGTGAGCCAGATAAAATTGATATTGAATACAATATTAAAGAACGGCGTACCAGTTATATTCAAGCAGGCATTGGCTATGGTGAGACTAGTGGCGCGTTATTTAATGCTGAATATGCGGATAATAACTTTTTTGGCACGGGGAATCGTTTGTCGCTTAAATTTGCCAAAAGTCAAAATGCATTGAGCTATGGGGTTAATTTAACCGACCCATATTTTACGGCAAATGGTGTGAGTGCTGATTATCAGTTTGAATATAATCAGCTAACTTATGATAGTCACGAACTTTCAGATTGGGCGACAGATAATTATCTGGCGACAGTTGATTTTGGTTATCCTTTGTCTGAATATCAGAAGGTATATTTTGGCGGGGGGTATCGTGGATTAAAGATAAAAACAGGTCACGATGTTGCTAAGGAAATTCAGCAATCTGTAGATAAAAATGGAGATACTTATCACGAGGGAGTGTTAACGCTTTCTTGGGCGAAAGATACTTTAAACAGTGCTTTTTTGCCTACTAAGGGTAGTTTAAATAAGGTTTATGGTGAGTTAACGATTCCTTCAAGCTCTGATACTTATTACAAAACGGGCTATCGGAATCGGACGTATTTTTCAAATAGTGATGAATCGCTTATTTTAAGCCTTCGTGGGGATATTAGTTATGGGGGGGGGTACGGCAAAACAGAGTCGTTGCCATTTTATCGCCATTATTATGCTGGTGGCATTAGCACGGTGCGAGGATATAAGTTTGGTTCGTTAGGCCTAAATATCAAAATGGGGATAGTCAAGGTGGGGATTTTAGAGTGATTGGGGGAGCTGAATTGGCATTGCCTTGGTCATTGGGTACGAGAAATAGCAATTTGCACTTAGGGACGTTTATTGATTTTGGAAATGTATATCAGTCGGCGAGCGCATTTGATGCTGGGGAGTTTCGTTATTCTTCAGGATTGTTTTTGCAGTGGATTTCACCGATTGGTCCGCTTAATTTAAGTTATGCGTTCCCTTTAAATAAAAAAGAGGGTGATGTTGAGGAGAAATTCCAGTTTACGGTGGGCGCTGGTTTCTAGCCATGCGGGTTTTAACTATTTGGTTAGGGTTGTTTTTTTGGGCATGTGGTATCAAGGCGCAATCGGTTCAAGAGAATTTATCTAATATTGATGCGCCAAATTCGGTAATCCTTAGCAAAAACCCCAATACTCATCAGGCTCTTGGAGTTAATCCTGATGAAGATGTAGTATTAGATGAGGCTGAGTTATCAAATAAGCAGGCAATTTTACAAGCCAATGCGCAGTCTTTGCGGATTGGCTTTATTAATTTTCGTCGCATTATGACTTCTATTCCACAACTTAATGCGGTCAGTAGTTTATTGGAAGCGGAATTTTCCGCGCAGCAAAAGGCTTTGACCGCTAAACAAGAGGAGGTGGCTCAGATGGAGCGAGAATTGGCAACTCTTGAGCGTGGTGAGGCGTATTCGGATTTTGAAAAGCAGGTCATTGCTAAACGACGTGAGTGGTTGCGTGAAGATGCGGCGTATCGTGATGCCTATAGTGTGCGTCGCAATGAGGAGTTGGCGAAATTGCAACGGATTGTGGTTGATGAGATTGTTGCGCTGGCAAAAGCGCTTGATTTTGACATTATTTTAAATGATACGGGCGTGATTTATGTGAGCGAGGAGGCGGATTTGACCTCGGCGGTTATTGAGCGTTTGCGATTGCTTTAGGGTGAAACAATGGCGAGTTATACGGTTAAAGAATTAGCGCATAGGATTCAAGCGACGTTGCAAGGTACGGTAGAAGCATCCATTACAGGGGTGGGGACGTTGGAGGCGGGTCAATCTGGGCAAATTGGATTTTTGGCAGATGGTCGTTATGGTAAGTTTTTACCTTCTACGCGCTTATCGGCTTTGATTGTGGCAGAGCCTGTGGCGTCGTTTGATGGTGTGCAGTTGCAAGTGGCAGATGTAAAGCGTGCATGGCGGCAGGTGGTTGCGTTGTTTGCGCCTGATAATCGCTTATCAGGTGTTGCTGTGAGTGCTGTGGTGGATTCTTCGGCAGTTTTGGGAGAAGGGGTTGGGATTGGTGCAGGAGCCATTATTGGCGCTGGTGCTGTAATTGGCGCGCATTGCCAAATTGGGGCGGGGGTGGTGATTGGTGAGGAGGTCTCTATTGGTGCGCATTCGGTGATTGTTAGTGGTGCGAAGATTTTGGCGCGTTCTGTGATTGGGTGTAATGCTTATATTGATGCAGGGGCGGTGATTGGTTCGCGTGGGTTTGGTTTTTCTTTTGAAGAGGGGCGCTGGTTGCCAATCGCGCAGGTAGGGCGTGTGATAATTGGTGATGAGGTTGAGGTGGGGGCAAATACAACGATTGATTGTGGTGCGGTGGGGGATACGGTAATTGGTGATGGGGTGAAGCTGGATAATCAGATTCAGGTGGCGCATAACGTGACAATTGGGCGCATACGATTATTGCAGGATGTTGTGTAATTGCGGGTTCAACTAAAATTGGGCGCTATTGTTTGATTGGTGGGGCGAGTGTGTTAAACGGGCATATTCAAATTGCGGATAAGGTGCAAATTACTGGACATTCTTCGGTGTCTAAGTCAATTACGCAGGCAGGCGTTTATTCTTCGGCATTTCCAGCGATGCCCAATCGAGAATGGAATCGTTTAGTGGCGAATACGCGTCGTTTGGATAAAAAAAATTAGGCTAATTATTTATTTTAAGGAGTTTTTATGTCTACTATCATGGATATTGAGGCCATTCAGGCGTATTTGCCGCATCGCTATCCTTTTTTGTTGCTTGATAAGGTGCTTGAGGTGCAGGCGGGCGAGTTTATTCGTGCAGTTAAGAATGTATCGATTAATGAACCTTTTTTTCAGGGGCATTTTCCTACAAAACCTGTCATGCCTGGGGTGTTGGTGATTGAGGCAATGGCTCAGGCGGCTGGGATTTTGGGGGTGAAGTCGGTTAAAAAGGAATTGGGTTTGCCTGATGAACCTGAAAAAGATGGCATTTATTTTTTGTTGGCATTGATAAGGCGCGATTTCGTGCAACTGTTGTTCCTGGTGATCAGTTGATTTTAGAGGTGAGGGTGGTGCGTGCGCGTCGTGGGATTTGGTCTTTTGAGGCGAAGGCGACGGTTAATGATAAGGTGGTGTGTGATGCTCAAATTATGTGTACCACTGCGGGTAAGGGTAGTGCTGAATGATTCATAAAACAGCGATAATCGATGCAAGTGCGGAGATTGGGCTTAATGTGTCTATTGGTGCGTATAGTGTGATTGGTGCGAATGTCTCTATTGGGGATGGGACGATTATTGCGCCGCATGTGGTGATTGAGGGTCCAACTCAAATTGGTAGAGACAATCATATTTTTCAATTTTCTTCGCTAGGGGCAATGCCTCAAGATAAAAAATATAAGGGCGAGGCGACGCGTTTGATTATTGGCGATCGCAATGTGATTCGTGAGGGCTGTACGTTTAATCGGGGAACGGTGCAGGATAAAGGCGCAACGGTTATTGGTTCGGATAATTGGATTATGGCTTATGTGCATTTAGCGCATGATTGTGTGGTGGGTAATCATACGGTGTTTGCAAATAATGCCTCATTAGCGGGGCATGTGCAGGTAGGGGATTATGTAACGTTGGGTGGATTTGCATTGGTGTATCAATTTGTGCGCATTGGTGCGTATGCAATTTGTGGTTTTTCTAGTGGGGTGAAGCAGGAGGTGCCACCATTTGCGATGGTAGCAGGGATGCCAGCTAAGATAAGTGGGTTGAATAAGGAGGGGTTGCGTCGTCATGGCTTTGCTAAAGCGGAGGTTGAGGCGATTAAGTTGGCTTATAAGTATTTGTATTATGAGAATTTATTGCTTAGTGAGGCTAAGGCGCGCTTGCAAGACTTGGCGTCTGGTTCGCCCGCGGTGAAGGATATTTTGGCGTTTGTGGAGAATATGGGTAAACGGGGTTTGATGCGTTAATGGTTAAGCAATTGCATGTGGCGCTGTTGGCAGGGGAGCGCTCAGGCGATGTATTGGGTGGTGCGTTGATGCAGGCTTTAAAAAAGCGTTATCCGTCGGTGTCTTTTAGTGGGATTGGTGGGCAAGCGATGCAGGAGCAGGGGTTGCACTCGTTGGTGGCGATGGAGCGCTTGTCTGTGATGGGGTTGGTGGAGGTGGTGGCGCATTTGCCTGATTTATGGCGTGTGCGTCAGGTGGCGCGAAAATATTGGCAGGAGAATCCGCCAGATATTTTTATTGGCATTGATGCGCCTGATTTTAATTTGCCGATGGCGCGTTTTTTGCGCGCGCGTGGGGCGTTTTGTGTGCATTATGTGAGTCCGTCGTTGTGGGCGTGGAAGGAAAAGCGCATTGAGAAGATTAAGGGGGCGGTAGATTTAATGTTGTGTCTCTTTGCTTTTGAGACGGCAATTTATGCCCAGCATGGGGTGCAGGCGGTGGCAGTGGGGCATTCGTTACGCGATAAGTTGGCTAATAGTGTGAAAAATACGGGTGGAGATGGGCATACTTTGGGGATTTTTGCAGGCTCTAGGCGTGCTGAGATTGCGCGGTTATTGCCAGTTTATTTACAAGCTTTTGCGCAGTTGCAGGAGCGTTTGCCACAGGTGAAGGCGGTGGTGTCGGTGAGTGAGGCGCATTTGTATGATTTGGTGGCGCAATGTGTGCAGGCATCTGGGGTGTCGCAGGTGCAGTTGTCGCTGGCGCCTAGCGCGCAGCTGCTTGCACAGTGTTCGCTGGCGTTGGTTTCTAGTGGCACGATTACGCTGGAGGCGGCGCTTTTGCAAACGCCGATGGTGGTGGCGTATAAGGTGCAGGCGTTAACGGCGGCTATTGCGCGTCGATTGCTAAAAATTGACCGCTTTGCTTTGCCTAATTTATTAGACCATCGTGATTTGGTGCCTGAATATATTCAAGAAAATGCGACGGCGGATAAGATTTCAGCGGCTCTTTATGCGCTATGGTCAGATGGGGCTTTGCAACAGGCGCAACGTGAGGGGTTTGCGCGCATTGCACAGGCATTGCCGCTTAATGTGGCTGATTGTGCGGCGCAGGCGGTGTTGACTGCTTATGCGCAAAAGGTGGTGCGGTGATTGTTGCGGGGGTGGATGAGGCAGGGCGTGGGGCGTTGGTGGGTAATGTGGTGGCAGCGGCGGTGGTGTTGCCAAAGCGCTATGATTTGCCAAAGTTAACTGATAGTAAGCGTTTGACGGCAAGGCAGCGTGAGCGCTTATTTGAGGGGATTATGGCTCAGGCGTCTGCGGTTTGTTGGGCGCAGGTAGGGGCTTTAGAGATTGACCGTTTGAATATTCATCATGCGAGTTTGCTGGCGATGCGTCGTGCGGTGTTGGGTTTGCGATGTCTGCCAGATAAGGTGCTGGTTGATGGGCGGTTTGTACCTGATGTGCCGATGGTGTGTGAGGCGATTGTTGGGGGCGATGGTTTAGAGGCCTCTATTGCGGCGGCGTCGATTGTGGCGAAGGTGGTGCGCGATGCGCAGATGGTGGCGCTGGATGCCTGTTGGCCGCAATATGGTTATGCGCGCCATAAGGGTTATCCAAGCGCTTTGCATGTGCAGGCGTTGGCGCGTTTTGGGGTGCATGGTTTGTATCGCTTGAGTTATCGTCCTGTGCGGGCGTTGCTTTCTGGCTTGGTTTTTGAGGATAAAAAGAATGGCTGATGTTGTTTTGCCTTATGTTGATTTGCATATTCATAGTGAGTTTTCGCTAACCGATAGTATTTTGCGTGTGGGTGAGATTGTGGCACATGCAAAGCAACAGGGTGCGCATTCGGTGGCTTTGACTGACCGCAATAATGTCTATGGGGCGATGAAGTTTTATAAAGCGGCACGTGCCGCTGGGATTAAACCGATTTTGGGCTGTGATTTGACGGTGCGCGATGAAGAGGGGGCGTTGGCGCAATTGGTGCTGTTGGCGCAACATCATGCGGGATTTGTGCATTTGTGTGAATTGGTGAGCGCGGCGTATCAATATGACCAAGATGCGCAGGCGGTGGCGGTGGATTGGAAGCGCTTAACCTCTAGGCAGTGTGAGGGGTTGATTGCGTTGTCGGGGGGGATGCAGGGTGATGTGGCGCAATTGGTGTTGCAAAATCGTAGGCAGGAGGCGCTTGAGCGGATACGCCATTGGCAAGCGGTCTTTGGCAATCGCTATTATTTGCAAATTGCAAGGCATGGCGTGGAAGGGGAGGCGCAGTATATTGAGGCGTGTCAGGCGTTTGAGGAGCAGTGTGATGTGGTGTCTGTGGCGACTAATTTGGCGTGTTTTGGCAATCGTGCGGGTGATTTTGAGGTGCATGAGGCGAGGATTTGTATTAGTGGGGGCTATCAGTTGATTGACCCACGGCGTCCGCGACCGTTTACGCAAAATCATTGTTTGCAATCTAGGGATAAGATGAATGCCCTTTTTTCAGATGCGCCAATGCTTTTGCAAAATAGTGAGGTGGTGGCTAAGCGTTGTAATACGGTGTTGGCGTTGGGTGAAAATTATTTGCCTGATTTTCCAGTGCCTGAGGGTCAATCCATTGAACAGTTTTTGGTGGATATGGCAGAACAGGGGCTTGAACGGCGCTTGACGCAGTTATTTGATGAGCAGGCGCGTTATCAAGAGAAAGCGCCTGAATATCGCGCGCGGTTGCAGCAAGAATTGGCGGTGATTAATCAAATGGGTTTTGCAGGCTATTTTTTGATTGTGGCGGATTTTATTCGTTGGGCAAAACACAATGAAATTGCTGTTGGGCCTGGACGGGGGTCGGGCGCGGGGTCGTTGGTGGCCTATGCGTTGGAGATTACTGACCTTGACCCGCTTGCCTATGATTTGCTGTTTGAGCGGTTTTTAAATCCTGATCGTGTGTCAATGCCTGATTTTGATATTGATTTTTGTATGGAAAAGCGCGATAGGGTGATTGAATATGTTGCGGATAAATACGGTAGTGAGAAGGTGTCGCAAATCGCAACATTTGGCACGATGGCGGCAAAGGCGGTTATTCGCGATGTGGGGCGGGTGATGGGAATGCCTTATCCTGTGGTGGATAGGTTGTCCAAGATGGTGCCAAATGTTTTGAAAATTAAGCTGTTGGATGCTTTGGGGAAAAGTGAGAGGTCGCAAAGTAAGCCAGAGATGGTGTCTGAGGAGTTAATCGAGCAATACGATAATAATGAAGAGGCGAAACAGTTGTTGGAGACGTGTTTGCGCCTAGAGGGGTTGGCGCGAAATGTGGGTAAGCATGCAGGGGGGTGGTGATTGCGCCTACTAAATTATCTGATTTTTCTGCATTGTATGCTGAGCATGCTGGCGCAGGGGTGAGTTCGCAGTTTGATAAAGATGATATTGAAGCGGTGGGGTTGGTTAAATTCGACTTTTTAGGGCTGCGGACGTTGACGGTAATTGATTGGGCGTTGGCGCATGTGAATAAGCGTCGGCGTCGGGAAGGATTAGGGGATTTGGATTTAACGCGGGTGTCGTTAGAGGATAAGGCAACTTATGATTTGCTGAAATCTGGACAAACAACGGGGGTTTTCCAGCTGGAGTCCCGTGGGATGAAGGAGCTGATTTTAAGAATAAAGCCTGATAATTTTGAGGAGATCGTGGCGCTGGTGGCGCTATTTCGTCCTGGTCCGTTGCAATCGGGAATGGTGGATGATTTTATTCGGCGTAAGCATGGTTTGGCAGAGGTGATTTATCCGCATCCTGATTTAGAGCCCATTTTAAATACGACTTATGGGGTTATGGTTTATCAGGAGCAGGTGATGCAGGTGGCTCAGGTGTTGGCAAAATATAGTCTGGGAGAAGCAGATATTTTGCGCCGCGCGATGGGTAAGAAAAAAGCAGAAGAGATGGCAATGCAACGAGAGATTTTCACCTCTAAGGCGGTAGCGCAGGGGGTGAAAGCGCAGTTGGCGGCAGAGATTTTTGATTTGATGGCAAAATTTGCTGAGTATGGTTTTAATAAATCACATTCAGCAGCTTATGCGTTGTTATCGTATCAAACCGCGTGGTTAAAAACGCACTATCCAGCGGAGTTTCTAGCGGCGGTGCTAACTTCTGAAATGGACCATACAGATAAAATCGTTCGCTTTATTGATGAATGTCAGAAAATGGGGATTGAGGTGTTGCCTCCTAGTATTAATCAATCGCACTATGCTTTTACTGTGAATGAGGCAGGAGCAATTGTTTATGGTTTGGGTGCTATAAAGGGGGTGGGGGAGAATGCGATTAATGCCATTGTGGCTGAGCGAGAGGCAGGCGGCGCATTTGATTCACTAGAAGGGGTTTGTCAGCGATTGAATTTGAAGAAACTAAATCGTAAAACGCTTGAAACGCTTATTTATGCGGGCGCTTTTGATGCTTTGACAATCAATCGTGGCGCGATTTTTACAGCACTTCCTGAGATGTTGCAGTTATCTGAGCAGATTCATAAAGATGAGCAAACCCAACAGCATGATATGTTTGCATTATTTGGCAATGTGCCTTCTATAGAACGTAAATTGTTAAAACTTGATGACTCTAATCAATGGGATAAGAGAATACAGCTGGAGTATGAAAAGAAAACGTTGGGTTTGTTTTTAAGCGACCATCCAATTAAGCCTATGCGTCAGCTTTTACTGCAGATGTGCCCTAAAACAATCGCCGAATTAAATGATGAACTAGAGCAACAGGAAAAACCGCTTAAAAAAAGGGGCGGGATATGAGGTGTGGGTTGGTGGGTTGGTGTTAGATGTGCGCAAGATGAAGTCTAAAAAAGGGCATTGGATGGCGTTTTTAACCTTAGATGATTTGTCTGGGCGTTGTGAGTGCAGTGTATTTGGGGATTTGGTACAACAGGCGGATGCTTACTTACAAGCGGATGCAATTTTGGTTATTCGTGCAAAAGTAGAATATGCGTTTTATCGTGAGCAGTGGCAGCTTATTGCACAGGAAATTATGCCAATCGAGCGGGCGCAATTCCAATTGTTGAAGGCTTTGCAGATTTCTTTAATCAATAAACCCACAGAAAAGACGATACAAATTGGAGAGTTTTTAGCGCAATTAAAGAATAGTCAGGGAATTCCAATGTCAATTCGCGTAGAGTTGGCTGCAGAAAATGTTGCGGGAATGCTGCAATTACCTGGTGTTTATCAAATAGATGCGCAAGCTTTTAAAACACTAGAGCAGATGATTGGCAAGGAAGCAATGTTTTCTAGTTACATTACACAATAACTTCACATAGGGATAAATATAGATGAATCGCGTCATTAGATTTTTAACGGTAGGCATTTTAGCTATTGGGCTATTTAAGCTCACTGCTGGTGTGGCAGAAACTAACTCAGTATTGCCCGATGGTGAAAAGGCAATACTGGAATCATTAAAAACATTGCCTGCAACAAATGGACAAGCCGGTAAGGATTTTTTAGCGCCAAAACCAACGCTGGTGAAGTTTTGGGCAAGCTGGTGTCCGCTATGTTTGGCTGGTCTAGAAGAAGCAAATCAATGGCGTAGAGACCCTGATTTTGCAGGGGTTAACTTTGTGAGCGTGGTTTCACCAGATTATTTTGCTGAGATGAGTGAGCCTGATTTGCAATTATGGTATGAGGGATTGGATTATCCTGATTTGCCTGTGTTAAAAGATAGGGGGGGTGAAATAGCTCAATCTTTAGGCTTGAATGTCTATCCAAGCTGGGCATTATTAGATAGCAGTGGTAAGGTGCAAAGAGTTATGCGTGGCGATTTGCATAAGGCGCAGTTATTAGAGCTCATTGCAAAACCTGATGCTAAATTAAGCGCTAAACAAACTTTTTATAAACAAAATAAAGACGGAGCAAAACCTATGAATACTAAAGAAATTTATCTTGCAGGAGGCTGTTTTTGGGGATTGGAAGCTTATTTTGAACGCATTGATGGCGTGGTTGATGCGGTATCAGGTTATGCTAATGGCAATACTGAAAATCCCACTTATCAAGATGTGGTTAAGCGCAATACAGGGCATGCTGAGACAGTTAAAGTAACCTATGATGCTGAGCGTCTCTCTTTAAGCGATATTTTGGCTTACTATTTGCGTGTAATTGACCCAACTAGTTTAAATAAACAAGGCAATGACCGCGGTACGCAATACCGCACTGGGGTGTACTATACAGACCCGAGTGAGAAGAGCATTATTAGCGAAGCATTAGCGCAAGAGCAGAAGAAGTTTAAAAAACCTATCGTGGTAGAAAATGAGCCTTTGCAACAATTTTTTATGGCAGAAGACTATCACCAAGATTATTTAACTAAGAATCCAAATGGTTATTGTCATATTGATATAAGTTTGGCCGATAAACCGTTAGCGCACAAAACAAATGGAGAGAAAATGAGTAGCACAGAAACCAATGTGTCTGAAAAAGGTCAAAATATGTCTGTAAAAGTGGATGCTAGCAAATATCAAAAGCCTGATGCAGAAACTGTTAAAAAGCAATTAAGCGCGATGCAGTATAACGTTACACAAAAAGCAGGAACAGAGCGCGCATTTAGCCATGAATACGACCATTTATTTGCGCCAGGGCTTTATGTGGATATAGTCAGTGGTGAACCTTTATTCAGTTCAGCAGATAAATACCAATCTGGATGCGGTTGGCCGAGCTTTACTAAGCCTATTGATGGTGATGTGATTGTTGAGCATGAAGATCGCTCTTTTAATATGCGTCGCACAGAGGTGCGTAGTCGCGTAGCGGATTCTCACCTAGGGCATGTATTTACAGATGGACCTAAAGAAGCAGGTGGATTGCGTTACTGCATTAATGGCGCAAGTTTGCGTTTTATTCCACTAGATAAGCTAGAAGCTGAGGGTTATGGAGAATATAAATCAATCATTGCAAATGCCAAGCCGATTGAGAAACAATCTTCTTAAGTTATAACAATCCTAGAAATTCCATAACCTAGGTAAAGCGATAGAATTTTTAGGCGGTTGAAAATATAAAAAAAGCCAGAGTAAAATCTGGCTTTTGTTTTATTTAGAATGAAATTAATAATATTCGCCGTGGCGATAGTCCCAGCTGGGAAAAATATCGCTTAAATGCATCATGATTTTATCTACATCCAGCCCTTTGCGGATTAATACTGGCGCAGGAGAAATAGAACGTTGACCTTGTTGTTCTGGGATAAGTTGACCATTCTCATCGACCATGGAAACCATAACGCCTTGCTCATAGCGCGTCTCAAGAGTTTTATCAGGCTGGATAGAGGCGACATAATCATCCGCTTCAATAATCAAATCTACGCTAGATGCAATACGTTCGCCAATACCTTCAACCATCCCACGATTACCTTGACCTGAAGGGTTTGCAGAGCTAGCAAAAATCATTTTGCCTTCTTGCTCCCAAAAATGTTTGGCAATCTGCTCTCCTGGGGTGCCAAAACGGATAACAAAACAGCTGGTTTCTCTTTTGTCCATCATAAGTTCTTTGCGTCCATCATTGGCAAGATTGGCTTTGGCTTCTTCTTTCCATGGCAAAATACAACCTAATAAGATGTCTTCATCCCAATGTTTTTGATAAAGCGCTTCAATTTCTGGATTTAATTGCGCTAAGGCGCGCAGTTGAGCCATGCTGCCACAAAGGACGACACCTGGTTTATTACGTTTGCGCTCTTTGGCATCAAATTTGCGCTCCAAGCCTTTATAGTCAGTGGTGATAATAATATAACCAACCTTTGTTGGACTAACGATTACACCTCCTTCTTGATTTAATGCTTCTAATGCCTGTGGTGGGATTTGTTTTTGCCAGTGAATTTTTTCAGCCATTAATAATTTCTCCATAGTAAATAAAGGGCGGTTATTTTAGCATTGAATACTTTTATGTATCGATGCTTACTTTTAATCCCCAAAAAGGGGTTAAAAGCGATGATTTAAGCCGATGGACCATGATGAGTAATCGGTGCTTGTGTAATTAAATCGTGCTCATCGGTATTGAGTAAGATTAAATAGCGCTGATACTGTTTTAAAACATCAGCGATTAATTGGTCACGCCCCATATATTTCACATCGTAACCTAAACGACCATCACCAAAATATGTAATGGGTTCATAAATAGTCTGGTGGCGTGCTGTTGGGATATGTGTTTCATCTAATACCGCCTTAGAGGATTCTCTCGTTTGCACAGCAATGCCATAAATAAAGTTGCGCAATAAACCTTTTTCTATTACTAATTCAATGCTTTGCGTGGGGTCTGTGGTTTCATTAATGCTTACAGTCAAGCCATGTTTTTCAACCAATTCTGTTTTAAGCATATTGAAGGCAGGGCGTGCTGTTTTTTCAAAAAACTCATGCATATCTTGCTTTTGGGTTTGCGATAAAATCTTAGCTAAATTTGTTTGCCAATTATTGCCATTCCAAAAAACAGTTGCTTCATTAAGGGATTTATTAAAATACTTGCTATCTACACTTAGGCTTTTAAGCAAGCTATAACACATAATCACCATTAAGAAGGCAAATGGCAAAGCTGCTACTAAGGTCATCGCTTGAATAGCATCTAGTCCGTCAGTATAGAGCAATGCAATGGCAACTATGGTAATAATCACTGCCCATAAAATATTTTGCCAACGAGGAATATTATCTGAAATACCGTTTGAGGCGATGCTGTTTAAAACAAAAATCCCTGAATCTGCAGAAGTAATGAAAAACAGCGCCAAAATTAGCATCGCTACCAACCCTGTTAAAGAAGAAAGAGGGAAGTGTGCTAAGAACTCAAAGAGTAGATGCTCAGGTGAGCCTGTAAGTGCTGTGAGTGCGCCATTAGCCAGCTTATCAACTTCAAAAGCACTATTACCAAAAATAGTAAACCAAAAGGTAATTAATAATGTTGGAACAATCAATACACCAATGACAAATTCACGCACAGTTCTACCACGCGAAATTTTAGCGATAAATAACCCTACAAAAGGCGACCATGAAAACCACCATGCCCAGTAAAAAACTGTCCAGCCAGAAAACCAATCTAAATGCTCAGAATCGTAGGTGAAGGTTTTAAAACCAAGTTTAAAGACATTACTTATATAGTTGCCTAAATTATCAGAATAAGCTGATAAAAGATAAACGGTAGAACCCGTAAATAGTACAAATAACATCAGTAAAACTGATAAACTTAAATTAATCTCACTTAAAATGCGCACACCTTTACCAACTCCAGAAATCGCTGAAATAACAGCGATTGCCATGACTACAACAATAATAAGGACTTGTTGAGAAAATCCAACTTCAGAAACCCATCCCACTGACTGTAGGCCAGCATTTAATTGAGCAGCGCCAAATCCTAGCGTGGTGATAATGCCAAAAACAGTAGCAATTAAGGCAACTGCATCAATAAAGTTTCCAAAAGGCCCATTAATTTTATCTTTTAAAATAGGATAAAATGTCGAACGTAAAGATAAAGGCAGGCGATAGCGAAAACTAAAGTATGCCAATGCTAAGGCAATCGTTCCATAGAGTGCCCAAGGATGAAAACCCCAGTGTAAAAAGGTATATAACATGGCATTTTGTTCAGTATTGCCATCAGTAATTGGACTGGCAGCATGCATAAGGGGTTCAGCAGTACCAAAATACATTAAACCAATGCCCATACCAGCAGCAAACAACATAGAAATCCATGATAGAAATGGAAATTCTGGTTCTTCATTATCCGCACCTAAGCGAATATCCCCTAGACGAGTAAAGGCTAATATCGTTAGGAAAATAACAAATCCACTCACTGAAAGTAGATAAAACCAGCTAAAATATTGAAAGGCAGCATTTTTAGCGACTTGCAACGACCCAGCCATCCAATCATTAGCATAAATTCCCAGTAGGGCAATTATGGCGATAAAAACAAAACTTGGAATAAAAACAGAGGGATGGAACGTTGTTTTTTGCTTAATGCGTTCATATAATGACATATCAATCAATCCTTAATTATTTTAAATACGATAAAACAACCTACCGCTAAGCGACAGCATCTATCGCAAAATGCAAACTATAATAAATATTGTGAAACAGTCTCTTGATTATATAACATTTTTTTAAAAAATAAACCTTGAGCCTAAATGCAATTCCTGCAAAGTTTTATCTCGGTTTGTTTAATATGAAGTTTTTTACCTAGGCGCGCTATACCTATAAAAAGTAACCATATTTTATACAAATTTGCGCATAATGTGCTTTACTTGAAGGGTTTTACCCCCTACAATCTTGAGAGTTTTAACTTATCAAAAGGAGCATAGAAGTGAATCAACAACGGACAATTGATGTTCTTTCTCAGCAAAGCGTGATTGCACGCAATAAGGTTTTGCGTCAAACCTATATTTTATTATCAGCTAACGTGTTTTTTAGTGCCTTGTGTGCTTATATCGGCATGAAGCTCAATGTTGGTAATATCCCTTGGTTTATGTCTATTGTGGCATTGATGGGGCTTTCTTATGGCATTGAAAAGAATAAAAATAATGGTCTAGGGATTGTATTGTTGTTTGCATTAACTGGCTTTTTGGGCTTTGTTGTCGCAAATATGGTTGGTACTTTAGTTGCAGCCAACTTAGGCTATGTAGTAGTAAAAGCCTTGATTGGCACAGGCATTATTTTCTTTGCGCTTTCGGCTTATGTGTTAGCGACAGGAACTAATTTTACCTTTTTAGGTGGTTTCTTATTTGTCGGTATTGTGATTGCTTTGCTTGCAGGCGTAGGCGCGATATTTTTCAATATGACAGCGTTAAGCTTGGTAGTATCAGGGGCATCTTTGATTATCTTTTCAGGGTATGTGCTTTATCACACCAGCAATATTATTCATGGTGTTGAGGGCAACTATATCACTGCAACTTTAGATTTGTTTATTTCTATCTTTAACATTTTTACTAGCCTACTTCATTTGATTTTGGCTTTTAGAGAGTAAAATTTTTTACTGTTACTTATGTCTGTGATAGCACTCTTCTTGAGTGCTATCTTTTATTGTGTAAAGCCGTGTGGCCTATCATTTGATGAATAAGAAATCTTATATCGCTTGCCCTTATTGTGATGCGCTTTACGATAATGTCGTATTGGGCTCAAATGAGATTTTAGTTTGCCATGATTGCCATGCGGTGATTGATAATGGTAAAGCTGATTTTGTTCGCTCGTTTATTTTTGCGCTCACTGCTTTAATCTTATTTGTTATTTCTAATACTTTTGCATTTATCACTATTAATCTCAAAGGTGAGGAAAGTACAATCACAGTATTTTCCAGCATAAAATCATTGTTTGAAAATGATTTGACAATTTTAGGGTTTTTAGTGTTATTGCTTATTATTGTAATGCCTCTTTGGTATTTGCTGGCAATGGTCTGGGTGGGAATTAGTTTTTATTTTGATTTTTCCACACAACTTACGCGTAGATTTTTACACTGGATGGAACATTTAGCCCCTTGGAATATGTTAGATGTTTATTTGGCGGGTGTGGTGGTGACAATGGTCAAAATTCTTACTTTAGCAGACATTGAATTTGAGGCAGCGTTTTGGGCATTCTGCTTGTTAATGGTATGCAATTTTTTTGCAAATCATTATTTTCATTTAGATGATGCGATGTTTAAAGCTTATGAGCGCAAATAAGACAGAGAAGCGCATAACTGCAAAATCTAGTCAGTTGGTGCATTGTTTGCAATGTGGCGTGCTTGCGCCTATAGAAGCAAAGCGATGCCAGCATTGCAATGGGCATTTATCTTCTCGTAAACGTGAGAGTAATCAACGTACTTGGGCTTATTTACTCACCTCGATTATTTTATTTTTCCCCGCAAATTTATTACCCATTACCTACACCAGTTATCTAGGGCAAGCACCAACGGGCGATACAATTATGAGTAATATTATTTTGCTCTGGCATCATGGTTCGTATGGTGTGGCGTTAATTATATTTATTGCCAGCATATTCACACCTTTTATCAAAGTGTGTATATTGGTTTTTTTACTGACACATCAAAAACCTAAGTGCCCACCTGTATTGCAAACAAAATTATATCGGTTTGTGCATTTAATTGGGCGTTGGTCAATGATTGATGTATTCGTGGTGGCGCTTCTGGGGGCTTTGGTGCATGGAAAATTAGCTATTATTTCACCTGGGGCAGGAATTTTTGCTTTTGCAGGGGTTGTGGTGTTTTCTATGATTGCTACAGAGGCTTTTGATATTCGTATCCTTTGGGATAACTACAGAGAGAAAGATGCAACAACCTAATATTAAAAATAAAAATAATTCTGGATGGCTATGGCTAGTTCCCATTTTAGCATTGGGGGTTGGTTTGTGGCTGGCTTATGCGCGTTTATCATCGGCAGGTCCTGAAATTAGCATAGTTTTTAAATCGGCTGAGGGAATAAAAGCAGGTTCTACTAAATTGCGTTATAAAGATTTAGATGTAGGAACAGTGAGCGATGTAGAGCTTTCTGATGATTTAATGCATGTTGTTGTAAAAGCTAAGATGCTTAAAACTGCTGTGCCATTACTAAAAACAGATACGCAATTTTGGGTGGTAAAGCCACAAATTTCTGCCAGCGGTATTACTGGATTAAATACGATAATTTCAGGAAGTTATATTGCTATTGAGCCAGGGAACAAGCCTCAAAAAGAAACTGATTTCATTGGTTTGGAGGATATCCCACTGACAACACCTTCTGAGCCTGGGTTGCGCATTCAATTGGTTACTAATGATGCGACTGGCATTAATGTAGGCACACCGCTTTATTATCGTGGTATAAAAGTTGGGCAAGTTGAACAAATAAAATTTGATGAAAACTTCAATTATTTAGGTTTGTTGGTATTTGTGCGTGCGCCTTATGATCAGCTGGTAACAAGTAATACACGTTTTTATAATATTGGTGGTTTTTCATTTCAAGCCAATACGAATGGGATTGATTTATCGCTTGAATCTGCAGAAACGCTTTTTTTAGGTGGGATTAGTTTTACCACTCCGACTACTTTGCTTACCTCCGCGCGTAAAGTTGATGATAATACAGTGTTTACTTTGTATAAATCACAACAAGATAGCCAGTTGCCAAGCTCTTTTGCACGTGAATACTATGTGGTTTATTTTGATGATAGTCCACGTGGGCTAAAAAATGGTAGTAAGGTAGTATTAAATGGCATGGATGTTGGGCAAGTTGTTGATGTGCGTCTGCTTTATGATGCGCAACTTAATAAGACAGTTGTACCGATTTTGATTGAAATTGAACCTAGTTTGATAGAAGTATTTAATAGTCAAGCTAATAATCCTAAACAGCTGATTATGGAAATGGTGCAACATGGTTTGCATGCCTCATTAGAAACGGCTAATTATTTGACAGGTCAGAAAATGATTACGCTAAAATTCTATGATAATCAGGGAAAATTTACTAAAGACCCTTATAGTAGTTATCAAGTGTTGCCCACTAAAAATACGGGATTATCTAAGATTACAGATGATGTTGCCAATATTGTTAATACCATAAAAAAATTGCCAATTAAGCAGTTTTTTAATAAAGCGGTTGACGCGGCGGGTTCTGCTTCTGATTCTATTGATGCGCTGAAGCGAATTATTGAAAAACCAGAACTACAGAATTTGGGCGTATCGTTGCAAAAAAGTATTAAAAAACTTAATGATACTTTATCTTCGATTAAGAATTTTAGTGATACTTCTTCAAATGCGGTGGGGGATTTAAATGCGCAAATTAATGAGCTAACAAAACAATTAGAGCATACTTTGTATGGTTTGAGCCCTGAATCAACGCTTTATTACAATATTCAGCAGACTTTGCAGGAATTACAACAAACAGCAAAATCAGTTAATCAAACAACAAAAATTATTAATGAAAAACCCAATGCGCTTATTTTTGGAGGTGAGTAATGCAGATACACAATAAAATAACTCGTTTATCCTTGGCGATGGGGTTAGTGTTATTGTTAGGCTGTGCTTCAGAGGTGAAAAATCGCTACATGATTGCGCCAGCGCAGTTTTTATCGCCCTCTAATAATGCGCAAGCGTTTAACCAGCAGATGATTGCGTTGCGCCAATTGCGTTTACCAGATTATTTACGAGAGCAGAAAATAGTCTATAGAGCGCAGGGACAAAGTGTTATCGCAGATAAAAATGAGCTGTGGGCGCAGGATTTGGAAGATAATATGAAGCGGGTATTACAACAAAATATCGCTAATTTATTGTCGCAAACGGGGGTGAATAGTTATCCATTAGGGGCAGATGTGCGTCCTGATAAAATAGTGGATTTGCAAATTATTGAGATGATTGCTGATAAAGAAGTGTTACGTTTTGATGTGTTGGTAAGTTGGCAAGTATTTACTGCGGGACAAACCAAACCACAGCAACATGAATTTAGAAAAAATTATTCATTAACTCAGATGGATGGACAGGAAATCGTTCGAACATATCAGCAAAGTTTAAAAGAATTAAGTGAGAAGATTGTCGCGACCTTGTGAGTTTTATTATTCCCTAGCGTTTTGCATTTTTGAGTAAAGCGCTATTTTTTATTGTGTGCAGATAAAAAATGCTGGCACTTGTTTGGCCAGCATTTTTTTGCGCTTTTATTTTGATTATTAAACGTTGCGCTCATCCGCCCAATGTTTACATTTGCTGGTTTTGCCAATGCCTGGATTAAAAGAATTGGTTGGGTCATTTTGGCGGTAGAATTTCTTGAGCGCATCTTTAGCGTAATATAAATGTCCAACATTGTGTTCGGCAGGATACTCTGCGCCACGTTGGTCAAAAAATTGTAGAAGGCGTTTTTTAAGCGCTTCAGCATCCACTCCTTTTTTTAGAATGTAATCTTGGTGCATAACGTGGCAGAAAAAATGTCCGCAATAAAGTTTGTCTTCAATTTGTGCGTTGATATCTTCTGGCAGCGTTTCAAGCCATTCATCTTCATTGCGTCTTAGGGCGATATCCAGCGCTAATATTGCGCCGACTTCTTTATGGCGCATAATGTGATAGCGTTTGGCAGCACCTGCAGCAGCAAAGCGATGCAATATGGCGAGTTCGCTTTCATGCTCGTTACAAAGATGATAGCTGCCTTCATGGTTTGCAAAGTATTCATCTAAAAATTCTTTTGCTTTTTCAATGCCATCATCAGACATTTTTAAGATGAGATGGTGTTCGTATTGGTCGCGATAATCGCGCATGATTTTAGGCAGATGTGAGGGCAATAGGTCTGTGAGAAATTGCACGGCGCGGTCAGAGAAGTATTTAGGGAAAAATTTAAGTTTCTTCGTCAGGCGGTCAACAGTATTTTTTAATGCAAAAAATTTGGGAATGTATTTTGAACCAAATTTTGAAATAACAAGCACAGTATCGCGCCCATAGCGTTCGCTAATATTGAAATAGTCGCGGTGTATATATTCACCAGAGACGGGGAGTTGGTCAAATTTGCTGAGAATATGGCGACGAATATCGCTAAGATTTTTGGTGTGGTTGGTGCCAATATAGAACACTTGTTCTCTTTTAGGTTTGGCGAAGGTGTCAACACGGACAGCAAACACAATGAGGCGACCCGCTGAACCTGAGGCATCGTAGAGACGTCGTCCGTCGTTATTAAAACGAGCGGGTGTGTCGGCATCAACATCGCGCACGCGGTCACCATATTGATGGTCGGAGGCAAGTTTTTGTGGATTTTGGATATCTTCTTGGCGGTAGTCTTTTTTTTCAAGGCGACTAAGAATAGTTTCAGGGTCGTTGCCTAAATCAATGCCGAGGTTGTTGTGAAATTGCAATTCGCCATTTTCAGCCAGACGCGCAAAGGCTGCCATTTCAGTATACGCAGGACCGCGCTGAATTAGTGCACCGCCTGAGTTGTTGCAAATGCCCCCAACAATAGAAGCGCCAATGCAAGAAGAACCAATCACTGAATGCGGTTCGCGGTGATGGGGTTCGAGTAAGTCTTCTAGCTCAAATAAGGTTGAGCCTGGTAGGGCGATGGCTTGTTGGGCGTCGTTAATGAGTTGAATGCCTTTAATGCGCATGGTGGAGAGGACAACAACATCGCGGTCGTAATCCCCAAAAGGAGTAGAGCCACCAGTTAATCCTGTATTGGAGGCTTGAGGAATAAGGATAATGTCATGCTTAACACAAGCTTGCACAACCTTCCACATTTCAACAAGTGTTTTGGGACGTGCAACGGCGATGGCTTTCCCAATACCAAAGCGAAAGCCTTTACAGTATTTCGCCATTTTGCTGGGGTCGGTGATGATATAATCTTCGCCAACGATATTTTCGATATCTGAAAGAATCATTTTTTTCATAATTCACCTTTGGTTTGGTTGGACGGGTTATTTTATCAGTTCTATCAATGCGTTTTTTAAATCTTTGCGCTAGTGAAGGTTTGGAGTTGCTGTTGTAGGCTAGCAAGTGCTTGCGCGCGGTGGCTTAGGTGGTTTTTCTCATTGTCTGCTAGTTGAGCAGCGGTTTGTTGGTGGCTGTCTAGCCAAAAAATTGGGTCGTAACCAAAGCCATTTTCACCTTGAGGTTGATGGGCAATACTACCGTGCCAAATGCCTTGAGCAATAAGCGGTAAGGGGTCTTGAGGGTGGCGTAAGTACACAATTACACAGACAAAATAAGCTCGGCGGTCGGTTTGCTCTGCCATAGCGTGGAGGAGCTTAGCGTTATTGGCTTGGTCGTTGCCATGTTCACCAGCATAACGCGCTGAATAAATACCTGGAGCGCCATTTAATGCAGGGACAACAAGCCCTGAATCATCGGCAATGGCTGGCAGAGTGCTGAGTTTGCTTGCATGGCGCGCTTTGATGAGGGCGTTTTCAATGAAGGTGGTAGCGCTCTCATCGGCTTCTTGCGCAAAAAACTGGGCTTGGGGGAGGAGGTTTAACTGTAACGGCGCTAGAATTTGATGAAGTTCGACAATTTTTTTGCGGTTATTACTGGCGAGGATTATCTCTTGCATGGGATTTATAGCAGTCCAAGGGCTTGTTTTTGTACGGTTAGAATTTGAGCTATGCCACTTTCGCCTAGGTCAATCATTTGATTCATCTGTAGGCGGCTAAAAGCTTGTCCTTCGGCTGTGCCTTGAATTTCGATAAGGTGCTGTTGGTCGTTCATGATGATGTTCATATCCGTTTCGGCGCTACTGTCTTCGCTGTAGTCTAAATCAAGAATAGGGGTATTTTGATAAATCCCTACAGAAATGGCGGCGACTTGAGTAGTGAGAGGGTTGGTGGTAAGTTTGCCATTTTGTATGAGATGACGAATGGCTTGTGCAAGGGCAACAAATCCACCATTGATGGCAGCTGTGCGCGTTCCTCCGTCGGCTTGTAGAACGTCGCAATCAATGGTGATGGCGCGTTCGCCTAATGCTTTGAGGTCAATGGCGGCACGTAAGCTACGCCCAATTAGGCGTTGGATTTCGATTGTGCGTCCTGTTTGTTTACCACGGCTAGCTTCACGAGTGCTGCGCTCATGCGTGGCGCGGGGAAGCATGGCATATTCAGCGGTTACCCAGCCTTGATTTTTTCCGCGCAAAAATGGTGGTAGGCGCTCTTCTACGCTTGCGGTACAAAGAACGTGGGTGTTGCCAAGTTTGATAAGAGCTGAGCCTTCGGCATAGGGATTGACGTTGCATTCAATGCTGATGGGGCGCATTTGATTGGTTTGGCGATTACTGGGGCGCATAGCTGTCCTTTTGAGGTTGCAAAAAGCGCGACATTATAACGAGGTTTGCGCTTTTGTGGGCGATTGTTGCTCTTAAACAAAGAGATCAACCAGCCATAGTCTGAGTTTAAGCAACCATTTGGGTTGTAAACCACTGAAGCTTTGGCGCACTTTGCCTTGTTTGAAAATAGCATAAGAGGGGGTAACAATGGTGCGCCAGCTACGAAATATGGCGCTGTTATTGTCGTTAATGGTGGAAAAAGTTAACTGTTCTTGCTGGAGATATTCCATCAGGGTGGCATCATCGCCTGAAGCAACAGCAATGGTGAGAACGGGATAATGTTGTTCTTGTGATAGCGCGTTAACCGCTGGTGAACTGTGCCGACATACAGGACACCAACTGCCCCAAAAATAAAGTAAAACAGGTTGCTCACTACTTAATTGCGCAAGGTCGATGGATTCGCCTGCAAGGTTTATAAAATGTTGCTGACTTTCTGGGGTGAATGTTGGTGCGCGCCACCAGCCAATAAGCGTGTAGAAGATAAAAAAGATTATCGCGCTGATTAAAAAACTTTTGCTATAAGCGAGATATTTTTTGAGCATAAAAAAGAGATAAAAGATTGATAAAAAGAGCTGGGTAAAATACCCAGCTTAAGGATTGGCGTTTAAACGCTTACCAACCTTTGACGGCTGCGCCTTTAAACACTTTTTCTGCCGCTTGCTCTACTTCATCAGAATGATAAGCTTCAACAAATTGCTTGACAGATTCTTTATCTTTATCTGCACTGCGTACGGCGATGATGTTCATATATGGAGAATCTGAGTCTTCTCTAGCAATGGCATCTTTAGTTGGGACTAAGCCTGCATTAACCGCATAATTAGAGTTAATAAAGCTACGTCTACCTCATCTAATACGCGGGGTAATTGTGCGGCATCAACTTCTTGGAATTTGAGTTTTTTAGGATTATCTTTAACGTCTAAAGAAGAAGATTCTAAGCTGTTAGGGTCTTTTAAAGTGATGATGCCTAATTTGTGTAATAACAAATAACTGCGACCGCTATTTGAAGGGTCATTTGGTAAGGCAATGGTCATGCCTTCGCTGAGTTCATCTAGGCTTTTGATTTTGTTGCTATAAGCGCCGATTGGATAGACAAAGGTATTGCCCACAGCGACAATATCAAATCCACGGTCGCGGTTCATTGCATCCAAATAAGGTTGATGTTGAAAAGCGTTAGCATCGATATCGCCATCAGCAAGAGCGACATTGGGCGTAACGTAGTCGTCAAACTCAATCACTTCAACATCAAGGTCAAATTTCTTTTTAGCGACTTCTTTTGCTGCATACACAATCTCCGCTTCTTGACCGCTCATACTGCCTACGCGCAAGGTTTCGGCATGAGCGTTAAATGTGATGGCGGTTAAAATAGCTAGACTTAAGCTTTTTAAACTGTTCATTGATTTTCTCCTGTAAGGTTAAAATTAATCACGGTGATTGGATTTTTTGGCAAACCAATCGCCAAGTGACTGCACCAATTGCACCATTATGATTAAAATCACAAGGGTGTAATTCATGATTTCATAGTTATAACGTTGATAACCATATGAAATAGCGACTTTACCTAAACCACCTGCCCCTACAGCACCTGCCATTGCTGAATAGCCAATAAGTCCAATAATGGCGATGGTGATGGCATTAATGATGCCTGGAGTGGCTTCAGGTAATAAAACTTTGCGCACGATTTGCATAGGGGTAGCGCCCATAGATTGCGCCGCTTCAATCAGTCCAAGCGGAACTTCATTTAAGACATTTTCAGCTAAGCGTGCAATGAAAGGAATAGCGGCAACGGTTAAAGGGACAATAGCGGCGGTGTTGCCCAAAAAAGTTCCTACAATTAATTTTGTGAAGGGAATAATGTATAAAATTAATATGATGAAGGGTATAGAACGGGTAATATTAACGACTGTGCCCAAAATATAATAGGTTGGCGCATGGCTTAAAAAACGTCCTGGGCGCGTTATGTAGAGGATAACACCTAGCGGAATGCCAAATAATGCGCCTAAAGCGGCACTGCCTAGGCTCATGTAGAGCGTTTCCCAAGTGGCTTTAATAAATAGCTCAATGATTTGACTGGACATAACCAAGAATCTCCGTAGTAATTGGTAAGGCTTGCAAATGCGCAAGGGCTTGTTGAGTTTGATTGGGGCTGCCGATTAGTTCTGCAATAAGCAATCCCATATTAATGGTGCGGATATGTTCGATTTTGGCTTGCATGATGTTGATGTGGATGCCAAATTTTTCTGTAAGTGAGGAAAGAATAGGTAAACCTACATGCTCACCGTCAAAAGTCAGTTTAATGACTGGATGATTTCCCTGCGCTGAGAGTTGTTGTTGGATATGCGCGGGTAAGTCAAATTTATGAATTTGCGCGATAAAGCGCTTGCCTAAAGGCGATTGTGGATTAGAAAAGAAGTTTTCAATTTGATTGTGTTCAACTAATTTTCCCCCTTCAATCAATGCAACGGAATGGCAGATTTTTTTCACAACTTCCATTTCATGAGTAATCATCAAAATAGTTAACCCAAGTTTTTGATTGATATCATTTAGCAGTTCTAAAATGGCATCGGTGGTGTGGGGGTCTAGCGCTGAAGTGGCTTCATCAGAAAGCAGGACTTTGGGTTCGCTGGCGAGCGCGCGGGCAATGGCAACACGCTGTTTTTGTCCACCTGAAAGTTGTGAGGGGTAATGATGGCGTTTATCGCTTAATCCTGTAAGCTCTAGCAAAGGCAGGACTTTTTCTTCAATTTTTTTGCGGGATAAGCCAATTAATTCAAGCGGTAAGGCGATATTATCAAAGACGTTGCGACTAGATAATAAATTAAAGTGCTGAAATATCATGCCGATATTGTGGCGCGCTTTATTGAGTTGGTTGGCAGAAAGTTTGGTTAGGTCTTGATTATCGACAATAACCTGCCCACTGGTTGGACGCTCTAGCAAATTAACACAACGAATCAGCGTGCTTTTGCCAGCGCCACTTTGTCCAACAACGCCATAAATTTGCCCTTTAGGAACATGTAGAGAAACATCTTCTAAGGCTGGAATGGTTTTGCCACGATGCGTATATATTTTATTTAAGTGATTTAATCTAATCATATTTCCTCTGCTTTAAATAAAAATGCCCTGAAGAAAAATGATTGATTGATAGAATGTTTCCCTTTTAGCATTATTTCTTCAGTATGCGCCTGCAATCTGGGAACAAATCAGCGCATTGGTGGCATTCTGCAAGCAATATTTGTGAATGTCAATAGCGTTTAGTCACAATTTAAGGCACTACGGATTAGGTAGCGCCTATTTGCAAGAGTAGAAAGCAATTTATGGTATTTGATTTATTTAAATGAATTGAGCACCTTGGATGGGGCTTTTATTGTGCATTTTACGCATAATATTTTTATTATACTATTGTTTTTATTTGCTTTTTTTAATCAGAAAGTGCTTGGCAGATGCGTTCCAATCCTTGTTGGAGTATGGCTTTTGGGCAGGCGACGTTTAAGCGCATTTGCAGATGTCCTTGTTTGCCGTAGGTGATACCTGAATTAAGTTCTACTTTGGCGTTGAGTAGTTTTTGTTTAAGTTCTTGATTGTCTTGGCAATAGCCAGCGCAATTAATCCAGATGAGATAGGAGGCTTCTGGGCGCATGAGGGTAAGTTTGGGGCAATGGGTTTGGAGAAAATCAATGGCGGTATTGACGTTGTTTTCAATATAGGAGACGACAGCTTGCAACCAGTCGTTGCCATGTTGATAGGCAGCTTGTATGGCTTGTAGTGCAAGGAGGTTGATTTCGTTTTCGCCGTGTTGGATTTGATATTGGGCAATTGTTTCTTTAAGGGTTGGGTCTTTTGTGAAAATAAGTGAGCCTTTGAGTCCTGCGGTGTTGAAGGTTTTGCTAATAGCGGTTAGGCAGACGAGGCGGTGGCTGTAATCGTGCGCTTCTTCTAGGCTTAAAATGGAGGTGGTGCGGTGTCCAAAAAGAGCGAGGTCTTGATGGATTTCGTCACTCACAAGAAAGACGTTGTGGCGTTTGCAAAGTGCAAGAATTTGTTGGAGTTCTTCTTTATCCCATACGCGTCCGCCTGGGTTGTGGGGGTTGCAGAGGATGAAGAGTTTGACGTTGTGTTGGCGGATTTTTTCCTCCATATCGTTGTAGTCAAAACGAAAGCGATTTTGTGGGTCGATTTTTAAAGGGGAGGTGATGAGTGTGCGGTGGTTGCGTTTGATTTTATCAATAAAAGCGGGATAGACGGGGTCGTTGATTAAGATGGCGTCGCCTTGTTGGCTAAAGAGGTTAATCATGGTGGCAAGGCTGGCAACAACGCTGGAGGCAAAGAGGATGTTTTGTGCGCTGAGTTGGTGGTGGTAGCGGATGTGATGCCAATCGATGATGGCTTGATAAAGAGGGGGGGTGGGTTCTGTGTAGCCTAGGACGTTGGTTTGAATGGTGTGAATGAGTGCTTCTGCGATGGGGTCGGCAACTTTAAAGTCCATATCGGCTATCCACATGGGGAGGGTGTCGTCGTTATGATGCCATTTGGTTGAGCCAATATTGCGTCGGTCGATGAGTTGGTCAAAAGGGGTGGTCATGGGGGCTCCTTAAGGGGATGTTACAAATGAGTTAGGATACGTGAGGCAGGGGCGGGTTTCAATAGTGGGGCTGGGTAATTTGGGCAACGACAAAGGCGAGGGCGTAATGTGTTTCATCGCTTAGGCTAAGGTGTAGGGTTTGGTAGCCACGCTGGGCGATGAGGTCGGCAATGGCGTCGGTGTAGGTGAAGCTGGGGGCACCTTGTGCGTTATGGGTGATGCAGATGTTGGACATGAGGACGGGGGCGCGTAATCCTGTGCCCAGTGCTTTGGCAAAGGCTTCTTTGGCTGCCCAGCGCATGCTGAGGTAGCGTATGGGGTTTTGTTGTGAGTTAAATTGGGTGAGTTCGCTTGGGTGGAGAATTTTTTCTGTGAGGCGGTGTCCGTGGCGTTGATAAGCTTGGGCGATGCGACGTTTGTCGATGAGGTCTGTTCCTATCATGGGGCGTTAAGTGGTGGTTATGATGTGGTGATTGTCGATGGTTAGGGGTTGGGCGTCAAGGCGTTCGATGTCGTGGCGGTCGTGGGAGACGGCGATTAAAAGCCATTGGTGCTGGCGTTGTAGGTAGGTGGTGAGGTCTATGATGCGTAGGCGGGTGGTGAGGTCAAGGGCGGCATAGGGTTCGTCAAGGAGAATAATGGGGCGGTTGAGGAGTAGGGTGCGCGCTAGGGCTAGGCGTTGTTGTTCGCCTCCTGAGAGTTCATTGGGGTATTTTTTGAGGTAGCTGGTGGGGAGGTCGACCTGTTCAAGTGCTTGGTGGAGTTGTTCGGTGCTAAGGTTGGGGTGGGCAAGTTGGAGGTTTTTCCGTGCGCTGAGGTGTTCAAAGAGGTTGTGGTGTTGAAAGAGGTAGCTGATGGGGCGTTGTTCGACGCTTTGATGGGTGATTGGAGTTTGGTTGAGGTAGAGCTGTCCTTGCTGGGGGGTGAGAAAGCCAGCGAGGAGGTCTAGAAAGGTGCTTTTGCCACTGCCACTGGGGGCATGAAGAAGGTAGCGTTGTTCGGCGCTGAGGGTTAGGTGAGCGCTTAGGCTAAAATTGGCACGTTGATAATGGAGGTTTTCTAGAGTAAGGGTGGTCATGATTATTGGCTGCTGTGTTTTTGATAGAGGCGGGCAAGTTGTTGAGGAAGGAGAAAAAGTACAAGTCCTGTGATAAGGAGGAGGCCTGTGGTTTGCCATGCTTGATTTTGGCGGTAGTGTCCAAGTTCAGCTATGAGATAGGAGGCTAGAGTTTGAAAGTTGTGGCTGCCAAAAAAACTAATAACGGCAACATCACCTAAAACGATGATGGCGGCAAATCCGCTGGCTTTGCCAAGAAGTGGGGCTAGTGCTGGAAGGTCTATTTTAAAAAGTTGTTGTAAGGGGGTGAGGTGGAGGGTACGTGCGAGGCGGTGGCTGCGGATGTGATGTTGTTGCCAGCTTGGGTAGGCGAATTTATAAAGATAGGGTTGAATAAGGAGGGTGAGTAGGAGGATGTTTAGTGCGATAGGGTGATGAAAGGCATTAATTTGTGGGCGCAGGAGCAGATAAAGCCCAAGGCAAAGAATTAGGACGGGGGTTAAATAGATGGCATGAATGAGGTGATGTGTAAGGCGAATGCTGGCGGGCGTTAGAGTGGCGGTTTTGGCAAGTAGGATGTGTAGGGTGATGGCGAGGGTTGTGATGAGGGCGCAAAGAAGTAGGCTGTTACCTAGCGCTTGCCAAAGGAGTTTGGGGGGTGAGGGTTGAAGTGTTGGAAGGTGTTGTATAAAAGTATGGCAAGCGGTAGGCAAAATAGGAGGATAAAAAGAGGCTCCAGTAGATTAGCGAGGCGGTTGTGTTTGGGTTGTGTGGGGGTGGCGTGAGGTTGGGTGATTGAGCGGCTGGGAAGTAGGGCGAGGAAAAAAAGTAGCAATAGGGTTTGTAGGCTGGCAAGTTGGGCGGCTTGGGGGAGGTTGAATTCGTATTTGATGGCTTGATAAATGGCGAGTTCGAGATTGGCGTTACGGGGGTTGCCTCCTAGTAGAAGAAGGACAGTGAAGCTGGTAAAGCACAATAGAAAAACAAGACTTAGAGCGTGAACAAGGGCAGGTCGGATAAGGGGCAGGACGATGTAGTAATACCACTTAGAGGGGCTTAAGCGGAGGATTTGGCGCTGATGATGGTAGTGTTTGGGCAGTGCATCGAGCGCGGGTAGTGTGAGAAGAGCAATAAGGGGGGCGTTGAGTGCGGTGTGGGCAATGAGGATGCCGTGGTAGCCGATAAGGTTCCACTGGGTATGCAGATGGTGATTGAGCAGTTGGGTGAGTTGTAAAAGAGAGAGAATGAAAATCAGTGTGGGGATAATGCTGGTAATTGGAAGGAGATGACGCAGGATTTGCAATTTGCCACGGTGGGCGCTCCAAAGAAGGGGGAGGGCAAATATTAGACTGAGAAGAGTTGATTGTAGGCTTTGTTTTAAGCTAAATAATGTAATGTGTTGAATCCATGGGTCGGTAAGAATTTGCTGGAGGTTTTGATTGCTTGGTGTGTATTGCCAAACGCTATAAAGAGTGAGCGCGAGTAAGGCGATGATGAGCGCGCGCACGCTGTGTGCAAAAATAAGCATAAACTATGGCTACTAATAGGGCGGTATGGCAAGGATGCCATACCGCTGGTTGGAATTAGGGTGTAAGGAGAGCGCTTTTCCATGTTTCAAGCCAAACGGGCATTTGTTTGGCGACTTCTTCTGGTGGGAGATTGACACCTTGCGGACGTTTGGCATTGGTAAAGGCTTCTGGTAAATCAACGTTTTCTTTAGTGGATGGGTACATGATATTGCTTAGGGCAATGGTTTTTTGCGCTTCTGGAGTGAGTAGGAAATGCAGGAAGTCTTCGCTTAATTTGCTTTGTGGGCTATGTGCAAGCGCTACGGCGTATTCAATTTGTTCGTAATGGGGGTGATTAAAGAGAATGGCTTCGTAGTCGTTATGTTCATTAGCCAGTTGATGGTAGATAGGTGAGGTGGTATAGGAGAGCACGAGGTCAACGTCGCCGTTAGTAAAGAGGCTGTAAGCTTCTGACCAGCCAGTAGTAATGGCGGTGAGTTTGGGCTGGATGTTTTGCCAAAAGGTTTTTGGATGTTCGGTTTGTGTGCCAACCCATGCGAGCATGGTTGAACCAACGCTACTGGTGCGTGGGTCTTCAATGGCGATGGTTAGGCTGTTATCTGCTTTGGCTAATGCATCAAGACTGTCAAACTCAGGTAGATTGTTGTTTTTACGTTTGATAAAGGCGAGATAACCAAAATCAAAAGGGACGGCTTGGGTGCTGCTGCCAAAGACGGTTTCGACAGGGTGTTGGAGTGTTTGGATTAGTCCTGTATTGAGGGTATCGCTAATGCTTTGATTATCTAGTCCAACGATTACATCCGCTTCAAGGGCTTTACCTTCAAGTTGTAAGCGGCGTAGCATCATGACACTGTCTTCAGCACTGAGCCAGTTTAGGGTGCAATCGCATTGTTTTTCAAACAGTTCGGTGAGTTTGGGAGCAGGGCCCCAATCTGAATTAAAAGAGCCATAGGTGAGCACGTTTAAGGGGGTTTGTGCCTGTGCGCTGGTAATGGCGCTAATAGCAAGAGCAAGTGTTGCAAAAGTGTTTTTGTAGTTCATGTTTCCTCCGGTAGGATTATCTACATCAGGTTTAAGGGTCTAATCTCAGCCAGCATTTGCTAGCACCCCAGTGGTATCAGCGACTAAGTATAACGAAAAAATTTTTAGACGATGATTTTTTTTAAAATAAAACCCACGCGAGGTGGATTTTAAATATGGATAAAGGATTATTGGTTGCGATAAACAGCGCGAGTTGGTGCGTGTGACCAAGCGCCATAGATGGGTTTGCCAAAGTGTGCAAGCACGGCAATCATACAAATTTCAATGGATACGCCCCAGTAAATATGACCAAAAATCTCGCTCCATAATTCATAGCCGTTTAAGTTCCATAACCAACCAACTTGTCCGTCTGCATAGCTTGGATTGCGAAAGCCGAGTAATGGAATGATAAATCCATGGGTGGCTATGGTAACGAGTAAACCAAAGAATACGCCATACCATAGTCGGATTTTATTCCAATAGACGGCAATCCAAGCGTATAACAAGGCGCAGGCGAAGCTAGAGAGCCAGTGATATAGCGTTACTGCTCCTAATACGCTAATGCCTTGGTAAAAATAATCTAGAGAGTGTTGAGTAAAACCAAAAGGACCGAGCCAAGCATCAATATGCGCTCCTAAGGGAGAGATTTCGCCTTTAGGGCGTGGTGGCATGTTAATTTCAGAGCCCCATTTGACTAGTGAGCTAATAAAACCACCTATTAAAGTCGTCCATATCACAACCTTCCAATTGACTGCTTTGATTTGTTCTGGGGTTTGGGTTGCGGTTTGCATGTTTCCTCCTTAAATATAAGCAACAAAAAACTTCAGTTAGTATAGTACTTTTTCATGGCGAATGATTATTATTTTTGCCGCTGCTCTTGTGGTAATGCGAGCAGTGCTATAGAATGCCGCGCGTCGTGGGTTTAATATAGGTTGCGCAATGCAATCTAGCAACTTCCAGCACGCTATAAATAATTCTGGTAAAGCGCACCAACCTTTTACCCTATGAGGTTATTCTGCGGTTTTAATGTTTAGGGTGGAGGGTTTTCTATGAAAACTAACTTATTCAATTCTCAAAATGCTTTTGCACATGCTGTTATAAAGTGTTGCGTTTGTGTTTGTCTTGCCTTTACCGAGAATTAGATTTTTTGATAATTTTAGGAGTTAAGTGATGACAAGTTATTTATTTACATCTGAATCGGTCTCTGAAGGGCATCCTGATAAAATTGCTGACCAAATTTCTGATGCGGTGTTAGATGCGATTTTAGCGCAGGATAAAAAAGCACGTGTGGCGTGTGAGACGTTGATTAAAACGGGTATGGTGGTGATTGCAGGCGAGGTGAGCACGTCGGCATGGGTTGATTTAGAAGATTTGGTGCGTAAAACCATTCAGGAGATTGGCTATACGAGCTCTCAGATGGGGTTTGATGGTCAAACTTGTGCGGTAATTAATGCTATTGGTAAGCAGTCTGTAGATATTGCACAAGGTGTTGACCGCGAAGAAGAAAAGGCGCAGGGTGCAGGAGATCAAGGATTGATGTTTGGCTATGCCTGCCGTGAGACGGACGTATTAATGCCTGCGCCTATTATGTATGCGCATCGCTTGGTAGAAAGACAGGCGCAACTTCGTAAAGAAAAAGTGTTGCCTTGGTTGCGTCCTGATGCAAAAAGTCAGATTACGGTGCGCTATGAAAATGGAGTTATTACAGGAATTGATGCGGTGGTGCTATCTACACAACATGACCCTGAAATTAAGCAAAAGGATTTGCAAGAGGCTGTGCGTGAGCTCATTATTGAGCAGGTGTTGCCAAAAGAATGGCTGAAAAAAGATACGACTTATCATATTAATCCAACAGGGCAATTTATTATTGGCGGGCCTGTTGGAGATTGCGGGCTGACAGGGCGCAAAATTATTGTCGATACTTATGGTGGCGCAGCGCATCATGGTGGGGGGGCTTTTTCAGGGAAAGATCCTTCAAAGGTTGACCGTAGCGCGGCTTATGGTGCGCGTTATGTGGCAAAAATATTGTTGCGGCAGGTTTGGCAGAGCGCTGTGAGGTGCAAATTTCTTATGCTATCGGGGTGGCTGAACAACTTCAATTTGGATTAATACTTTTGGGACGGGCAAAATTGCTGATGAGGAGATTGGTAAGCGTGTGCGTGCTAATTTTGATTTAACGCCCTATGGCATTATTCAAATGTTGGATTTAAAGCGCCCTATTTATCAAAAAACTGCTGCCTACGGACATTTTGGGCGCGAACTTGCAGAATTTGGCTGGGAAAAAACCGACCGAGCGGAGGCGTTGTTATAAAAAAATATGGGTGTAAATGACCATTGGATGATTGAACTTATAAGCGCAAGCTTTTGGAGTCGTTGTCAAATGGGGCAATGTTTGTTGTAATGACAGATTATTTTATTAATTAAGGAGCGCACCATGGCAAGAGAGATTCCGAGTGTTTTTGGCAGTAAGTTTTATCATGAAATGCCGCTTGTAGCGTATGAGAACCAGAGTTGGGGCAATGTTAAATGGCAGGCGAGTAATACGCTAACTCTACATCCTGGTGCGCATGCTTTGCATTATGGAAGTACTTGTTTTGAGGGGATGAAGGCGTTTTACCATGAAGATGGTAAAGTAGTGATTTTTCGCCTTGAACAGCATATAGCACGCCTTAGAAAGAGTGCGCAATTATTGTATATGCCTGTTCCTGAAGAGGCATTGTTAAAAGAGATAATTGTGGAGGTGGTGCGTCGTTCGGCAGAGGAAATTCCTGAGTTTCCAGGGTCGTTGTATTTGCGTCCAACATTAATTGGCACAGACCCTGTTATTGGTAAAGCAGCTACGCCTTCTGAAAGCGCCTATTTATATGTGTTAGCTTCTCCTGTGGGGGATTATTTCACTCAAGGAGCGCAGATGCGCGTGTTGATTGAAACGCAAAATGCACGGTGTGCACCGCATATGGGTCGCATTAAAAGTGGTGGAAATTATGCTTCGGCATTACATTGGATTTTAAAAGCAAAACAAGAGCATAATGCGCAACAAGTGCTGTTTTGCCCTAATGGCAATATTCAAGAAACAGGCGCGAGTAATTTTATGATTATCCATGATAAGCGCATTATTACCCCTGAGTTAAGTGATGAATTTTTGCATGGGGTTACGCGCAACAGTGTGTTAGTGGCGGCAAAGGCGCGGGGATTTTCTGTGGAGGAGCGCGCGGTAAGTGTATCGGAGTTAAGCTCTTTAATTGCACAAGGCGCTGAGGCGGTGCTTACGGGTACGGCGGCGGTTATCTCACCTGTAAGCAGTTTTATTATTGATGGTAAAGAGATAGCGGTTCAATCGCAACAGCAAGCGCTGGCGCTACGGCAATTAATAACCGATATTCAATATGGCAGAAGCGAAGATGTGCATCAATGGCTGACGGTGGTTAGCTGAGGCAGTTATGACGATAAATTGGCGTAAAGGAGTTGGCATTTTAACGAGCATTTATGTCTCTCGTATGCTCGGCATGTTTATGGTGTTTCCAATTTTTAGTTTATATGCCAACCAGTTAGAGGGTGCGACACCTAAAATGGTTGGTTTGGCTTTGGGAATCTATGGACTAACTCAAGGGCTGTTGCAAATCCCTTTTGGACTGCTTTCTGATTATGTGGAGCGCAAAATTGTTATTGCAGGCGGTCTGATTTTGTTTGTGGTGGGAAGTTTGATTGCAGCAATGGCAGATTCAATCGCAATGATGATTATAGGTCGTGCAATTCAGGGAATGGGCGCCATTTCTTCAGTTACGCTGGCTTACACCACTGATATTACCCCTGAAAATAAGCGGGGAAAGGTGATGGCGATTATTGGAGGAAGTATTGGTTTATCGTTTGTTTTGTCTCTTATTTTAGGGCCTATCCTAGCGCAGGTCTTTGGTGTGCGTGAGTTGTTTTTTATGATTGCGTTAATGGCGGCTTCAGCATTTATCGCCAGCTTGTTCTTGCCAAGAACCGCAACACCTTTACCAACAGAACCTTCAATGGGGCAGTATGACAAGATTGCGCTTTGGCAGGCGAGTGGGGCAATTTTTATGACGCATGCGTTATTTACCGCCAGTTTTGTGGTTTTACCTATTTTATTGCAGGCGTTTTTGGTGGATAAAAGTGCTCAATGGTGGATTTATTTGCCCGCGAATTTATTGGCATTAGCTTTGATGCGCTATAAGGCAATCCCCCATCCGCTTAATTTTGGCATGAGTTTTATGCTCTTAGCATTAGGGCTAGGGGCAATGTCATTATTATCATCTTTTTGGGGCGTGTTTATCGCGATTAGTTTATTTTTTTATTGCTTTTTATCGTCTTGAAACGGGTTTGCCGCATTGGGTGGCAAATGTTGCTGACCCACAGGCACGTGGCAAGGCAATGGGCATTTATTCTACATCGCAGTTTTTTGGCAGCTTTGCAGGTGGGGTATTAGGCGGTTGGCTCTGGGCGCATCTGCAAAATACGCAAAATCTATTTATGATTTTATTATTATTAGCTTCAATTGCTGGATTTATATTGCTAGCAATTGGGCGCAAACATGCACTTAGCGTGCATTAATTTGGTTATTGATTTTAAATGAGGAGAGTTTATGGCAGGTGTTAATAAAGTGATTATTGTGGGCAATTTAGGTGCTGACCCTGATATGCGTTATATGCCTAATGGGGAAGCAGTTGTTAACATTAGTGTCGCTACCTCAGAAACGTGGAATGATAAACATACTGGCGAAAAACGTGAAAAAACAGAGTGGCATCGCATTGTGGCCTTTCGTCGTTTAGGCGAGATTATTGGTCAATATTGTAAAAAAGGCTCAAAAATTTATGTAGAAGGGCGTTTGCAAACACGCAAATGGCAAAATAAAGAGGGCGTTGACCAGTACACGACAGAAATTATTGCTGACCAAATTCAAATGCTCGATTCACGCAGTGGCGGCTCGAGTGATTTTTCGCAAGAATCTAACTATGGGGGCAATAATCGAAAAAGTTCAAATCCCTCTGCTAGGGCGCCTCAACAAGACTACGCGCCGTCTGATTATGCTCCAAACGCCCCTACATCTAGCAGCTCTCAAAGACAAAATAACCCTGCACCGATACAACCACAAAATCATTTTATTTCTGGCCCTGATAGTGATGGGTTTGATGATGAAGATATTCCATTTTAAGGCGTGAGTGTTTGCTGCGGCTAACGCTATCCATGCGATTAACGATATAAATAATATCATGGTGTGAGTGTTGGTTGCGGCTAACATTATCTTAACTTAAATGGTAATTATTTTTATTTATAATCTTCGTTCCTTTAAAGTTATACATTTGGAGTAAAAATGAAAAAAATATGGTTACAAAGTGCGGTATTAGCGTTGGGTTGTGTATGGTCAATGCAACAAACTTGGGCGGCGGATAAATTTAAAGTTGTTACAACGTTTACTGTCATTGCAGATATTGCACAAAATGTTGCTGGTGAGGCAGCGGAGGTGGTTTCAATTACTAAACCAGGGGCAGAAATTCATGATTATGAACCAACGCCTAAAGATTTGGTAAAAGCGCAAGATGCAGATTTGGTATTGTGGAATGGTTTGAACTTAGAGCGTTGGTTTGAAAAGTTTTTTGCTAATGTGAAAGAGGTTCCTGTTGCAGTTGTAACAAAGGGGATTGAGCCTATTTCTATTTATGGTGGGGAGTATGATGGCAAGCCCAATCCTCATGCGTGGATGTCGGTTAATAATGCTTTGATTTATGTCGATAATATCCGTGATGCGTTGGTTGCTCATGATAAAGAGCATAGTGAAATTTATCGCCAAAATGCTCAGGCGTATAAAGAAAAATTAGCGTCTATGCAAGAGAAAATTGTTCAAGCTTTATCTGATATTCCCGAAGAAAAGCGTTGGTTGGTTACAAGTGAAGGAGCCTTTAGCTACTTAGCGCGTGATATGGGCTTTAAAGAGGCGTATTTGTGGCCAATTAATGCCGAACAACAAGGCACGCCACAGCAAGTTAAGGCGCTCATTGATTTGATGCGCACGAATAATATCGGTGTGGTGTTTAGTGAGAGTACGGTTTCTGATAAGCCTGCTAAACAGGTAGCAAAAGAGACAGGGGCGCATTATGGTGGGGTGTTGTATGTGGATTCTTTATCACAAGCAGATGGCCCTGTGCCAACCTATTTAGATTTGCTTAATGTTACAACGCAAACAATTTTGCAAGCCTTTAAGGATGCTCAATAGATGATTTCCCTGACGGTGTCGGATGTGGGAGTTACTTATCCCAATGGGCATCAGGCGATTTATGAGGTGTCGTTTGCGCTTGAGGCGGGTATGACGTGCGCGTTGGTGGGCGCAAACGGCAGTGGAAAATCTACTTTATTTAATGCCATCATGGGGATAGTAAAGCCTCAGTCAGGAGAAGTGCGGATTAATGGGCTGAAGGTTGCTTCGGCATTAAAGCAAAATGCGATTGCCTATGTACCGCAAACAGAGCAAATTGATTGGCATTTCCCTATTTTAGTCAAAGATGTGGTGATGCTTGGGCGCTATGGGTATATGAATTTTATGCGCCGTCCTCGGGCAAGTGATGAGGAAAAAGTCTGGGCGGCGATGCAACGATTGGGAATTGCAGCGCTGGCTAATCGGCAGATTGGGGAGCTTTCTGGTGGGCAAAAAAAACGCGTGTTTTTAGCACGTGCGCTAGCGCAAGAAAGTCGAGTGATTTTATTGGATGAACCTTTACAGGCGTGGATATTAAAACAGAGCAGGCGGTGATGGATTTGCTGGTTTCTTTGCGCGCTGAGGGTTATTTAATGTTGGTTTCTTCACATAATTTAGGCGCAATTGCGCAATATTGTAATCAGGTGGTGTTGCTTAATCGGACTGTGATTGCAAGTGGCGCGACGCAGGCAGTTTATACGCGTGAGAATTTAGAAAAAACTTTTGGTGGATTATTGAAGAATTTTAGTGTGGTTAATAAACAAGCACCAGATGATTTGCTCACGATTATAACGGATGATGAACATCCAGTGGTGTTTTGTCGTGAAGGGCGCTTATCCAGTTTGTATTGTTCGCACAAAGATTGTGATTGCAGATGATGGCGCTACTTGTTGAACCTTTTTTATACGACTACATGATAAAAGCGCTGGTGGTGGCGGCTTTTGTGGGCAGTGTTTGTGCGCTGTTGTCGGTTTTTTTAATGTTAAAAGGGTGGTCTTTAATTGGCGATGCGTTGTCACATTCGGTCGTCCCTGGCGTTGCAGTGGCTTATATTTTAGGTTGGCCTTATGCTGTCGGGGCGTTTATTACAGGGATTTTGGCGACTATGGCGATACTTTTATTGCGCCAACTTTGTTTTTTGCGCCAAGATGCGATTATTGGATTGGTTTTTACGTCTTTTTTTGCGTTGGGTTTGTTAATAATTTCGCTCTTTCCAACTTCTATTAGTTTGCAAGCGGTTATTTATGGCAATATTTTAGCGATTGCTGAGCGCGATTTTCAGCAGATGTTGGGGATTTTGCTGTTGGCGTTGCTGGTGATTATCTTTAAATGGCGAGATTTAATGTTGCTGTTTTTTGACCAAATACAAGCGGTTGCAAGTGGTGTGTCGGTTAGATGGTTGCAGGTGTTATTTTTTATGTTGGTGAGCGCGGCGGTGGTAGCGGCTTTGCAGGTGGTTGGCGCAATTTTGGTTGTAGCGCTTTTAATTACACCAGGGGCGACGGCTTTTTTGTTGGCAAAACGCTTTGGTGTGGTGCTTTTTATTGCTTTGAGTATTGGATTATTCAGTAGCGTATTAGGCGTTTATCTGAGCTATTTTATGGATGCGGTAACGGGGACGGTCATTGTATTACTGCAGGCGCTGGTGTTTATGTTGGCGTTTGTATTTGCACCAGAAAAAGGTTTGCTGGTGCGGATGCGTAAAGCAACTTTGGCTAAGCGGTTGTTATGAAACTAGCATTGTATGATTTTTTTATTGCGCCTTTTCAATATGGGTTTATGCAGCAGGCTTTGTGGGTTGGTATCGTTGTAGCCATCACTTGTGCGTTATTGTCTTGTTTTATGGTATTAAAAGGTTGGGCGCTGATGAGCGATGCGGTCTCTCATGCGTTTTTACCAGGAGTGGTGTTTGCGTCATATTTTCAATTGCCGTTGATTGTAGGGGCATTTTTTGCAGGAATTTTATGTGTGTTTACAACCAGATGGTTGGAAAAAAGTACTCCACTAAAATCTGATACCGTGCTGGGAATTGTATTTTCTTCAATGTTCGCACTTGGGGTGTTGCTGTATACCAAAATAGAAAGCGAGCAACATTTGATGCATATTTTATTTGGTAATTTGCTGGGAATAGAGGCTTTACAGCGCTACCAAGTCTATGGTTTAGCTTGTGTGGTGAGCGTGGTGTTGATGGTGAAGCGTAGAGATTTGATGCTGGTGGTTTTTGATGCAACGCATGCGAAGGTGGCGGGATTGTCTGTTAGAGGATTGCATGGGTTGTTGTTGATATTGCTGGCTTTTACCGCGATTGTTGCTTTGCAGGCGGTGGGGGCGGTATTGGTTATTTCAATGCTAATTGCTCCAGGGGTGGGGGCGCAGTTGGTGTGTCGGCAGTTTGATTATTTATTGTTAGTGGCGGTTGTTTCGTCTGTAACGGCGACAATTATAGGCATTTTGCTAAGCTTTCATGCCAATGCTTCAATTAGTGCTTGCATTGTATTGATGCAAAGTCTAACCTTTTTACTCTTGTTTATTTATCGCAAGACGTATCAATATTATCACCAGTTATTTTGGCGCAAAGAGCGCAAATAATTTTTTGGAGGGCACATGTCAAAAGCAAATGCAACTATTTTGCAAACGTTTACCCAAAGGAGAAAAAGTGGGGATTGCTTTTTCTGGCGGCTTGGATACATCAGCGGCGCTGTTATGGATGAAGCAAAAAGGTGCATTGCCCTATGCTTATACGGCTAATCTTGGACAGCCTGATGAGGAAGATTACAACGCTATCCCTAAAAAAGCGCATGAGTATGGCGCGACTTTGGCGCGTTTAATCGATTGTCGGGCTCAGCTGGTAAATGAAGGGATTGCCGCGATTCAGTGTGCGGCATTTCATGTTAGTACAGGTGGTGTGGCATATTTTAATACGACACCGTTGGGGCGCGCGGTTACTGGCACAATGTTGGTTGCAGCGATGCAAGAAGATGGTGTGAATATTTGGGGCGATGGCAGTACTTACAAAGGCAATGATATTGAACGCTTTTATCGCTATGGTTTGCTCACTAATCCTAAATTGCGCATTTATAAACCTTGGTTAGATGAGGCGTTTATTGATGAGCTGGGCGGACGTGAGGAGATGAGCGCATTTTTAATTGCCAATGGTTTTGATTATAAAATGTCAAGTGAAAAAGCCTACTCAACCGATTCAAATATGCTAGGGGCGACACACGAAGCCAAACATTTGGAATATTTAGAAACCTCACACAAAATTGTTCATCCAATTATGGGGGTGCGCTACTGGGATGAGTCGGTAAAAATTGATAAAGAAGAAGTGCGCGTGCGTTTTGAAGAAGGAGTGCCAACGGCGATTAATGGTGAATCGTTTGCTAGCTTGGTTAAGCTGATGGAAAAGGCCAATGAAATTGCTGGGCGACATGGTTTAGGCATGAGCGACCAAATTGAAAATCGGATTATTGAAGCCAAATCACGCGGAATTTATGAAGCTCCTGGCATGGCATTATTGTATATCGCCTATGACCGCTTGGTTACAGGCATTCATAATGAGGATACGATTGAACAATATCGCATCAATGGTTTGCGCTTAGGAAGGCTCCTTTATCAAGGACGCTGGTTTGATTCTCAGGCGTTAATGTTGCGTGAAAGTTCGCAACGTTGGGTGGCTAAAGCAATTACTGGTGAGGTTGTATTAGAATTGCGCCGTGGGAATGATTACAGCATTTTAAATACACAATCCCCTAATTTGACTTATCAGCCGAGCGCTTGAGCATGGAAAAAGTTCAAGGCGCGTTTACGCCGACAGACCGTATTGGTCAGCTCACAATGCGCAATTTAGATATTATTGATTCGCGCGAAAAATTAGGGATTTATGCTAAAAGCGGTGCATTGCTACAGGAAGAGAATGCATTGTTGCAAAAATTATCGTCTCAAGAAGATTAGCGCCTATTAGCGCCATTGTGCTGTAGTGCTAATAGATAGATAAGGCAACCTATGCGGTTGCCTTTTTATTAGGGCATATTAGGGAAAGGAATATTAGCAGACGGTGCGGAATTTTGTTTATGGGCTTGTTCTTTTAAATAATCTTCTGCAATCGCTGTTTGCTGTGCGCCAAAGACACCTCGCCAGCTGTCCCGATGACTTATAAAAGCCCCGCCAATTTCCCGCGCTTCATTGCCATAAAAAGAGGCGATAAATTGCGCGGGATTTTGGTGATTATAACGGCGTTGGTGCAATTAACGCGTAATGAAACCATGTATTTTATTGAGCCAGCTTAGGTATAAAAAAGCCGTGAAATGTGTTCACGGCTTTTGATAGGTTGCATTTGACTTATCCTAAAAACGATTAACTTTCAAACTGATTTGCAATGTTAAAGAGGCTTTTTTGTCTGAAGGTTGCGTTTTTTCTTGAGCTATTAATCATTAGTCGGCAGTAGGTTGTTTTGCGGGGTGTCTTGAGTTTGATAGGTTAAAACCAATTTATCATCTTTAACCTCAATGAGTACATGCCCACCCTTGTCTGCCAAAGCGCCAAAGAGCAATTGCTCGGCAAGAGGTTGTTTGATGTGTTGTTGAATGAGCCTTGCCATGGGACGTGCACCCATTTTGGGGTCATAACCATTGTCGCTAAGCCATGTTCTGGCTTGTGGGCTTAGGCTGATGGTAACGTTTTTATCTTCTAATTGTTGCTCCAATTCAATGATAAATTTATCCACTACATGGGCAATGGTGCGCTCATCTAATGGCGAGAAGGCGATAATGGCATCTAAGCGGTTACGAAACTCTGGCGTAAAATAGCGCTTAATGGCGTTATCGGATTGCATTTTGGCAGCATCTTTGCTGTGAGCTTTAGCAAAACCGATACGGTTTTTATCCATTTCAAAAGCGCCAATATTACTGGTGAGCACGATGATAAGGTTGCGACAGTTAATTTCGCGCCCGTTGGCATCAGTGAGTTTTCCGTTGTCCATTACTTGTAGAAGAACGTTCATAATATCTGGATGAGCTTTTTCGATTTCATCTAAAAGCAATACGGCGTGTGGGTATTTGAGGATTTTTTCGCTTAATAAGCCTGTTTGTTCAAAGCCAACGTAACCTGGAGGTGCGCCAATTAATCTGGAAACGCTATGAGCTTCCATATATTCAGACATATCAAAGCGCAATAATTCAATTCCTAAAACGTGCGCTAATTGGCGACATACTTCGGTTTTGCCTACACCAGTTGGTCCTGTAAATAAAAATGAGCCGATAGGTTTTCGATTATCACGCAATCCAGCGCGCGCTAATTTTATGGCAGAACTTAGCGTTGCAATGGCTTCATCTTGCCCAAATACGACGGTTTGCAAATCGCGTTCTAGTGTTTTGAGTAGATTTTTATCATCTAGCGAGACGCTTTTTTCTGGAATACGTGCCACGCGCGCCACTAACTGCTCAATCATCAAAGCATCGATGACGTTTTGTTGCTTATTTTTTGGTAGGAAATTTAGACGCGCGCCTGCCTCATCCATTAAATCAATGGCTTTATCAGGTAGCGTCGGTCATTGATATAGCGATTAGATAAATTTACCGCAGCGCTAATGGATTCATCTAGATAGGTTGTGTTGTGGAACTGCTCATAGCGAGTTTTCAGTCCTTGTAAAATGGCAATGCTGTCTTCAATGCTGGGTTCGAGAATATCAATTTTTTGAAAACGACGGCTAAGCGCATGGTCTTTTTCAAAAATTTGTCGATATTCATTATCCGTTGTTGCGCCAATGCATCTTAATTCACCGCTTGAAAGCGCGGGTTTGATGAGATTAGAGGCGTCCATAGTGCTTCCTGTAGTTGCGCCTGCGCCGATAATTGTATGAATTTCATCAATAAATAAAATGGCATTGTTAACTTTTTTTGAGTTCTTTTAATAAAGCTTTTTAAGCGGTTTTCAAAATCACCACGGTATTTAGTGCCTGCTAGCAGGCTACCAATGTCTAAGCTAAAGATTTTTGCATTAGCTAAAATCTCTGGAACTTCGCCTTCAACAATCGCTTTGGCGAGTCCTTCTGCAATCGCTGTTTTGCCTACGCCTGCCTCGCCGACTAATAATGGATTGTTTTTGCGCCGACGGCAGAGGGTTTGCATGGCACGCTCAATTTCTTTTTCACGCCCAATAACAGGGTCAATTTGTCCATCGCGTGCTTTCTCGTTGAGATTAACGGTAAATTCTTTTATGGCAGATTTAGGCGCTGGTTTGGATTTTTCGCTATTTTCTGCGCTATCTTCTGAGGTTTCTTCGCTTGTGGCGCTGTGTTCGCTGGTTTTTCCATGTGAGATATAAGAAGTGAGTTCTAATCTTTCAATGCCCTGTTTTTTCAGAAAAAATGAGGCGTATGAATCCCGTTCAGTTAAAATGGCAACCAAAGCGGTTAGACAAGTAACCTCTGTTTTTCCTGAGTTGCGCACATGCAAAACCGCGCGCTGAATCATACGCTGGAACGCGACGGTAGGTTGAGTGCTGCGTTCGTTGTCTTCTTTATCAAACTTAGGAGAATGCTCATCAAGATAGCGGTTGAGGTTTTCTTGCAAAATCATCAAGTCGCCCCCTAAAGCGAGGATGGCATCGCTAACGCTGGGTTCATCTAATAAAGAGAGTAATAAATGCTCAAGCATTAAAAACTCATGACGGGCACTTTGGGCGTTACGCATGGCGCGGTCAATGGCTTGCTCTAAAGCGGTGGATAACATAGTTTTCTCCTAATTTAATGCCTAATTCTATCGATACCTAGTGCAAACGCAATACGCACATGAGTGGAAAATCATTCGCGCGAGCATGCTTTATCACTTGCGCTACACGAGTTTCGGCAATTTCTCGTGGGCAAATGGCACAAATAGCGCTGCCTTTTTCATGAATTTCTAACATTAGGCGGTGCGCGTCTTGATTGCTTTTATGAAAAAACGGATGAGCACATCAATGACAAAATCCATGGTCGTAAAATCATCATTGAGCATGAGGATTTCATACAAAGAGGGTTCATCTGGATGATTATCTGTGGTGAGAGGGGCTGGTTGTATGGGGCTAACGGGCAAGACTTTCATGGCTAATCCTTTTGGGTTAGGCGCTTAGATATGGGTTGATATGGTTTTATGTTTAGGCGCTGTTTATGGGGATGAAAAAAATTTTTACAAGTAGAGAAAAGCGTAAAGGTTCTATAAAATATGCGGATAAATTAGCATAATCTTGCTATTTTAATTGAATTTATTTAGCGCCATTAAAAGGATAATGTATGACGCAATCTCCTATTACTTATATTGTTGAACCGATGCAAGGTGGGCATCGTTATTTCGTTACTATGCGTTTTCGTTACAGTGGAGGGAAGTTGGTATTTGCCATTCCTACTTGGATACCAGGGAGTTATACTCGTAGGGATTTTTCTAAACATATTAGTAAGTTATCGCTTTATAGTGTGGATGGAAATTCTTTTGCGTTATCGATGCTTAATTTATCGCGCTGGCAGGTGCATTTGCCAGCAAAAACCCAAGACTATGAGCTAACTTATGAGGTTTATGCGCGGGATAAATCGGTGCGCGGATGTTATCTTGACCACGAACGTGGAATTTTTAATCCTTGCTGTGCTTGTCTTTATATTGAGCAAGAGATTCAGAGAGTTCATATTTTAGAATTTAATTTACAACAAAAGCATCAACATTGGGAGGTTAGTGGGGCGCAGGTGGTGGTGCAAAAAATGGTCCTTATTTATTTGATGATTATCATCATTTAATTGATACGCCCTTTATATTGGCGGAGCATTTTTTGGTGCGTCGTTTTGATGTCGCAGGCATTGAGCATGAAATTGTAATGAGTGGACAGGCACAACCTTTTGATGTGGCTCGCTTAACTGAGGATGTGCGCAAAGTGTGCGCGCAGGCGGTGGCGATGTTTGAGGGAGCTATGCCTAAGGCTGTGGGGGGGTATCGTTTTTTATTGCATTTAACTGAAAATGATTATGGTGGGCTGGAGCATCGTAGCTCAACCCTTTTAATGGCGCCAAGGCGCACTCTGCCCGCGCTCAATACACCGCAGACACGAGATTATGTGCAGTTGTTAGGGCTGTTTTCGCATGAATATTTTCATACGTGGAACGTGAAAGATTTAATCCCAATCGATTATCAGCCTTATGTGCTCTCGCAAGAACAGCCTACAGAGATGTTGTGGCTCTTTGAAGGGTTTACCGCCTTTTTTGATAATTGGCTGTTGTTGCAAAGTGGGGTGATTAGCATGCAAACATATTTGCAACTTTTAGAAAAAGATATTAGCGCCTATTGGCAACGGCGGGGGCGTTTGCAACAGACATTGGCGCTATCAAGTTATGAGGCTTGGACGAAGCTTTATAACGGGGGCGAAGATGCGGTTAATAGTTCGACGAATTATTATGTCCATGGGGCGTTGATGGCATTTTGTTTGGATATTTTTCTGCGCACGCATAGTCATGATAAATTAAGTCTTGCCGATATTATGTTGATTTTGTGGCAACAATTTGTAGAAGATGGGATTGGTTTGGATGAAGCGTCTTTCCGTAGGCGGGTAATTGAGTGGTTACCTGAAGAAAGTATTGATGATTTTCAGAAATTTTTAACGCAAGTATTGCATACCCATCATGCGTTACCTTTGCATTGGGCGTGTACGCAATTGGGGTTAGATTTGCAACAAATGGCAGCCCATCATCCGCATCTTAGCCTTAGTGAGGGCAATTCTCAGCAACGCAGTACATCCGATGCAGGATTTTCTTGGCGACAAGATGGAGCTATTTTAAAGGTGAGCCAGTTAGAGGCTCGTTCGTCTGCCGCATTGAGTGGGGTTGCGGTTGAAGATGAGATTGTGGCGGTCAATGGATTTAAAGCAAGCCAAGTAATGTTGTTTGATGTTTTAAAGCAGGGGCGGTGGGGGCGCAGGTGCGCTTGCATGTTTTTCGTGATGGGGTTTTGCATGAGTTTGAATTTGAATTAAACGCGCCTTCGCAAACTTTAGCGCATATTCAGGTTAAACATGATGCATCGCTTAAATGCGTTCAGCGCCGTGAGCGGTGGTTTAATCTATCTGCTGAATAAAAATATAGAGCTGCTATTTTGCATTGAACTTTATAAGGTTTTGAGATTTGCCAGTAAACAGCAAAATGAAGAGCAAATTTTTGTAAAGCAAAACCATATTAATCAAAAAGATATAACCTAAGGAGAAAAGGATAATGATGCTAACGCTGACTCGACCTGATGATTTTCATCTGCATTTGCGCGATGGGCAGGCGCTGGCGCGCACGGTAGGTGATGCACTTGGTCAATGTGCGCGGGCGTTGGTCATGCCCAACTTGGTGCCAGCGGTGGATACTTTGGAAGCGGTGAGCGCATACCGCCAGCGAATTTTAGCTCATGTTCCTAAAGGGGCTGATTTTACGCCATTGATGAGTTTGTATTTAAGCCAGACGCTTTCACCAGAGACGCTGTTGCATGCCAAAGCGCAGGGCGTATTGGCGGTTAAATGGTATCCCAAGGGTGCGACAACCAATTCAGCGCAAGGCGTGGCGCATTTAGAAGCGCTGGAGCCGATTTTATCTGTGATGCAAGAGGTGGGGTTAATTTTGCTCATTCATGGGGAGGTTACAGAGGCGCAGGTAGATATTTTTGCGCGCGAGAGTTGTTTTATTGAAGAGGTATTGATACCGCTAAGAGCAAAATTTCCAAGGCTAAAAATGGTGTTAGAGCATATTACAACCGCGCATGCGGTGGAATATGTGCGCTCACAAGAACGGAATTTGGCCGCGACAATCACAGCGCATCATTTGTTATTTAATCGCAATCAGTTGTTGGTCGGTGGTATTAAGCCACATTTTTATTGCTTGCCGATTTTAAAAAAAGAAGAAGACCGCTTGGCATTGGTGCAGGCAGCAGTGAGTGGGGATAGGCGTTTTTTTCTAGGAACAGATAGCGCACCACATGCGCGCTCAGCAAAAGAAAGTGCCTGTGGGTGTGCTGGGTGTTATACGGGTTATGCAACCATGGCATTTTATGCGCAGGTATTTGAGCGCGCTCAAGCATTGGATAAGCTCAATGATTTTGCTGCTAAATTTGGCGCTGAGTATTATGAATTGCCGTATAACCATGGCGAGTTGGTGTTAGAAAAGCGCGTATGGCAATTGCCTGAGACGTTGCCATTTGGCGATACGGTGTTAGTGCCGTTTTTAGCAGGTGAGCAGTGGCATTGGCAGGTGGTGGCTTAAGGTAGTGATTGCGCTTTAATGGCAAGGCTGGCAAAGGGGATAATGCTAATGCATGAGAATAAGGTTAATGCGGCTAAAAGAGCAATATGCCCATAAACAGGAAGTCCAAGCAGGCTATCGCGTGTGGCGCTAACGCCGATAATTAGAAGAGGCATAAATAACGGCATAACGATTAAAAATTTTAAAAAGCTGTTGTGCGTTTGGCTAAGGGTTAGCGCTGCGCCTAGCATGGCGATGAGTAAAAAGGCAAAAACTGCCAAGGCTTAGAAGCGCAATCATTAGCCCTAAAATAGACCATGGGATGTGCAGCAATATCATGAGTAAGGGAAGGCAGGCGAGTAAGGGGAGGATAAATCCTAACCATGCAGCGAGCAGTTTGGCAATGAGGCTTAGCCAGTAATCGCTTAAATGCAAGATGTCTTGGCTTAAGATGCATGATGATAATCATGGGTGAAAAAGCGTTCGCTGGCCAGTAGGGTGGCAAAGAGCAGCGCTATCCATAATGCTGGGGGGGTGATGTGTTGTAGGTTTTGATTGTCTACACCGCTGGCAATGGGAAAAAGGCAGACGGTTAGGAGAAAAAATAAAAGAGGCTGTAAAAGCGCTTGGGGGTTGCGCCAAGTGTTGAGCAGTTCGCGTTGTAATAGGGTGTTAAGCATGGGGGGTTAAATCCAAATATCGGATGGGGTGGTTGAGGGTGAAAGGCTGATGTGAGGTGAGGGCGATTGAACCGCCTTGGTGTAGGTGGTGTTCGCAGTGTTGGATGAGTCGGGCGATGGTGGGTTGGTCGAGCGCGGTAAAGGGTTCATCAAGTAGCCAAATAGGCGCTGGTTTAGGGGCGGGTAGCCAAAGGCGGGCAAGTTGACAACGGCGTTTTTGTCCTGCTGAGAGGTGGCGCGTTTGTTGATGTTGGTAGGGATGAAGCCCAACTTGATGGAGGGCATGGTCGAGAATTTGGGGAAGTGGTGGTTTGCTGGTTCTGGGGTGGTAGAGTTTGGCGAAGAGTTGCAGATTTTCGCGCACACTTAAAAGGGGATGGGTGCCTGCCTGATGTCCAAGATAAAGATGAGGGGCGTGGCGGTCGATGTGTCCACCTTGGGGGTGAAGGAGTCCTGCGAGTGTTTGTAGGAGGGTGGTTTTTCCGCTGCCGTTATTGCCACGAATATAAAGGAGTTCGCCTGCGTTGAGTTCAAGATTGAGATGGCGGAAGATGATTTTTTCTGCCCGTAAGGCGGTGAGGTTGTGGGCGTTAAGATGGCGCATGGGCTTTGAGTTCTAAACGCAGTGGGGCGGTGGTGGGGAGGGTGAGGGTTTGGCTTTGTTCTGCAGTAGTTTGTCCGTTGGCTTGTCCGTCTAGAGAAATGAGTGCGCGGATAGTGAGATGTTCATGGGCGCTTAAGCTTTGTCCTTGCATGCTGTCGCTATCGCTTAGGGTGAGGGTTTGTTGTACTTGGGGGGAAAGACGTTTGACGGCGATGGGCATTCGGCTATCAAGAGGGCTGGCGAGAACATAGAGTTGGCTTTGTGGTGTGAGGGTTTTAAGTAGGGCTGGGTCGATGCTAACGGTGATTGTGAGAGGGGTGTTGGTGGGTAAGGTGGGATTATTATTAGGGCTGGATTGAGCTAGGTTGTGATAGGTTTGTTGTGCGAGTGTGTAGAGTGGGTGGTTTTGCGGGAGGGTGTCTAGGAGTTGTTGCCAAAGCGTGAGGGCTTGCTCGGTTTGTTTGTTTTGTGTGTAGGCGCTAGCAAGAAGAATACCAGCGAGGTGGTTTTGTGAATCAAGGCGGTAGAGGCGCTCAAGGAGGGTTAGGATTTCTGGGTCTATGGGTTGTCCTTGTTGACTGAATAAGGTCATTTGTACGTAGTTTAAGGCAATATCGCTATCGTTGGGATTTTGGCGATAGAGAACGTGGTAGGCCTCGCGCGCGCCACGATAGTTGCCATATTCGCTTAGGCATTGGGCTAGGGTGTCGATTTGGCTGGGATTTTGGCGGTCGATGCGGTTTTGTAGGGCGAGGCAATAGGTGGCAAGTGCTTCGCGTGGAAGGTTTTGCGGGAGTTCATCAAGGTATTGACTGCGGATAAGGGCGTCGCTTAGGCGGTTGTCGAGTTGTTGCCATTGCCAAACAAGATAGCCTCCGCGATAGTACCATGCGGCGGTACTTAGTGTGAGGGTGATTAATATGAGTAAGGTGGTATGCGCTTTGGTAAGGCGTAAGAGGGGGCGGGCGGTTTTAGGGGTGAATTAGGGGTTGGAGTTCGTGATATAGGCGCGCTTCGAGTTCATCAAGGCGTTGGGTTTGTTGTGGGTCAAGTTGGGCGCGTTGTTGGTTAAAGCTGTGAATGAGGGCGCGAATTTCTTGTTGGTTTTCTTCTGGCGCGGTGGAGGTATTGGCTTTAGGGCGAGCGCTGATAAGCCATAAACTGAGGGGGGCGAGGAGGAGGGCAGTGCTGATGAGGAGGTTCATGATTTTTCGCTGTATTGCTGAATGAGGGTGTAGAGCTGTTGGCGTTCTTTAGGGCTTAGGCTTTGGCGATGTGTTTTATTGCGCCAGTTCAACCATAAAATCAGCGCTAGGAACATGATAATGATGGGGCTAAGCCATAAAGCCCAAGTGCTGGGTTTAAAGGGTGGGTCGTAGGTGATGAAATCACCATAGCGGTCTGTGAGATAGGTGGTGATGGCGTTGTTGCTTTCGCCTGCTTGTATTTGCTCAATGATGATTTGGCGCAGTTGGCGTGCAAGGGGTGCGTTAGATTCTGCAATGTTTTGATTTTGGCAGGTAGGACAGCGGATGATGGCAATAAGATGGTTGTATTGGTTGTGCTGCTCAGCTGTGGCGAAGCTGGGGGCGTCATCTAGTGCGGCGCTAAAGACACTAGGGAGAAAAAATAGGCTAAATAGTAGGATAAATAGGCGGTTCATTGATCTAGGAATCCTTGTGTTTTTAAGGTGATGTGAACGTCGGTATGTGGCTTTGCGCTGAGTTTTTGGTGCATTTGTTTGCGCCAGTTGTCTTGTCGCTGGTTGCTAGAGCATTTTTCATAGTAGGTGGCTAGGGTTTTGTCATAGGCATCAAGATGTTGGTTTTGAATTTGTAGGTCGCTACGATATTGGTTTTGGTGGTGGATTTCACCTTGTGGCAGTCGAGGTTTGGGGCTGCCTTTTTCGGCAGGATGGCCTAGGGCGACACCAAATAATGGGAAGGTGTAGCGAGGGAGGTGAAGGAGTTCAATTAGGCGCGCGGTGTCGTTGCGTAAAGAGCCAATGTAGCAACTGCCTAATCCTAGAGACTGCGCAGCTAGAACGAGATTTTGCGCTGCTAGGGTGGCGTCAATGGTGGCTGTGAGTAGGGTTTCGCTGTCTGCTATGGTGGCGCTGTAGTCGCTATCGCTTAGGTTGTGATGGCGGTTTAAATCTGCAATAAAAACAAATAAATGTGCGTTTTCTTCGACGTAGGCTTGTCCTGAGATTTGGCGCAGTTGTTGTTTTAAATGAGTATCTGTGATGCTGATGATGGAGTAGGCTTGCATGAGTTTTGGGGTGGGGGCTTTTTTGCGCGCACTGCAGCAGTAGCTCTAGCGTTTCGGTTGGGATGGATTGGTCGCTAAACCGACGAATAGAACGATGCTCTAGGATAAGGTCAATGGTGGGACTGGTTTTTTTCATAACTTAGTTTTGTAGTAGGGGAAGAAACTGGGTTTGCCAAACCTCAGGGGTGAGGACGCCTGCATAACGCAAGAGAATTTGTTGATTAGGGGCGATGAGGAAGGTTTCTGGCGCGCCGTAGACGCCTAAATCAGTAACAAGTTTTGCGTTATCGTCTTTTAAGATGAGGTGGTAGGGATTGCCGAGTTGGCGGAGAAATTCTTGCGCTTCTTGCTCTTCATTGGGATTATCTGCTGCCCAATTTAGCCCAACGATGTCAATTTGTTGTGCAAGTTGCATGAGATAGGGGTGCTCTTGATGGCAGGCAATGCACCAGCTACCCCAGACGTTGAGCAAAAAGGGTTTTTGAGGGAGGTCTTGGTTGGTGTGGGTGGTTTGTTGGTTGATATCAGGGAGTTCAAAACTAGGCAGGGGTTTGCCTGTTAGGATGGAGGGGAGCTCTTTGGGGTCGTTGTTTAGTCCTTTGGCAAAAAGAAAAATAATGAGCGCGAAGCTAAGGAGGATTAAGCTAGAAAATATCAATAATTTGCGATTTGTTGAGTTCATGATTTGTCCTTGCGATAACGTCTGTCTAAGCTTGCAATCATTCCGCCTAATGCCATAAGCACTGCGCCTAACCAAATCCAAATAATAAATGGTTTGTGTTGTACGCGAATTGCCCAATGGTCGTTATCTAGTGCCTCACCCATGGCGAGATAGAGGTCGTGGGTGGGGGTAACGAGGCGGGCAGATTCGGTCATGGGCATGGTGGCGGAGAAATAGGTGCGTTTGGCAGGTGTTAAGACGCTGAAGAAGCTGGGGTCGTCGGTTTTTCGAATGAGGAATTTGCCTTGTGTGGCTTGGTAGTTGGCGCCTGTGTGTTGTTCAAATCCTTGTAGGTGAATGTCGTAGTTGGCAATTTGAACGTTGCCACCACTTTGGATGCTGAGGTCTTGTTCGTTGCTGTAATAACCTGTGGCGATGATGGCATAAGTCATTAGGATGTAACCTAGGTGTGAAATAATCATACCTGTATCCGCGGCGCGTGTGTTTAAAGCGCGCATTCTGCGATGTTTAAAGCGAAAGAGATAATCGGTAAGGATGCCACTTAAAGCAAAGCTGGTGGCGAGTGTGGCTATTAATGTAGCGAGATGATAGCCCTTTGTTTGTGGGTGCGTTTGTGGATTAATGCCGTGTTTGGGGGCATAAAACATTAGTAACCATACGCTGATGGTTAATGTGAGGATAAAGAGGGTGTAGAGTTTGGGTTTGAGGTCGGTGAGTTTATGGCGTCGCCATTGTAGGAGTGGCCCAATACCAAGTGCGATAAGGCTAATGAGCGCTAGGGGAATTATAAGGCGGTTAAAATAGGGCGCACCAACAGAAATTTTGCCCAGTGAGAGGATGTCTGCGATAAGCGGATAGAGTGTGCCCACAAGTACGATAAGCCAAGCGCCTGAGAAGAGCCAGCTGTTGAGTAAAATACCACTTTCACGCGATAGGAGGGCATAGGGGCTTGGGCGACTTAGGCTACTGGCGCGTAAGATGAGCAAAAGAAGGGCAGGGAGTAAAATGGCGGTAAGAAGTCCTAAGATGAAGATACCGCGTGTGGGGTCGGAGGCGAACGCATGAACGGAAGTTAGGACGCCTGAGCGGACGAGGAAGGTGCCCACAAGACTTAAAGAGAAGGCAAGGATTGCAAGTAGTGCCGTCCATATCATAAATAATCCGCGTTTTTCACTCACGGCTAGAGAATGGATGAGCGCTGTGCCGATGAGCCATGGCATGAGTGAGGCATTTTCTACGGGGTCCCAAAACCACCAACCGCCCCATCCGAGTTCGTAATAAGCCCAGTAGCTTCCTAAGGCGATGCCTAGGGTGAGGGTGAGCCATGCTGCCAGTGTCCATGGGCGAGCGCGTTTTAGCCATAGGCTGTCGAGTCTACCTTGCCATAATCCTGCGACAACAAAAGCAAAAGCAACGGCAAAACCAACATATCCAGCGTAGAGCATGGGGGGATGAAAAATAAGCCCAGGGTCTTGTAGGAGGGGGTTTAGGTCTTTTCCGTCAAAAGGGAAGGGGATTTGGCGGGCAAATGGGTTGGAAGTTAGGCTGATAAATAAGACAAAGCCAAAGGAGATATACCCTAATATGGCAAGCACGCGCGCCAAAAAAGCATCTGGGAGTTGATGGCTTCTTAGGCTTACCGCCGCGCTCCATAGACTTAGGATGTAAAGCCATAATAATAATGAGCCTTCATGTCCGCCCCAAATGGCGCTAAGTCGGTAGTACCACGGCAGTAGGCTGTTGCTGTGACTGGCAACATAGTGCAGGCTGAAATCGTTGTATAAAAAGCATAGCCTAGGGCGCAGAGGCTTAGAGTGAGCAAAAGCGCTTGGGCAAGAGCTAGACGCTTGACTAGTGGGGCGATATTTTCAGGATAGGGCGTAAGCACAGGAAGAAGGAATTGTAAAAACGCAATGCCACCAGTGAGATTGAGTGCTAGGTGTCCGATTTCAGCGTTCATTGGCTGTCCTGTGTGGGGCTGTAGCGATTGGTTTGGTGATTGTAGCCAGAGCGTTGCATATCAGCAGCAACTTCGGGAGGCATGTAGTTTTCATCGTGTTTTGCAAGGATGCTATCAGCATAGAAGATGCCATCAGCGCTTAGTTTGCCTTTTGCAATAACGCCTTGTCCTTCTCTGAAGAGGTCGGGGAGAATGCCTGTATAACGAATGGTGAGCGCAGGATTTTGAAAATCAGTGATGGCAAATTCAACATTAAGGGTTTTGTCTTGGCGTTTTAGACTGTTGGTTTGCACCATTCCCCCAACGCGAATGCCTGCTTGTTCGGTTGGGATTTGCGCTTTGGCATAGCTTTCTAATGAGTAGTAATGGTTGAGGTCTTGTTGCATGGCAAAAAGAAGTAAACCAACTGCGATACTAAAGCCTGAAAAAATTAGAGTAATCAAAGCAAGACGTTTTTTTTTAGCAGGTTTCATAAGGTTTTTTTAAATGAAAGGGCGTTATTGTACAGGTTATGCTTAAAGGATGAAGAATTGGGCATTAACAGTCGCTCATGCTAGAAGGCGGTGTGAATTGTTGTTTGTAGGTTTTAAGTTGTTGGCTAAGGCGTTTATGTTGGCGGTAGGTGTGGATATGTAAAATAAGCATGCTGATTAGCACAATGGCGTAAGTGCTCCAAACAAAAACGCCATGTTTGCCCATGGCTAAAAAATCGCTAAAAAGTGTCAAATTGCATAGGGATACCTTGAAAATTAGGATTGTAGAACGCGAGTGATGCGCTGTTTTAGAATAAGAATTTGCATTTGTTTAAGGGTATGGGCGAAGAATAAAGCATAAAAAGCGCCAAGGATGAGCAGGAGCGGATAGAGCATGTCGCTGGTAATAGAAGGCGTGTCAAATTTAAATAAAGTAGCGCCTTGATGCAAAGAGTTCCACCAAACAACTGAATAATGAATGATGGGAATGTTAATTAATCCAATAATTGCCAGTATGGCGGCTAGGCGGTCGGCTTGGTCGTGCTCTTCAAGGCTTTCATGTAATAAGATATAAGCTAGATATAAAAATAATAAGATGAGTTCGGAGGTTAAGCGCGCATCCCATGCCCAATAAGTGCCCCAAGTGGGTTTGCCCCAAATGGCACCTGTTATAAGCGCTAAGGCGGTCAGTAAAGCCCCATAATTGGCGGCAGCGCGGGCAAAATAGGCAGCAAGTCGAATGCGCCAAACAAAAAACACAAAAGAAGCGATTGCCATCATGACGTAAATAGATAGGGAGAGTGCGGCGCTGGGGACGTGTAGATAGATAATGCGAAAACTATTGCCCATTTGATAATCAAGCGGAGCAAATGCTAATCCCCAAATAACGCCTATGCTAAGCATAAGCCAGCCTAATACTGTCAACCATGGTAGAAAAAAGCCAACTAAGCGGTCAAAGCCTTTGGGGCTACTGTATTGATGTGCCCATTTTTGTAGACGTTTCCACATTTTTTTGTAGTCCATTGCCTATTCATTGTGGGCGGCATTATAAAGTAATTGTAAAAAATATATAGGTTTTGCGCGATTATTTGGCGACAAGATAGGGATAAGGGGAATAGCTTATTGGGTGTTGGATTGTTTATTATTTTAAATTTATTGAGTTGGTTTTTATAGCTAAATCAGAATTGTTCCTATTTACTTTAATGGGCTTTGGTGATAACGTAGGCACTTTATTTGAAAATTTTGGAGACAATATGTTTAAACGGACTTTGTTGGCTAGTGCTATTGCTTTATTGGCGTACCCATTAAGTGCTAAGGAAGTTTCCCCTGAAGCTTTTTTAACAACTTATGCCGACCTTGCACAATTAAGCTATCAGCATAGTTTGGAAGATGCGAAAAAGATTCAAGCGGCAATTCATCAGTTTGTAGACAATCCAACGGAACAAACTTTTGAAGCGGCTAAACAGGCATGGCTTGATGGGCGTGATAGTTATAGTCGCTCTGAGGTGTTTCGCTTATCTGAAGGCCCAATTGATGCGGAAGAGGGCTGGGTTGCAGAGGCTTATGGTGCGCTAGAATCACACATTAATTCATGGCCTTTAGATGAAAATATGATTGACTATACAATTGATGCCGATGGCAATAAAACCAGCGGTAATATCATTGATTCTAAAGGGGAGTTTATACCCGCTGCGCTTGAGGATGAGCCAACAGCGGTTAATATAGATAATATTAATACCGATACAATTAGCGCGTTGAACTTGAATGGGGGTGAGGCGAATGTGGCGTCGGGCTATCATGCGATTGAGTTTTTGTTATGGGGGCAAGACCAAGATTATGACAATATGCTTGAGGATAAAATCACGCATGGGGCGATGGTTGCAGGACAACGTCCGTTAAGTGATTTTACAGAGGATGCTTATGCTAGTCGTCGTAAGGATTATTTGCGCGCTGCCGTGGATAAATTGGTAGAGGATTTAGCAACAGTTAATGGCGCTTGGGCATCAGCGATTAACGGGAATGAAGGTTTGTATCGTGCGGCGTTGCTAGGACAATTAGAGGGCGCTCAAGCTGAGAAAAATATTGCGCAAGATGAGGCGTTAAAGCAGATTTTGGCAGGGATGGGGGTATTTTTAAAATCAGAGTTGGCAAATGAGCGCATTGCTGTTGCAGTGTTAACGCCAAGTGAGGAGGATGAGCATTCTTGTTTTTCTGATAACACGCACCGCGATATTATTTCAAACTTTGAAGGCTTTAAAAATGTATTGTTTGGGCGCTATGAAGGTCAATCTATTGGGGTTGCGCCTTTTGATGTATTAAGCGATGCTGAACAAGCTGAGGTTTTAGCGTTAATTAAAGATATTGATGCGCGCGTTGATAAGATGAATCAATTGGCAACTACTAGCATGCATTTTGATTATCAAATTCATCCGTCTAATCAAGAAAGCGCACAAAATATTGTCACGATGAAAAATCAAATGCGTAAGTTGGCAGATAAGATGGTTTTGGTTGCAAAAGGCTTTGGCGTGAGTTTAACAGAAGAGGATGTAACCGACCCAGAAGAAACCAGCGTTTAATCAGTAAATGCGTGTAATGCGTAATCATTATGTGGCGGCATTGCTTTTGGTGATGTCGCCGCAACTTTTTTCACAGCAGTGGTTTACCCCTTCAACCAGTGAACACGCTTTGCATCAACCTTTCATGGCAAAAACAGATGATGAGCAGGATTTGGTGGTTTTGGGGCGGTCTTTTTTTTACAATTCCTTGGGTGGCCTCGCCTAGCGCAACCACCGCGCGGGATGGATTGGGCCCGTTGTTTAATGCCCATACCTGCAGCAGTTGTCATTTGGAAAATAGTTCTGCTGATTTTTCTGGGGTGGAGATGGAGAAATTTATACCGCCAGCCTCTTTGGTGGTGAAATTTGGTCAGCCAAGCGTGCATGCTCAGCGCACACAAGAGCAGATGTTAATACCTGACCCTATTTATGGGAGTCAACTCGCTATTTATAGCACTGGCAAGGTCAAACCTGAGGGGCAGGTGGTGGTTGATGTAAAGCGTCAAAGAGAAAAGTTTTCCGATGGGCAAGAAGTAGAGATGCATGCTTTTAATTTGCAATGGTCTGAGCTTAATTATGGTGCACTGGATGTCAATACAACTGCTGAATTGCGTCAAGCGCCTGCACTGGTAGGGTTGGGATTGGTGGCTCAATTGGAGGATGAGCAGATTTTGCGCTATGCCGACCCAGAGGATAGTGATGGGGATGGGATTAGTGGGCGGGCAAATTGGGTGTATGAACCGCTGGCGCAGGCAATACAATTGGGACGCTTTGGTTATAAGGCGTCTCAAGCCAATACGCTGATGCAAACAGCGGATGCGGCAGCGCATGATATGGGGTTAACCAATCCGTATTTTCCGCAAGAATTATGCACTAATGCGCAATATGAATGTCAACAAGCTCCCCGTGGAAGTGTGACAGCGTTGGGGGATTTGGATTTACCGCTTTTACGCTTACAAGCTATCGATGCTTATATCCGCCATTTTAAAGCACCTCAGGCACAACTATTGATTCCGCAGGCACAAGAGGGAAAGAGGCTCTTTAAACAGTTAGGCTGTAGCGGTTGCCATATTGAAAGTTATAAGCTTATGCAACAAACAATTGAGCCTTATAGTGATTTTTTATTACATGATATGGGAGAAGCGCTTGCAGGCAAACGAGCAGAATTTTTAGCCTCTCCTGAAGAATGGCGCACCACACCATTATGGGGATTATCCCAACGTGTGCGCACACAAAAACGATTTTTACATGATGGGCGCGCGAAAACGCTTGAAGAAGCCATTCTTTGGCATGGGGGCGAAGCAGCCAACGCTCAAGAGGCTTTTAAAAACTTACCTGCCTCACAAAGGCAAGCCATTATTACCTTTTTGGAGCATTTATAAATGAAATTATCCTATTTAAAACCGACTTTACTCACGCTGGCAATGTGCGCCTTTTCGCCGTTGGCTCAAGCACAAGATAATACAGTTGATTTTATCTATCACTTTGTATTGATTAACAATGGCGCCAAAAGCGCTCAGCAATGTAGTGAGTTTGCCAACACCTTAGAACACTCTCCTGATAAAGCGACTTTGCAACAAAGTTTTAGCGATTTGGTTCAAACGTGGAAAGCTGTGGAAACGACATATATGTTGGGCAGTGTGGCGGTTGAAACCATTGATTATCCACAGTTAATTGATGTCTTTCATCGTGGAAATGAAAAACTTGAGAAAGCGCTTGAGCGCGCATTAGCAGGGGATAAAGCGCCTGAAAAAGCGCTATACAAAAATAGTTATAAAAGCATCAATGCGTTGGAATATTTATTATTTGGTGTAGAACAACCCAGTGCTCGCCGTCAGCAGTTACTAACAACCATTACCGATAATCTATGCAACAAATTAGAATTAATCACGCAGGCTTATGTTGATAACGCTGATAAAGCGCTCAGCCATGGAAAAAATGGCAAAGGTGGACAATATGACAAAACCACCGCCTATCTTCTCAATAGTTTAGTTGAAAGCGTTTACAAAACAAGAGAATGGCGCGTTGGCGATGCAGCTGGATTATCGCGTAAGTATCAAGGCAATCCTGATCCACGCCGTCAAGAATATTATTTAAGCGGTGCTTCTTTGCCAGCAATTGAGGCGATTTTGAAAACGCATGAGCGCATGATTGGGGATGAGTTTCAACCTAATTTTGCCACCTATGCGCGAGAAAATGGCGCTCATGAAGCGCTTGAGCAAGCCCAGCAAGCGCTTATGCAAGCACAAAACGCATTAACTCAAATTCAGCAAACGCCTAAGGAAATGCAATTTGAACCTAAAACAATGCGCCCTTTGTTTGATGCGCTAGATGCCTTGCAAACCGCTTACTATAAACATCTGCTTAAATCTTTAGATGTTGTTGCTAAAATTCTAGACGCCGACGGCGATTAGAGACATGCAACACTTTCCATGGGAAGGACTGTTTAACGCCAAAGAGCGATTATTTTGGGGCTATTTGCTTAGTAGTGCATTGATTGCTTTGGCGTATTGGGGGTATCGTTATCGCAGCTTGCCTACAGCTCAGCGCTTAAAAGAGTATTGGTGGAGTGCGCAAGCGCGTTTGGATTATTGTTATTTTGTGCTGTCTTGGTGGATTAAAGTTGCCTTACTCGCCCCTATTATCATCTCTGCAAAAGTCATTGCGTTATGGGTTAATCAAATGCTTTCTCCATGGATTGCACCATTACAATGGGCGATAAGTTATGAATGGATTGTATTGGCTTATACGGTGAGTTTGTTTGTATTTGGAGACTTTACCCGTTATTGGTTACATCGCCTGTTACATACCAACCGCTACCTGTGGGCATTTCACAAAGTTCATCACAGCGCTGAAGCGCTGAATCCGATAACATTTTACCGCGTTCATCCTGTGGAAAATTTTCTCTTTGGCGTGCGTTATAGTCTAAGCGTTGGTTTGATAACGGGCGTATTTCTCACTTTATTTGGTGCACGATTTAATCTATACACCATTTTTGGGGTCAATGCCTTGTTGTTTGGTTTTTCGGTATTGGGTAGCCATCTGCGCCATTCACATATCCCTATTTCTTACGGATACATTTTAGAGCGCGTTTTCATCTCCCCCGCCAGCATCAAATTCATCACAGCGACCGCCATTATCATTACAACTACGGAGGCTACCTTGCGATTTGGGACACAATTTTTGGTAGTTTAAAAAGGAGCGACCAAATAGATAAACCATTAAATTTTGGACTAGGGCGCCAGCAAAGCCAATCCTACAACAGCGTTGTTAAACTCATTTACCAACCCTTTAAAGAGCTTAAGCGCAAAATCAAGCGCATGAACAAAGGAGAAAAACATGCATAACCCCCTTTCATTCTCAACAAAATTTGCATGGTTGTTTTGCATGATGTCATTGACCAGCCAAGCTGAGCCCTTAACTCAGGAACAAATCGGACAATTATTATTTTTTGATCCAACATTTTCTAATAATCGTGGACAATCTTGTAGCAGTTGCCATGACCCTGCAAGCGCATTTGTAGACACGCGCAAGACCAGCGCGAATGGGCAAGTATCGCTTGGAGATGATGGGCATTCTTTTGGCAATCGCAATGCGCCAACGATTAGCTACGCCGCCGCTATTCCAGAGTTTCATTACGACCCCTTATTAAAAGAGTATGTTGGTGGATTATTTTGGGATGGACGCGCGCGCACTTTAGCCGACCAAGCCGCAGGCCCACCGCTTAATCCGCTTGAAATGGGCATGTCAGATAAACGCGCTATTGTGCTAAGGCTCAAAGAAAACAGCTCATATCATTCCTTGTTGCCGCCTAAATACCAACAAAATCTCCATCTTGAAATCAGCGATAGCGATATTGAGCAGATTTATAGCAATATGACCGAAGCCATTGCAACTTTTGAGCGCAGTGCGTTTTTCTCTAGTTACGACAGCAAATACGATAAATTTTTGCGCGGTGAATATGAATTAACCCCATTGGAAGATTTGGGGCGTTCTTTATTTTTTTCAGAAAAAAATGTTAATTGCAGTACTTGCCACAGCCTTTATCCTGAAGATGACTCGCGAGAGACTTTTACCAACCATCAATACCGCAATATTGGTGTGCCTAGTAATCGCAACCTTATCGCGCACAACCGCTTAGCTAAAGAGTATGTTGATCAAGGATTATTAGACAATCCCGAAGTAAAAGACAAACGCTATGCAGGTAAATTTAGAAATCCCACCTTGCGCAACGTCGCGATAACCGCGCCTTATATGCATAACGGCGTTTTTAAAGACCTGCGCACAGTGATTGAATTCTATGACCACTACAACAATCCAGAGCGCCAAATTAACCCAGAAACAGGGCAAGCGTGGCAACCGCCTGAATACGCACAGACCGTTGATTTAAATGAACTCAAAGCACAGCCTTTAACAGAGCGCAAAATCGAGGCGCTTATTGCATTTCTACATCTTCTAACCGATGAACGCTACGAGCATTTATTGTCAGAAAAAACGCCCTAGGCGGATAAAATTCTAATTTTTAAAGCGCTAAGTGCTATAATCGCGCCCCTAAAAATTTGTAGCGCCCTTCGTGGCGCTTTTTTATAGCGCCATATGGCGCGCATCATTTGGAAAAAGAGTAATGACTGAACAAAATAATGACGTTAGTAAGTTGCGCAATATCGCCATCATCGCCCACGTTGACCACGGTAAAACAACCCTAGTAGACCAATTAATCCGCCAATCCGATACCTTAACTGAGCGCGCTGAGATAAGCGAGCGCATGATGGATTCTGGCGATTTAGAACGTGAGCGCGGGATTACCATTACCTCAAAAAATACCGCCATTCGTTGGAAAGATTATCAAATTAATATTGTTGACACGCCAGGACACGCCGATTTTGGCGGTGAGGTAGAGCGCGTATTGTCAATGGTTGATTGTGTGTTGCTCTTAGTCGATGCCATGGACGGGCCCATGCCACAAACGCGGTTTGTAACGCAAAAAGCATTTGAACAAGGGTTGCGCCCCATTGTTGTGATTAACAAAATTGACCGCCCAGGGGCACGTCCAGATTGGGTATTAGATGAAACTTTTGATTTATTTGACCGCTTAGGCGGCACTGATGAGCAATTGGATTTCCCAGTTGTTTATACCTCTGCTTTAAACGGCTATGCAGGCAATACAATGGAGGTGCGCGAAGGCGATATGACGGCGTTATTTGAGGCGATTATCCAACACGTTGAAGCGCCTAAAGTAGACCGCGAAGGGGCATTTCGTTTACAAGTCAGCTCACTAGATTATTCAAACTATACGGGCGTTATCGGCATTGGACGCGTTCAACGTGGACGCATTAGCACCAATACCGCCGTTAAAGTAGTCGATACAAAAGGCAATGTGCGCAATGGACGTGTGTTGCAGATTTTTAAATTTTTAGGGCTTGAAAAAGTAGAAGTTGATAGCGCAGCTGCTGGGGATATTATTTCTTTTACAGGCATTGACCCGCTCTTTATCTCAGACACTTTATGCGACCCAAATGAAGTTGAAGCCTTGCCAAACCTAAGCGTGGATGAGCCCACTATGAGCATGACTTTTCAAGTCAATAACTCTCCTTTTGCAGGACGTGAAGGCAAATTCGTTACCTCACGTCAAATCAAAGAGCGTTTAGATAGAGAGTTAATTCATAACGTTGCCCTAAGAGTAGAAGAAATGGATGACCCTGATAAATTTAAAGTATCAGGACGCGGTGAATTGCATTTGGCTGTACTGATTGAAACCATGCGCCGTGAAGGCTACGAACTTGGCGTCTCTCGTCCAGAGGTTATCTTTAAAGAAGTAGAGGGACAGACGCATGAGCCATTTGAATATGTGGTGTTAGATATTGAAGAACAACATCAAGGCGGTGTTATGGAGCGCATGGGTGAACGTAAAGGCGATTTGCGCAATATGACTCCAGATGGCAAAGGGCGCGTGCGCTTAGAATTTATTATTCCAACGCGTGGATTAATTGGTTTTCAAACAGAGTTTATGACCATCACCTCAGGCAGTGGTCTAAAATTCCAAGTTTTTGACCACTACGGGCCACTAAAAGCAGGATTAGGGAAAACTCGCCATAATGGGGTGTTGATTTCTATGGCAGAGGGGAAAGCGTTGGCGTATGCCTTGTTTAATTTACAAGATAGAGGACGTTTATTTATCGGGCATGGCGATGAAGTTTATGAAGGCATGATTGTCGGCATTCATAGTCGCGATAATGATTTGGTGGTTAATCCGCTTAAGGCGAAACAGCTCACTAATATCCGCGCGGCAGGAACCGATGAAAACTTGATTTTATCGCCCCCAATCCGCAATACCTTAGAGCAAGCACTAGAATTTATTGATGAAGATGAATTGGTTGAAGTAACGCCAAAATCAATTCGTTTGCGCAAAAAATTGCTTAAAGAAAATGAGCGCAAAAGAAGCAATAAAAAATAATTACTGGTGTTGGTAGATTAAAAAAAGCGCCTATTAAGGCGCTTTTTTTGTATTTTAGCGCTTATCTGTTTCATGTAGGCAAAGCTAAGAATAAGCTGCCAAACATGAAACTACGCTAAGATTTTGTTGGAATTACCTAGCTTGTTTGCCAGCAAATCCAACGACTGGGATATCATAATCACCATGGGTGATATCTTTTCGATAAAGCCAACGATTTCTTCAGCATTTTTACCATAGAGGTAGGCTTTATATTCGTATGAACCAGCTTGAGAGCTTTTTGCATCGCCACTGAATTTATTGCCTTTTAAATCAGCAGGTCTTAGGAGGAAATTGCCATATGAAGGGCTTTGTACGGTTCCATAGCCAGCTTTCTTAGCAAAATCAACGGTATATGCAAAGTTGCCGTTATGCCCTTTGTCATCAAAAGAGCTGCCTTTGTAATTAACAAGACCAGTTACAGGCAACTGTTGAACTGGAACGCCGTTGTGTAATGCCCCACCTTCGTTCTTATTTACCTGCGATTTTCCTATGGTAACGAAAGAATAATCATTGAGGTAGCTAAAGAGTTCATGGTTTTCTTTTACTACTTTATTTCCTTTCTTACTAGAATAGATTGCGTTGTTTTTTTGATAGCCTTTTTTTGTGAGTACACTGCTTAAATCAACATTGGCGCGCTTGTCGTTTCTGCCTTGTAAAATGACAGTATTGCCAACAGCAACGATGTCATTAAAACCGAAATCATCATCATGAGTAACGTATTTAGTGAAGTTTGTGGCGCTAGTATTTGCAGAAGGTTGTTGCACCTGCGGTTTCTGAGTTTGTGGGTGTTGAATTTGTGGGCGTTTAGAGTGGGTCATATTATTATTTGAGCCACCGCAAGCGCTTAGTCCAATTGCTGCTGCAATGGCAAGCGTTAAGTTTAAAGTATGTTTCATTATTTTTTCCTTTTGTTGATTGAAAAAGTCGCAAGTTTTGAACTTGCGGGCGCAACTATAGCTTATTTTTATTTTTTAAGCATGATTTTTTATTGAGTGAGTAGGCGTGTTATAAACGGTGGGTTTTTCTGTAAATAAACGCTGTTTCGCGGTGTTGATTTGAGGGCGTTGGGGGGTAGTAGTGATGGCGTTTTGCGATGCGCTGGTAGCCAAGTTTTTGATAGAGTTGTTGGGCGGGTATATTACTTTGTCGCACTTCCAGAAAGCTGGTAGTGATATGGTGGGTTTGTAGGTAGGGTTGGCTGTGATGATAAAGATTCTGGGCAATGCCTTGGCGTTGATAATTGGGAGAAACGGCGATGCCAAGGAGGCTGGCTTCATCACTGGCAAATTGCCAGACAATGTAGCCGATGAGTTGTGCTTGGAAATCAAGGGCGGTTAGGGTGAGATGGTCGTTGGCACTGGCTGGGTAAACCTGTTGACTATGCGCCAGTTGGATAAGCGCGCTTTGGTGGCGCGCTTGTAGGGGAGTGATGGAATAGTTATTCGTGGTTATCGGCATGAAAGACGAAGTGCTCACGAATATGAGAGGCAACAAAATAGTAGCTGTGGTCGTAGTGAGGACGTTGATTTAAATAGGTTTGATGGGCTTTGGGAAGTTCGGAGAGCGCGTGCTCTAGGCGTTCGATGTGAATTTGTTTACCAAGGAGTTGATCATCTGCTCCAATATCTATCCAAGTGGGGATGATTTTTTGGTTTTTTGGGGTGAATTTTGCGATGGGGTCTAGGTCGGTTTGCGGTGTGGGGGTTAGACTGTTAAACCACGGGGTGTTGCCAAAGCCTATCCAAGGTGAGAAGAGAGAGAGGCTTCTAAATTGCTCAGGATAGGTGAGCGCAAGATTAAGCGCTAAAGTGGCGCCAAAGCCAAAACCCATAATGCTTCTGGTTTCATAGGCGCGGAAATGATGTTCGATAACGCTGGGAAGATATTCGGTGATGTAGGTGGTGATGGCGTTATGCTCTTGTTGATAGCGCGCAAGGCGTTCGCTTACCTCGCCTTGATAATTGCCAAAAATATCTGGAATCACAACAATCATATCGTAGCGATTGGCGTAGCGCTGATAATCAGATTGGCTAGCGGTTTTATGTGCGCTGGCGTGGATATCAGGTAGATAATAAATTACTGAGCAATGTTTATTTGCCATAGTCGCTTCTGGGAGATAAATCGCCAATTCAATATGGCGATCGAGTGGCTCGGCAAGGTCTTGATAGTAGCGTTGCTGTCCTTTAAAGCTGGTATGTTTGCGCAGTAGTTCAATTTGATGGGTCATGATGAGTTCCTTTTCTATTGTCTGGAATTAGCGGATTTTCATGCCTGCTTTGGCTTGTTCGCCGTTGGGATTGAGCAGATGCAGTGTTTGCCCATCGCCTGCTGCCAAAATCATTCCTTCAGAAAGACCAAAGCGCATTTTGCGCGGTTTGAGATTGGCAATGTAGGCAACGAGTTGCCCTTCAAGGTCTTGTGCTTGGTAGTGGTTTTTAATGCCAGCAAAGACATGGCGTTGTCCTAGTTCACCAACATCTAGAGTAAGGGAAAGGAGTTTATCTGCCCCTTCGACTGCTTCAGCGCGCACGATTTTAGCCAAACGTAAATCAATTTTGGCAAAATCGTCGATATTAATATGGGCACTTTCTTCAATTGGCGGTGTGCTGGATGGTTGATTGGCTTGATTAGTTGTTGAATTGAGTTGATTTTCTTGTTGCATATCTTCTTTACTGTCCTTAATGATAGAGTCAATCTGTTGGGGCTCAATGCGTTGCATGAGCGGTTGATAGGGTGCAAGGGTTTGGTTGATGAGAGGCTTTTCTAGGTCTTGCCATTGAAGTGGCTGGGTTTGTAAAAAAGCTTCGGCATCTTGAGCAAGTTGGGGAAGAATGGGTTTTAATAAGATGATGAGTTGATAAAAAGCATTTAGCGCGATGGTGGCGATCTCTTGCACGCTGGCTTTATCTTCGGGATTTTTGATTTTGACCCAAGGTTTTTGTTGGTCGATGTATTCATTCGCGCGGTCGGTTAATTGCATGATTTTGCGAACGGCGTGGGAATATTCGCGCTTTTCATAGAGTTCAGCAATGGCTTGTCTTTCGCTTTGTAAGTGCGCAAGAAGGGGGGAATCTGGCAGTTGTGCGCTGAGTTTGCTGTCAAAATGTTTATGGATAAAAGGAGCGTTACGACTTGCAAGATTAACCAGTTTGCCAACGAGGTCGCTGTTGATGCGCTGGCGAAAATCTTCGAGGTTAAGGTCAAGGTCTTCTACTTTGGCGCTAAGTTTGGCGGCGAAGTAGTAGCGCAAATATTCAGGGCGTAGATGTTTTAAGTAGGTATCTACTTTAATAAAAGTACCGCGCGATTTGCTCATTTTTTCGCCATTGACGGTTAAAAAACCGTGGCAGTAGATGCCTGTGGGCTGGCGGTGATTGCTGGCATGGAGCATGGCTGTCCAAAAGAGGGTGTGAAAGTAGGCGATGTCTTTGCCGATGAAGTGATAGAGTTCTGTTGTGCTGTCTTTATGCCAAAAATCGTCAAAATTGAGGTTTTCTTTGGCGCAAAGCGCTTTAAAACTTGCCATATAACCAATGGGGGCATCTAGCCAAACGTAGAAGTATTTATCCTTTTCTTCAGGGATGTTAAAGCCCCAATAGGGCGCATCTCGTGAGATGTCCCATGCTTGTAGTCCTTCGTTAAACCATTCAGCAAGTTTGTTGCGCATGCTCTCTTGAATATCAGCGGTTTCTAGACGCTGTTTTAAAAAGCTTTCAAATTGCGGAAGGTCAAAAAAGTAATGCTCCGATTGGCGCTCTTCGGGGGGGGTATTGGAAAGGACTGAATAAGGATTGATTAAATCCAGTGGGCTATAGGTTGCCCCACAAGCTTCGCAGTTATCGCCGTATTGCTCAGGCGTATGGCAGTTGGGGCAAGTTCCTTTAACGTAGCGGTCAGGGAGAAAGATTTGTTTTTCTGCATCGTAGGCTTGGGAGATGGTTTTTTTGAGAATATAACCTTGCTGATTGAGGGTGGTGTAGATTTGTTCGACGAGTTGCTGATTTTCGGGGCTGTGGGTGCTGTGGTAGTGGTCAAATTCAATGAGAAAACGGCTGAAATCGTGTTGATGTTCGCGCTGGGTTTTGTCGATGAGTTGTTTTGGGGTAATGCCTTCTTTTTCAGCGCGCAACATGATGGGAGAGCCGTGTGCGTCGTCGGCGCAAATGTAGTAGGTTTCATGACCGCGTAGGCGCTGAAAGCGTGCCCAAATATCTGTTTGGATATACTCAACGAGATGTCCGAGGTGAATGGGCCCGTTGGCGTAGGGTAGGGCGCTGGTGATAAGAATGCGTCGGGTTGTGGCAGGCATGCGGTCTGTCCTTGTTTTCGCTAAAAAGGCGCTAGTGTAGCAAAATTATGGGGGGTTTGTCTGTTGTGTGTTTTGCTATGTTTTAGGGTTTAACTTACAATCAGGCGGATAAAAGAGGGTGTTTTGTTAGGGCTTTGTAGGAGGTGTTTGTGCGTGTAAATCATACAAAGTTTATCGATTGGCTGAAGGATTTGCCTAGGCGGTTAAAGCGGGCATTGCGTCCAGCATTTGTATCGGCATTGGCGGGGTTGGTGGCATGGCCTGTGTCTTATTATGTATTGGGGCATTCTTTGCCGTTGTTTGCCATGATTGCGGCGGTAGCTTGTCTTGCCCCTGGAGTGCCTAATCATGGCTCGCAAAGTTTGATGATTGTATTGGGGGTTGGCATTGGGGTATTTTGCGGTGAGATGATTTTGCTATTAGGACAGCAGGCGTTGTTTGTTTCTATTCCATTGGCAACTTTTGTGGCGATGAGTGTGGCTGCCTCGTTTGGGTTTAAACCAGTCGTTTCAACACAGGCGGCGGTTTCCTCGGTGTTGATTTTGTCTTTTGGCCCTCAAACGGCGGGGCTTAATCGTTTTTTAGATGTGTTGGTAGGTGCATCCGTTGCCCTTATTTTTAGTCAGGTAATTTTTACGCCCGACCCTGTAAGTGGGCTGACAAAGGCGCGTGATAATTTATTAGAACGACTTTTAACAGCTTTTCAGCATAGCAGGCAGGGATTGATAGAAAAGCAAGCAAGCACAGCTCGATTGGGCACAAATGTGATGGTTAATGCACATCAGCATCTGGTGGTTTTTGATGATACGATTACCAGCGCATTACGTAATACGCCTTGGTCAATTCGTGGTCGATTGCGTTTGCCATTGGTTAAGTCATTGGCAAGACATTATGATAGAAGGGCAATCCGATTATATGCGGCAGCGGTGTTGTTGTGTGAATCAGTAGGAGATGGCCTGCGCAGTTTTCAAGCTGGTGAAGCTTCTGAGCCACCAGAACTGTTATGTGAGGAAATTGAAAAAGTAACGGCAGAGGTGCGCCAGTTTATGTCTAAAGATTTTCAGGCGGTGGTGTTTCATGAGATTGCACCTTTACAGGCTATGGGGAAAGAGTATGAAGTTTGGTGGCATTGTTATAAGCGGATTTGTGATGTGCAAGCAGTGCTTAGACGGATTACTTCTGAACCGCCCGAACAATCGAAATGATTTTTTAGACGCTGCCAGTTGGTTATGCTAAAATCCGCGCTTACCGCCCGTAGCTCAGCTGGATAGAGCGTTGCCCTCCGGAGGCAAAGGTCAGAGGTTCGAATCCTCTCGGGCGGGCCAGCCGCATAAAATACACACCGCAACCATCGCGGTGTTTTTTTATTTAAATGAAATACATTGCACCAGTTTAAATTTATCGGCGAACCCTACTATTTCTAACCCTTAATGCACCCTAAAATCACAAAGCGCTTAATCTTCGGATTAGGTGCTTTTTTATAACTACTTGCTAAGCGCTGAATTTAATAAAGTGAAAGTCAGAGAACTTAAATTAATTTCAATGGTTTTTACTTGTAATGTTTAAAATCCAAGTTGATTGAGCCATTGCGCGATGGCTTGGATTTGTTCGCTGTTGACTTCGTGTGCCATGGGGTAGCTTTGCCACTGTGGTTGGTAGTTGAGTTGGATTAGGGTGTTATGCGCTTGCTGTCCTAGGCTGTAGCTGACGATGGGGTCTTGTGTGCCGTGCATTTGTAGGATGGGGAGGTTGGGGTTGGTGGCGGGGGTTAAGGTTTCGGGCATTAGAAGGTAGCAAGATAGGGCGAGTATGCCAGCGCATGGGGTGCGTAAACCTGTGTGTAGTGCCATGGCGCCTCCTTGTGAGAATCCTGCAAGGAGGATGTTTTTTGCAGGGATGCCGTTTTCTTGTTCTTCTTCTATGAGTTTTAGGAGTTGTTGATGGCTTGTGTGGATGCTTTGTGGGTCGCTGCTTCTGGCGTTGATGTTAAGTTGGGTGATGTCGTACCAAGCGCGCATTGGGTAGCCGTTGTTTATGGTGATGGGGCGTATGGGGGCATGGGGGGAGGAGGACGCGCGTACGGGGGCTGTAAATTCAGATGGGGGAATGATGGGGGCGAAGTCGTGTCCGTCTGCGCCTAGGCCGTGTAGCCAGAGGATGCTGTGGGTGGCGCTATTTTTGGCTGGGTGTGTGATTCGTTCTAGGGTCTGTGTCATAATGGCTCGCTTTTTTTAATATGATTTTTGGGTAGATTAACGGATATGCGGTATGGTTTTCTAGTGTTAATGTTGTTTTTGTCGGCGTGTGGTCAGAAGGGGGCGCTGTATTTAGAGGGGGATGAGGCGTTGGGGATGGGGTCTGATGTGGGTTTTCAAGGAGGGTTAGATGAGTGATTATAAATTAAATGAATCATTGATGGCGGTGGATTGTGATGTGTGGGCGGTGGTTGATTATGAGCAGGGACAATATTTTATGGAGGGGGTGGCGCTAGAGGGGCTTGTGGAACAATGGGGGAGTCCGTTATATGTTTATAGTGCAAGTTATATTAAGGCGCAGGTGGCGCGCTATAGGGCAGCGGCGCAAGGAGGGGAGGTGTCGGTGCATTATGCGGTTAAGGCAAATGCTAATTTAAGTTTGTTGCGCTTGTTGGCGGAGCTTGAGGTGGGGTTTGATGTGGTGTCTGTGGGGGAGATTGAGCGGGTGATGCTGTGCGGTGGGCGCGCAGATAAGATTATTTTTCTGGTGTGGGGAAGTCTGAGGCGGAGATTATGCGCGCGCTGGAGGTGGGGATTGGGTGTTTTAATGTGGAATCGGCGTTTGAATTGCAGCAGATTATGCAGGTGGCTACGCGGATGAAGACGGTTGCGCCAATTGCTTTAAGGGTTAATCCTAATGTGGATGCGAAAACGCATCCCTATATTTCAACAGGGTTGAAGGAGAATAAATTTGGTGTGCCGTTGGAGGATGTGGTGGGGTTGTATGAGTTGGCGCGTGATTGTGAGTTTGTGCAGATTAAGGGGGTGGGGTGTCATATTGGGTCGCAAATTACGACGCTTGAGCCTTTTTTGCAGGCGTTAGATGGTGTGCTTGAGTTGTGTGCGCAGTTGCAGGCGCTGGGTATTGCCATTGAGCATGTGGATATGGGGGGCGGTTTGGGGGGTTTGTGTGACTGGGCAGGCTGTGCCAAGTGTGGAGGCGTTGGTATCTGAGTTGTTAGCGCGTTTACAAGGGACTGGGTTTGGGTTGCAGTTGCAGCCTGGGCGGTCGTTGGTGGGAAATGCTGGGGTGTTGTTAACGCAGGTGCTTGGGGTAAAGGATGCAGGTGAGCGTCGTTTTGTGGTGGTGGATGCAGGGATGAATGATTATATTCGTCCAGCGTTGTATCAGGCCTATCCGCAGGTGAAAAATCTTTCTAGACGGCAAGAGGAAGGGGCGTTGGTGGATGTGGTTGGGCCTGTGTGTGAGAGTGCGGATGTATTTATAAAAGATTGTAAGTTGGAAGTTGTGGCTGGCGATAGGCTGATGTTTAGTGGGGTGGGGGCGTATGGTATGGCGATGGCGGGGCAATATAATTCGCGCTTGCGCCCTGCGGAGGTGTTGGTTGAAGATGGGCAGGCGCGCGTAATTCGTAGACGAGATAGGCTGGAGGATTTGTGGGCGGCGGAGATTGATGTATGAGACCCTTGACTTTATACGAGAAAATTTGGAATGCGCATGTGGTGGGGGAGTTGATGGGCAGTCGTTGCTGTATATTGATCGGCATTTTATTCATGAGGTCACTTCACCGCAGCCTTTTGAGAGTTTGCGCGCTAACGGGCGAAAGGTGTGGCGTGCTGCGTCGATGCAGGCGGTGGCTGACCACAATGTGCCAACGCTTGAACGTGAGAAGGGGATTGTTGATCCTGTGGCGAGAGTTCAGGTGGAAGCGCTGGAGAAAAATTGCCAGCAATTTGGGGTGTCGTTGTTTGCGATGGATGATGTGCGTCAGGGCATTGTGCATGTGGTGGGCCCTGAGCAGGGGTTAACGCTTCCTGGTATGACGATTGTATGTGGGGATTCACATACTTCAACGCATGGCGCTTTGGCGGCGCTGGCGTTTGGCATTGGGACGTCTGAGGTGGAGCATGTGATGGCAACACAGACGCTGATGCAACATAAAACAAAAACGATGCGTATTACAGTAGAGGGGGAGCTCGCTGAGGGGGTGTGCGGTAAGGATGTGATGTTGTTTATTATTGGCAAAATTGGTGCTGATGGTGGGATTGGTTATACGCTGGAATTTGCAGGCTCGACAATTGAGGCGTTGTCGATGGAGGAGCGGATGTCGGTTTGTAATATGTCGATTGAAGCAGGGGCGCGCGCAGGTTTGATTGCGGTGGATAAAAAGACGCTGGATTATGTGCAGGGGCGCAAATTTGCACCTAAAGGAGAGATGTGGGAGAAAGCGCTTGCTTATTGGCAGACGCTAAAAAGTGATGAGGGAGCGGTGTTTGATCGTGAGGTTAAAATTGATGCGAAAGAAATTTTGCCTCAGGTGAGTTGGGGAACTTCGCCTGAGATGGTGTGCAATATTGATGGCAGGATTCCGCATTTAGAAGAATATGCGCGTGAAGGCGCGCGCGAAACGGTGAAAAAAGCGTTGCAATATATGGGGTTGTCGTCTGGGCAAAGGATTCGAGATATTGCAATTGACGCTGTGTTTATTGGTTCATGTACCAACGCGCGGATTGAAGATTTGCGCGCTGCCGCGGCAATATTAAAAGGAAAGAAAATCGCGCAACGCATTGAAATGGCATTGGTTGTACCAGGGTCTGGGTTGGTCAAACAGCAGGCAGAATTAGAGGGGTTAGATCAGATATTTATTGAGGCGGGATTTGAATGGCGTGAGCCTGGGTGTTCGATGTGTTTGGCGATGAATGCCGACCGTTTACCTGCAGGAAAGCGGTGCGCATCGACCTCTAATCGTAATTTTGAAGGACGACAAGGACAAGGTGGGCGAACGCATTTGGTGAGTCCTGCGATGGCGGCGGCAGCGGCAGTTGCTGGACGTTTTGTGCATTTTTCGGAGGTGTAGATGAAGGTTTTCACACGTGAATCTGGGGTAGCAGCACCATTGGCGCGCGACCATATTGATACCGATGCCATTATTGCTAAACAGCATTTAAAAGTGATTACAAAATCTGGGCTGGGGCGGTATTTGTTTTCTGACTGGCGTTATTTAGAAGACGAAACGCCTAATGCGGAATTTGTATTAAATCAACCTTGTTACCAACAAGCTAAGTTTTTAATTTCAGGAGAAAATTTTGGCTGCGGTTCGTCGCGTGAACATGCGGTATGGGCGTTGGATGATTTTGGTATTCGCGCTGTTATTGCAAAATCTTTTGGCGATATTTTCTATAACAATTGCTTTAAAAATGGGGTGTTGCCCGTTCAATTACCTGTGGCAGCGGTGGATGAATTATTAGCGCGCGCGAGCAAAGAGCCTTTGATGTTAACTATTGATTTGCAGGCGCAAACGATTGACAGTAAAGAGCAGGTCTGGACGTTTTTAATCGATAAGGCGCTGAAAAAAATATTGCTTGAAGGATTAGATGCCATTGGACAAACATTACAGCATCAGCAGGCAATTCAAGCATTTGAGAGAGTATATGCACAAAAATTCCCATGGCTTTTTAAAGGAGAGAAACTGTGAAACAGGTTTTATTATTGGCAGGAGATGGGATTGGTCCTGAAATTATGGCGCAGGCGAAAAAGGTGTTAGCGCTACTGCGTGCCCACGGTTTGGCGCTTAATGTGCTGGAAGGCAATATTGGAGGAGCTGGGGTAGATTCTGAAGGTGTGCCTTATCCAGAGAGTACGCGCGCCTTGGTAGCGCAAGCCGATGCGGTGTTATTAGCATGCGTGGGCGGTAAAAAATGGGATAACTTACCACGTGATTTGCGCCCTGAGCAGGGGCTTTTGGCGATTCGTGCGGATTTGGGTGTGTTTGCGAATTTGCGCCCTGTTAAAGCCATATCAGCACTTTCTGAACAATCTTCTTTGAAAAAGGAATTAATCGAAGGACTGGATTTGTTGATTGTGCGCGAGTTAACAGGAGATATTTATTTTGGACAACCGCGTGGCATTGAAATGCAAGAAGGTGAGCGCATAGGCTTTAACACGATGCGCTATAGCGAGACAGAAATTAGGCGCATTGCCAAGGTGGCGTTTGAAGCGGCAAGAGCGCGTAATAAAAGCGTGTGTTCGATTGATAAAATGAATGTGCTGGAATGTTCGCAACTTTGGCGAGAGGTTGTGCAAGCGGTGAGCGCGGATTATCCAGATGTTAGGCTAACACATATGCTGGTAGATAATGCCGCTATGCAGTTGATTAGACAGCCTAAAGCCTTTGATGTGTTATTAACAGGTAATTTATTTGGCGATATTCTTTCAGATGAAGCCTCTATGCTCACTGGCTCTATTGGACTGTTGCCCTCAGCATCTGTGCGCGAAGATGGCGTGGGATTATATGAACCCATTCATGGCTCAGCACCAGATATTGCAGGACAAAATAAAGCCAATCCATTAGCGATGATTTTATCTGTTGGCATGATGTTGCGCTATAGCTTAGAACAACCCCTGCTTTGTGAAAAAATAGAACAAGCAGTTGAAGCGGTTATTAATCAAGGATTGAGAACTGCCGATATTGCCCAAAAAGGGCAAGAAATCGCTACAACCGATGAAATGGGTGAAGCGGTTTGCGCGCAGTTACAGCAATTGTTGGCACTATGATTTTTGTTATTTGCAGATAGTTCATGTACTGCTATAATCGCAACCAATTAACCCCTGCACGCTAGGTAGTGTGGGTATTATTTTACAAGGAGTTATCATGAATGGTCGTCACTTTCCTGCACGTTTAAAATTAAGAAATGCCATTATCACAGCATTAGGCGTTGGATTTTCTTCTCTTGCTATGGCAATTGGCTTAGGACCTATTGAGGTCAATTCTTATATTGGACAACCATTAGATGCTTCTATTAAAGTCAATGGATTGTCAGCTAGTGCAGCAGAAAGAAGTTCAGTCTCTCTTGCCTCAATTGCAGATTATCAGGCTAGAGGCATTGAAAAATTACCCACGCATGACCAATTAAAATTCACGCTTGTGCCTAGCGGTAACAGTTATGTTATTAATGTTGAGTCTAAAGCAGGAATACGTGAGCCATTTATCAATTTCTTACTGACCATGAACGGTGAAGGCGGGACAATCACCCGTGAATATGCCGTATTTTTAAATCCTAATCCTGCGGTTATATCAGGAGTTGCGCCTAATGAAACACAGGCAGCACCTACTGCCACTGTAACCACCACTACAGCTACTGATAATGCTAATGTAGGCGGTTGGGGTAATGTTGCTTTATCTGAAGCACAACCTGTTGCATTAACACCACAAAAAAATCAAACAGCACAACCTGTTGCATTAACACCACAAAAAATCAAACAGCACAACCAAACCAAACACAGGGCGAGGCGCAACTGCAAGCCACTGCGGGTGTTTATACTGGAAGTACTTACGGGCCTGTTAAAGCAGGAGAAACGCTCTACTCTATTGCAAAATTAACGCGTCCTTCTGAAAGTGTATCAGTCAATAAAATGATGAACGCCATCTATAAAGCGAACAGAAGAGCGTTTGCTTCGCGTAATTTGAATAGCTTAATGGCAGGCTATACGTTGACTATCCCAGATTTGCAGGCTGTTAATAGCACTACAAAATCTCAAAGTAAAAAAAACACTAATAAGCAAAAAGAGCTCATTGAGCAATCAGTTGTTGAGAAACCCGAAAATCTTGAGGCGTACAACGAAGGATTAAACCAAAGCGCTGAGTCAATAGATAAAATAAGACAAGAGGTTGAGCCAACAGTTACTGATGCTGAAATGGTAGAAGTGGTTGCTGAAAATGTTGATGCATTATTTGCTGATGAGATGCCAGAAGATATTGCAACCGATACAATGGCGGCAACGGCAGAAATTGCGCATTCTAATCAAACTCAATTAAATCAAGTGGATGAAGAACAAGAGGTTTTTCCTGTTGATGGCGCTGATGAAATGCCAGAAGAGCAAGATGGCGTCGCAGATGAGATTTTAGAAGGCGCATTGCTATTAGATTCTCCTGAAAGCTTTGAGCAACCCTCTGATGCGAATGCGGACTTAGGAAATGAAAACAATCTCTCAGAAGATATAACACCCGCTGAAGAGGTTCAAAATGAAGAACCAGTTCAATCAAATGAAGAACCAGTTCAATCAAATGAAGAGTCAGTTCAACCATTGGAGAATACAGAATCTGTCGCACCATTAGAGGAGAGCGCACAGCAAGAAGCGCCTGTTGTTAGTCCTGATGTAACGGCGCAAACTGAAGCTTTGAATGCACAATTGGATGAATTGGATGAGCCTCTCTTGCCTTTATGGATGTTGGCATTAGGTGGGGCATTTTTACTGCTTTTAGTTTTGTTGCTTTTATAAAATATTGCGTGGGGAAAAAGCTCAAACAGAAGAAGAAATGAGCGAAGAAGAGATTCAGGCAATGTTGGCGACAATGGAAGAAGAAGGTCAGTTTGCTAATACTTTGAATTTCAATAAGTTAACGGAAAGTCCAGACGGTGAAGAGTTTGATGATATTTCCGCGCAAATGCAAGATCAAGATATTTTCCAAGATGATTTTCAAGAAGAAATGTTTGTAAACACGCCAGTGGCTGCAACAGATAGTGAAACAGTTGATGAAAGGCATGAAACGGTTGAAGAAGTGGATGATTTTTCAACGCTAGATTTTGATTTGAGCGATATGCAAACAGAAGAGGCGCAATCAGATATCGCCGAATCGGAAGATTTATTTATAGATGATTTTTCTACTGACATGGATGAACCTTCTTTTGCAAAAGGAAATAAATTATTTGCCGACGATACAAAAGAGAGCGCTTTTAAAGAAGAAAATGCGTTGTTTGCCGATGAATTTATTTTTGACCATTCTGATGGAAATGAGGCTGTTAATATCGAGGATGAGGCTTTATCATTTGAAACGTCTTCTAGTGCAGACGATATGAGCTCTCCTTTTGAGGACAATTCAATTGGCTTTGATTTTGACTTTGAAGTGGAAGATGAAACGACGAGTTTTGACTCTTCTGCTTTGTCGTCATCTTCTGAATTTATGCAAGATGATGATTTAAAGCTCGACACTCAAGAGGATTATGCCTTTATTGATTCTGAAGAAAGTAGCAATAATGCTCCGATAGGAAATGAGGTTCAGTCTTCTGAAAATATGGAGATTAATCTTGATTTGGCGCGCTCGTTCATTGTTACAGGAAATGGTGAGCGTGCATATGATTGGTTGCAAGAGGTTATTGAGTCAGGCAATGAGGCTCAAAAAGCACAGGCTCGTGAACTATTAGCGCAGATTAAACCAAAATCTTAAGCGGATAGTTAAGATTATTTCTTTGTTTTTATTTTAAATTTTATTCTAATGATGAGATATGTCGCTGGTATTGAATACGATGGCAGCGCTTATTCGGGCTGGCAGCGCCAGCCCTTTTTGCTTTCTACTATCCAAACGCAAGTTGAGCAGGCGCTTTCGCAAGTAGCCAATCATGAAGTGGAGGTTGTTTGTGCAGGGCGCACGGATGCAGGTGTGCATGCGTTAGAGCAGGTCATTCATTTTGATACAAATGCCAATCGCACATCTTACGCTTGGCTTGCGGGAACAAATCGATATTTGCCCCCCGATATTCGCTTGCAGTGGGTGCAGTCTGTAGCACAAAATTTTGATGCAAGACGCAGCGCGCAATGGCGAGAATATTGTTATTGTATTGCCCATGGTGGGCAGCCGAGCGCTTTATGGCGTAAGCGTCGCTATTGGCATCGCTATTCTTTGAATGCACAAAAAATGCATGAAGCGGCGCAAGTTTTATGTGGAGAGCATGATTTTAGTGCCTTTCGTGCTGCCGATTGTCAGTCTATAACGCCATGGCGTTTTATAGAGTCAATTACAGTGCGCGCGTTGAATGCGCATTTATTAGTCGTTGAGATTCGCGGAAATGCTTTTTTACATCATATGGTGCGTAATATTGTCGGGACTTTATTGGCGGTGGGGGATGAGCGTGAGCCTGTGCAATGGGTGGCGCAGGTGTTAGCCAGTCGTTCGCGTGCACAGGCAGGCGTTACAGCACCAGCGCATGGTCTTTATTTTAAAAAAGTGGGGTATGGCGCAGAGTTTAACTTGCCTTTGTATCGGTCGGCATTGGTGGATTGGTTAGGGGGGTGAAAATTGTCAGCATTTCTTGGATGGTGTTTGTTGCGAGATTAGGGGATGTTGTTTAAAAACTAATACGCGCTAAGCGCACGATTGAGCGTTTAGATTTATAAGTTTTTGCACTCTAAAAGCTTATTGCAATAGGCGCGCTTTATAATAAATCTTTGCTAGAGCGCACTTTGACTAAATGACTACCGTCTATAGGATTGGTTTTTATGTCTTGTTTGCACAGAGCATCAGCATGAGCGTTTGTGCTGGATGATTGAAGATATGCGGTTTGCTGGTGGGAGTGGATTTGCGAGTTTGTCTAAGCATGCGGTGGGTTTTGAAAGATATTTTAAACATGCTGGGCGGGTGGGAATGTATTTTACATTTGCTTTTATAGTTGGGGCGCTTGTACAAGGGGCGCTTTTACGCTAGTTTATTTTGCTTTTGCGCAAATTAGTATTGGGAGAATGCGTTGGTGAATATGTCGACATCTAGATTAAAAATTGCAATTCAAAAATCGGGGCGCTTAAGTCAGGATTGTCAGGAGTTGCTCAAGCAATGCGGGGTGAAAATCTATTGGAATGAGCAGCGATTAATTGCCTATGCTAAAAATATGCCCATTGAGGTGCTTAGGGTGCGTGATGATGATATTCCCGGTTTAGTTTTTGATGGGGTAGTGGATTTGGGAATTGTGGGCGAGAATGTGTTGGAGGAGTTGGAGTTAGACCGTTTATCTGCCAATGAGCCAACCAGTTATCGGCGTTTGCGTGGTTTGGAGTTTGGGGAGTGTCGTTTGTCGCTGGCGGTGGCTAAAGAGAGTGAATATACCGGTGTTGAGTGCTTGGCAAATGCGCGTATTGCAACGTCTTACCCCAATTTATTAAAGCGCTATATGAATAGTCGAGGAGTTTCTTATAAAAATTGTTTGTTGGCAGGCTCTGTGGAGGTGGCGCCAAGTGCGGGTATTGCAAATGCTATTTGTGATTTAGTTTCTTCTGGGGCAACGCTTGAGGCCAATGGATTAAAAGAGGTGGAGGTGATTTATCGTTCAAAGGCATGTTTGATTCAACGCGCAGGCGAGTTGGATAGTTTTAAGCAGTCGTTGGTAGATAAATTGTTGACACGTATTCAGGGAATTCAACAGGCAAGCGAGAGTAAATATATTATGCTGCATGCGCCTAAGGATAAGTTGGAGAATATTGTTGCGTTGTTACCCGGGGTGGAGAATCCAACTATTTTGCCGTTGGCGCATGATGCGTCGAAGGTGGCGATGCATGTTGTTAGTCAGGAAAATTTATTTTGGGAGACGATGGAGCGCCTAAAAGAGGCTGGTGCGAGTTCGATTTTGGTGTTGCCGATTGAGAAGATGTTGGTTTAATAGGGGGTTATGTGAAAATTATTCATTGGCAAGCGTTAGATGAGGGGGCGCAGGAAAAATTATTAGCGCGCCCTGCGCAGGCTATTAGTGCCTCAATTGCCCAGACGGTGCAGTCAATTGGTATGCGCGTGCGCATAGAGGGAGATGCGGCTTTATTTGAATTTGCTGAGCAATTTGATGGGGTCGCGCTGGATGCTCTACAAATCAGTGAGGCGGCGATAGCACAGGCATGTACGCGTGTGCCTGAGGCGTTGAAGGCAGCGATTTTAACGGCAAAGGAGAATATCGAGCGTTTTCATATGGCACAAAAGAGCGCGCCAGTTGATGTTCAGGTGCAACAAGGGGTGCGCTGTCAGGTGTTGACGCGTGCGATTGAAAAGGTGGGGTTGTATATTCCCGGAGGATCGGCGCCTTTGTTTTCTACGGTGTTGATGTTGGCGTTGCCCGCTAAAATTGCAGGTTGTCAAAAGATTGTGCTATGTTCGCCTGCACCTGTGAGTGATGAAATTTTATATACGGCGTGGTTGTGCGGGGTTAAGACGGTGTATGCGGTGGGGGCGCTGGTGCGGTATTCGCTCTACCTATGGCACACAAAGCATTGAGAAGGTAGATAAAATTTTTGGACCAGGGAATGCTTTTGTAACCGAAGCCAAGCGACAAGTGCTTGCTGATGGGGTTGCCATTGATATGCCTGCAGGACCTTCAGAAGTATTGGTGATTGCAGATGAGCAAGCAGATGCGGGGTTTGTGGCAAGTGATTTGTTATCTCAAGCGGAGCATGGTGCGGATAGTCAGGTTGTATTATTGACGCCGAGCGAGACTTTAGCGCAAGCGGTAGGGGATGCAATAAAGGCGCAGTTGGCGCATTTGTCGCGTAAAGAGATTGCTGAAAAAGCGTTGTTGCATAGTCGTTTGATTGTAACTAAAGATTTGGCGCAATGTTTTGCTTTGAGTAATCGTTATGCGCCTGAGCATTTGATTGTTCAAACGCAAAACCCTAGACAGTGGCTGGCAGAGATTGTGCATGCTGGGTCGATATTTTTGGGCGCCTATTCGCCTGAAAGTATGGGGGATTATGCCAGTGGGACAAATCATGTGTTGCCAACCTATGGGTTTGCGCGGACGCATTCGAGTTTGGGTTTGGCGGATTTTTCTAAACGCATGACGGTGCAGGAGTTGACGGAGCAGGGGTTTTTGACCTTAGCGCCTGCTGTTATGGCGATGGCTCAGGCGGAGCAATTGCAGGCGCATGCGCAGGCGGTGCGTTTGCGTGTTGAGGCTTTGAGAGATTCATTAGGTTCTTAGGCGGTTTATGATGAAAAAGACGGAAACGATAGTATCGTTGGCTAGGGAAAATGTGCGCGCGTTGACGCCGTATCAGTCAGCAAGAAAAATTGGTGGGGAGGGGACGATTTGGTTAAATGCCAATGAATCAGCGCATGCTCCAGATTTTGCGCCACAGGGATGAATCGTTATCCCAGCCCACAACCACAGGCGGTGGTGGCGGCATATGCGCAATATGCTGGGGTGTTGCCAGAAAATGTGCTGGTAACACGGGGTGGAGATGAGGGCATTGAGTTGTTGATACGTGCTTTTTGTGAACCTGCGGTGGCAGATTATGCTGGTGAGGCGATTTTATATTGTCCTCCAACTTATGGCATGTATGCGGTGAGTGCGCAGACGCTGGGCGTGCGTCAGGTTGTGGTGGCGCAACGTGCGGATTTTTCTTTAGATTTGGCAGAAATTGAGCGCTGTTTGCAGGAGGATGCGGGAATTAAGGTGGTGTTTGTGTGTCATCCGAATAATCCAACGGGGGCGCTGATAAGCGATAAGCAATTACAGGCGTTATTGGCGTTAACAGCAGGTCGGTGTGTATTGGTTATCGATGAGGCGTATATTGAATTTAGTGCGCAGGCGTCTTGGGTGAAAAAAATTGCGGATTATCCGCATTTGGCGATTATTCGCACGCTCTCTAAGGCGTTTGCGCTGGCTGGACTTCGCTGTGGGTTTGTGTTGGCGGATGCGGCGTTGATTGCGCTGTTGGCGAAGGTGATTGCGCCGTATCCCATTCCAACACCTGTAGCAGAGATGGCTACAACCGCGCTTAGCGCTGAAAATGTGCAGGGGATGTGGGCGCGAGTGCAAGAGGTTTTGGCTTTGCGTGAGCAGTTAATACAGGGGCTTTTGCAGTTGTCTTTTGTAGAAGAAGTATTTGATAGTGCTGGGAATTTTTTGTTGTTTCGTTGTAAAGAGGGTCAGTTGGTTTTTGAGGCGCTGTGGCAGGAGGGCGCGATTTTGCGCAATCAACATGTAGCGCTTGGATTAAACAATTGTATTCGCATGACGGTGGGCAGTCAGGTCGAGAATGAGGCGGTGCTGGCGATGTTGGCACGTTTGGAAAAAAGATTTACATAAGGAGTGCGTATGATGCCGACGTTATTTATTGACCGCGATGGGACGTTGATTGATGAGCCTAAAACTGATTTTCAAATTGATAGTTTGGAGAAATTGCAATTTGAGCAGGGGGTTATTCCTGCGTTGTTGGCGTTGCAAAAGCGCTATCGTTTGGTGATGGTTAGCAATCAAGATGGCTTGGGGACGCCTTCTTTTCCGCAGGAGGATTTTGATAAACCGCATGAAAAGATGATGGCGATTTTTAATTCGCAAGGGGTGGTGTTTGCTGATGTGTTTATTTGTCCGCATAAGCCTGAGGAAGGGTGCGAGTGCCGTAAGCCTAAAACGTTGTTGTTGGAGGATTATATTGCGCGTGGGGCGTTTGATTTAAAGAATAGTTTTGTAATTGGCGACCGTGAGTCGGATTTGCAGTTGGCGCAGAATTTGGGCATTAAGGGGTTGCGCTATCATCCTGAGCAATTAAATTGGCAGCATTTATCTGAGCAGTTGCTTGCGCTACCTGTGGCGGGAAATCCGCATCAGCCACGTGTAGCGGAGGTGGTGCGCACAACAAAAGAAACTGATATCCGCGTTAAGGTGTGGCTTGATGAGGCCGGGGTGAGTGAGATTGATACGGGGATTGGGTTTTTTGACCATATGCTGGAGCAAATTGCAACGCATGCAGGCTTTAGGTTGTCGGTGCGCTGTAAGGGGGATTTGCATATTGATGAGCATCATAGTGTGGAGGATACGGCGCTGGCGTTGGGGCAGGCGTTGCGTGAGGCGCTAGGGGATAAGCGCGGGATTGCGCGCTTTGGGTTTGTGTTGCCGATGGATGAGTGCCGAGCTAAATGTTGTTTGGATTTATCAGGACGTCCGTTTTTGAAGTTTAAGGCAAAATTTAGTCGCGACCGTGTGGGGGATTTTAGCTGTGAAATGACGGAGCATTTTTTCTATTCCTTGACTTATACGTTAATGGCGACGTTGCATTTATCGGTTAAAGGGGAGAATGCGCATCATCAAATTGAGAGTTTGTTTAAGGTGTTTGGGCGGACGTTGCGCCAAGCTATTCGTGTTGAGGACAATGCGTTGCCTAGTAGTAAAGGGGTGTTGTAAGCGATGGCTATGAAATTGGTCATTATTGATACGGGGTGTGCGAATTTGGCTTCGGTGCAATTTGCATTGCAACGCTTGGGCTATGCGCCTGTAATTAGTGCTGATAAGCAGGTGATTGCTGAGGCGGATAAGTTGTTATTGCCAGGTGTGGGGACGGCGGCTTTTGCAATGCGTAATTTGCAGGCGCGTGATTTGATTTCGCTGATTGTGAATGCTTCTCAACCGATGCTTGGGATTTGTTTGGGTATGCAGTTGTTAACGCGTGCTTCTAATGAGTCGGGTGAGGTGGGGGTCAAAAATGAGTGGGTAGAGACGTTGGGCTGTGTTGAGGCGACTACGCAGCGCTTGCCTGATTATGAGTTGCCTTTGCCTCATATGGGCTGGAATCAGTTGGAGATAGTGCGTGAGCATGCGCTGTTTGAGGGGATTAAATCAGGGGCGTATGTGTATTTTGTGCATAGTTATGCGGTGGCGGTGGGGGATTATACTTTGGCAAGTTGTGTCTATGGTGCGCCGTTTTCGGCGGTTATTGCGCGCGATAATTTTTATGGTATGCAGTTTCATCCTGAAAAATCAGGGGCGGTGGGGGCTAAGTTGTTGCGTAATTTTGTGGAGAATGTGAAATGACTCAGGAGATGGAGGGGGCGCCGATTATTCCAGCGCTAGATTTAATCGATGGGCAGGTGGTGCGTCTGTGGCAAGGGGATTACGCTAAAACAACGGCGTATGATTTTGACCCAATCGCGCAGTTTTCTGCTTATGTTGCTGGGGGGGCAAAGCAGTTGCATTTGGTGGATTTGACGGGGGCAAAAAATCCTAAGGCGCGTCAAATTGCGTTGATTGAGCAGATTGTGCAGGCGGTGGATGTGCCGATTCAGGTAGGCGGTGGAATTCGCAGTCAGGCGGAGGTGGAGGCGCTGTTGCAGGCAGGGGCAAATCGAGTGGTGATTGGGTCTTTGGCGGTTAAAAAGCCTGAGTGGGTGCAACGTTGGCTTGGGGGAATATGGGGCGGAGCGCTTGGTGTTGGCATTGGATGTCAATATTGATGCAAAGGGGGAGGCTTTTGTGGCGTTGAGTGGTTGGCAAGACAATAGCGGGGTGGCGCTATTTGCTTTGATTGAGCAATATTTGGCAGAGGGTTTAAAGCATGTGTTGTGCACCGATATTGCCAAAGATGGCACGCTCAGTGGGAGTAATGTGGGGCTGTATGAAAAGATTTGTACGCGCTATCCTCAATTGGCGGTGCAGGCTTCTGGTGGGATTGGGGGGCTTGAGGATATTTGGGCGCTAAAAGGTAGTGGGGTGGCAGGAATTATTGTAGGGCGCGCGTTATTAGAGGGTAAATTTGATTTACAAGGAGCAATAAGATGTTGGCAAAACGCATCATTCCTTGTCTAGATGTGCAGGCGGGTAAGGTGGTGAAAGGGGTGCGCTTTCGCAATCATGAGGTGGTGGGGGATATTGTGGCGCTTGCTCAGCGCTATGCACAAGCTGGGGCGGATGAGTTGGTGTTTTATGATATTAGCGCTTCGGCGGATAATCGGGTGGTGGATAAGCGCTGGGTTGAGCAGGTAGCGCAGGTGATTGATGTTCCTTTTTGTGTGGCGGGAGGGATTGCCTCTATTGCCGATGCTGAGCGGTTGTTTGCTTTTGGTGCGGATAAGATTTCGATTAATTCGCCTGCGCTTGCTAATCCTGAATTGATTACGCAGTTGGCGAATCGTTTTGGCGTGCAGGCGGTGGTGGTGGGAATTGATAGTTGGTTTGATGCGCGCTCGGGGCAGTATTGGGTGAATCAATATACAGGCGATGTGCAACGAACACGGCAAACGCAGTGGCAGTTGTTGGATTGGGTGCTGGAGGTGCAATGCCGTGGGGCTGGGGAGATTGTGTTGAATATGATGAATCAAGATGGGGTGCGTCAGGGCTATGATTTAACTCAGCTGGCATTGGTGCGTGAGCATTGTGCGGTGCCGTTGATTGCATCAGGCGGTGCAGGAGAGATGGTGCATTTTTTACAAGCTTTTGCAACAGGGGCGGATGGTGCGTTGGCGGCAAGTGTGTTTCATAAGCAGTTTATTGAGATTAAGGCGCTGAAGGATTATTTGGCACAAGAAGGTGTGGCAATACGTGAGTTGGAGGAGGGCTAATATGGCGCAAAAAATAATCTCTACGGCGGTAGATTGGGAGAAGATTCAGGGGTTGTTGCCTGTGGTGGTGCAAGATGCGCGCAGTGCGCAGGTGTTAATGCTAGGGTATATGAATGAACAGGCGTTAAAGACAACACAACAAACAGGGCGGGTAACGTTTTTTTCGCGCTCTAAAAATCGTCTGTGGATGAAGGGGGAGCAATCAGGGAATGTGCTTGAGGTGGTGGATTATAGTTTGGATTGTGATGGCGATGCGTTGTTGATTATCGCCAATCCTATGGGCCCGACGTGTCATACGGGGACGGTGAGTTGTTTTTCTGAGCTTGAGGTGCAACCTGATTGGGTGTTTTTTGCTGGGCTGGAGCGCCTGATTGCCTCTCGTAAAGGGGCGGAAGCGAACTCGTCTTATACCGCCAGTTTGTATGCGCAAGGCACTAAGCGCATTGCGCAAAAGGTTGGAGAGGAAGGCGTGGAGACAGCTTTGGCGGCTGCGGTGGGCGATAAGGCAGAAACTTGCGCGGAGGCGGCGGATTTGTTGTATCACTTGACGGTGTTGTTGCAAGATGCGCAGCTAAGCTGGCAGGCGGTTATGGAGGTGTTAAAAGCGCGGCATAAGGGATAGATATGATGCGGTGATGTGTGGGGTTAAGATGGGCGGTATTAAGGAGCAATTATGAGCGAAAGATTAGAACAGCGCTACACGCAAAAACAGGCGCAACAAGATGCGCGCAGGATTTATTTGCAGGAGTTTAGTGGGGAGCTTGCAACGTTGATGGTTTCTGATGAGAAATGTGGGCGGGATATCCTTTTGTTTCTGTTGTGCCGTTTTGTTTGGATAGGCAGGGGCGGGCGTTGTTTTATTTGGCAACGATTGCCGAGCATACAAAAAATATTGTGCAAGATAAGCGGGTAACGTTATTTTTGCGCGCCTCAAAACGTGGTGAGGCGGTTAATCGCAGTTGGCGGTTAACGTGTATGGGGGAGGCGCAACGTGTGCCTGAGGCGGAGCTTTCGGAGGCTATGGCGCGATATTTTCGCCATTTTCCTCGTTCTGAGCGCTATGATTTAGCGCATTTTTTTCATTTGTATCGCTTTACGCCGATGCGGTGTCGCTTGATTATGGGGTTTGGCAGGATTGCATGGGTTGATTTTTCAGAGATGTTTGCGCCCTCGCCGTTTACTTTGGAGGAGGAGGCGATGATGATGGAGCATATGAATGCTGAGCATGCGCCACATTTGGCAAAATATTTGCTAGAAATGGGGGTGAGGGTTGTGCTTGAGTTAACGCCGCCACAGATGGTGGCGGTTAATCAATATGGTATTACGATTCTTTATTGTCGGCAGTTGTATTTTGTGAGTTTTGCAAAAGAGGCGCGCTCTGTGTCGGCTGTGCGTGCACAGTTGGTGGCATGGGCTCAAAAGAAGGTTGACTAATGGGGCGGGTGCGAGTGATTTTGATGCCAAGATTTTGCGTGTGTGCGATGGCGCCTGATTTGCGTAGGGTGAGATGAATAACGTTGGCGCTACAAAATTCAAACAAGGCTTGGCAGAGTTCGTGGGCGAAGCGTTCGAGGAGTTTATATTGTGCCTGTTCAGCAAATTCAATAATAAAATCTGCAATGGCAGCGTAGTTTAAGGTGTGGCGGACGTCGTCGCTTTGTTGGGCTTGGCTGAAGTTGCTTTCTAATTCAATATCAAGCCATAGGGTTTGTTTTTTGAGGCGTTCGTAGGGCAATACGCCAATGAGGGTTTGTAATTTGAGGTCGTAGATAAAAACGGTATCAATAGACATGAGGGAGTTTCCTTATTTACAAAGAGTGCATTATGGCATTAGGAGGTAGCTATGCAACAGTTGTTTTATGTGTTAGGGGCGGTGGTTGGTTATGGGTGTGGGTCGATTTCGGCGGCGATTTAGTCTGTCGCGCGTTGGGTTGCCCGACCCACGGACGCAGGGTTCGGGAAATCCAGGGGCAACGAATGTGATGCGGGTGGGGGGCAAGAAGGCGGCTTTGTTAACGTTATTGGGGGATTTGTTGAAGGGGTTGGTGCCTGTGGTGGTGCTGCGCTGGTGGATGCCTGAGTTGCCGTTGGTGTGGTTGCTGGCGGGGTTGTTTGCTTTTGTGGGGCATTTATTTCCGCTGTTTTTTGGCTTTCGTGGTGGAAAAGGAGTGGCAACGGCGCTTGGGGTGTTGTTGGGTTGGCATTGGTTGTTGGCGCTTTTGGTGGTGGCGGTTTGGTTGGGGGTGTTTTTATGGACGCGGGTGTCGTCTTTAGCGGCGTTGGTGGCGGCGTTTGTTGCGCCTTGGTTGGCGTTTGTGATGATTGATAATCGTTTGATGCCTATGATGATTTTGTTGATGGTGGGGATGTTGGTGTTTCGTCATCGCGATAATATCCGCCGTTTGCGTAGCGGTGAGGAGGCGGCGTTTCGTCGAGATAAGAGGGATGGAGAATGAGTGATATCCCGCGTTTTTGGCGGCGGCGGATGGCGTTGAGTTATGCGTTGTTGCCGTTGGCGTGGGTGTTTGCGCTGGGGGTGAGGTTAAGGCGTTGGCTGTATTCTTGTGGGGTGTTTGCGGTGTATCGCGCGCCTTGTTTGGTGATGGTGGTGGGTAATGTGTCGGTGGGGGGCAATGGTAAAACGCCTTTGGTGATGGCTTTGGTGCGTGCTTTGAGTGTGCGTGGGGTGGCGGTTGGGGTGGTCAGTCGGGGGGTATGGAGGGGAAAATCGTGCGGTGGTGGAGGTGCGCTTGGATAGTGATGTGGGGGTGGTTGGCGATGAGGCGTTGTTGATGAAGCGTGGATGTGGGGTGCCTGTGTTTGTGGGGCGACGTCGTGCGTTGGCGGTGGCTGAGTTGTTGGTGCGCTATCCAGAGGTGCAGTTGGTGGTGTGTGATGATGGGTTGCAACATTATGCGTTGGCGCGGGATGTGGAGTGGGTGGCGATGGCGCGTGATTTGGGGGTGGGGAATGGTTTTTTGTTGCCTGCGGGGGCGTTGCGTGAAGGGGTGGGGCGTTTGGCTTTGGTCGATGGGGTTTGTGTGCATGGTGTGGGGGGCGGTGGGGGTTAAGATGCCTGCTGGCGTGCCTGTGTATGAGTTGGTGGAGCGTTGTGCGGGGATGCGGTTTTTAAATGCGCAAGAGTATTTGCCGTTGGCTGATTTTATGGGGGTGCGTTTGCAGGCGTTGACGGCGATTGCGCGTCCTGAGCGTTTTTTGGCGCGTTTGCAGGCGTTGGGGTTGTCGGTGGGGGCGTTTCGCTTTTTGCCTGACCATGCGATGTTGCCTGAATCAGTGGCGGATTTTGCCCCTGATGGCTATATTGTGGTTACGGAAAAGGATGCGGTGAAATTATCGGGGTGGGCTGTTAATTTGCAGGCGCGAGTGGTGGTGTTGGCATATGAATTATTATTGCCTGATGAGGCGGTGGATGCTGTTTTTTTGAAAATATCTAAGGAGAAGAGATGAAGTGGATTGCGCATAGAGGGGTTTCGGCGGTTGCGCCTGAAAATACGTTGGCGGCGTTTAGGATGGCGTGGGCGCATGATGTGGATGGGGTGGAGTGTGATGTGCAGGTGAGCGCGGATGGGGTGGTGGTGGTGCATCATGATGAGACGACTGGGCGGTGCGGTGATAAGGATTTTGTGATTGCAGAATCGGATTATGCGCAGTTGGCAACGGTGGATGTTGGGGCGTTTAAGGCAGAGCGGTTTGCTGGCGAGCGGATGCCAACGCTTGAGGCGGTTTTGGCGGCGATGCGTCTGGGAAGTCTATTCAGGTGGAAATTAAGCCTGAGGTGGTGCAACTGGAGGCGGTGATTGCGGTGTTGGCTCAGGCGCGTTCGGATATTGATTTGTGGGTGATGAGTTTTAATGAGCGCTTGTTGCAAGCGGTGGGGGAGCGCTTGCCTGAGGTGCAACTGTTGTGGATTTTAGATGAGCAGGAGGCGCGCACGCAGGGGATGTTTGCGCAAGCGCAGGCGATGGGTTTTACTGGGGTGGATGTGAATTATCGTGTGGTTGATGCGGTGTATGTGCAACAAGCAAAGGCGCATGGGCTGATTGTAGGGACGTGGACGGTTAATGATGCGCAACTGGCGCAGGATTTTGCCGTTGGGGGTGGATATGTTGGCAAGCGATTATGCACCTGCGCTATTGGATAATTTAGGAGGGTGAGAATGGCGGATTTAAACATGAGGTTAAAGCGCGCTTTTGCGCAGATTAATGCGGTGGTGATGGATAAGGAGGAGGGGGTTTTTTAACGATGGCGTGTTTGTTAGCGCGGGGGCATGTTTTGCTGGAGGATTTGCCTGGAGCTGGGAAGACGACGTTGGCTAAGACGTTCGCTTCGACTGTGGGGCTGGAGTTTGCGCGGGTGCAATTTACGGCGGATTTGTTGCCTTCTGATGTGATTGGGTTTTCAACGCTCAATAATCAGACGTTGGTGTTTCATAAGGGGGCGGTGTTTACGCAGTTGTTGTTGGCTGATGAGATTAATCGCGCTTCGCCAAAAAGTCAGTCGGCGCTTTTGGAGGCGATGGAGGAGCAGCAGGTGACGGTGGAGCGGATGCGCTATGAGTTGCCGCGTCCATTTTTTGTAATCGCAACGCAAAATCCTGTGGAGCAGGTGGGGACGTTTCATTTGCCTGAGTCGCAGTTAGACCGCTTTATGATGCGCTTGTCGTTGGGTTATCCGTCGGCTAAGCAAGAGGTGGCGATTTTGCAAGGTAATCCGCGTGAGGTGCGGTTGCCGCATTTGCAGGCGGTGCTTTCGTCAGAAGATGTGTTGGCATTGCAGAAGTTGGTGGCCAAGGTGCATGTGTCGCAGGCGGTGGCGCAGTATGTGCAGCGATTGTTGGCGTATTCGCGTGAGTCGGGGGCGTTTATCCATGGGATGTCTACACGTGCGGGGTTGGCGTTGGTGTCAGCGGCTAAGGCGGTGGCGTTTTTACAAGGCACGCAGGCGGTATTGCCTGAGCATGTGCAAAGGGTGTTTGTGGCGGTGGCGGGGCATCGCTTGCAAGCGCGAGGGCAGGGGGATTCTCAAGCAATGGCGCAGGAGATGTTGAAAAAGGTGGCGGTGTAAGGAGAGGCGATGTTTAAGGCAGTTGTTGCGTGGGCGCACAGTCGATGGATGAAACGGGCGGTGCGTGAGGGGCGACGGGCAGAGCGGGTGTTGGCAAGGGCTAGAGGGATGCCTGTGGTGCCAACGCGTTTTGGGATGGCGTTGTTGGCGGTGTTGTTGGTGATGTTTGTATGGTCGATTAATTATCGCCTTAATTTGGGTTATTTTTTGACGTTTTTGCTAACGATTGTCGCGATGTTAAGCGCAGGGGTTACGGTTTTTCAATTGGCGGGATTGAAGGTGCGAGTGCGTGGGGGAGAGGCGGTATTTTTAGGAGAGATGGCGCGATTTGAGGTGGTGGTGTCTGAGCAGGAGGGGCGTGCGCGTGGCGCGTTTGTCTTGGCGCATATTTGGGGGCAAGAGCAGGTCTCTGGGGTTTTGGCAAATAATGCTCAAACTATTGTAGTTGAGCAACCCACTCATGCGCGGGGTTGGCAGGAGGTGGGGGATTTGCGCTTATCAACCACGTTGCCGTTTGGAATGTTTATTTGTTGGCAGTGGCTATGGCTTGAGGGGCGGGTGTTGGTGTATCCGCGTCCTGATGGAGCGTTGCCGTTGCCTAGTCTATCGCCAATAGGGGAAGGGGTGCGGACGGCAGCAGTGGCTGGAGAGGAGGATTTTTCGGGTTTGCGCGCTTATGTGGCAGGCGATGCGTTGTCAAAGGTAGCGTGGAAGTTGGTAGGGCGAGGGGATCTGTTGTTAAAGCAGTTTGAGGGGCAGGCGGAGGAAGGTTTGACGCTAGATTATGCCAAGATACAAGGGGATGTTGAGGGGCGGTTGTCGCAGTTGACGCGCTGGGTGTTGCAGGCGCAGGAGTTGGGGTTGGCGTATGCGCTTTATTTGCCTAATAAGGTGATTGCGCAAGGCTCTGGAGTTGCACACCAGCAGGCGTGTTTGCAGGCGTTGGCGTTGTTTGAGGCTTGAAGGTTTGCGGAGAATAAGGATGAATGAGGGTCGTTGGGCGGTAGCTGGAATGGATGAGTCGTTGCGTTTTGCGCATTGGCGGGCGTTGGCTGTGGGTTTGGTGTTGGCGATGGTGCCATTGTGGGGGGTGTTGCCATGGGGGTTTACAGGCGGTGCGCTGTTGGTGTTGGCGCTGCGGTTGTGGCAGTTGCGCTTTAAGGCAGGGCGTGGGCGTTTGTTGGTGTTGTTGGGCTATGTGTTGTTGGCTGGAGCTGGGTTGGTGTGGCAGGGGATGACTCAGGGGTGGATGCAGGGTTTTTTGATGTTGTTGGCGGCGATGGCGGTGGCAAAATTTTTGGAGGCGCGCAATCATCGCGATGTGCAGGTGTTGTTTTTGTTGGCGATGGCTTTATTGATGGCGGGATTTATGTATTCGCAATCAATAGGGATGCTTGTTTATGTGCTTTGTGTTGTGGCGATAAATTTATGGGCTTTGTGGCTGGTGGAATGTCGCTTTGGAGAGGCGGTTTTTGGGGTGGGGCTTAAAACTTGTGCGCAGTTGTTGTTATGGCGTTGCCATTTGCCATTGGCTTGTTTTTTATTTTTCCACGCCTAGATCCACTGTGGGCTGTGCCGCGTTTGGATAATACGGCGGTAACAGGTTTGCCTGAAGAAATGAGTATGGGCGATATTGGACAATTGGCGCAATCTAATGAGGTGGCGTTTCGGGTGCGCTTTGCAGATGCTCAAGTGCCAAGTGGCGATAAGCTTTATTGGCGTGGGCCTGTGTTGTGGTTGTTTGATGGATTAAATTGGAAGCAGTGGCAGGGGGATTTTCACCAGCAGGCGGAGGTCAATTATGCCTCTAAGGCGATGGTGGATTATGAATGGACGGCGGTGAGTGAGGATTTAAATTGGTTGCTGGCGCTGGATGTGCCAGTTGGGCGTCCGCGTGTGGCGCAGATGGGGCGGGCGATGCAGTTGCGCTTGCCTGAGCAGACTAAAACACGTCGTTTTCAAATACGTTCAGCGCTTGATTATACACTGGGTGGGTTGTCAGATAGAGAGCGTGCAATGGCATTGCAATTGCCTCACGATATTCCAAAGACGCGCGCATTAGCTCAGCAGATACGGGAAGAGAATGGGGGGTCGACGGAGGGGTTTGTTGCTGGATTTTTGCGCTATTTGCAGGAGGAGGACTTTTATTATTCGCTTGTGCCTTTGCCAGGGGCTGGGGATGTGGAGAATTTTTTATTTGCTAAGGAGCGTGTGGGATTTTGTGAGCATTACGCCAATGCTTTAGCGCAGGCAGCACGTAGTATTGGGGTGCCGTCCCGTGTGGTGGTGGGGTATCAAGGTGGGGAGTTTAATCCTTTAAATGGCGATTGGCTGGTGCGCCAAGAATATGCGCATGCGTGGGTGGAGATTTGGTATGAGGAGCGTGGCTGGGTGCGTGTTGACCCAACCGCGGCAGTAGCTCCTTCGAGAATTGAGCAGGCGTGGTTATCTTCTGAGTCGCTTACCGCAGGTGGGGATACAAGAGCGCTGAGTTCGCGTATTGCTGAGCGTTTGCAGGCGCTGGCTTGGGCGCGCAATGCTTTTGCTTATTCGCAAGCTCTCTGGCAAGACTGGGTGATTGATTTAGATGATGAAAAGCAACGTGATTGGTGGCAGAAGTTGGCGTTATTTGGTTGGATAAAGGGGTTATTTATTGGCGGTTGTGTGTTGGGGCTTGTGGGTTGGCTTTTGTGGCGGAGTTGGCAAAAACGACGTTTGGCTGGATTGTCTTTAGCTCAGCAGGCGTTAAAAAAATTATTAGCGCGTTTGGCAAAACAAGGCTATGAAAAAAATGTAAATGAAAGTGTGGCGGTGTTTTTGCGTCGAATTGCTCCTGAATTTGAATCAGAAAAAGCGTTGGTATTGCGTCGCTTGGCAATGGTTTATGAGCAGGTGTATTACCATGAAAATGAGAATGACTCTCAGTTGTTAAGTATTATTAAACGTTTGCGCCTTTAATATTTAAAAAAAGGATTAAACCGCTTGAAACTGAGCGGTTTATAAAGTACGATTTTGGTTCCATTTCATCTGAGTATTTTCCAAGTTCACGATGTTACGATTAACCAAAGAGGGTGAGTATGCTTTTTTGTTGCTTAGTGCGCTGTTAGAAACGCCTGAGCAGGCAAAGAGTGCAACAACACTGTCCCAACAAACAGGCATTGCGTTACCGATGACGGGTAAGGTGTTAAAGCGTTTGGTCAAGCACCAAATTTTAACATCAACGCGTGGGGCGTATGGCGGCTATCAGCTCATTCAAGCGCCTGAGACGGTAACAGCGTTGGCGGTGGTGCAGGCGATGGAGGGTGTGCCTGAGTTGGTGGATTGTTTGGGGCATTCGCGTAGATGTGAGCTGGTAGCGCATTGTCAGATTAGTCCGTTTTGGCGACAGCTTAATGCGGATATTCAGGCGATTTTGGAGTCAAGAACTTTAGCAGATATGCAATATATTAATCAGCGCGCTTTGGTGCGTTTATCCATTAATGAGAGCAATGAAAATGAGTGATGAGAGTAATAAGGCGTTGCGTGAGATTGCGCAAACTGAATATCAATATGGCTTTGAAACGCAAATTGAGCAGGAGACGTTGCCGCCTGGTTTGGATGAGTCGGTGATTCGTCATATTTCTAAGATTAAAAATGAACCGCAGTGGTTGTTGGATTTTCGCCTGAAAGCTTATGAGGGTTGGCTGAAGATGGAGGAGCCTGATTGGGGGCATTTGCAGATTGCACCTTTGGATTATCAGGCGATTTCTTATTATTCCGCGCCAAAAACAAAAGGCGATGCGCCAAAGAGTTTGGATGAGGTTGACCCTGAGTTGTTGCGTACCTATGAGAAGTTGGGGATTCCTTTGCAAGAGCGCGAGATTTTGGCAGGTGTGGCGGTGGATGCGGTGTTTGATTCGGTGTCTGTGGCGACGAGTTTTAAAGACCGTTTGGCTAAAGAGGGGATTGTCTTTTGTTCGTTTTCTGAGGCGGTGCAGGAGCATCCTGAATTGGTGAAAAAATATTTGGGGACTGTGGTGTCTTCGCGTGATAACTTTTTTGCGGCATTAAATGCGGCGGTTTTTACGGATGGGTCGTTTTGTTATATCCTGAAGGGGTGCGTTGTCCGATGGAGTTGTCGACGTATTTTCGCATTAATGCGGCGAATACGGGGCAGTTTGAGCGGACGTTGATTGTGGCGGATAAGGGGGCGTATGTGAGTTATCTAGAAGGTTGTACAGCGCCTAAACGTCCTGAAAATCAATTGCATGCGGCGGTGGTGGAGATTGTGGCGCTTGAGGATGCGCAGGTGAAATATTCGACGGTGCAAAATTGGTATCCAGGGGATAAAGAAGGTGTGGGGGATTTATAACTTTGTAACAAAGCGCGGTATTTGCGCTGGGAATCGTGCAAAAATTTCTTGGACTCAGGTGGAAACAGGCTCTGCCATTACTTGGAAGTATCCAAGTTGTATTTTGCGAGGGGATGATTCGGTGGGGGAATTTTATTCCGTGGCGTTGGCGCGTGATTATCAGCAGGCAGATACGGGTTCGAAGATGATTCATATCGGCAAAAATACTAAATCAACGATTATTTCTAAAGGGATTTCTTTGGGGCATGCGCAAAATGCTTATCGTGGGTTGGTGCGTATTTTGCCTAGTGCAGAGGGAGCGCGTAATTTTTCACAATGCGATTCGTTGTTAATTGGTAGTGAGTGTGGCGCGCATACGTTTCCTTATTTGATGACGCAAAACCCTACAGCGCAGGTTGAGCATGAGGCGACAACGGCAAAAATTGGTGAAGACCAGATGTTTTATTGTCTGCAACGTGGGTTATCAGAAGAAGATGCGGTGAGTTTGATTGTTAATGGGTTTTGTAAGGATGTGTTTCAGGAGTTGCCAATGGAATTTGCTGTGGAGGCGCAACGTTTGATTGAGCTGAAATTAGAAGGCAGTGTGGGCTAGAGTTTAATTTGTCTAATATCCAATATTTTAAGAGTAAAGATTATGCTAAAGATTGAAAATTTGCATGTGCGTATTGAAGAAAAAAATAAGAAAATTTTAAATGGTTTGAATTTGCAAATCGGTGCAGGTGAGGTGCATGCGATTATGGGCCCTAATGGTTCGGGGAAATCTACGCTTGCTAATGTGATTGCTGGGCGAGAGGGCTATGAGGTCACTGAGGGGTCAATTCTCTATCAGGGACAAGATTTGCTTGCTATGGAGCCAGATGAGCGCGCTTGTGCAGGGGTTTTTTTGGCGTTTCAGTATCCTGTGGAGATTCCTGGGGTGAGTAATATGTATTTTCTTAAGGCAGCGTTAAATGCTAAGCGTCGTTTTCAGGGGTTAGAGGAAATCGATGCGCTGGAGTTTTATGAGAAGGTGCAAGAGCGGATGAAGACGGTGAAGATGAAGGATACTTTTTTAAGCCGTGCGGTGAATGTGGGGTTTTCAGGGGGGGAGAAAAAGCGCAATGAGATTTTGCAGATGGCGGTGTTGGAGCCAACGCTGGCGGTATTGGATGAGACGGATTCTGGGTTGGATATTGATGCGCTTCGGGTGATTTCTGAAGGGGTGAATGCTTTGCGTAATGCACAACGGAGTTTTTTATTAATTACGCATTATCAGCGTTTGCTTAATTATATTGAGCCTGATTTTGTGCATGTGTTGGTTGATGGCAAGATTGTAGAGAGTGGCGATAAGTCGTTGGCGTTGTCGCTTGAGGCGCGGGGCTATCAAGATTTTCAAGATGATGCGGGCGCATCGCGGGGTTGATTATGACGCAAGCGGTATTAAATACATTAGAGGCAAATTTGGCTACGCATGCGTTTGCACAGCAGGCTTGGGCGTATTGGCAGGGCTATGGGGCGTTAAATCGTGTGGAGGCGTGGCGTTGGACGCCGCTTGCGGTGTTGCGCGGTAAGGATTGGCGTTTTGAGGCGACGGATTATCAGTTTAGTTTGCCTGAGGCGGTGGCGGAGGATTTTCTTTTTGCACCTAAATGGGCACAAGCGCTGTTGGCGGTTAAGGATTTGCCTTTTGCGGCGTTGAATATTGCTTTGCTGGAGGATGCGCTAGTTATTCGTGTGCCTGAGGGTTGTGTGTGTGAGGAGCTGGTGGGGATTAATATTAACCAGTTGCAACGTTCGTTGCAGTTTTCGCGTGTGCAGTTGGAGGTTGGCGCTGGGGCAAGGTGGGGTTTTGGTTGGATTTTCATTGTGGGGCGAATGGGGGTCAGTTGCCTGTGGTGCAGTTGGATGTTGGCGCTGGGGCGTGTGTCGATGGGGTGTTTTGGTTGGCTGGGGGGGCGCAATCGTTGCAGTTGGCAAGTATTTATTCTCAACAAGAGGCAAATAGTGCGTTGCGGTTATCCGCGGTAGCAGAGGGGGGGGCGTTGTTGCGTGTGGATGTGGTGGCGGATTTGTTGGGTGATGCGGCGCAGTTTGCTTTTGGTGGGGTGCAGTGTTTGCAGGGTAATGAGGTGGGGGATTTCCATGTGCGGGTTAATCATCGGGCGTTGGCTTGTGAGAGTGTGCAGGCGGTGCGTGGGGTGTTAGATGAGGAGGCTCTGGGGATTTTTGATGGGCTGATTTATGTTGCAGAGGGCGCGCAACAAACAGATGCTAAGCAAGACAGTCGCTATATTTTGCTTTCTGAGCAGGCAAAATCGCATAGTGTGCCACGTTTGGAAATTTATGCAGATGATGTGCAGTGTGCGCATGGTTCAACGGTGGGATATGTTGACCCTGATGCGCTGTTTTATTTGCAAAGTCGGGGGATTACTGAGGCTGAGGCGCGTCGAATTTTGATTTTGAGCTTTTTACATGAGGCGGTGGTGGTTACGCATGAGGAATTAGAGGCGCAGTTGCATGAGGCGATTAGCGATTTTTGGTTGGAGCGCGAGGGTTAGATGTTAGAGGTTAAAGAGGATTTTCCAATTTTACAGCGTTTGGTGCACGGGCGACGGTTGGCGTATTTGGATAGTGCGGCGAGTATGCAAAAGCCCCGCGCGGTGGTGGAGGCGATGGTGCGCTGTATGCAGGAGGATTACAGTAATATTCATCGTGGGGTGCATTATTTATCTCAACAATTAACGCTTGCCTATGAGGGGGTTCGGGCGCAGGTGGCGCGCTTTGTTAATGCTGAGCGTGCAGAGGAAATTATATTTACCAAATCAACTACAGAGGCGATTAATTTGTTAGCTTCTAGTTTGGCGCAATGGCGGATTCAGGCTGGGGATAAGATTTTGATTACCGCGATGGAGCATCATGCCAATATTGTGCCATGGCAAATGGTGTGTGAGCGTTATCAGGCGCAATTGTGTGTGTTGCCGATGAATGCGCGTGGGGAGTTGCTGGTGGAGGATTTGGAAGCACTTTTAGATGGGGTGAAGATTTTTGCATTAGCGCATGTTTCTAATGCATTGGGGACGATTAATGAGGTGCAAACGTTGGTGACTCGTGCAAGGGAAAAAGGGGTGCTGACAGTGGTTGATGGGGCGCAGGCGGTGGCGCATATGGCGGTGGATGTGCAGGCGTTGGATTGTGATTTTTATGTGTTTTCAGGGCATAAAATATATGGCCCGACGGGGGTGGGGGTGCTGTATGGTCGCTATGCGTTATTGCAGGATATGCCCGTTTATCAAGGTGGCGGGGATATGATTTTAAGTGTGAGTTTTGAACATACTGAATACGCACCACCGCCTACGAAATTTGAGGCAGGTACGCCTCCTATTGTTGAGGTGATTGGCTTGGGCGCGGCGCTAGATTGGGTGCAGGCGCTTGGGCTTGATGCTATTGCGCGCCATGAACAAACCTTAGCAGAAAGCGCACGAATGCAATTGCAAGCGCTTGATGGGGTGCGCTTGATTGGCGAGGCTAAAGCGCGGGCGGCGGTGGTGTCGTTTACGCTAGAGGGGATTCATCCTCATGATGTGGGGACAATCTTAGATGATTGTGGTGTGGCGGTGCGAGTGGGGCATCATTGCGCTGAGCCAGTGATGCGATTTTTCAGGTGCCTGCAACAGTGCGGGCAAGTTTTGCCGCTTATAATAATGAGAAAGATGTATCACAATTGGTGCAGGCGGTAAAAGAAGCGCAGGCGTTGTTTGCTTAAGAGAGTTGAATGAGAGAGGCTGATATGAATCATTTAAAATCGCTGTATCAAGAGGTTATTTTAGACCATAGCAAAAAACCACGTAATTTTGGCGCGTTAGACGCCCCGACCCACACCGCGCGGGGACATAATCCTTTATGTGGAGACAGTTTGAAGATTTTTGCTGTGCTAGAGAATGAGGTGATTACGCAATTAAACTTTATCGGCGAAGGATGTGCAATTTCTAAAGCGTCGGCATCGTTGATGACGGAGATGGCAAAAGGTAAAACATTGGCTGAATTTGCGCAGTTGTATGAGGCATTTCATCATGTGGTTACCAGCGATGAAGAAGTTTCAGACAATATGGGAAAATTGGCTGTGTTGGCAGGGGTGCGCGAGTATCCGTCGCGGGTAAAATGTGCAACGCTGGCTTGGCATACGCTAGATGCAGCCATTAAACAACAAGAGATAGCGCAAACTGAATAACTTGATACAAAAGATATGCTGGCGCTAAGTGAGTTGCTGTAAAACATTTTTTGACGTGAGATAAGCTTTGATTAAGGAGAATTGAGATGGAAATAGATGAAGTGCCGTTTCAAAAAGATGTGCATGACCCCACACTTTCGCCGATTGAGCGCGATATGATTAGCGCGCTAAAAACAGTATATGATCCTGAAATTCCAGTAGATATCTATGAACTTGGATTGATTTACGATATTTTGTACGACAAAAAACAGGTGAGGCGTTGATTAAAATGACACTCACGGCACCAGGATGTCCTGTTGCTGGTGTTATGCCAGATTGGGTGCGTGATGCAATCGAGAAAGTCGATGGGGTGGAGCGTTGTGAAGTTGAAATGATGTGGGACCCCCTTGGCGAATGGATATGATGAGCATGCGCGCTAAAATTGAACTCAATATGATTTAATTTTTTCTATAATGCAGTAACTTTATTCCATATTTTTACTATAGCATTTGCATTTATCCCATATTTTTATCTCAATTTAAGAGATGTGCTAGCCTATAATAAAAAGTATGGTAAATGCATGGTTGTGCGCGATTGTGCGTTATAATTCTCGCTTTGAGACACAATAGATAGGTAAAACTATAACGCTATGAAAAAAATAGAAAAATCAAATAAGCTTGAGAATGTTTGCTACGATATTCGTGGGCCTGTACTCACTGAAGCGCTAAGATTAGAACGCTTAGGGCATAAGGTGTTAAAGCTTAATATCGGCAATCCAGCAGCATTTGGCTTTGATGCGCCTGATGAGATGCGCGAGGATTTAATCGCTAATTTATTAAATGCACAAGGCTATAGTGAGTCTAAAGGCGTGTTTGCCGCTAGAAAAGCGATTATGCACGAAACGCAACGTTTAGGCGTGCAAGGGGTAGGCGTTGAGGATATTTATATTGGCAACGGCGTTTCTGAGCTAATTATTATGACAATGAACGCCTTGCTTGATAATGGGGATGAGGTGTTAGTTCCCATGCCTGATTATCCATTGTGGACGGCAGCGGTGAATTTAAGTGGAGGCGTTGCGGTGCATTATTATTGTGATGAAAGCAATGCTTGGAATCCTGATGTGGACGATATTCGCGCTAAAATCACACCGCGCACTAAGGCAATTGTATTAATTAATCCCAATAATCCAACAGGTGCGGTCTATAGTCGGGCAGTATTAAAAGAATTGGTTTTGCTGGCAGAAGAACACGGCATGATTATTTATAGCGATGAAATTTATGACAAAATTTTGTATGAAGACGCAATCCATATCCCCACTGCAACGCTAGTTAGCCAAACATTGTGCGTTACTTTTAACGGCTTATCAAAAAACTATCGCGCGGCAGGATTTCGTGCGGGATGGTTATTTTTATCAGGCAATAAAGAAATGGCAACAAGCTATATTGATGGACTAAATATTTTGTCTTCAATGCGACTATGTGCCAATGTCCCTGCGCAATATGCCATTCAAACAGCATTGGGCGGTTATCAAAGTATTTATGATTTAACTGCTAAAGGTGGGAGATTGCGTGAGCAACGTGATTTAGCCTATCACATGATTAAAAACATTGAAGGGCTATCGTTGATTAAGCCCATGGGTGCAATCTATAACTTTGTTAAAATTGATACGAAGCGCTTTAATATCAGTGATGATGAGCGCTTTGTGATGGATTTATTACGTGAAAAGCATATTTTATTGGTGCATGGACGAGCATTTAATTGGCCTGAGCCTGACCATTTCCGTGTGGTGACATTGCCCCATAAAAATGATTTGGAAACCGCGCTTAAAAAACTAGAAGCGTTCCTAAAAAAATACAAACAGATTAGTTAGTTGTAAAAATAATTGAAAATATTTTGTTTGTAAGCTTGACGAGATTAGTAGATAAGCATACAATGCGCGCTCACTTAAGGCAGTTCCCCGATAGCTCAGTCGGTAGAGCAAGTGACTGTTAATCACTGGGTCGGCGGTTCGAGCCCGTCTCGGGGAGCCAATTTAAGTGAATGTTAAATTAAGCTGCAATGATGCAGCTTTTTTTATGCCCAAAATATCTCTAATAGGCTAGATAGCCCCAAAAACGCTAGCATTAAATGCTAGCGCAATCGATGTGGGCGTGGAACGAACTTCTTGTTGCGCTATAACTAGGGTGTTTAGCTTAGCTTTTGTTGCACTTTCTCATTCTGTAATTGAGCAGTCTGGTTTAAGTGGAAAAATATTCTTTTAAAATAACTGCTTTTTGATTGAAATTAAGCATGGCGATATCAAAATAATCTAATTTGTTATAGTTACAGCACAACGAATCCGTAGATTTATAGCTTTAATGTCTATCGCGTGATTTTATAATCCCTTGTTATGTCAAAGGATTAGGATGTCGGTTTACGTTGTATTCTTGCATCTGATTTCTAATTTGATGTGTTGTAACATCAATATTAAAGATAGCGCATTATTTAAATATGGGATTTATTTGGCATAGCGTATCTTGATTATCGTAAGTCTTGCTATTTACAAAAATAAAGCACGTTAATTTAAATGGTTTTATTTGCGTGGATTTTTTAGCTATATGTATTTAGCCGTCCTAGGGAAAGGGGGTAGATTTATCGCGATAAGGCGCAAATTGCGTTTGAATCGGTTACAATACGGCACTTTATTTCTATGATGGTTTAGCCCATGTCTTCTACTTCAATTCAAATGTTAATTGATGAACAGTTACAAGCGACTGAGCGTTTAATGCAGGCTCAAATGACTTCAGAAGTGCCTTTGGCTCAAATGGTGATGTCTTATGCGATTAATAATGGTGGCAAGCGCTTTCGTCCGATGTTGACGCTGTTAAGTGCGGGGTTGTGTGCATATCAAAATGAGCGGGCAATTACTTTAGCGGCTTTGATTGAGTTTATTCATAATGCAACGTTGTTGCATGATGATGTGGTGGATGAGTCAAAAATGCGTAGGGGGAAAGATTCAGCCAATATCGCTTTTGGCAATGCGGCTAGTGTGTTGGTTGGGGATTTTTTATATACGCGCGCGTTTGAGTTGATGGTTTCACTGGGGGAGATGAGGGTCTTGGCGGTAATGTCGCAGGCAACTAATTTGATTGCCTCAGGAGAGGTGATGCAGTTGAGTAATTTGCATAATCCTGAGGTGGATGAAGCGCGTTATTTTCGTGTGATTGAGTTAAAAACGGCGGTATTATTTTCAGCAGCTTGTGAGTGCGCGGGGATTTTAGCAGGTGTTGAAAAACAAAAGATTGATGCATTGCGTCAATATGGGCGTTGTTTGGGCATGGCGTTTCAAATTATCGATGATTTATTAGATTATCATGGGGATGAGGCGCGTATTGGTAAGGCTTTGGGTGATGATTTGGCAGAAGGTAAGCCAACTTTGCCGTTGATTCGTGCGCTTGAGCGCTTACAAGAAGAAGATGCGACGCGTTTGCGTGAGATTATTCGCGCTGGGGAGCGTGAGGCTATTGCGGAAGTGGTGGCGTTGCTTGCGAAAACAGATGCTGTGGCTTATTCGCTAGAGGTGGCGCGTAAGATGTGTGCGCAGGCGCGCGAGGTATTGGCAGTATTTGCTGATAATGCGTATAAGGAGGCATTGCTGGCTTTGGCTGATAACGCCATTGAGCGCTTGGCTTAAATGTTAGGGGAAGAAAGAAGAGAAAAATGGTCGGGGAGACAGGATTTGAACCTGCGACCCCTTGCACCCCATGCAAGTGCGCTACCAGGCTGCGCTACACCCCGAACAGCTGGGCATTATAGTGAGCTTGGTTTTTTTTGCAAGTGTTTTATCTTTTTGAGGAGCTGGGGTTTTGTGGTGCAAAATTTTTAGGGTGTGGCAAGGAGATTAGGGTGACAATAGATAAAAATGCTTCATTATGGATTTCTGCAAATTGGGCTTTGGCGGATAAGCTGGTGGCGGGAACGACGATAACGCCTGCAATAATGGCGCTTGAAGGGTTTAATTTAGCAGTGCATGTGGAAGATGAGATAAGCCGAGTAGAGGATAATCGTCGGCGATTCTTGCAGGCGCTTGGTTGTAAAGCAAAGCCAATGTGGTTGAGTCAATATCATAGTGATGTGGTGGTGGAAGCGGATGAGTATGTAGAAGGTGCACGTGCAGATGCGGCAATTGGGGGGAGGGGGTATTTTCCTTTGGTGCTAACTGCTGATTGTGTGCCAATTGTATTGGCTGATGAAACGGGTCAGCATATGGCGGTTATTCATGCGGGTTGGCAGGGGCTGGTGCAAGAGATTATCCCTAAAACGGTAGCTCGTTTGGCTTGTGAGGTTAAGGCGCTGTTTGCTTGGATTGCGCCTTGTATTCGTCAGCATCATTATGAGGTTGATGAGCGTTTTTATCAGCGGTTTTTAACGTTAAATGCGGATTATTCTAGATTTTTTATTAGTAACCGTGCGGGGCATTATTTGGCAGATTTAGCAGGGATGGCTCGTTGGCAGTTATTGGGTTGTGGAGTGCGTGCTGAGGCGATAGCGGATTGTGGGATTTGTACTTTTGCAGATAGGCGGTTTTTTTCTTTTCGCCGTGATGGGGGGCGTTCTGGACGTATGGCGACTTTTGTTGTGAATAAATCATCCTAAAAAGTTATGGCACACAATGCAGAGCTCGCAAATTTAAATATTTTTAGCGTGGTTGAGTTTTAAAAGGATTAAGAGTGAATTGAGGATATAAGTATGGATAGACAAGAGATGCGGATATTGCTTTTGGAGGGAATACATGAGAATGCGGCAGCGCTTTTTAAACAATATGGTTTTGAGCAGGTTGAATCAGTAACGCAGGCGTTGGAAGGGGAGGATTTACAGGCTGCATTAGCGCGTGCGGATGTGGTGGGGATTCGTTCGCGTACGCAATTATCTCAGGCGGTGTTGGCGCAGGTAAAACATTTGCAGGCGATTGGTTGTTTTTGTATTGGGACTAATCAAGTGGCAGTGGATAAGGCGCAGGCGCTGGGGATTCCTGTATTTAATGCGCCTTATTCAAATACGCGTTCGGTGGCGGAGTTGGTATTGGCGGAGATTATTTGTTTGCTTAGGGGGCTTACAGATAAAAATCATAAGGTGCATACGGGAACTTGGCCAAAAACAGCACTTGGGGCGTATGAGGCGCGTGGGAAGGTGTTAGGGATTGTGGGGTATGGAAATATTGGGACGCAGTTGTCGGTATTGGCAGAGGGATTGGGAATGCGGGTGATTTATCATGATGTGTTGCCTAAATTGCCACTGGGCAATGCTGAGCCTGCTCGTGATTTGGATGATTTGCTTAGCCGTGCGGACGTGGTGAGTTTGCATGTGCCACAATTAAGTTCAACATATAATATGATTGCTCAGGCGCAGTTGCAAAAGATGAAACAAGGTGCGCTGTTGATTAATGCCGCACGCGGACATTGTGTAGATATTGAGGCGCTCGATAAGGCGTTGCGTGAAAAACATTTGGGCGGTTGTGCTTTAGATGTGTTTCCTGATGAGCCAAAGCGTAATGATGAGGCGCTTGAGTGTTCGTTGCGCGGATTAGACAATGTTATTTTAACCCCTCATATTGGCGGCTCGACAGTGGAGGCGCAAGCTAATATTGGGATAGAGGTGGCGGATAAATTAGTTCGTTTCTTGCAAAATGGAACAACGACGGGCGCGGTAAATTTTCCTGAAATTACAATGACTAAACAACAAGACACGCACCGTATTTTACATGTGCATCATAATCAACCCGGGGTGTTGTCTGCGGTTAATACGTTATTTGCGCAACACGCTATTAATATCACAGCGCAAAGTTTGATAACGCAGGAGAATATCGGGTATTTGATTACCGATGTGGCGGTGAGTGATTCGGATGTGGCGCTTGCGCAGATAGAGCGCGTGGAAGGGACTATTCGCGTTCGCCGGTTGTATTAGTGCGGTTAATATAAAGCGCTATTGTTGAGTTATTCCCCCGCCAGATAATTATGGTGGGGGATTTTTTTATTGTGAAGTGTGGGGATGAGGATGTAGGGCATTTTAAAGCGTTAGTTTGTTGCTTGGGATATAGGGTTTAAGAAGGAAAGAGGGGGAGTTGGGGTTGGAGGTTGGGTGCGTTTAGGGTGCTGTAGCTAATGCCGATGAGGCGGATGGGTTTGAGTGGGGAGATGAGTAGGGGTGCTAGGAGGATTTTTATCCAGTGGTGGGCGTCTGTTGGGTGGATGAATGGGGTGGTGAGGGTTTTGCTACGGGTGATTTGCTGAAAATCAGCGTATTTGATTTTTAGGGTGAGGGTGCGGGCTTGGAGGTTGTGGGTGATGAGGTCGTTGTGGGCTTGTTGATTTTGTTGGATGAGAAGTTGGTAGAGGCGGTGGGGTTCTGTAAGGTTGTAGCTTAGGGTTTGTTCGCGTCCAATGCTTTGATGGGTTCTGTGAGAAAGGACGGGGCGTGGGTCGTGTCCATGCGCGTTTTGTTGGAGTTGGAGGGCACGTTTGCCAAGGTGTTGTTGTAAATTATGTGGATTGGCTTGGCGTAGGTGAATGCCGTTGTGAATTTCTAAGCGATGGAGGATTTTTGCGGTGGCTTGTCCAATGCCAGGAAATTGTTCAATGGGTAGTTGGTCTAAAAAGGGTTGCGCTTTTTTAGGGGTGAGAATGGTTAATCCGTTGGGTTTATTTTGTTCACAGGCAATTTTAGCTAGCATTTTATTGTAGGAAACGCCAGCGGAGGCGGTGAGCTGGGTGGTTTGATAGATTTTTTCAAGGAGCTGTCGGGCAATTTGGGTGGCGCTGATATGGTGGGTTTGGCTGTAGTGGGTAACATCTAAATAGGCTTCATCTAGGGAGAGTGGTTCGATGAGAGGGGTGATTGGATAAAAGAATTGGCGGATTTGCTGGCTGATGGTTTTGTAGTAGGCGATGCGCGGGGGGATAAAAATGGCGTGGGGGCAAAGTTTATGCGCTTGGTGGCTGGGCATGGCGGAGTGGATGCCGTAGGCTCTGGCTTCGTAGCTGGCGGCGGCGACAACGCTACGAGTATTGGGCGCACCGCCGACAATTAGCGGATGATTGCGATATTGGGGATGGTCGCGTTGTTCGATGGCGGCATAAAAGGCGTCCATATCGATGTGGATGATTTTGCGCATGGGTTGGGCGATTTAGGGGACGGGAAGGGAGATGCCCGTTAGTTTTTTGTAAAGGGAGACGGCGTAGCTGTCGGTCATGCCACTGATGTAGTCGCAGATGCTTAAAAGTTGTTGGTAGAGGGTTTGGTTGGGGCGACGGTAGCGACTGGGAAGAAGGGTTAAGATTATTTGTTGGTAGCGGTCGGTGGTTTGATGGTGGCTGTGGGCGATGCTGGTGCAAAAGATGTGTAGCAGTCCGTTTAAGACGCGATGCCCTGCTATTTGAATTTCTAAAACGGGGCGTGCTTGATAGAGATGAATTTTTGAATAGTTGCGGATGGTTTTGAGTGTGTTGGCGCTAGGGATTTGTTGTAGCAGGGGGGCGGGGGTTGGTGGTGTTTAATAGGGCGCTTTCGTTGTCCCAAAAGGCGTCAATGACTTCATGAACTAGACGTCCGATGGCTTTGGCGCGAAGATAGCTGAGGCGGTCGCTTTTGCTGTTGAGTTCGTTGAGGCGTTTGGGGTCAATGAGGGTGTCGGCTAGGGTTGCTAAATGGTCGTGGGCATCTTGGTAGGGGATTTGTCCGATTTGGTAGGCATCTTCTAGGTCGACGATGAGATAACAGATGTCATCAGCAGCTTCGGTGAGGTAGGAAAGGGGGTGGCGACTCCAGCGTTGTGAGGCTTTTTGAGGGATGCCAACGGCTTGAAAAATTTCGCTAAAATCTTGTAGGTCGTCTTGGTAGACGCCGTTTTTGTTGTAGTGTTGATGTTGAGCATAGGCGCTGGTGGGGTATTTGCTGGCACTGGCTAGGGTGGCGGCGGTTAGGCGGAGTCCGCCATGGGTGTCGGGGCTTTCTAGGCGGTTGCAGATGCGAAACCCTTGCGCGTTGCCTTCGATGTTGTAAAGATCTTTTTTTTGTGCTGTGGTGAGCGTTTTTAGAAGGGGTTGTTGGTCGGGATGGCGGAAGTAGTCGCGCATGGCTTGTTCGCCAAGATGTCCAAAAGGCGGGTTGCCGAGGTCGTGAGCAAGGCTGGCAGCGGCGACGATGTCGCCTATATCAGATGGGGTGATATTTTGTTGGCAGAGTTCTGGGTATTTTTGTAGAAGCGTTTGCCCAATGCTGCTGCCAAGACTACGGCCAACGCAGGAGACTTCGAGGGAGTGAGTAAGACGGGTGCGCGCGTGGTCGTTTTTTTCTAGGGGGAAAACTTGGGTTTTGTCTTTAAGGCGTCGAAATGCGGCGCTAAAAATAAGGCGGTCGTAGTCGCGTTGGTAGTCAGAGCGGACGGAGGGTTCGGCGGTGGCGGCTTGTCCGATGCGGTGATTGGAGAGTAGGGTTGTCCAGTTGAGCATGATGATTGTTATAAGGTGATTGGAAGAGGTTGAGGGTAATGGATTTTGGCAAAGTTGACAATATGCGGGCTGGAGGGTTTTGGGTTACAATGCGCACTTTGTGTTTTTGCGGTTTGTGAGGTGGTTATGGCGGAGAAGTTTGAGCGGGTGCAGAAGTGGTTGGCGGCAAAGGGCTTAGGCTCCCGGCGAGAGATTGAAGGTTGGATACGGGAGGGGCGGCTGCGAGTCAATGGGCAGGTGGCTGAGCTGGGGTTGAAGGTTTCTGGTTATGAGCGCTTTTCTTTAGATGGGCGTCCTTTGCGGGTGTCGGCAGAAAATAATGAGCGACGTAAGATTTTAATGTATCACAAGCCTGTTGGGCAGATTTGTTCGCGTAAGGATGAGCAGGGGCGTCCAACGGTGTTTAGAGGGTTGCCTAGATTGCGACAGGGGCGTTGGGTGAGTATTGGACGCTTGGATTTTAATACGGCTGGGCTTTTGCTCTTTACAACGGATGGAGAGTTGGCCAATCAGTTGATGCATCCAAGTATGGAGATCGAAAGGGAGTATTGGGTGCGGGTGGCTGGTGAGGTGGATGAGCAGACGTTGCAGGCGTTGCGTCAGGGGTTGATGTTAGAAGATGGAATGGCAAAATTTGAAGACATTCAACCATTAATGGGATTGCATGAGGATGATACGCAGTTTAATCGCTATTTTTCGGTGGTGCTGAAGGAGGGGCGTAATCGTGAGGTGCGTAGGCTTTGGGAGGCGGTGGGTTGTCAGGTGAGCAGGTTAAAGCGTATTCGTTATGGCAATGTGGTGTTGCCAAAGGAATTGGCGGCGGGGCGTTTTCGCTTGTTATCGCGTGCTGAGGAGGGGGATTTGTTGGCGTTGTTAAAGCGTGCGCGTCGTAATGCGTAATGGATGAGGCATTTATTTATTATTTTATAATGTTGTTTTTTGAGGTAGGTGTGTGATGGAAGTTGAACGTAAACCAAAATCAATGGGTGTGAAGAAAAAAGGTGCGGATAAAATTCGTCAAATTCCTGTGAATGTGGAGCATGTGAGTGAGCCACGTTTGCGTAAACCGAAGTGGATTCGGGGGCAATTTCCAGGAGGCCCTGAGGTAGCTCGTTTGAAGGGGGTGATGCGGGAACAGAAGTTGCATAGTGTGTGTGAGGAGGCGTCTTGCCCAAATTTGGGGGAGTGTTTTCGCCATGGGACGGCGTCTTTTATGATTATGGGCGATATTTGTACGCGTCGTTGTCCGTTTTGTGATGTTGGACATGGGCGTCCTAATCCTTTGAATGAGAATGAGCCACGCCATTTGGCGGAGACGGTGGCTGCGATGGGGTTGCATCATGTGGTGATTACTTCGGTTGACCGTGATGATTTGGTTGATGGAGGGGCGTCGCATTTTGCCGCTTGTGTGCGTGAGATTCGTCAGCGTGCGCCACGCATGACGGTTGAGATTTTAACGCCAGATTTTCGTGGGCGTGTGGAGCGGGCGATTGAGATTTTAGTAGAAACGCCGCCTGATGTGTTTAATCATAATATGGAGACGGTGTCGCGGTTGTATGAGGTGGCGCGTCCAGGTGCAAATTATCAGCAGTCGCTTGATTTATTGCGTGCCTATAAGGCGGCATGTGATAAGAAGGTGTTGTCTAAATCAGGGTTGATGCTCGGACTTGGGGAGGAGCCTGAAGAGATTTTAACGGTGATGGAGGATTTGCGGGCGCATGCGGTAGATATGTTGACCATTGGGCAGTATTTGCAGCCAAGTGTGCATCATTTGCCAGTACGTCGCTACTATACTCCTGAGGAGTTTGACTGGTTTTATGAGCAGGGGATGAAAATGGGGTTTACGCATGTGGCGTCGGGTCCGATGGTGCGTTCTTCTTATCATGCGGATATCTCTGCAAAGGCTGTGTTGTAGGCGGTGGTTGATGTTTGCGCATGATGATATTTTTGATAAACCTCGTCCGATGCTGGATTTTCGTTTTGATGAGAAGGTGGTGGCGGTTTTTGCGGATATGATTCATCGTTCAATTCCTCCTATGCGGCGATGTTACAATTAATTGGGGTGCAGGGCGGAAGTTGTGTGCCTGAGGGTGGGGTGGTTTATGATTTGGGCTGTTCGCTGGGGGGAGCGAGTTTTGCGTTGCAGCGTTTTATTCCGCCTTCAGCCTCTATTCATGCACTGGATTTGTCTGAGGCGATGATTGAGCGCTTGCAGGAATACGTCTCTCAGGAGGGGGTGGATAATATTTATCCTGCGGTTGCAGATGTGATGAGCGTTGCGCTACAACCATGTGATTTGGTTGTGATGAATTTTACGCTGCAATTTATTGCGCCACAGTGGCGTGAGGCGGTATTGGCTAAAATTTATCAGGCGCTAAAACCTAATGGTGTCTTGCTATTAGGGCAGAAGGTTTTGGCTGAAGATGAACGGGTGCGATTGTGGCATGAGGCGTTTAAGGCTTCTCAGGGTTATTCGCAGATGGCGATTGCGCAAAAACGTGAGTCGTTAGAGTCGGTGATGCAAACAGATAGTTTTGCCGTAGAGGAAGCGCGGTTGCATCAGGTAGGATTTGTGGATTGTTATCATTATTTTCGTGCGTTATCGTTTAATGGATGGGTGGCATATAAATGAATGCGGTTGAGGCGGTTTATGAGCAGTGGCAAAGACTTTGTGCCTTAAAATCAGATTTCAAACTAAAAGATGAGAGTGGGCGTGCAATTTTGGCAGAGCTATGCACTCGGCGGCATGGTCATTTTGATGCGTGGTTGACAGAGATTGCACAGTTGCCAATTTGGCAAGAAACGCAGGTGAATGTAGCAAAAAATTGCCCTGAGGTTATGGTGCAACAAGCACTATCTATGGCAGAAAAAGAATCTTTGCTAAAGGGATTAGAAGCATTAATGCCATGGCGCAAAGGTCCATTCTCTATTGCAGGAATACAGATTGATAGTGAATGGCGTAGCGATTTTAAATATCAACGATTGCTGGATTTAGGGGTAACGCTGGCAGGTCAACAGATTCTGGATGTGGGTACTGGAAATGGTTATTTTTTGTATCGTTTGCTTGGTAGTGGCGCGCATTTGGCGGTGGGAGTTGACCCCTCATGGCATTATTTTGCGCAATTTTTAGCGCTGCAACGCTATTTTGCACAAGAACGTGCAGTTTATTTACCAATGACACTGGATGACGCGTTATTAACAGATTTTGATATTACATTGTCGATGGGCGTGTTGTATCACCGCCGCGATCCTTTAGCGCATTTAGGGCAGTTACGTGAAACATTACGCGCAGATGGCCGTTTGATTTTAGAAACGCTAGTGGTAGAAGGAGATGAGCAAACGGTGTTTATGCCAAAAGAGCGTTATGCAGGAATGCGCAATGTGTGGTTTTTGCCATCTGTGGCGGCGCTTGGGCGATGGTTATCGCGTTTGGGTTTTGAAGTTGAAGCGCAAACCGAAGTGGTGCAAACAACTCCTTTAGAGCAACGTGCGACAAACTGGATGCAGCGGCAGTCGTTAAAAGATTTTATGCAAGCAGATGGGCAGTTAACAAAAGAAGGACTGCCTCCGCCAAAGCGAGTGATGATGGTGGCGCGCAAGCTTTAAGTGGATATTTTGCAGCGTGTTTTAAAGATGCGCTATAAATTAGATTACTAATTGTCCGTTCTAAATTTTTCTGTTGCTTTATAAAGCATAAAGCATATTTTTTAGTTGTCATGAGCACGTTTTTTTGCACTAACTTTGCGACGTCGGTTGCCACTGGCTTCATTATTGCCGTTATGGCTACGTTTATTAGCTGTGTTGCGTATATTTTTATGATTAGGATTTCTTTTTGTGTGGGGTTTATTAGAAATACGGCTTTCTCTTAGCTCTTGTATGGCCTCTTCACTAGGGGGAATTACATCTGCTAATAAAGTATCATCGAAATTTGCAACAGGAATTTTATCATCGAGATAATGCTCAATATCAGGCAAAGAATAAACGTATTCTTCACAGGAAAAACTAATAGCAGTTCCCGATGCGCCAGCACGCGCGGTGCGCCCGATGCGATGGACGTAATCTTCTGCCATTTGGGGAAGGTCGTAATTAAAAACGTGAGTAACTTCTGGGATATGCAAACCTCGCGCGGCAACGTCTGTCGCAACTAAAAGATTAATTTTACCCTCTAAAAAGGCTTTGATTACCTTTTCACGTTTATGTTGGGCAACATCGCTAGAAAGGGCGGCATTTTTGTAGCCGTTGGCGTCTAGAACGATGCTCAAACGCTCAAGATCGCGTTTGGTATTTAAAAAGATAATGGCGCGTTTAGGTTGTTCTTTCTCAAGTAAGCCGATAAGTAGAGGGGTTTTTTCATGTTTTGCAGTGTGATAAAGGCGTTGCTCAATATTATCAGCGGTGGCTTGTTCGCTCTCAATGTTTATGGTGATGGGAGCATTGAAATGTTCATAGGCGAGTTCTTGAACTTTTTGTGCCATTGTTGCGCTAAAAAGAAGATTCAGACGCTCATTTGCAGGAGGCATTTGTTTTAAAAGATAACGAACATCATCAATAAACCCTAGGTCAAACATGCGATCAGCTTCATCTAATACACAAACTTCAATATTTTTTAAGCGCAGGATTTTTTGTTTATAGAGGTCGATGATGCGCCAGGAGTGCCAATGATGATATCGATATTAGCGGCATTAAAAAGTTCTTTATGGTGCTCTATATTTACCCCGCCATAAACGGCAAGGCTGTTTAATCCTGTATATAGACCAATGCTGTCTGCATCTTTTTTAATTTGTATGGCTAGCTCGCGCGTGGGCGCAATAATAACTGCCCAAGGTCCTTTGGCTTTTGGATGGACGGGATGGCTCATTAAATAATGATAAAGAGAAATAAGAAAAGCAGCCGTTTTGCCTGTGCCTGTTTGCGCAAGTCCCATAACGTCGTGTCCGCTGAGTGTAAGCGGTAGGGCTTGTGCTTGTATTGGGGTGGCATGAGTGAGTTTGGCGTCTTCTAACGCTTCTAAAATCGCAGGGTGTATCTCAAGGTCGGTAAATGCGGTTGATGTAGTATGGTTTTGCGACATATCTGAGTAAATATCCTATCCATTTTTAAAAGGGAGATTATAACACTGGGCTATTCTAAATTAGAATACATGATTAATAATAATTCAAAATCAAATCATGCTGTTGCAAATTTTTATCGATAGTGTCGTTGGAATTAAAATTTTTATGCCATAATTTTTCATGCAAAAACAGTAGATTTTTATTTTAACCATCTGTTTTTATTTTAATAAAAAAATTTTGCTCTTAACTGAAGATTTGCTTTTAACATGATGTATAAAATATTGTTTTTCTAGGCGCAGTTAGGGTTATTTTGTATGATGGTGGGATAAGCGCTATTTGGGCGCGTTTGTTTTTACTAAATGAATAAGTTAAGGAGTTAAGATGCGCTATGTTTCTACACGCGGTGGTATGGAGCCTGTTTCTTTTTCGCAGGCGTTGTTGATGGGGTTGGCGCCTGATGGGGGCTTGTTAATACCTGAGCAGTTGCCAAAGTTAGATGAGCAGACGCTACGCGATTGGCAAAAATTGAGCTATCAGGAGCTGGCTTTGGCGATTATGTCGCTGTTTATTGATGATATTGATGCGCCAGATTTGCGCGCAATTATTGAGCGTAGTTATAGCGTTAATTCATTTGCTGATGAAGCGGTTACGCCAGTAACTCAATTGGAAGAGGACTTATTTTTACTGGAATTATCTAATGGGCCGTCTTTGGCTTTTAAAGATATTGCGATGCAGTTTTTAGGGGAGGCATTTGCCTATGTTTTAGCTAAACGTGGTGAGCGAATTAATATTTTGGGCGCAACTTCAGGGGATACGGGGTCAGCGGCGGAATATGCAATGCTTGGCAAGGATAATGTTAATGTGTTTATGCTTTCTCCGCATGAGCGAATGAGTGCTTTTCAGCAGGCGCAGATGTATAGCTTAAATGAACCTAATATTTTTAATATTGCCATTAAAGGGGTATTTGATGATTGTCAGGATTTGGTGAAAGCGGTTAATAGTGATGCGCAATTTAAGCAAAAATATCAAATTGGGGCGGTAAACTCGATTAACTGGGCAAGAGTGTTGGCGCAGACGGTGTATTACTTTAAGGCTTATTTTGCATTGGCGCAGGAGGTGGGTGAGCAAATTGATTTTTGTGTGCCTTCAGGAAATTTTGGCAATGTGTTTGCAGGTTATGTGGCAAAGTTGATGGGTTTGCCTATTGGTAAACTTTTGGTCGCTTGTAATGAAAATGATGTGTTGTATGAATTTTTTACCACAAAAACTTATCGCGTGCGTCCGAGTGCGCAGGTGGCAAAGACGTCCAGTCCATCTATGGATATTGGTAAAGCATCGAATTTTGAGCGCTATATGTATTACTTAGCCGATAAAGAGGGTAAGCAGGTGAGCGCTTGGTGGCAAGAGTTACAGCAAAAAGGCGAATTTAGTTTAGAGCCATCTTTGCGCAAAAGGTGGAGGATTCAGATTTTATTGCAGGACGTTCAACGCATGCAAATCGTATACAAACGATTGCTGAAATTGATGCAAAATATGGGCGTTTGATTGACCCGCATACCGCAGATGGTGTATTTGTTGCGCGTGAGTATCAAGCGCGTCAATCTCAAATAGGAGCGCAGGCTAATAAAATGGTTTGTTTGGAAACGGCGCTACCAGCTAAATTTGCTGAGACGGTGAGAGAGGCGGTTGGGCGTGAACCTGAGCGTCCATCGCGTTTTGCAGATATCGAAGCGCAGGAGCGTTTTTGTGAGGTGATGGAGGCAGATGTAGCGCAGTTAAAAAGCTATATTGTAAGTTGTTTAGAATAAAAAGTTGTTGATTATGCTTGTACCCCTAAGGCAATATTTGTTTTAGGGGTTTTTTTATGGAGATAAAAGCAACGATTTAAGAGGCGCAGTATTGTTGCTCAAGATTTAGGAGTTGCTCTTTGGTATTTATTCCGCCAGCAAAACCTTGCAGCTGTCCATTTTTAGCAATGATGCGATGACAAGGAATAATGATGGCAAGCGGATTGGCAGCAATAGCATTGGCAACAGCACGAATTGCATTGGGGCGCTCAATATTATAGGCAATTTGCTGATAATAACTGGTTTTCCCGTAGTCAATATGGCGTAGCGCTTGCCAGACTTGCTGTTGAAAAGCTGTGCCGATAGGGCGTATAGGTAAAATGAATTTATGACGTTTGCCAGTAAAATATTCCTCTAATTGCTATCTGACATGTTGTAAGAGCAGGGTATCTTGATTAATGATGCTTTGCTGTGCGCGCTCGCTTAAACGCTTGATAAAGGCGTTATGCTTAGGGCGATTGTGCCAATCACATAAACAAAGCTGATAGTTATATTCCCCTAATAGAAGTTCGCCCACAGGGGAGGTATAGGTTTGGGTATAAATAGACATTTTAAAATTAAGATGAGCTGGAGGTTACCAGCTCATCTTTTCTATGGGTTTAATTAGAGTTTTTCTCTTGTTGCTGTTTGAGTAGCTCGGCAGCAATTTTATCCACTTCATCTTGATTTGGGCGCTGTGTGGGCATTTGAATTGGAATAACCATATCTGCTTCAAATTTTAACACCTTGATAATCGCCATAAGCATGATGATTAGGATGATGGTGAAAGGTAGCCCTGCAACAATCGCGGCAGATTGTAAGCTTTTGAGTCCGCCGGAAGCCAATAGAGCCAAAGAAATTAAAGCAAGCAATACGCCCCAAAACATTTTGATTTTAAATTTAGGTTGTAACGACCCACCACTGCTCATGCTCGCCAAAATATAGGTGGCGGAATCGGCAGAGGTAATCAAAAATGTTGCAATTAAAATGATAGTTGCTGTTGAGGTGATTAGCGGTATAGGTAAAGCATGCAAAAATGCATACATCGCTTGGGTGTTATCTTGAGCAACAATTTGTGCGATTTGTCCACTTTCATATAAATCCATGAAGATGGCGCTGCCGCCAAAAGCTGCAATCCAAATAAAAGAAATCATTGGCGGGACAATCAATACGCCTATAACAAACTCTCTAATGGTACGCCCGCGCGAGATACGTGCGATGAAAGCGCCAATAAAAGGACTCCAAGAAATAACCCATGCCCAATAAAATACGGTCCATTTTTCAACCCAGTTTTGTTTGATTTGGTATGGGTCTAGACGTAGGCTGTATTCGATAAAGTGGCTGAGGTAGTCTCCAATGCCTGTTACAAATGCTTTGAAGATAACTGTGGTTGGTCCAAGAATAACGACAAAAACGGTCAATCCAAAGGCGATAAAGATATTTAGATTAGAGAGAAATTTGACGCCACGATGCAAGCCAGTGGTTGCAGAAATCATAAAAATAATAGCCAGCACAATGGTGATGATGATTTCAACCAAAGTATTTTTAGGGAGTCCAAACACTTGTGATAAACCACCATTAATTTGCAAAACGCCTAATCCTAGTGAAATGGCAATTCCGACAACTGTGGCGAAAATAGCTAAAATATCAATAAAATATCTTTTTTTAGCGCCATAGTCTTTACCAAAAACAGATTCGAGCGAAGTGGATATCAAGCCATCTTGTTTCATGCGAAATTGAAACAGACCGATAATTAAACCTGCAATGGCAAAAATTGACCACTGGGAAACGCCCCAATGGAAAAAGGTATAGCCCATAGCAAGGCGCGCGCTTTCTATAGATTGAGGCTCAATGCCAACCATGGGTGGGTTTAGATAATGGGTCATTGGTTCAGCGACGCCCCAAAAAACAATCCCCACGCCAAGACCTCCTGAAAATAACATGCCAATCCATGAGATGGTGTCAAATTCTGGTTCTTCATCAAAGCGCCCGAGTTTGAGTTTGCCGTAGCGTGTAAAGATAATCGCAATTAAAAAGACATCAAATACGAATACCGATAGCATAAATACCCAGCCAAATGTGCTTGCAACCCAATCATAGGTGCTGGCAGCAATGTTGCCAAAGGCGGTAGGGAAGAAAAATCCAATAATGGTAAAGGCAATAATCAATGCCGCAGATAAAGTGAGAACGGGGGAAAAAGATTTCATAGTATTGAAGGCATATTGAAAATAGCGTGCTAGTATACCCAAACATTGCCAATCTACAAAGATAGAATTTAGATAAAGCGCTTTTGTTATTTAACGTAAATACTTGTCTGTAATTGGTATAAAATAGCGCGTTTTTGTGTTGTTGTTTAGTCTAGTAGAGGGTGATATGGCAATTAAGCGGGTAACGTTATTAGGGACTTCTGGGGTAGGGAAAACTACTTTAAGTGCGTTGCTTTCGCGCGAGGGTTGGTATCATTACTCGGGGGATTATCGAATTGCAACGACGTATTTGGCAATGCCTATACAAGAATGGTTGATGGATTGCTTAAATCAAGCATGTTCGCAAATGGACACGAGTTTGGCAGAACTTTATCGCGCTCAGGCTGTCGCGTTGAAAGCTCAAGTCAGTATTGATAATTTAGCGGTTGTTTCTCAATTTATCGGCAAGTTAGGGCAAACAGGATATAGTGAGCGAGTCTTTCGCGCACGTCAGCAGTTGTTTCGTCGTGCTGAATTAAATGCGATGTTGGATGTGCCTTTGTTTATTGAGCGTGCGCAACGGTTAGGATACGACTATTTTATGAATGATGCAGGTGGTAGCGTGGGGGAATTAGATGAATCTGCACTGTTTGCGATGCTTCAAGCCAATACTTTAATTGTCTATATTCATGCTGAAGAGGAATTACAGCAGGAGTTGCTTACCCGCGCTTTAAATTATCCTAAGCCAATTTGTTATCATCCTGATTTTTTAGATGAAATGATAAAAGATTATGCGCAACGCCATCAACAAAAAGCTGATGAATTTGATAGCGATGATTTTATTCGATTTGTTATGCCAAAAATGATGGCGCATCGGCGTGCGCGCTATTTGCAATTAGCACAGCGCTATGGTGTGGTGGTTAATGCTAAAGAGTGTTGGCAGATAAGAGACCATCAGGATTTTCAGGAATTACTGTCTAAAGCGTTGGGAAATAAATCCTAATATGAATTTAACTTAGCAAAAGAGGAATGAGATGGGAAAAAGATTGGTATTAATAAGTATGGCAATGGTATTGGTTGGCTGTGGGGTAAATAATCAAACGCATAATTTATCTAAGGGTAATTGTCGCGAAATTGCCTGCGTGTCTGGACAATGTCAGCAAGCGCTTACAAATGAGAGTATGATTCAAACCCATTGTCAGGCAGTTGGAGGTGAGTTTGAATCAAAGAGATTAGAGAAAAAGAGGTTTTGGTTTTAATGTCACAGGCGCGACTGATAAAAAAATACCCTAATCGGCGTTTATATGATACCAGTGCAAGTTGTTATGTTAGTAATGATGATATTAAAGCGCTAATTCGTGCAGGGGAGCAAATTAATATTATTGATAGCAAAACAGGTGAGGATTTAACGCGTTATGTTTTGCTCACAATTATTGCTGAGGGTGAATTATCAGGCGCAACACCTATTTTTACGCAAAAAACTTTAGCCGATATTGCGCGTTTTGATGAGGCGTATTTAGCAGGAATTTTGGGGATTTATTTAGAGCAGGCGGTGGATTTTTTTATTGCTCATCAGGAAGTGTTTTACAAACAAATGCGCGATTTTTCAGGGGATGACCCATTAATTACAATTGCAAAGTTAATTCAAGCGCAAATCGATTGTTTGGAAAATTCTAATTAATCTTAATAATAAGTTGTCGCAATTATAGTGGGAGTTGTTAAAATACCGCGCGCTACAAATAGGTATAATGTCTCTTGAGTTGTGTGATTTTTATGGTTTGGGCGTTTTGCCTTGTGTTTATTTTTATTAAAAAGGAAAGCAACATTGAATAAAGACAATTGGTCAATTGCAGATGCAGATGAGTTATATCGTGTATCAGGTTGGGGGGCTGGTTTTTTTAAGCTAAATGAAGAAGGAAAATTAGTTGTTAGCATTGACACGCAGGATAAGCGTACAGTTGAGGTGGCGATTGTAGATTTAATTCATGGTATGGATATGCGCGGTAAGGCGTTGCCTGTGCTGCTGCGGGTGCAAAATTTATTAGAGCGCCAAATTTCTTTAATTAATGAGACTTTTGCAAAAGCTATTGAGGATTCAGGCTACCGTGGGCAATATCGCGGTGTTTTTCCCATTAAGGTGAATCAGCAAGCTTCTGTAATTGAGGATGTGGTGCGATTTGGTAAGCCGTATCAACATGGTTTAGAAGCAGGTTCTAAGGCGGAGTTGATGATTGCCTTGTCGATGTTACAAACCCCTGGTCCTTTGATTGTGTGCAATGGTTATAAAGACCGTGAGTTTGTTGAGTTGGGGCTTGGCATGTTGCGCTTAGGTTTTAAGGTGGTGTTTGTGATTGAAACGCCATCTGAGTTGCCGATTATTCTTGAGAGTTCGAAAGCGTTAGGCATTGAGCCGTTGATTGGTGTGCGCACCAAGTTGTTTTCTCATGTTTCTGGGCATTGGAATTCAACCAGTGGCGACCGTTCGGTGTTTGGCTTGAATGCAAAGCAGTTGGTGGATGTGGTTGATGGTTTAAAAGAAGCTAATATGTTGCATTGTTTGCAGTTTTTGCATTATCACTTGGGTTCGCAGATTCCTAATATTCGTGATATTCGTACTGGGGTGCGCGAGGCTTGCCGTTATTATGCAGAATTGGTGGGAGAAGGCGCGCCAATGCAATATTTAGACTTAGGCGGTGGTTTGGCGGTTGATTATGAAGGGACGCGCTCTAGCAGTATTCATAGCCGCAACTATGGCTTGCAAGAATATTGTGTGGATGTGGTAGAGACCATCCAAAGCGTATTAGATGAGGAGGGCATTGAGCATCCGACAATTGTCACTGAATCAGGGCGTGCAACTGTGGCTTATTCTTCAATGCTGTTATTTAATATTTTGGATGTTACTGGGTTTTCTGATGCCACTTTGCCGAAAATGGAAGGTGATGAAGACCACAATATTTTGCGCGAATTACGCTATACCTATGAGGCGCTTTCCCCAAAAACAGCGCAAGAGTGTTTTAACGATGCGGTGTATTATCGTGATGAGGCGCGTGATGCGTTTATGCGAGGGCAGATACCGCTAAGAATTCGTTCAAAAGTTGAGCAGATTTTTATGGTGATTATGGCGGCGGTGCGCACGATTGTACAAGAGTATCCCGATGCGATTTCAGAGCCTGAAATGCTTGAAAAAATGCTGTCTGATATTTATTACGCTAATTTTAGCGTGTTTCAATCTTTACCAGATGCATGGGCTATTGACCAAGTGTTTCCGCTTGTGCCTTTGCATCGCCATAATGAGCGCCCGAATCGAAATGCCATTATTGCTGACCTTACTTGTGATAGCGATGGGAAAATTGACCGTTTTGCACAGAAAAATGATGAATCACGCGTATTGCCATTACATGAGATTTTAGACAATGAAGACTATTATTTGGGGGTGTTTTTAGTAGGCGCTTATCAAGAAACCTTGGGAGATTTGCATAATTTATTAGGCGATACTCATGTGGTGTCGATTTATATTAATGAGGATGGCAGTGTGGATTATGTGCGTGAGGTTGAAGGCGATAGTGTGGCAGATGTTTTGAGTTATGTGGAATATCAACCGCAAAATCTTTTAGCACAATTTCGCCAAACTGCTGAGCAAGCGGTACGTAATGGCACAATTAGCGCTTCAGAGCGTCAGCATTTGGTAAATCAGTTTGATGCGGGTTTGCGCGGTTATACTTATTATGAGCAATAAAATTTGAATAAAAGCACAATTAAACCCATTATTTATTTAGGAGAATAATATGGCACATGTTTTAATTATTGGGGCAGGTGGTGTGGCTAATGTGGTGGCGCATAAATGTGCGCAAGCAAAAGAAGTATTTACGCAAATTACTCTTGCTAGTCGCACGGTCAGTAAATGCGTGCAAATTGCAAAAGCAGTTAAAGATAAATATGACGTAGAGATTAATACCGCTCAAGTCGATGCGGATAATGTTGGTGAAACAATAGAATTAATCCGCAAATATAAACCTGATTTGGTCATGAATATTGCTTTGCCTTATCAAGATTTAAATATTATGGATGCTTGTTTGCAAACAAATGTTGATTATTTAGATACGGCAAATTATGAACCACCAGAGCAAGCAAAGTTTGAATATAAATGGCAGTGGGCTTATCAAGAGCGTTTTAAAGAAGCAGGAATTATGGCGCTATTGGGTAGTGGTTTTGACCCAGGGGTAACGAATGTATTTACCGCTTATTTAAAAAAACATTGTTTAGATGAAATTCATGAATTAGATATTATTGATGCTAATGCAGGCGACCATGGATTGCCATTTGCTACAAATTTTAATCCTGAAATTAATATTCGTGAAATTACAGCTCAGGCAAAACATTGGGAGGAAGGCGATTGGCAAACAACTCCAGCATTAGCACAAAAGCGTGTATTTGACTTTCCAGCCGGCATTGGTGAAAAAAATATTTATATGATGTATCACGAGGAATTAGAATCTTTGGTTAAACATTTTCCTGAGATTAAGCGCGCGCGTTTTTGGATGACTTTTTCAGATAATTATTTAAATCATCTGAAGGTGTTAGAAAATGTAGGCATGACGAGTATTGAGCCGGTTGAATTTGAAGGCAAAGAGATTATTCCTATTCAATTTTTAAAGGCATTATTACCCGACCCTGCCTCATTAGGTGCGCGCACTAAAGGAAAAACGTGTATTGGTTGTGTGGCTAAAGGCATAAAAGATGGGGTTGAGAAGGTATTTTATATCTACAATATTTGCGACCACGAAGAGGCTTTTGCTGAGGTGGGTTCACAAGCAATTTCATATACGACTGGTGTGCCAGCAATGATTGGGGCAAAAATGATGCTGGAAAATAAATGGCGTGAGCAGGGCGTATTTAACATGGAACAGTTTGACCCTGACCCATTTTTAGAGGCATTGGCGCAATATGGATTGCCATGGCAGGTTGTTGAATTGGATAATGTTTCTTTATAACGATAGAGGCGGTAGAGCAGATGTATCTACCGCCTATTTTTATTAGGGGAAGAGCATGCAGGAGATTTTTTCTAAATTAGATTTATCCCGTCTACCAACGCCTTGTTATGTGGTGGATGAGGGGCTATTAGAGCGCAATTTGCAATTATTAAATCGGATGCAGCATGAAAGTGGCGCAAGGGTATTGCTGGCATTAAAAGGATTTGCAATGTTTCATTTTGCGCCTTTGATTGACCGTTATTTATCTGGGGTGTGTGCAAGTGGATTGCATGAGGCGAGTTTGGGGCGTGAATATTTTGGCGGTGAGGTGCATACGTTTTCTGCCGCTTTTCCACCTGAGGATATAGAGCAGGTGCTGGCGCTATCTGATCACGTTATTTTTAATTCTTTTTCGCAATTTGAGCGTTTTAAGGCTGAGATTAATCAGGCTAAAGCACAAAATCCGCATTTAGAAATTGGACTGCGGGTTAATCCACAACATTCTGAGGGAGCGGTGGCAATTTATGACCCTAGTTCGCCTTTTTCGCGGTTAGGCATTGTGCGTGAGCAATTTAAGACGCAGGCGCTAGAAGGCATTAGTGGGCTGCATTTTCATAATTTATGTGAGCAGGATGTCGAACCGCTGAAGCGGACGTTAGCGGCAATTGAGCGCCAGTTTGGAGATATTTTGCCACAGATGAGATGGGTAAATTTTGGCGGTGGGCATCATATTACGCGCAAAGGCTATCAAGTAGAGGCATTAATTAAGTTGATTCGTGATTTTGCTAAGCGTTGGCAAGTAGAGGTTATTATTGAGCCTGGTGAGGCAATCGCGTTAGGCACTGGGGTTTATGTAACGCGGGTATTGGATATTGTGGAAAATGGGATGCCAATTGCAATTGTTGATGGCTCGTGTACGGCGCATTTACCAGATGTTTTAGAAATGCCTTATCGTGCTGAATTGTTACATGCTGGGCAAGCAGGTGAGAAAGCTTATACTTATCGCATTGGTGGTTTGACGTGTTTGGCTGGAGATGTGATAGGGGATTATAGTTTTGCCCAACCTCTTGAGGTGGGGGAGCGTTTGGTGTTTTTAGATATGGCGCATTATACGATGGTCAAAACAACCACGTTTAATGGCGTAAAACTGCCAAGCATTGTTGCATATAACAGCGCAACTGGTGCACTGAAGGTGGTGCGTGAATTTGGTTATGAAGATTTTAAAATGCGGTTGTCATAAGGATTAGTCATGCGCATTGCAGTGCACAGCGATTTGCATACTGAGGTAAGCCAATGCACGCTAGATGGGCTATCGGCAGTGGATTTATTGATTTTGGCAGGCGATATTGGCGATGCGCGCTCGCTGGAGGTTTTTTTTACTACTTTAAGAGAACAAGCGCCTAAATTGCCAGTGATTTTTATACTGGGTAATCATGAGTTTTATACGCATGAATTTTTTGCCGCCAAGGTGATGTATCGTGAGATTTGCGCACGTTTTCAGGTGCAGATGTTAGATGATGAGTTTTTATATTTTAACGATGTGTTAATTATTGGCAGTGTGTTGTGGTCGGATTTTGCCTTGGCGGGTGAGCCTGAAATTTCTAAATCTTGGGCGCAAATGACCTTGCCAGATTTTAGATTTATTGGCTATCAGCAAGGGTTATTTGATGTAGATGCCATGCAGGCTGAACATCAGCGTTCAGTGCTATTTTTAGAAAAGGCGCTCAAAATGCTTGCGCGGCATAAATTGGTAGTGAGTCATTTTTTGCCCAGCGCTTTATTGGTTGCACAGAAACATCGTTTGGCAAAAGATGGTTTGGTGCGCAGTGCGTATTGGACAAGCCATTTGCCTAAGTTGTACGCGCAAGCCGATACGTGGATTTATGGACATAGCCACGACAACATTATGCTAAGCGATGCTGGATGTCGTTTTATAAGCAATCAACGAGGATATAGTCGTGTGGTTAATCAGGCTTCAGCGCCAAATTACCAACGCGATTTTGCCTTTAATTTGGATTTGGAGAATGAAAATGAATGAGATTTTTTTAGGCTCAGAAATTACGCAACCTGAGGAGAAAGAAGCATTTTTCCATGTTATTCCTGTGCCTTATGAGCGCTCTGTGAGCTATGGCGGTGGGACGAATAAAGGACCACAAGGCATTATTGATGCCTCACAGCAATTAGAGACGACCGATGGAATCAGTGAACCTTGTAAAAGTGGCATTTATACGCATGCAGCGCTTGATTGTCAGGGGGAGGCAGAGGCGGTATTGGCAAGAATACGGACGCTTAATGCGCAGATTGCTGGGCGTGGACAGTTGCCCATTGTGCTAGGCGGTGAGCATACGGTGAGCTATGGCGCGGTGATGGGTGTGGCGGATGTTTATGCTGATGAGCCATTGGGAATTATTCAGTTTGATGCACACGCGGATTTGCGCGATAGCTATGAAGCAGTCCGTGGAGTCATGCTAGTGTTATGAAGCGCTTGGTAGATGCTGGAATGCATTTATTTCAGCTGGGGGTGCGGGCTATGAGTGTAGAAGAGCAGGCGGTACGCGATGCGCACCCTGAACGCATTCATTATTTAGATGCGCGTCAAATTTGTAAGGTGCAACCTGTGCATGATTTCCAATTGCCTGAAAATTTCCCCAAAAAGGTTTATATCACGGTGGATGTGGATGGTTTGGATGGCGCTATTATGCCTGCAACGGGAACGCCTGTTCCAGGGGGATTATCGTTTTGGCAGTTGATTGATTTGTTGGAGGCGGTAACGCGCCAACGTGAGGTGGTGGGCATGGATGTGGTGGAGTTCGCGCCAATTGATGGCTTTCATGTCTATGATTACACGGCAGCAGAGGTTGTTTATAAAATGATGGGTTTGGTCGATAGAGCGCGCAATGGTGGTTAGGATTTGCTTGTTCTTTATAGTTTTTTTTACAGTGCGAGCATGGGCGCATCCGCATGATTATGTGATGCTAAGCGTTGAGCCTGTGGTGAATGAGGGGCGTGAGATTGTAGCGTTAAAAGAGCGCTGGTTGTTTACGCCTTTTTCGGCTCAATCCATTTTAGAGCCTGTGTTGAAATTGTCAGGCTACGAGGCGCAAAAACAGGCTTTTGCCGAGGTCAGCGATGAAATGCAAACACGCTTACAAGGACAGAATTTTTATACTTTTCCTGAGGATTTGTTTGCTGATGCGGTAGAGGATTTTGCCCTAGAGGTCGATGAGAGGGGGGATTTGTGGTTGAGTTTTACGCTAAAGGTCGAAGCGCCGAGTCAGGCGTTAGTCTATCAAATTTATGAGCCAACTTATTGGGTGGCGATGCTTTATGACGAGCAACAGAGCCATCAGTGGAGAAATGGCTGTCAGATGCTCATTGAGCAAGCCAATCCAACAGAGGCGGATTTTTTGCAGGCGTCGATGTTAGATATTAATGCGCGCGGGGCAGAGAATTTGGGCGCGGTGTTTGCTGATACGGCGCGGCTAGATTGTTCTTAGGGAGAAGATGTGAATCGTTTGTTGATAAACCATACTCAGATGAAATATGCACTACTTGCGCTCGGAATCGGTTTGGCGCTTTGGGTGGGGTTATATGAGTTAGGGCGCTTGGAGATTGGGCTTTGGCTTTTAAAGATGCAACATTGGCAGATTCAATGGCAACGCGCACTCACTGATGCGGTTAGTGCATTGCGTGAGGATTCTGCGCCTTGGCAGGCATGGTTGGGAGTGTTGGGAGCAGGATTTTTATATGGTTTATTGCACGCCATAGGCCCTGGGCATGGTAAGGCGGTGATTGGTACTTTTGTCCTAACGCAACCGCAGCAGTATCGCTCAACGTTAATTCTAAGTGTGGGCGGGGCGCTGTTGCAGGGCGTAAGTGCGATTGTTTGGGTGGGGGTGAGTTTGCGCTGTTGGGATGGTGGATTAAAGATAGTGTGGCGCAGGTGCTGTGGTTAAATCGCTTGGCGTATGCATGGTGATGGTGTTAGGAGCATGGATTGTGTGGCGGCAGGGGCGCGTACTTTTTGGACGGGCGCATGGTTGTGGCTGTGGGCATCATCATTGCGCGCATATTGATGTAGATAATGAGGGACGCGATGGGCAGGTAGCGCGTGTGTTGGCGTTGTTAAGTATTGGATTGCGTCCTTGCAGTGGCGCGGTTCTGACTTTGGCTGTGGCATGGAGTTGGGGGATGGCTTGGGTTGGTGTGGCGACGGTGATGATGATGGCGTGTGGGACGGCGTGTGCGATTGCGCTGATGGCGCTGTTGTTAACTTATGCCAAACAAAATGTATTGCAACCGCTGAGATTGCCAAAGGCGGTGCGCTATTTGGCGCTTATTGGGGGTGTGTTATTAATGGGATTTGCTGCGTTGATGTGGCAAAGTGATTGGGCGGTAGTGCAGGACGCACAACCACGCCCTTTTTGATAGATGGTGATATTTTTAATTTTATTTTTAAATAAGGAGCTAATAATGGAAGGGATTTTAAAACAAATTGAAGCGCTTAATGATGCACAATTTACCGCACTGTTAGAGGAAATTGAGCAGTTGCGCCAAAAACGCGTGGATTTAATTATTGCAGAAGCGCAACGCAAGTTATTGCAATTAGGCGATGCGTCGGAATTATCTTTTACCCAAGGAAAATCAAAGCGCAAAACTAAATTACCAAAACCTGCGAAATACCGTAATCCGAATAATCCTGCTGAGGAGTGGAGTGGCTTTGGGCGCAAACCTGATTGGTTTAAGGCGCATTTGGCCTCGGGTGGTCATGAAGATGATTTGTTAATTTAGGGTTGAGTTATGACGATTTTTCAAAAGATTTTGGACGGCGATATTGAAAGCGCAAAAATTTATGAAGATGAGCTGATTTATGTATTTATGGATGCTTTTCCTCAATCACGCGGGCATGCGCTGATTATTCCAAAACAAGCTGAGCGTGATTTATTTACGATGCCAGTAAAAACTTTGGCGCATATTATTGAATTCAGTCAACGTCTTGCTAAGGCGCAGATGCAGGCACTCAGTGCCGATGGAATTCGTGTGATGCAGTTTAATGGAGAGGCAGCTGGGCAAAGTGTGTTTCACTATCATATGCATTTAATACCGATGTGGCATGAGCAGGATTTGGAGGCGCATGGTGATCAATCCGTAGCGCTGGAGCAATTGCAAGATATTGCCAAGAAGATTTCTGCGGCGTTAGAGGCTTAAAACTATGACGATTAAGGTGGGAATCGTTGGTGCAACGGGCTATACAGGCGCAGAGTTGTTGCGTCTTTTAAGCTTGCATGAAGCGGTAGAGGTGGTTTGGGTGGGCTCGCGCAAAGAGGTTGGGGTTGCTGTGAGTGATTACTTTGAAAATTTGCGGGGGCGCTGTGCGTTGCGCTTTAGCGATTATGACACACAGGCATTATTGCAATGTGAGGTGGTGTTTTTTGCAACGCCACACGTGGTTTGTATGCAACAAGCGCCTTTTTTGCTTGAAAATGGGGTGAAGGTTATTGATTTATCTGCTGATTTTCGCCTTAAAAAAGCTGAGCTTTTCACTAAGTGGTATGGCGTAGAACATGTGGCACAGGAGTGGTTGGCTGAGGCGGTCTATGGTTTGCCTGAGCTTAATCGTGAGGCGATTAAGCATGCGCGTTTGGTAGCAGCTGCTGGTTGTTATCCAACAGCAGTACAGCTGGGGTTTAAACCGTTGCTTGAGGCTGGGTTGGTAGAGACTGGGCGCTTGATTGCAGATGTGAAATCTGGAGTCTCTGGCGCAGGACGTGAGGCTAAGGTGGCGAATTTGTTTAGTGAGGTAAGCGATAATTTCAAGGCTTATGCGCTCACAGGGCATCGCCATCAACCTGAAATTGAGCAACAACTGTCGCTTTTGGCTAAACAGGCGGTGAGTTGTACGTTTGTACCGCATTTGTTGCCGATGATTCGTGGAATTGAGGCGACGCTTTATGCACCATTGTTAGAGGCGCTATCGCTTGAGAGATTGCAGTTGTTATATGAGCAGTGCTATCAATCGGAGTATTTTGTAGATGTAATGCCGTTAGGTTCGCATCCGCAAACGCGCACAGTGCGAGGGAGTAATTTTGTGCGCATGGCGGTTCATCAATCGCAAAATCAGGCTTTGGCGGTGGTGTCTGTGGTGGAGGATAATTTGCTTAAGGGTGCTGCTGGTCAGGCGGTGCAATGTATGAATTTGATGTTTGGGCTTGAGGAAACCTTGGGGCTTACGCAGATGGCGTATTTACCATGACGGGATTTTGGGAGGACAAATGACAGCAAAGAGTATTGATGGGAAAGCATTTGCGCAAAAGATTGTAGAAGCGTTACGCGTTGAAGTGGCTAAATTTCACGCGCAATCAGGGGTTAAGCCTGCTTTGGCTGTGATTTTGGTAGGAGAGGATGCCGCCAGTCAGGTTTATGTGCGCAATAAGGGCAAAAAAGCGGTTGAGGCGGGATTTGAGAGTTTAGAGTTTCGCTTGGATGCAGCGGTTAGTGAGCAGGCGTTGCTTGATAAGATTAGTGCGCTTAATAATGATGAGGCGGTGCATGGGATTTTGGTGCAATTGCCACTGCCTGAGCATATAGACAGCGATAAGGTGTTAAATCATATTGCTCCTGAAAAAGATGTTGATGGGTTTCATCCTGTCAATATAGGACGTCTATGGTCGGGGAATCCTGTTTCTATTCCTTGTACGCCATTAGGATGTTCTTTGATTTTAAAAGATTATTTTGGCGATTTGTCAGGTAAGCAGGCGGTGGTGGTTGGGCGTAGTAATATTGTAGGTAAACCGATGGCGGCGCTATTGCTGCAAATGAATGCGACGGTTTGTATCGCGCATTCAAAAACAGCAGATTTGCCAGCGCTATTAGCTCAGGCGGATATTGTAGTGGCAGCGGTTGGACAAGCGAATTTTATTCGTGGTGAGTGGTTAAAAGCAGATGCTGTGGTGCTTGATGTAGGGATTAACCGCATTACGGATGAAGATGGGCAAACAAAGCTGGTTGGGGATGTGGATTTTATCAGCGCTCGGGAAAAGGTGGCGGCAATTACTCCTGTCCCTGGCGGTATTGGTCCAATGACGATTGCTTGTTTGTTGAAAAATACTTTAGCTTGCGCGAGAAAAATTCAAGGTCTTTAGTGGCTTAGCTTTAAGCCTTAAGGCTTTATAATGGCTCTATTTATATTTGAAGATAAGGGAAAAGAGATGAATCAAGAGATTGGATTATTTTATGGTAGCACCACAGGGATGACGGAAGATGTGGCGTTTAGCATTGAGCGCATTGCGCAGGAAAAACACGGCATTACCCTAACCCCTATCAATATTATTGATTTAGATAACCCAAATGATATGTTTGCCTATAATCGTTTGATTTTGGGGATACCAACTTGGAACTATGGCGAGTATCAAGATGATTGGGAAATTGTAGTAGAGCAAATTTCTAATGCAGATTTAAAGGGAAAGGTGATTGCGATGTTTGGCTTGGGCGACCAAGTGGGTTATCCAGAATATTATTTAGACGCTATGGGGATGTTAGCTGACCAGTTGCGCGCACAAGGTGCATCCTTTATTGGACAGTGGTCTATTGAAGGGTATAACTTTGAATCTTCTAAGGCATTGCAAGGTCAGCATTTTATTGGTTTGGCTTTAGATGAGGATAGTGAACCAGAAAAAACCTCTGAGCGCTTGGAGCAATGGTTAGCACAGGTGTTGCCACAGTTAATGGCATAATAAGTACACAGTTAGGTTGCTTTCTTAATTAAAGTGCGTGTTGTGCTATTTTTATGATGAGAATACGCGCTTTAGTTAAATGTAGCAATCCAAGCGTTTAGAAGATTATCGCGCGGATTAAGGTTGCTGCAAATATATTGATAATCAGGATGTTTGGCGCTTAAGTAACCCAGTCGCACTAGAGAATCAATAATTACTAGTGCGGCATTGAATTTTATGCGCTCTGGTTTATGCAAAATCTCAATAATCTCCTCAATAGGCAGGCAGAGAAATTCTGCGACTTCGCCATCTTGATTTTGTGGGGTGAATGCTTCAGGTAGCCAAAGGTCGTAGTTAAAGGTGATATCAGCGCGAATGCCAATATCAGTTTGATGAAGATAACTCACGATGCTCACAGCTTTGGCTTGTTGCGCTAGAGTAGCTGGTATCCCTGCTTCTTCTTGGCTTTCTTTGAGTAAATTATCAAATACGGATATTCCATAAGGAAGACCGCCTGCAGCAATTTGGTCAAGTTGGTTGGGGTGGGTGCTTTTATTGGCGGCTCGTTTACCAAGCCACATATGAATTTTACCATTGCGCAGGGTCAGTCCGTTTAAATGAATACCATATCCACAGATGCCAAGATAGGGGAGCGCGGCACGTTCAATAAGGGCGTGAGGAGGGGCGTGAAGATGTTGCGCTAGGGCAAAAGGTTCATCACGCCATCCAGCAAGATGCCCATCTTGCGCCATGCGACTAAATATTTGATGCAGCTGCTGGCTATTGGCTGTGAAATCTTGTAAATCATGCCAGATAACGCCTTGCGCAGTCCTTTCAAGCGCTAAACCATAGTGTTGTAGGCGTGGGATATTTGTTTTTTGAATCAGCCCTATGGGTTCTTGTCTTATCCATAAGGAAGATAATCATTTAAATTAGCGTTGTTGGCGCGTGCGATATATTGACAGTAGGGCATGGATTAATCGTTTAAGCTAAAAAGTTGGCTTTGATGATAGAGCAGGGGCTTTAATTCGCGATTAAGATGGCTGGTTTGTACTTCTGCAATGAAAATATCGTGGTCGCCTTGGGTAATGCGGTCGCGGACGCGCACAGTTAAGCTGACTAAAGTACTATTTAGCGTGGGGATATTGTGAGGATTGTCGCGATTGATGAAAGATTCCAATCCTTGGCGATTTGCTCCTGCAAATTGGTAGGCAAGATCTTTTTGCTTATCAGAAAGAATATTAACGCCAAAGTGGCTTTGCTCACACATTAGCGGATAGGCGTAGGCGTTTCGGTCAATACAAAATAATACTAAGGGCGGATTAAGTGAGAGAGAAGCAAAGGCGCTTACGGTAATGCCATCGATAGGGTTATCACCTTGCCAAGTAATAACGGTAATACCGCTAGCAAATAGGCTCATGCTTTGTTTAAAAAGGGCTGAATCAATCATGGATTTACTCCTAAAGTAGATATGGATAAATGCAGGCTATTTTGCCAAACCTCTTTAGCGCTATGAGATTTATTGCGCTGTACTCAAATTACGCGATAGAAGTTTTGAGGCTTGGTATTAGATGAATGCTAATAATAAAAGTTTGGCATCATACCAAATCTGAAAAATTTCATAAGCAAAGAGCATATAAAATTAAAGTGAACGTAATTTTAGAAAACCTTCTAAAAAGCGTTTGCAGTAAATTAAGCGTCAATGATTGGATATTATCAGGGCTGAGTTAAGCGCTCTAGTGTAATCTCTTGAAAGCGGTAGATTGAGTTAAAGGGAGGAGATAATGCCTCTTTTGCTTCTTGCTGGGTTTGATAAGCTGACCATGTTGAGGCAGGATTATTAGAAGGCTGTTGTATAAACCATGCCTCTTCAACTTTAATCCACTGTAGCGGTTCAATAGGATTACTATCTGCATTGCTAAGTGTTACATAAGCAATCATTGGTTGTGTGGCGGTTTCTGGTAATTTTAGATACATCAGAGTATTAGAAATGCTTTCAAACCATCTAATCTCATGGGTGTTTTTAATAAAAATTTGCTCTTTTGTCCCTTTTTGTTCTACTACGTTCATTTGTGAAAATTCGTCAGTTGTAGATGAAGCGCACATTACCTAAAAATCGCCAAAGGGGTTTGCCCTTGGACGAAGCACGCCAAAGCTTCAAAAGCCATTTTGCGCGCTTGGTGAATATGGACAAGTCGCGCCTAGATGACGACGAGAAAAAGATTATTGATGCACGTAAATCAATGATTAGCACCGCACAAAAGCTTTATATGGCTCGCCAAGCAAACACACTTGGTGTTGATATTGGTCAAAACAAAAAGCAGTCTCTCAAACACTGATAATCCAGTATTACCGGCTTAAATTCTTCTTTGATAGGTTCTGCTCTTCCTCGATCAGCTGCTGGCGCATCCATTTGGACGCCTGCTGCAAGTCTTGCCTGAGCGATTCGATTTCGGATGGAGTTAACATCAGTGGCGGCAAAGGCGTGTCTGACTTTGGATTGTGTGATTTTTTCGATTCCATTCTAGTTTGCCGTTTCCGGACTGGGTAATTACCTTGATAAGGAGCGCTTAGGCTCGCGGATCTTTGCTAATGGTTCTTTGGTGCTATAGGTTATTGTGGGCTTATCTCCAATCTTGGGAATATTGGGCAAATCTTCTTTTTTATGGGCTTGGAAATAGCGGCTGCCATCATTGACTTGTTGAATAATGAAATCATCAGTCTCAGCTACGATTAAACCGCGACAAGGCGCGGTTCTTCTCTCTGTTCTAATTATAGCTTTGGGATGATGATTCTCTTGAAGAGACTTTGTTATGCGGGCAAGCGAAATCGCTTTTTGTTCTTCGGGAGTGGCTGCTCCTTCATCCAACTGGATGCCGCCCACATATTTTGCTTGAGTGATTCGAGTTCTGAGGCTGTGAGCATTCGGGATTGATCGAACGTGCTCTGCTTCTGAGTGGGTGAGTTCACTGATGCCATAACCAAATTCCTTGTTCCAATATTCTTCTATATCGTTACCATGCTTGGAGCGTATATTGTCCAAAATTTCTTTACTTGGCGCAAGTTGCAATGAGCGTTGCTGAGCGCACATGACCATCATACCGATGGTTTGGCCTCCATTATTATTGATATGCCCACGTAATGCCGCAAGTGTGCCGCCCATCGTGAGAGTGTCATCAATCAGAATATATTTACACGGCTCGACCTTTCCCTCGAACACCGGTTGAAAGACTAATCTACTATCAGCATTTTTATTTGTCCGCCCAACGTGGTTTACCTGGAATATGGCGTCTGAAACATTCAAGCCGGTTTGTTTCGAAAGAAGTCTTGCTATAGCTAAAGGAATTTTATTTTTCCCAAGAGATTCCTGAGCTAGTACCGGAACAAGCAGTGTATTCTGATCAGGCTTAAAAGTATTAAGCATTGCTTCAATGGTTTCATCTTTCAGAATATTGCTTACAAGCGCCCATGCTGCATTTTCGTCCCCTGATTTTGCAGCCTGATACTCAGCTTCCTTGTCCAGTTCTCCCAATGCGCCATTGGTTATAGCATTGGGAAATTCTCCCCAAGGTGCACGTCCTGATTTCATTTCTCCAACCTAGCTATGAGTTCTTGCATGTCGTGATTGAATCCAAGATTATTGTCAAAGGTGACAATTTTAACGTAATGTGACGATGAATCTACACCACCATTTTCAACCCAATAATCTATCCGGGTATTTTCAAAGCTGATCGGTTTTAATTCTGCTTCGGTTATTAACCCATCAGATAGTCTCGCAAACTCATATGAGCTAAGACTGATAATGTATTGGGAAATGATCTTGCCTGCTTCACTCAATGCTTTGTCATAATCATTGGTGATGTATTCAATATGGTGGCTAAAATTAACCGTTCCGGAGATGACGAAGTAATAAGCCCCTTCATAATTGTTCAATGTGTCGGAAAGA